>JAKSIO010000009.1 GCA_024398785.1 Bacteroidaceae bacterium | reverse complement strand
CATTTTGCTGAACATCCATTGGTGTATCCTTTTAAAGAACAATAGCTATGACAAGTCCGTATACAGGTAAGGAAATGAAGTTGGTGTACGAGCCTCGTACATGGAACTTCCGCGGTGAGGATTATGAGTATATCCACACTGCTTATTTGTGCGAGGATACTGGTGAGCAGTTCACAACATGCGAAAGCGATGATGCTGGTTTTCTGCAGGTAACAAACCAGTATCGCGCCAAATACGGCATTCCGTATACTGACGAGATCATTGCCGTACGCAATCGTTATGGTGTATCAGCGGCAAAGATGTCTGCAATACTAGGCATAGGAACAAACCAATGGAGGCTCTATGAAAGCGGGGAAGTGCCAAGCGTATCAAATGGCCGCATGATCCGTTCCATCATGAATCCAAAGGTGTTTCTTGACCTTGTTGAGTCAGCACGTCAAATGCTTACAGAAAAGGAATATGAGAACATATCGGAAAAGGTGAAAAAGGTTATTGAACAGTCAGGTGCATACCATTCCGAGGAATATGAGTGCAGGAGGGTCTTTGCTTCCTCCCGTGGAGCCGCAAACGGTTTTTCTGCCACGTCGCTTCCAAAACTCAAGACTGTGATGCTGGCAGTCCTGCAGGAATGCGGAGAGGTGTTCTATACAAAGATGAACAAACTCTTGTTCTACGTGGATTTCTTCTCATACCGTCAGCGCGGTATGTCGATGACCGGCTTGAGTTATCTGGCGATAGATTTCGGCCCTGTTCCTGAAAGATGGGACAAGGTGTATAGTGAATTCGATGAAATCCATCAGGAACTTTGTCCGGTTGGTGATTGTGAAGGCAATATGCTTGTCGCAAATGGCGTTGCAGACGAGACTCTCCTGTCTGATATTGAGAGGAGTATCATCCATACTGTCTGTGAACGCTTCAAGAGTTGTTCATCGCGAGAAATATCAACCATAAGCCATGACGAACCTGCATGGCAGAAGTATCACGAGACTCATTCCAGAATACCTTTCGTAGAGGCTTTCTCTCTGAAAGCAATATAATGGAATGGAATCGAAACTCCAGGTAGTATCAATGACAATAACCTTTTCTATGCTATATCTGTTTGGCAGATGTTTTCTTAGCCAATAGGGAAGTGTTCCTGCTCGTATTCTTAAACCATAGCGGAATATTATTTTTCCACATACTACTTACACTGAATAGGGAAATACTTCTATTTGTATTCAATTGCGGCAGCAGGACAGGTAAAGAAATCGGTTGTGGGGAGTGAGCCGTCAGGCAAGCGGGGAGACAGCACAAGTGTGGTGTCAAGATTGCCGTCAATACTCACACAGTCAGTAATAGTCAGATTGCCCAACTCTTTCCCGTAGAAACCAAAGTCCCATGCATTGGCATATGCGCTGCACCCAATAAGTGTCATGTTGCCTGCATTGCTGTTCTGGTCAAATCCTTTGCTCAGATTGGCAATAGCAAAGCATTGTACCAAACGTACGTTGTTTTCTGTACGGTCTCCACCCAATTTGAAACCATTGCGGTTACCGTTGTTGAAATAGTGTTCAAGTGTGACAGTGCGGGTAGTGCCGTTGCGGAAAGTAACACTGCGCCCGTTGATGAATGAATCGAACCACTCACGGTCTGTTTCATAGCGTGCATGGGAACGCATGTCATATTCCAGAGGACCGTTGCGGTAACATATGCAGCCTATGAGTACGGTCTCTGTTCCAGGCAGACTTATACGCTGATAGAAATCCCAGCCGTCATCACTATTGTTCCAGGATCGGCATCCAATGTAAACATTGCCGTTGCCAGTGTACTGCTTGTCTGCAAAACCGTCGGCATTACCGCCAAAGTCATTCTGCAGACGGTAATCAAAGTTGTCATGTGAATCACAATTCAGAATTAGATTGTTACCGCCAGCTTTCATCTGAATTCCGGAATCGCCGTTCCCATATACATTGAGCATTTCAAATATGTTGTTACTACCGCTGTTGTGCACTCCGTTCTTGCCGGCATAGCGTATCGTAATGCCGCACAGATGCAGCCAATCGGCGCCCTTGGGAATGACCAGTCCGCGCTTGCCGTACGGCTGGCATCTGAAATCAAGCACAGGACTTTCGCCGGGACAGTTCATGATCACAATGCGTCTGTCCTGTGTTCCGCAGCAGTTTATGTTTATCTGGCTGTCCGAATCGTATTGCCCGCCACGCATGAAAAGCGTATCACCAGGTGCAAGACCTGATACCAGAGCCGTAAAACTGCCTGCTTGCATGTACGATGTACCATCCATAGTTCCTTGCGGACTGCACCAGTATGTCCGGCCCGATGCCAACGTGCTCACACATAACGCAAGAATAATATTCAGTATCTTTTTCACTTCCAAGTACATGCGGTCTTCATATTGGACTTTTCTACAATTTAATCTCCTCCAATTGCTTTCCTTTGGTTTCCGGGACAATGAATATGGCCCAGAGAAGATGCAGTATCATAAACGCACCGAAGAATACGAAAATCGGTGCCGGTGCGAACTTTGCGGCAGCGATAGGGAAGATCAATGTGATGAGGGCTGAACATGTCCAATGGGTAAATCCACCAAGAGACTGGCCTTGTGCCCTTATGTGGGTAGGGAATACCTCGGCTATTATAACCCATATGACCGTCCCCTGACCGACCGTATGCGAGAACAGGAATAGCACCACACAGATTGCGGCAAGCACACCGTGTCCAGTGGCGAAAGCTATTGCGCAAGAGAAAAGCGAAATGACATAGCCGGTACCCCCTATTATCAGCAGGGACTTGCGGCCCACCTTGTCAATCAGCCACATTCCGAGCATTGTACCGAGAGCGTTCATTACTCCGGTCATGGCAACAAGCGTAAGCGCAACCTGATCCGTGAAACCAGCCATCATATAGATTCTCTTCATGAAATAGATAATTGCATTCACTCCTGAAAGCTGGTTGAAGAATGCTACTGCAATAGCCAGCAGGATTGGGCGACAGTTTTCCTTGCACCAGAAACGCGGCGAGTTTTCCTTGATGACATTGCGGCCGGCCTTTCTAGCCTTGCACTCCTCAATCCAACGCGGTGACTCTACAAGGAAAGGGCACAAGCAGGCAAAGAGCAGAGCCGGAACGGCCTCGGCACCAAGCATCCACCTCCAGGCTCCTTCTCCGTTACCGATAGCAAGATTGACAAACTGGGACACGCACATTCCGAAAATAACATCAAACTGGAAAATAGCGGTCATCAGCCCTCTGGACTTGGCCGGAGATATTTCAGCGATATAAACAGGGGCGGCGGTTGAGGAACAACCCACAGCGAGACCGCCGATGAAACGTGCTATTCCCAGAGTAATCGGACCGGAGGCGAGCGCGCTCCAAACTGCAGAAATCAGATAGAGCATTCCTATTACTGACAGTGTGGGCTTGCGGCCATAGCGGTCGGTAATGCGGCCTCCAAACAGAGCTCCGATTACGGTACCCCATAGCGCTGAGCTCATTACCCATCCATGTGTCATCGGATTCAGCCCGAAAACCTGCTGTATCTGTTGTTCGGCACCACTTATCACAGCAGTGTCATAACCGAACAAAAATCCTCCCATAGCGGCCACAATGGCCAAAAAATACAATTTTTTCTTATCGAATTCCATTTTACAAAATATTTTGTTGCTAAGAGCAAGATGATAATGTCAGAGAGATGAATTTAATTATCATAAAAAATTGCATCATTATTATTGCGCGTAAAGATAGTAAAAATGAACATATGTAGGCATGTTCTCCGTCTATGGATTCATTAAAGCCTGGCCGTTGGTGCGGAGCCATTTGCGGCAGAGCTTGTAATCAGGAATGTAACGTTCTACAATAGCCCAGAAGCGGGCACTGTGGTTCATCTCTTTTCTATGGGATAGCTCATGTACAACAACATAATCTCTGACCTGTGGCGGGCACAGCATAAGAAGACAATTGAAACTCAGCATTCCTTTTGAACTGCAGCTTCCCCATCTGGTACGCTGGAATCCAAGTCTGATGCCACTGTAAGTAACATTCATAACCGCGGCATACTTTGCAGTACAATCTGACAGATATGCTTTTGCATCTGTTTTCAGCTGATTCTTCTGCTCAATGGAAAGTGGTGGCAGTGCATTTTGCCGGCGTGCTTTTGCCAGTTCCAGATGTTTGTTTATCCATGCGGATTTTTCCTGAACAAACTCATCAACACGGTACTGGGCCATACGTATGGGAGCCCGTACAACAACACGCAAATCAGGCATTATCTGCAAGCACATAGTGCGGCGTCTGCTTCTTATTATCTCTACCTGAAACTTCTGCATACTAACAGATGCAGCCCTATGTTCACTACAGGTCATAGGCATCGGGGTTAAATAGTTTTATTGCTATAACTGCACAGGCCTGGGCATCGGCTAAGGCATGATGATGGTTTTTGAGAGAATATCCGCATCGCTCGGCAATAATATCCAGGTTATGGCGTCCACATGGCCATATTTGTCTTGATTTGAGAAGTGTACAATGGAATGTGTAGTCAGGATAATCCATCTGATAGCATCGAAAGACTGCCTTCAGGCATCTTTCATCAAAAGTTTTATTGTGAGCAACAAGAGGCAGCCCCTGAATCATTGGAGCAACTTTTGCCCAAACATTTGGGAATATTGGAGCATTGCAGGTGTCTTCCATTGTAAGTCCATGAACCCGACTGAAACAATAATTGTAATACTCCGGTTCAGGTTTGATGAGTGAATAGAATGAATCGACTATCTGACAATCTTTTACTATGACGATGCCAACTGAACAAACACTTGTGGGTTCATTATTGGCTGTCTCAAAATCAATTGCTGCAAAGTCTCTCATTTGTTATTATTTAACCCCCAGTCTGCCAATGAAGACCGACTGGAGAATTTGTATTTTGTTTTACTACAGATGGCATCTTCATCACAAAGATATTGTATGGAAGCGGCATCTGCAACAGGTAGATTAATAAAATACAATGAATATTCCTTTGCGCTTGGCCGAACGTTCTCAGATGGTGGGGGATTTGCACACAATCGCCACTTTTAGAGGGCGAACGTTCTCAAATGGCGGGAAATTTGCCCACGTTCCAAATTGAATACTGCTGCTGGTGCCTTCACAGTACCTTGTGGACGGGGTGACGGTATTCTCCTTGATGGAACGTTCTCAAAAAACCGGCTTTTTGCACACAATCGCCACTTTTAGAGGGCGAACGTTCTCAAATGGTGGGGGATTTGCCCACGTTCCAAATTGAATACTGCTGCTGGTGCCTTCACAGTACCTTGTGGACGGGGTGACGGTATTCTCCTTGATGGAACGTTCTCAAAAAACCGGCTTTTTGCACACGAACGCCACTTTTGGAGGGCGAACGTTCTCAAACGGTGGGGAATTTGCCCACGTTCCAAGTCAGTGTTTGGATATATGCGTAGAAGACCCTCAGAACCCGCTCTGAGGTGAGCGGGAGGGGCCCGGAAGGTAGGATTGCAGAGCGTGAAAAGCTTGCTTTTCAAAGCTCAGCAAGACTAACTTTTGGGAGGGACGAGCAGTTAGTTAGCGTAGCGCTAACTGCGAGCGTCTGACACGCATATATCCAAATACAAGCAAATGGCAAGCGGGAAAATATGGCGAACGGAACCTGTCCCCTGTTCACATGTCCCCTGTTCACATATATCGGAATCTGACCTCTGTCAGCAAAAAGGATCAGCGGCGCTTGACAATGGCAACGTAGACAAGAAGCACTACGTTCATCATCAGAGCATAGACAATAGCCGGAATGGCAATGGCGGAATTGTTGAATACAAACGGGCTGCTGGCAATGGCAATGGCCTGGGCCGCATTCTGCATACCAACCTCTATTACAATAGTGCGTTTCTCTTTTGTATCCAGTCTGAATAGACGCGCCATCAGTGCTGCAAGCAGTATGCATGCAATAAGAAGTGCTGTTACGCACAACCCGATTGAAAGAATGTTCTGGGCAATATCAGTCTTGTGCTGTATAAAGAAGATTGCAGCCAGCAGCATAAGAAGCGGGAATGCGCATTTGGACAACACCTTGTCAATTGCAGCCGCAGCATTATGCAATTTGTAACGTATGCCGATGCCTATAAGAATCGGTAGAAACATAAGCAGCAGGTTCTGTTTGAGAAGATTGCCCACGGGCAGGTGGATGGCGGCGGCATCGGCCCCGGAAATATTCACCGCCCAGGTCATGATAAGTGGCAGAGTGAACAGCGTGATAATACTGCTGAGCGCCGTAAGAGAGACAGACAGTGCTACATCGCCCTTGGCTATCATTGAAAAGACGTTAGATGAACTGCCGCCGGGACAGCATGCAATAAGCATCATGCCCACATAGAAAATGCTTGCCAGCTGGAACAGTTCGCACAGACCGAATGCCAACAAAGGCAACAGAATAATCTGACCGGCAAGCGCTACAAGTATAGCTTTTGGTCTTTTGAAAATCAGAGCAAAGTCTTTGAGTGTAAGCTGCAATCCCAAATCGAACATCAGGATTGTAAGTATAGGCAGAACAATAAGTACAGAATTCATATCAAAACCGGATTCCAAAAATTGGTCTGCAAAGGTACAAAAAAATGCTTATTCCTCCTTGTACGCTCCGTTTATCTTGATAGGTTCCATGTGTATGGCTACGTGCGTGTCTTCTCCAAAGCGGGCTTTAAGCTGGTCCTCTGCCTGCGATGCGATGCCGTGCGCTTTGTTCAGCGTCATTTCTCCGTCCATGCGGATATGGACCTCAATAGCAAAGCGGTTGCCTATGCGGCGTGTGCGCAGATGATGCGGCTCAACAACACCGTCAACAGCACGTACAATACTGATTATTTCATTTTCAATATCTTCCGGCAGAGATTTTTCCGTCAGTTCTCCTACAGACGATGCCAACAGTTCAACCGCCTCTTTAATGATGAATATACTTACAACTGCAGCAGCGATAGGATCAAGAATTGTCCATTTGTTGCCAATCAATATGGCGCCGCCGATGCCAACTGCCGTACCTATGGAGGAGAATGCGTCTGAACGGTGATGCCATGCGTTTGCAACAAGAGCCTGCGAATTCACTTTACGGGCCACCTTCATTGTAAGATGGTACATAATCTCTTTTAAAACAATGGATATAACGGCAACAACAAACGCCCAAGTGCCGGGAGAGGGCAGTGACTCACCTTTTGTCAGGACATCAACAACAGAATGGACGCCGTTATACATAAGCATGCCGCCTACACTCAGAAGTATTACTCCTATCAGGAACGTGGCAAATGTTTCAAATTTCCCGTGACCGTAATCGTGACATCCGTCCTGAGGCTTGCGGCCTATGTTCACGAATATGAGTACAATGAAATCTGTAATGAAGTCTGAGAATGAGTGTATGGCATCGGCCACGAGTGCAGACGAATGCCCCAGTATGCCTATTACGAATTTGAGAGCCAGCAGCAGAAAGTTTACAAAACTTCCCCAAAGCGTTATGCTGTTAATCTCATGTGTACGCTCACCTGTTTCCATTTTTTCATTCATCCAGTTCTGAATTCATTACAAAGAACAAATATAGTGTTTTTTATAATGAGAATACAAAAGTAAAGCGGTAATCAAGCTGGAATAAAAAAAAATGTAGTAATTTTGTGCCTTGGAAAGATGCCAGAGTGATCGAATGGACCGGACTCGAAATCCGGCGAACGGCCTAGCCGTTCCGTGGGTTTGAATCCCACTCTTTCCGCAACATTTGCCCAAAGCGCATAGCGCTCTGGGCTTTTTTAATATAGAAGCGTCAAGCCCCGCTTGTACGCTTAGGTATTAAAAAAGTCCAAAAAGTTCTGAAAGAACTTGGGCAAATGTTGCAGGGATGCCCACGGCAGTGCAGGGATGGAGCAAGCGTAGTGCGCTCAATCCCACTGACGTGGAATGCAACTGTGGGCTAAAACGGCAGTGCAGGGATGGAGCAAGCGTCAGCGCGCTCAATCCCACTGACGTGGAATGCAACTGTGGGCTAAAACGGCAGTGCAGGGATGGAGCAAGCGTCAGCGCGCTCAATCCCACTGCTGGGCAAATGTTGCAGGGACAAAAAAAAAGAGCCGCGAAGGCTCTTTTCTGTGTCAGTACCAAATCAATCTTTAACCGGACGGACAGTGCATCCGTAGCATCGCTCACTACTCAATGTATAGTGATTGCCTGGAGTTATGAAAAAAGCGTTAGCTCTTTTCTGAGAATCCCAATACGTACTTGGTTCTTTGTCTTTTCCCCAAAAATATCCCACAGGATTTCCATATTCACTTGTAATCAAACTATTAGAATAAAAGCCGTTTGCAGGAAAAAAAATCTCTTTACCATTAATTTTGCTCTTTGCAACATAACCTTCAACGTTGTTTCTTGTGGTCCATGTCCATGTGCAATTATCATCAAGTTCCTCCATTTCTGCGAGTGTTGGCATGCGCCAGCCTGCACCCCACATTACCATGGCTACATCGTCTTCGTCATCAAGAATAGATTTATTGTCAACAATGCCGTAATCAGAGTTAAAACAGTATTTTGTCAGTTTATCGTAGCTTCTGTTACACAAATTGTAATTATACCATGTGAACAGCTCATCCGCAAACGAAGTTTTACCGCTATACAAACCTTTTGTTTCTCCCCATGCAAAATAATCTCCAAAATCTTCAGGATTTTCTGCACCTATATTACAGGTAGCCCACTTTAAACCACTGGGAAGACCAAGATCAACGTATTGGTGGTTAATTATTGAAAACTTCTCCGGAGAGTCTGTCTCTTTATCGCAGGAAAACATTGTGAATACAGCAGCAATGGCTGTTAGTGTTATTATGTTGAATTTCATATCAAATTATTCTTTATGATAACGGCCCACAAAAATTGTGAGCCGTTATAAATATCAAAAAAAAAAACGGATTATTTCTTCTTTGCTTTGAAGTCCTTGATCAGATAGTAAACCTCTTTAGCCTTGTAGTCCTTATCGTAAGGAAGAGGGTAGTTGTTCTGACCCAACCATGAATCGCGGTCACCAAGGTTCCAGAAAGTAACGCACTTGATAACATCTTTGTGACGGCGCATAGCCTCGAACAATGCTACATACTTTTCGTTGAACTGTTTCTCAATTTCAGGAGTGATTTCAGTACCGTCGCGGTTGAATTGCAACTGGCCACCGGCCTCGTGATTTACACGTACATCAAGCTCTGTAATGTGGATATTGTCAACAAGTTCTGAATACATCTCGATAGCCTTCTCAAAGTCTTCGATTGTTGGGTTGTCATAGATGTTGTAGTGACCCTGCATACCGATACCTGTGATAGGAGCACCTTTTTCCTGCAATGTCTTAACCATGTTGTAGATGTAAGTTCTCTTTGCAGGTGTCCATGCTGAATAGTCGTTGTACATAAGTATAACCTCCTTTGGATCAACAACCTCTGCTGCAAACTGGAATGCCTTGAGAATGAACTCGTCACCGCAGAGCTGATAAGCCTGTGACTGACGGAAAGACTTCTCATAAGCGCAATCAGGATCGTTGGCATCGCTCATACACTCGTTGCAAACGTCAACAGCGTAGATGATGTCTTTGTAACGGTTAAGTACAAAGTGGATGTGAGCGCGCAAACTGTCATAGAATTCCTCTTTTGTAGCCTTTACATATACAGGTTCCATAACCGGAGCTGCGTTAGCTGCCTGAGCAGGACGACCGCCGCCAAAGCCACCAAAACCGCCAAAGCCACCGAATGCACGGCGCTCCTGCCATACTGTATCACCGTTGGCATCGCGCTGAACTACCTGGTTACCGTTCTCATCGTACTTGTTGAACATCCAGTTAGCGAACTGGCTGTGCCATACCAGTGTATGGTAACGCATCTTGATTCCGTTCTTGCGGCAGAAATCAGCAAGAGCATCAGCCTGATCAAGGTTCCATACGCCAGGTGCAGGATGGATTTCGCCCGGTTTCATGCAGTTCTCTGCAGTAATACTGTTAAAGTCCTTAAGAGTAATTGCAATCTGTTCGTCATTTGCAATGTTACGCGGGTTGAGGGCAACACCAATCTTAAAGTACTTTTTGTAAGCATCTTTAAGACCTGTTTCTTTTGCAGCGCTTGCATTGGCGCTAACCAATACTGCTGCAGCCAAAAGAGCTGTCTTGAATAATTTGTTCATATTGTTTAAGTTTTAAATAAATGTCTTTTAAGTGTTGGACGCAAATATAGTTAAAAAGTTTAATATTGCTCCGTTTCGTTAGGGAAATTACAATTCTTTACATCCTCAACGTAATGTCCAACGGCATCGGTAATAATAGTGTGCAAATCTGCATAACGGCGCAGGAAACGCGGAGTAAAACCCTTGTTCATGCCAAGCATGTCTGCACAAACCAGAACCTGTCCGTCAACGGCACCACCTGCACCAATACCTATGATAGGAATGGAAAGCTCCTTGGCAACACGTGCGGCAAGTTTTGCAGGGATTTTCTCAAGAACAATAGAGAAACAGCCTGCCTCTTCAAGAAGATGAGCGTCATGAATAAGTTTTTCAGCCTCTGCATCTTCTTTTGCACGAACGGCGTATGTTCCGAATTTGTTGATTGACTGTGGTGTAAGACCAAGGTGTCCCATTACCGGAATACCAACCTGAATCAAGTGTTTGATGGCGGGCAGAATCTCTTCGCCACCTTCAAGCTTGAGGGCATCGGCATGAGAAACCTTCATTATTTTAACGGCATTGCTGACAGCTTCCATTTCGCTTATCTGATATGTACCGAAAGGCATATCAACAACCACTAATGCACGTTCAACGCCACGGACTACAGATTTTGCATGATAAATCATCTGGTCCAGTGTGATAGGAAGGGTAGTGACATTACCTGCCATTACGTTCGATGCGGAATCGCCCACAAGAATGACATCAATTCCTGCACCATCAACAATCTGTGCCATTGTGTAATCGTACGCAGTAAGCATAGAAATTTTTTCTCCACGCTCTTTCATCTCTCTGAGCCTGTGCGTGGTCACTTTTCTTTTGTCTTCTGTAATGTAACCCATTGTGAATGTTTTTTACTTTATATATATGTTTTTTATGTAAAAGTTATCTTGGAGCCTTGAAATAAAGATAAATAGCTATCGGGACAAAAATAATGTTAGGAAGCCATTCCGCCAAAGCTGGAGACATTGCTCCTGAAATAGCAAAAGACGATGTCACCTCCTGGAACATGATATATGTAAAACTGAGTGCCAGTCCAATAGCAAGATGCAATCCCATTCCGCCTTTGCGCTTGCGGCTTGACAGCGAAGCACCAATCAGAGTCAATATAAACGATGCAAAAGATACAGCGATACGTTTGTTGTACTCAACCTGAAATGCGGTCACATTACCAACACCGCGTTCTTTCTGTCTTTTAATGTACTTATGCAGTTCAGGCGATGTCATTGTTTCCTCCTGTCCTTTTGATACAAGAAAATCAGACGGCTCAAGCATGATAAGAGAGTCTATCACGCTCTTTTTGACCAGTTCCTCAATATTGCCGTGCAAAGTACGGATATTCACATTCTTGAGTTCCCAATGGAAACGGCCCAATGCCACGGTATCATACTTTGCCGTACGTGCGGTAAGATGAGACACCAAAGTCTTGTTCTCAAATTTATCCAGACAGAAGTTGGAAACAGACCTATTGTAATCCGAATAACTGCCTATATATGCAATAACGCCCGGTTCAACCTCAACCTGAATGTTGCTCATATAGTTGCTCTGACCCTTGTCTTTCTCAAAATAGTGGTTGGTAAAGGCAACACGCGTACGGCCACCAACAGGAATAACATACGCTGCCAGCATATAATTGAGAACAGCAATAAAAGCGGCGCAGAAAATGTATGGACGCAACAAACGGTTAAAACTGACTCCGGTAGAAAGCATAGCAATGATTTCCGACTTGTCAGCAAGCTTGGAAGTAAAGAAAATAACGGAAATAAATACGAACAGCGCACTGAACAGACTGGCAAAATAAGGAATGAAATTAAGGTAATAATCCAGAATAATTTCCTTTGCCGAAGCAGCTATCAGCTTGTCTATATGTTCGTTATAGTCAAAGATTACACAAATGGCAAGAATAAGGATAATTGAGAAGAAGTATGTACCAAGAAACTTCTTGATAATATACCAGTCCAGTTTATATATCAGCTTGAAATCTTTTTTCATGTTGTAAATCTACTACAATCGTTGTGATAATTGACCTATCATTGAAGACTTCCATTGAGTAAATGTATTGTCAAGAATATGTATGCGTGCCTGGTCCACAAGCCAAAGATAGAAGGCCAGGTTATGCTGCGATGCAATCTGCAGAGCCAGTATCTCCTGCGATTTGAAAAGATGGTGCAGATACGCCTTTGTATAAAGAGTATCCACAGCCGATGCCCCCTCCTCCTCGATAGGGTCAAAGCAGTCTGTCCACTTGGCGTTCAACATATTCATTATTCCGTTTTTGGTAAAAAGCATGGCGTTGCGTCCGTTGCGTGTAGGCATTACACAGTCAAACATGTCAACACCGCGCTCAATAGCTTCAAGAATATTGACAGGTGTACCAACGCCCATAAGATAACGCGGTTTGTCCTTGGGCAGTATCTGGTTCACAATCTCTATCATTTCATACATGACAGGAGCCGGCTCACCAACAGCAAGTCCGCCAATGGCATTGCCGTCCATCTCTTTTGATGCAATGTATTCCGCACTGCGCTGGCGCAGATCCTTGAACACACAACCCTGAACAATAGGGAACAGAGCCTGATAGTAACCATACTTTGGCTGAGTGTTCTTATATTGGTCAACACAACGGTCCAGCCAGCGATGCGTACGCTCCATAGACAGTTTTGCAGCATTATAATCGGCATTGGCTGTAAGACATTCGTCAAATGCCATCATAATGTCGGCACCTATAGAACGCTGCGTGTCCATTACATTTTCAGGAGTAAACATAATTCTATGGCCGTCAATATGCGATGCAAAACGCACTCCCTCTTCTGTCATCTTGCGTAATCCGCTCAACGAAAACACCTGGAATCCGCCGCTGTCGGTAAGCATAGGACGGTCAAATGAGTTGAACTTGTGCAATCCGCCAGCTTTCTCAAGAACCTCAAGTCCTGGACGCAGAAAAAGGTGATATGTATTACCTAAAATTATCCTTGCTTTCACATCGTTTTTAAGAACATCAACCGGTACAGCCTTAACACTGCCAACGGTACCTACAGGCATGAAAACAGGAGTCTCAATCACACCATGATCGGTATGAATCACACCAGCTCTGGCTTGTGAATACTGGTCTGTATGGCTACAGTCAAATGTTAGATGATTTAGCATAAAATACTGATTATTTGGCAGTTGTGATATTCTTGTTAGGTGTCATATCTATCTGGTCAGCCACTTTTTCATTAAGCAAGGCAAGTTCCCATACCTGACTGATACGCTCAACATAATGGAACGTTACACCCTCAAGATACTTTGCCGGAATCTCTTCAATATCCGGTTTGTTTTCCTTGCAGATAATTATATCCGTAATGCCCGCACGTTTTGCAGCAAGAATCTTTTCGCGGATGCCGCCTACAGGCAACACTTTACCGCGCAATGTTATCTCTCCTGTCATGGCAAGACGTTCCTTTACTTTACGCTGCGTGAATGCCGATGCGATAGAAGTTGCCATAGTCACTCCGGCCGATGGACCGTCTTTTGGAATAGCTCCCTCGGGAACATGAATATGAATATTGAAACTTGTAAACACATCCGGATCAAGTCCAAGCAGAGATGCATGACTGCGGGTATATTCCAAAGCCAGCATGGCAGATTCTTTCATGACATCGCCAAGATTGCCTGTAAGAGTAAGCCTTCCGCCTTCTTTTGCACGGCAAACCGATGTCTCCACAAACAGTATCTCACCACCAACGGCAGTCCATGCCAGACCGGTCACTACACCTGCAAAATCGTTGTTCTGATATATATCGCGCGAATAGGTTTTCTTGCCAAGCAATTCAGTCAGATCTTTTGGCTGAATGGTAACCTTTCCGCTTACAGTGTTGCTTGCAAACTTTGATGCCGTTTTACGGACAATCTTGTCTATAGCTTTTTCAAGCTGGCGCACGCCCGATTCACGGGTGTAGTTCTCAATAACCGCCTCAAAGACAGCCTTACCTATAGAGATATTGTTCTTTTTGAGGCCGTTGCTCTCAATCTTGCGCGGCAACAGATGGCGCTTGGCAATTTCAAGTTTCTCTTCAGTAATGTAACCGCTCACCTCAATAAGTTCCATTCGGTCCAGCAGAGGAGAGGGTATAGTGTTAAGACTATTGGCTGTTGTAATGAACATCACATTGCTCAGGTCATAGTCAATATCAAGATAATTGTCGTGGAAAGTATTGTTCTGTTCAGGATCAAGAACCTCAAGCAGAGCGCTTGACGGATCCCCGTTCTGTGTCATCTGGGCAACCTTGTCAATTTCGTCAAGCAGAAAGACAGGGTTTGAAGAACCGGCTTTGATAAGTCCGCTGATAATGCGGCCGGGCATAGCGCCAATATACGTGCGGCGGTGGCCTCGGATTTCGGCCTCATCGTGCAGACCGCCAAGAGAAACGCGTACATACTGGCGTCCCAATGCATGTGCGATAGACTTTCCAAGCGATGTCTTGCCAACTCCCGGAGGACCGTACAGACAGATGATTGGTGCCTTGTTGTCCCCGCGCAGTTTCATTACAGCCAGATGTTCCAGTATGCGTTCCTTAACCTTTTCAAGGCCGTAATGGTCCTGGTCAAGAGCTTTCTGGGCCGTTGTCATATCCCAGTTTTCCTGCGTACAATAATCCCAAGGCAAATTCAGAATAGTCTGCAGGTAGTTGTACTGCAGCATATAATCTGGAACCTGTGGGTTAGTGCGTGCCAGTTTTGCCAGTTCTTTCTGGAATATATCTTCAACAGAGGCGCTCCACTGTTTTGATTGGCCTTTTCTTTTCAGTTCCTCAATTTCCTCTTCTTGGGAATTGTCGCCCAGTTCGTCCTGAATGTTCTTGATCTGCTGCTGCAAAAAGTACTCCTTCTGCTGGCGCTCAAGATCATGATGCGTAATGCGGTTTATCTTGTTCTTGAGATCTGCAAGCTGCTGTGCCTTGCTCAGAAATTTGAGCATGGTCACAATACGCTCCTGCATGGGTTCATCAAGCATCTGCTGTTTTTCCGTTATCTCAAACGGAAGGTTAGTTGCAATGAAATTAAGCATGATGCCCGGGTTGTGCAGATTGCTTATTGCAAAATCAAGGTCATTCGTTCCGGATTCTGTGGTTGACTTTACAAAGCGTATGGCACGTTCACGGCATGTATCAAGCATGGCAAAGAACTCCATACCTGGAGAGGCCTCGACCTCAGGGAAATTCTCAATTGTGGCAACAGGGTATTTGCGGCCGTAACGCAGCGACTGCAACCTTACGCGGTGCATGCCGTGCAGGATAGCCGTTTCTGTTCCGTCCGGCAGAGTAAGCAGCTTAAGAACCTTGGCTACAACACCCGTCTGGTACAACTGTTCCTTCTTGGGAGCCTGCTCCTGCGGATCAAGCTGACAGAACACTGCAAAATATGAGCCTTTCTTATGGGCCTCTTCAACAACATTATGTGATGTCTCGCGACCAATCTGTATAGGCATTACAACACCGGGAAACAGCACCATGTTACGCAGCGGCAGCATGGGCAGTTCAGTCTTTGGGGCCGGTTTGTATATATCGGTGGCATCGGTGTCAATTTCTGCAACAAAAGATACCACATGGTTTTCGTTATCGAATGAATCGGACATCTGATCCTGATCCTGGTCAATATTATTGTTCTTAGCCATTCTTTATAATTATAACTGCAACGTAATAAATTGCAAATTTACTGAATTTTCTTGATTTACTGCGCTTTTTTGGAGTATTGTAGTTTTTTAAGAATTTAGTAGGGCTTATGTAATTAAGTTTTGTAATTTTGCACAGTTGGAAATCAAATAAATGGCAGATATGATAGAAAATCCAAAAACTGCGGACATCTGTAAGGAACCTGTATTGTACAGTATTCTGGAAAACGATTTGTACAAGTTTTCAATGTCCCACTACTATCAGATGATAAACCCGTTGGCAACAGGAAAATTTGCGTTCAAAGACCGTAACAATCTGGTTTTTACCCAAGAGTTTGTAGATATTCTGCGCCGTGCCTTCAAACACCTTACAGAGTTGCATCTTACAAATCAGGAATTGGACTGGTGCAAAATCAATCTGCCTTACATTCCACAATGTTATTTTGAATGGCTGCAGGGATTCAGTTTTAATCCTGACCTGATTAACATCTGGCTTGACGGCGATGGACATCTCCAGATAGAAGTCCAGGATCTTATATATAAGGTAACTCTGTATGAGATGCCTATACTCTCTACCGTTTCCGAAATGTACTACCGTTACAAAGGTTACAAGGTAAAAGACTGGGCCTATATTGACGAACAGCTAGCCCGCAAGGCCGAACTGTCTGACAGCCATCAGCTCAAATACGCCAACTTTGGTCTGCGCCGCCGTTTCTCACACCAGGTTGAAGACCATGTGACAGATTATCTGGTACACAACTCAAAATACTTTGTAGGTTCATCAACCGTCAGTTTCGCAATGAAATATCAGGCTGTCAATCCATATTTCAAACCCATAGGGACCATGGCCCACGAACTTATAATGGCAAGCGGAGCCATGTACGGCCCGCGCGAGGCCAACTACATTGTAATGCGCAACTGGGCACATGTCTATGGCGGCTCACTTGGAGTAATGCTTACAGACTGCTTTACAACCGATGTCTTTCTGCGCAACTTCAGTATGGACATGGCCAAACTGTATGACGGTGTGCGTCATGACAGCGGTGACCCGTTCCTGTTCGGAGACAAGATGATAGAAAAATACAAATCATACAATATCAACCCAATGACAAAATCCATAGTATTCAGCGATGCCCTGGATTTTGAAAAAATGGTTGCCATCAATGACTATTTCAAAGGACGTATAAACCTGTCGTTCGGCATCGGAACCAATCTTACCAATGATTGCGGCTACGAGCCGTTGAACATTGTAATGAAGCTTGTCAGTTTCCGTGTCAATCCGCGTCAGCCGGAACTCAAATGCGTAAAACTGAGCGATGTCCGTGGTAAAGAAATAGGAGATCCGTCCGAGATTGATCTTTACAAGCGCATGCTTGGCATTTCTCTTTCCTGAAATGTCTTCTAACGGGTTTACATTCAAACAGTTTCATATAGAGCAGGGCAGTTGTGCCATGAAAGTTGGCACCGATTCCGTGTTGCTTGGTGCATGGAGCGCCTTGCCGGAGACTGGCCGCATACTTGACATAGGTTGCGGAACCGGCATACTCTCCCTAATGGCCGCACAGCGCACCGCCTGTAATATCACTGCTGTTGAAATAGAAGCCGATGCCGCCGCCCAGGCACGCATAAACATTAACGCATCAAAATGGAGTAACCGCATAGATGTAGTATGTGCCGACATAAAAAACTATTCTGCAACAGAATCCTATGATGCAATAATATGCAATCCGCCATATTTTCAGGACTCGCTTGCGGCTCCGCTTGCATCACGCGCCGTTGCACGCCAGGGTGTGAATCTTTCTTTTAATTCATTGCTGCAAGCCGCAGCGCGCTTGCTTTCACAGGATGGGGAAATGTTTGTTGTATTACCTTTTGATGCCTTGCAACCGTTCCTGAAAACCGCAGCAATTAACGGTCTGCACCAGCATGACTTGTGCTGCGTAAGCACTGCTCCGGGCAAACAGCCCAAGCGCGTTCTGCTATCTCTTCAGCGCAGCTGCACTCCTTCATTACCCACTGCACTTGTCATGGGCTCACCAGCCCAGATAGAACTTACCAGCGAATTTTATTGCTTTGGAAGGTAGATGATTTGTTTGGAGTTTTCGGCAAACCAGGGATCTGGAAAGTATGTGCTAATTGGCTCAGTAACAGCGTTTTTACCACCTGGGGTTAAAGCAATTTCCTGAGCAAGATCACCACCTTTCAGGCAGATAAGACCGGCAGGGTAGGCATTGTGGCTTAGCTTCTTGTCAAGCAACTTGTTGCAGATTTTCATCAGGTCAGGCAACGGCATTACTGCACGGCTTACAGCAAACTCGAAACGGTTCTTGAGTTCCTGTGCTGCAGCATGGATGCAGGTTACATTCTTTAGCCCAATCTGACTTGCTATATTCTCTGCTACCTTTACTTTCTTTCCAATACTATCAACAAGAGTGAAATGGCTGTCAGGGAACATTATTGCAAGCGGAATGCCGGGGAAACCGCCACCTGTCCCAATATCTACAATTTCTGTACATGGTTTGAAATTGATGAAACGTGCTATGGAGAGAGAATGGAGCACATGATGCAGATAAAGATTGTCTATATCTTTGCGTGAAATAACATTGATTTTGCTGTTCCAGTCGCGATACAGGGCATCCAATGCACCAAACTGAGCAGTCTGTTCCGTTGACAAATCCTTGAAATATTCCAATATCTGCTCCATAAAATTATTCTTTCATTATTTCTTGTTGCAAAGATACTCAATTTTTAATGTTTTTAAGTACCTTTGCCTAATACACTTGTAAACTGCATGCATTATGCTCACACAAGAAACGAACACAATAAGTACAAATATCAGGAACAATAGCCACAAAAAAGATAAAAACAGGAACCTGTTTCTGTTGATATCTGTCATGATACTTGGCATTCTTTTCGGTTTCGCACTGAATCTGTTGCCAGACAATGTTGTGACTTTTATAAATGACAATATTCTGTATGTTGTCCGCGGTATATTTTACAACACACTCAAACTGTTGCTGGCACCTATCGTATTTGTGTCCATCACATCAAGCCTGGCCAATATGACCAACCTGTCTTCATTAGGCAGAATCACCACAAAAATGATTGTCATAATGTGCATTACCACTGCCGTTGCCGTACTTATGGGGATTGGCATCGGGTGTCTTTTCAACAACACCATAATCCATCACATGGACATCTCTTTTGCCAATGTTGATGTGGTTGAGCAGGAAAAGATGACACTGCAGAGCTTTCTTATGGACTTCTTTCCTACCAACATAGTGACCCCCATATCAAGCAGCAACATGATACAGATACTTGTCATCTCCATATTCTTTGGAATAACTCTGGGACAAATCAGAGACAAGGCTCCCAAAATAATATCCCTGCTGAATGAGCTGAATGAACTTATCAACAGAATGCTGTCCATACTCATGAAAATGTTGCCGCTTGTAATATTCTGTTCCATGGCATGGATTGTATGCTCGTATGGAGGGGGAATTGTTACCATAATTGCCAAGATACTGCTTCTGTCCCCAATAATGATGGTGCTTATGCTGTGCGTTTACACCATCATGCTTTCATGTGTTGCACATGTATCTCCGTTGCCGTTTTTGCGCAGATTCTTCGAGTTGTCAATTGTGCCGTTCTCCCTTTGCAGTTCGGCGGCATCGCTCCCCAATACCATAAACGTGTGCAACAAACTGGGCGTATCAAAACGGGTCTCATCGTTGACACTGCCATTAGGGTGTACCATGAATATGGACGGAAGCGCATTCTCACTTGCAGCCATTTCCTTATGCATGCTTAACGTATATGGCATAGAAATGACAACGTCTCAGGTGATAACTGTCGGATTGCTGGCATTCATATTCTCAATTGCCACACCGTCTATTCCGAATGCCGAAATTGCCATCATGAGCTCACTTCTGGCAACAATCGGTGCGCCGTTGGAACTGTTGGGACTCTTTTTGGGAATAAATCCTATCAGCGAATTGTTTGACTCGGCAATCAATGTTACAAGCGATGCCGCCATTGCCACAACAATAAGCAGTACGGAAGGCTTGTTGGACAAAGAAACATATTACTCGAGAAAATAGACTGATGAAAACTGGAACTCCATATATTCTTGACGGGAAAATACCTCTTTCAAAGGCGTTGCCGTTCGGTTTGCAGCATATACTTTGCATGTTTGTTGCCAACGTAACTCCAATCATACTTCTGGCCAATATCACCGGACTGGAAAACGGAATCTCCGTAGCGCTTGTGCAGAACGCAATGATAATAGCCGGAATAGGAACTCTTGTCCAGCTTTTCCCGTGCTGGAAAATAGGCGCCCGTCTCCCCATAGTTATGGGCATCAGTTTCACGTTCCTTTCCGTAGCAGTAAGCATTGCTGCCACCCATGGTATGGGAACGCTGATGGGTGCTGTCATAGTTGGAGGTATCATTGAAGGTTTGCTGGGACTGTTCGCAAAATACTGGATCAGGATAATTCCGCCCATAGTTTCCGCAACAGTAGTCACTGCAATAGGTTTTTCCCTTTTGCCCATAGGAGCAAATTCATTTGCCGGCGGACAGGGTGCAGCAGATTTCGGATCCCTTGACAATTGGATTATAGGTTCCGTCACTCTTCTTTCCTGCCTTCTCTGCCAGATATTCGGCAAAGGGTTCTTACGCTCAATTTCTGTTCTTGTAGGATTGGTTGTGGGTTATGTGCTTTCATTGTGCATGGGTGCTGTCG
The DNA here is from genome assembly GCA_024398785.1 of Bacteroidaceae bacterium. Classification (GTDB taxonomy): domain Bacteria; phylum Bacteroidota; class Bacteroidia; order Bacteroidales; family Bacteroidaceae; genus Colenecus. The sequence goes on along the minus strand of JAKSIO010000009.1, from coordinate 53,231 downwards.
ATTTGTCCGGCATTCATCAGACAGATTTCGTAGCCATACCAAAAATACTGCCGTTCAAGCCGGAGTTTCACTTTGGCAGCATACTTTCAGTTCTGACCATTTTCATAGTTTCGGCAACCGAAACCATTGGAGACACGTCTGCACTTGTAGCAGCAGCGCTGGGGCGCAACACAAGTACAAGAGAGATTTCAGGTTCCATTGCATGCGACGGATTTGTAAGTTCACTCTCAGGTGTATTCGGTTGTACACCTATTACATCGTTCAGCCAGAACATAGGACTTGTAGCAATGACCAAAGTTGTAAACCGGTATTCAATTGCTACCGGAGCCGTACTGATGATAGTTGCCGGAATTTTCCCGTTCATAGGATTCCTGCTGACAAGTATTCCGCAGGCAGTTCTTGGCGGGTGTACCATTCTCATATTCGGAACAATTGTCTATGCCGGATTGGGGATGGTTGCAAAATGCGGGGCAACATCGCGTAACCTGATTATTGTATGCATGTCACTCAGCGTGGGACTGGGATTTACCCAGGCTTCGGACATATTCAGTATATTTCCACAGATAATACAGGATATTTTTGCAGAAAACTGCGTTGCAACAGTATTTCTTCTGGCTGTTATATTGAACCTTATTATTCCAAAAGATCTGACCTACTTTGAATAATGAAACATACAGGAAGTCCATTTACACTTGAAGGGTCATTGCCGCTCTTGCAGGTACTGCCGTTCGGATTGCAGCATGTACTTTGCATGTTTGCCACAAACATAGCTCCCATTGTTATCCTTGCAGGAGCTGTAGGTCTTGACAGCAATACCTCAAAGGCATTAATCCAGAATGCAATGATAATAGCCGGCATAGGAACTCTTATCCAACTCTACCCATGTTGGAAAATAGGTTCCCGGCTGCCCATAGTAGTAGGAACCAGTTTCAAATTTCTGGCAATAGCAATAAGCATTGGTGCCACCCAAGGTATGGGGACTCTTATGGGTGCTGTCATTGTTGGAGGTATCTTTGAAGGTCTGATAGGACTGTTCGCAAAATACTGGATCAAGATAGTATCGCCCATAGTGGTTGCCACAGTCATAATGGCAATAGGTCTGTCTCTTCTGCCAGAAGGTGCATACTCTTTTGCAGGAGGGCAGGGCGCTGCAGATTTCGGTTCACTGAACAATTGGATAATGGGCTCAGTCTCCCTTTTGTCATGTATTCTGTGTCTGGTTATAGGAAAAGGGACATTCCGCTCAATATCCGTTCTTGTAGGTCTGGCTGCAGGGTATATAACATCTGTCATTCTGGGTGTAACAGACTTGTCAGATGTCCAGCAGGCTGCCGGACATATTTCAATACCCAAAATACTGGTGTTCAAACCTGAATTCCATTTAGGTTCCATCCTGTCCATTCTGTGCATATATATTATTTCTGCTGTGGAAACAATAGGAGACACAACTGCATTGGCAGGGACGGCACTGAAACGTAATCCGTCAGTACAGGAATTGTCTGGAGCAGTAGCCTGCAACGGCTTTGTGAGCACTCTGGCAGGAGTGTTCGGCTGTCTTCCGGTCACATCGTTCACTCAAAATGTTGGATTGTGCGCAATGACCAAGGTTGTGAACCGCTATTCAATTGCCGTAGGTGCCGCATTGATGATATTTGCCGGAATAATTCCGTGGTGCGGTGCATTTCTTACCAGCATTCCGCAGGCAGTACTGGGCGGTTGCACCATACTGATATTCGGAATCATAGTCTTCTGCGGTTTGGTAATGGTTGCAAAATGCGGTATGACAACCCGCAACATGCTTATTGTTTCATTGTCTCTCAGTGTAGGACTGGGATTTACCCAGGCATCGGATATGTTCAACATATTCCCTCAATTTGTACAAGACATATTTGCCGACAACTGTCTTGCCTGCGTATTTGTTCTTGCAGTTCTTTTGAATCTGATAATGCCCAAAGAAGAAAACCCACAAATATGAATTACCTTATACCAATATTGGCAATAATAGTCTCCAACATAATCACGTTAGGGACGGGTTACATAATCCAAGTAAGAAAATGGCAGCGGTTTGCCCAAAACAAGTCCGTTGAACTGGAGCAGGCAAAAAAAGAGCTGTTTGCCGCTGAAAAATCTCTTGAAACAGAAAAACAGGTATTCCAGGCCAGGCTGCAGGCTGCGCTCGATGCAAACACTGAGTTGCGTAACAATTACGAGAAAAGTCTGAAAGAAATAAAAGAGAGTCACGCACTGGCACTTGAAAAACAGGACCAGGCATACCAGAGACAGACCGCCGCGCTTAAGGCAGAGATGATTGCAAAAACAGAAGAGATACTCCGTCAGCGGCAGGAAGAACTTGACAAAAAGGCTGCTGAGACCTTCCAGACAATAACAGGAACTCTTGGCAAGGACCTGAAAGATATGAAAACCGCTTTTGAAGAAAACAAGACCAGGAACAGCGAGGATTCGGCACAGCTTAAAGAAAAATTTGAAAACGCCGTGCGCCAGCTTGAGCAGCAGACCAAGAGCATAGGAGACAAAGCCGATCACCTGGCAGATGCCATGCGCGGACAGAAAAAGATGCAGGGTTGCTGGGGAGAAACCATTCTGCAGAATATGCTCGATGCTGAAGGACTTGTAGAGGGTAGGGATTACGACAAGGAAGAAACGCTTAGGGATGAACTGGGCTTTGTTATCCGGAATCAGGAGACAGAAAAACGCATGAGACCTGACTATCTGCTGCATTTTGTTGACAATCAGGATGTTGTTGTAGATTCCAAAGTGTCTTTGGCCGCATTCATAGATTACCAGGAAGCCACAACACAGGAACAGAAAGACGATGCCCGCAAACGCAATCTCGACTCAATCAGGGAACAGGTAAAACGTCTGTCGGCAAAAAATTACAGTGAGTATCTCAGGCCGGGCCGCAAGATGGTTGACTATGTGATAATGTTCGTTCCCAATTATCCGGCAATACAGCTGGCATATCTTGACGAACCCAAACTCTGGAAATGGGCATACGAACAGAAAGTGCTTATCACCACATCGGAAACTCTGATGCCGTTCTTGAGGACAATTCTTCTTGCATGGAGAAATGTTGAACAGGTAAAGAACCAGCAGAAAATAATTGAATCGGCCCAGAATATGATAACCAGGGTTGCAGATTTTACAAAATCAATGGCTACGCTGGGCAAAAAACTGGACGAGGCGCAGGATGCCTTTTCCGCAGCCGACAAAAAACTCAAAGACTCCGGACAGAGCATTCTGGTAAGCGCCAACCAGGTTGTAAAGCTTGGTGTGACATCAAAAAAAGCATTACCCGATATAACCGATACAGATATTGATGTAAATTTGGCGTAATTTTGTATCTTTGGCACAAAATCAATATCCACAATGAATAATATTGGGAAAAAAGTACTAAGTTTGGTTGCTCTTACGGCAATAACACTTAAAGGTATGTCTGCAAATCCGTTTCTACCTCTGTGGGAATACATTCCCGACGGGGAACCGTACATTTTTGAAGATCCTGACAATCCGGGTCAGTACAGAGTGTACATATACGGTTCACACGACTCCTTAATTAAGGAGTACTGCGGACGCGAGCAGGTAGTGTGGTCAGCACCGTTGGACAACCTTGACAACTGGCGCTATGACGGCATAATATTCATATCTGACAAGGATGCAGACGGCAAGCTTCTCAGACCCGACGGCAGGGGAGACATTCTGTATGCTCCCGATGTTGCATGCCGTATGGAGAATGGCCAGATGGCATATTACCTGTATCCCAATAACCAGGAGGGCGGACGCCAGAGCCAGATAGCACGCTCCAATCGCCCCGACGGACCTTTTACCGTTTTCAACTGGTCAAAGAAAAATCCGCGCACTACAGACGGAATACTTGGTTTTGACCCTGCAGTATTTGTTGACGATGACGGCCGCGTTTACGGATATTGGGGATTTGAACAAAGTTTCGGTGCAGAACTTGACCCTGTAAATATGGCAAGTCCCAAAAAAGGATCCAAAATTGTAACAGACATGGTTTCCAACTACAAACAGGACGGCATATTCCGTTTCTTTGAAGCAAGTTCAATGCGTAAAATCAAAGACAAATACGTATTCATATACAGCCGTTGGACAGAAGAAGGGGAGTTTGGATTGCCAACTACCAATTATACTCTGGCATACGCATACAGCAATAATCCTTTAGGACCGTTCACATACGGAGGTACCATTATTGACTGCCGCGGCCGGGATACTGACCTGAAAGGCAATGCTATTCCTACAGCCACATTTACCGGTAATACACATGGCAGCATTGTAGAAATCAATGGTCAGTGGTACGTATTCTACCACCGACAGACCGGTGGCGACGAATTCAGCCGTCAGGCAATGGTATCGCCAATCACAGTCAATGTGACAGAAGGTCCCAACGGTAAAGTGGAAATAAGTGAGGCTGAATATACTAGCGAAGGATTTGAGACAGAAGGTCTTAACCCCTACAAGACATATTCTGCAGGTATTGCATGTTACTATACCGGTCCGCGTCCTGCTACACAGGAATACCCAAATATGTACTACACCGGTTCATACGTTGAGCCTAACCGCATAGGAGTAAAACCAGGTCAGGATCCTTACAGCAAAGATCTGGAAAACAATCCTATGGTCAACAATACAAGCGGCTCTGTAATAGGATATAAATATTACAACATGAGTCTGCTGGCCAATGGCACAAACATGCTGGAACTTGGTATGATTCCGCAAGGCATTGACGGATCAGTTACAATTATGCTTGATTCACCGCACATAGAGCGTGGCGGTAAAATTATAGGTATCATCAATATCAAGGCAAAAGACAATACAGAAATGACATATTATTCTACAAAATTGGATAATTTAGCCAATGTGAAAGGTAAACATGCCCTGTATCTGTTATTCAGTTCAAAAACAAAAGACACTTCAATCTGCACCTTGCAAACCATCCGTTTCATGGTAAAACAGGGCAGTGGATGTTCATCAGCAAAGAAAGTTTATTCTAAATAATTTTATTTATTAACCAAAAAAAACAAACAAATGATTAACCAACCTATTGTTAAATTGGGAATTGTTGGTGTAAGCCGCGATTGTTTCCCTATTTCACTTACACAGGCTCGTGTAGCAGCTCTTATGGCTGAAGTTAAGAAAGCAGGTCTTCCTGAAGTTTATGATTGTCCTGTTACAATCGAGAACGAAAAGGACACAATGAAGGCTCTTGACTGGGCAAAGAAGAACGGCATCAACGCAGTATGCATGTTCCTTGGTAACTTTGGTCCAGAAGGTCCTACAACAATGTTCATCCAGAAGTTCCAGGGACCGGCAATGGTTCTTGCAGCAAAAGAGGAGGGCAAGGCAAATCTGGCATCAGACCGTGGTGACGCTCTTTGCGGTGTTCTGAATTTCAGCTACAGTGTAGGTCTGCGTCGTCTCAGAGTTTATATTCCTGAGTATCCTAACGTAACTCCTGTTGAGGCTATTAAGGAGTTGGCAGACTTCCGTGATATTGCACGTGTTGTAATAGGCATGCGTAACCTCAAGGTTATCGGTTTTGGCCCACGTCCATTCGACTTCCTGGCTTGCAACGCTCCTATCCAGCCACTTTATGACCTTGGTGTTGAAGTTCAGGAGAACTCTGAACTTGACCTCAAAGTACAGTATGAGAAGATGGCCAGAAAATCTTCAAAGATCAAGGCTATTGCAGCAGATATGGAGAAAGAACTTGGCCCGAAACGCAACACATATCCTGAGATTATCAACAAGATGGCTCAGTTGGAACTTGCACTTCTGGATTGGTATGAAAACAACAAGGGTGCTTGCAACTATGCAGTATTCGCAAACAAGTGCTGGCCAGCATGGCAGCCTGTATTCCACTTTGAGCCATGTTATGTAAACTCAAGACTTACAGGTCGCGGTATTCCTGTTGCTTGCGAGGTTGACCTCTATGGTGCAGTATCAGAATTCATGGCTGAATGCGCATCTGAACTTCCTGCAACTCTTCTTGATATCAACAACTCTGTTCCTGATGATGTTCTGCCAAAGAATGCAGACCTTAAGGGCGCTACAGCAAAAGACCTTTACATGGGCTTCCACTGCGGTAACACATGCTCACAGTGCATGAAAGACTGCAAGATCAAGTATCAGCTTATCCAGGCACGTCTTATGAGTCCGGATATTACTAAGGGTACTCTTGAAGGCCAGATCAAACCTAGCCAGACAACAATGTTCCGCTTGCAGTCAAACAGCGATGCTAAACTCGTAAGCTACATTGCAGAAGGTCACTTCCTTGACATTGATCCATGCTCATTCGGTGGCATCGGTATTGCTGCTATTCCTGGATTTGCACGCTTCTATCGTCACGTGCTTATTGGCAAGCGTTTCCCACACCATGGTGCATACGCATTCAAGAATGTAGGCAAGATTCTGTTCGAGGCTCTTCATCTGCTTGGTGTTGAAGATATTAACACACCTCTGCCAGCAGGTCAGCTGTATCCGGGCGAGAATCCGTTCGCAATCTGATAAAATAATGTAAAAAAAAGCTCTTTTTGTTTGGATGTAATGCAGATTGGTTGTACCTTTGCACCGCAAAAACAAAAAGAGCAATGCGCGATTAGCTCAGTTGGTAGAGCAATTGACTCTTAATCAATGGGTCCAGGGTTCGAATCCCTGATCGCGTACAAAAAGAGAAGCTGGACACAGCTTCTTTTTTTTATGATAATGAAAAAAATATCTGAAAGAACTTTACGCAGTTGGACGTTGCCGTTCTCAATATTTTGCGGCATATTCCTTCACAATTACTTGTACCAGCTCAAGTTTCTGACACCATACATATTGTTCTGTATGATGTTTTTTACTTGTTCAAAGATAACTCTGAGCCAGCTCAAGGTCTCAAAAATGCATTTCATGCTGATTCTCTTCCAGCTTATACTAGGTCCCGGCATCTATTTTCTGGTACGTCCATACAGCGAAATAGTGGCGCAGGGGCTTATGATGTGTGTAATGAGTCCGGTGGCTACGGCATCGCCTGTAGTTGGAGCATTATTGGGAGCAGATGTTGCACTTATGACCAGTTACGTTTTCATAAGCAACATTGCTGTGGCTGTAGTAATCCCGCCACTTATGTCATTGCTCAACCATAACGTGGAAGTGTCTTATATTGCAACAATGTGGCATGTTGCCAAAAGCAGTCTGTCCATTCTCATCATTCCGCTTATTCTATCCTGGTTATCAGGAAAATACACTCCAAAAGTAAGTGAATGGACACGTAACCATTCAATGGTTTCATTCTATCTGTGGGGCAGTTGTATGATGATTCTTATAGGCAGCACAATACACAGTATGGCTATGAATCCGGCAGAAGACCGTATGCAGGAAATTTTTATGATTGCAGGAGCGCTGATCATTGCACTTGTTCTTTTCCCTCTAGGCGCATGGTTCGGAACCCGATATGGCGACAGAGTAGCAGGCCGTCAGATGATGGCACAGAAAAACACAGGCATCGGTCTTTGGCTTACCATGCAGTTCCTTGACCCGTTGTGCACCGTAGCACCAGCCGCATACATTATCTGGCAGAATCTTATCAACAGCTACGAAATTATCAAAGGTACACGCTCCGGCATGGGCAGAAAATAGCCGTAAACACCCTATCAGTCCAGAAATATGTGATTTTTTGTCATAAATATGCATCACATATGATTTTTTGTTAAATTTGTTTTTTTATACTATATAGAGCATAAGCAGCAACGAGCAAAAAACATATGAAAAGTGGTGTTGCAATATTATCTGCACTGGCTTTTGCATTTAACTGCAGTGTGTCAAGTGCGCACGTGTGGGAAGGAACAATAGATTATCCTGTAGATGAGGATTCACTCTTCACTGATTACATGTCCAATGAGCTATCTCTTTCCAGAATAGACACATTGGCAACCAGTATGTCTGCAGATGTTGACAGTATTGTTATTACCGGAACGGCATCGCCTGAAGGAAAAGAGCAGTACAATATTGAACTTGCGTCAAAGCGAGTGCTTACGTTCAGAGACTATCTTATCAACAACTATCCTCAATTAGATTCTACCACAGTACGTACTACTACACATGTTTTCATGTGGGAGGAACTGCTTGATACCCTGAAAGCGGATACGCTTCTTGCCGACAGTGCTGCAGTATTGAAAATTCTGGAATCTGAACACAGATCCAATCTCAATAAAACATGGACGCTTAGGACACACTATCAGGACTCATATCATTACATTAACGATACATACCTTAAGTATCTGAGACAAGGATCAGTCAAGGTCTTTTACCGCAGTGCCGTACCCGTGCTTGCCGTTCCGCAGCAAGTCACTCAAGATACCGTATGCAACGACACAGTTGTACGCCGCCGTGAGCTGATGTCTGTAAAGACAAACCTGCTCTACTACGGTGCCTATATTCCAGGCTACGACAAGTGGTGCCCCATACCGAATGTGCAGATTGAGTTTTACCCGCGCCGCGGACATTTCACCTATGGTCTCAGCCTTGAATTCCCATGGTGGTCCGATTACGATGCCCACAAATATTTCCAGATACGCAACTACCAGTTCGACACGCGTTATTATATCCGCAAGCACAATGACAACATGAACTACGCCGCATTCAAAGGAACTTTTGTCAATGCTTATGTTCATGCCGGACTTGGTTCAATATGTTTCGATGCCAACCGTGGCTGGATTGGCGAAGGACTGGGAGCAGGACTGGGAATAGGTTACGTACTTCCTGTTGGCAAGAGTCAGCACTGGCGTCTGGAATTTGCCGCGCAGTTCGGAGCTGTCTGGTGCAGATATGACAAATATCAGTATGAAAGCCCTGTAGAACCCAGAGAACATGACAATCTGTATTACTACAAGTGGACAGGAGATGCCGAACTTTTCCGTGAGCGCATGTATCGCTGGCTATGGATTGGTCCTACAAGGATTGCAATATCTCTGTCAACTGACATGATTTTCCGTAAATCTGATAAAAAAGATTCCGGCAAATGAAAAAATGCCTGAACATATTATCCCTGTCGCTTATATGCCTGACCGTTGCAGTAGCATGCACCCGCGGTCCTGAACTGCACCTGTTCAGGGCATCGGAGATTGAAATGACACCAACCATGGATCTTGACATTGACACCTATTGGGATTATCAGTTTGAAATAGACGGAGATGAAACATATGACTGGCGCAAAGAATGGTACTACGGTTGGGACAATACAGACCTTAATTTATTCGGTCCCATAGGCTACACCAAACCTGAGTCTTTCAATATACGCCGCTATCACAAACACAACACATGGGATAGCCATACAACAGTCTATAAAGACAACGGATGGTCCGGCAAACATTTCCGTGCAACCTATGACTTTGGTTTCTGGGACATACTCATATGGAATGAAAACACGGCACCTGTGCAGGGACTTATAATTGACGAAAACACCAATCCCGATGCCGTAACCGGCTACACCAATCAGGTTGTACTTACAACAAGAAGCGCAGGGCGCATAGTTTACCAACCGGAAGAACTCTTTTCCGGATACATGACCAATATAGAAATCACCCCGGAATATAAAGGTTTTGAAAGAAAAATCCTTGAAGGTGAATCAACCCCGGTATGGTATCGCAAGACCGACATCATGCTCCGTCCATATACATACATTTATCTTACACAGCTTATTCTGAAACACAACAACGGAAAGATTGCCGGTGTTGACGGATCAGCCAGATTGTCCGGACTTGCACGCTCGGTATGCCTCAATACAGGTATCAGCAGCAGTGACGACATATCAGTAGGCTACGACGTAAGACTTAAAAACGCTTGTGATATGGAAGGGGAGAGTGTTGACATTGTAGGCGGACGTCTGTTGTGCTTTGGCATGTGCAACCTCAATCCCAACATGGTTGACACAAAATCCCCACTTGTAAAGAACCTGGTACGTGCATCGGACCATTCACGCCACTACATTGATCTGCAGATGCAGTTCAACAACGGAATTGACTCAACATTTGTGTTCGATGTCACCGACCAGTTGCGCGAACGCTATAAGGGCGGTGTGCTTACAATAATTATTGATATGGATACAGTTGCAGTGCCCAGCCGCGGAAACGGATCTGCTTTTGATGCAGTAGTTCTGGACTACCAGGATGGCGGTACCCACGAATTTGAAATGTAACGGAATATGAAGAAAACAACATACATATCAGCTGTTCTTGCAGTTCTGCTTTGCGGCTGCGCAAAAGAGACATATCTGGCCGGCATGGATGACAGTTTGCAGCCCATCTGTTTTGGAGGTGAATCAGCAAGCCTTACCAAAAGTAATGAAAGGACAGGAAGCCTTGCTGCCAGAGACTTGGGTAACAGCTATATTGTGACTGGCTATACCGTTTCAGATAACAACACCACACTGGTATTTGACCATTACAAAGTCAATTATGTAGGCTGGTCGGCAGGTTCAAGCCGTTCCAATCCTGTCGGATGGGAGTATGTGGGACAGACACCGGATTCATTGTCAAACGTATCGTCTCAGGATATAAAATATTGGGATGTCAGCGCCAAATACATATTTGTAGCCTTCTCTAAAGGCGAGGGCAATGCCCATTTTACCCGCGTTGTAAATACCACAATAGGCAACGGCAACAACAGTCCATCACTTGAAAATTCCGCATTCCAGATACAAGGCAAGATAACCGATATAGAGGGAGCGTACTATGCCGACCTTCAGGTGGTGCAACCTGGAGGAGAGAAACCAATTGTTACGCCGCAGTTCAAGCATCTTGGCGCAAAAATACGTCTTGCCATGTACGAAACCATTCCTGGCTACTCAGTAACCGATGTCAAGTTCTACCGTGACGACAATACAGAACTTGCAACCGACGGTTCGGAGTCCAACCCTGTACTGTACCAGACTGCTGAATTCTTCCCCGCAGCCAATGCCATCGGAACCATATTTGTTGCATACCCCAGCGTAGACAACGGCAGGGCTATAGTGTCAAACCCAGAAGTCAATGCCAGAACAAAATATCTTTCCTTTGACGGCGGTCTTGACTATGTATCCAAAGAGAACAAGGAACGGATAGACGGCAATGTCTATCTTGGACGCAGTTCAGCCACGGCATCGTATTCGGTAATAGCCATTGACATTCCCGCTTCGGCAGGCTCTCCGCTTCCAATCAATATGAAGGTTGACTACACGCTTGTGCCTACCGATGGTGCCGGCGAAATAATCTACGTACACGGAGCTACAGCCAGTGTGCCTGCGGCATACACAAAATGGGCGGCAAACAGCATGTACACCTACATTTTCAAAATATCTGACCAGACCGCCGGAAGCACCGGAGGCAGTGTTGCAGGTCTGTTCCCAATCAGTTTCGATGCCGTGGCAGTCAGTGACCTTTTTGACAATTCCCTTGAAACCGTCACCACCGTTACCGGACCGTCCATTACAACATACCAGAAAGACATGGCCATTACCTCAAACGGAGAAAATGTGTATAACAATGAGAATCTGTACATTGTGGTGAACCAAAACTATTCAACACCTCTGCTTGTTAAAGGCGTCAACATCAATCTTTTCACTGTAGAATACAGCGGATATTTAACCGAGTCTCTGGCTGAGCAGTGTTTTGACACTGTAGATTTCTCGGATGACAGTTTTGAGTATACTGATGACTCAAATCTCATTGTCATGACCCGTGCCAACGGTTTGCTTACAGACGGCCTGACTTCAATTCCTGCCGCAGATTCTCCTACAGGGGATGCTATTACGGTCAATTGCGCCAGCTTTGTTCCTGAAACCAACACAAAATATGTCATCCAGTACGTTGGCGACAACGATGAATGTACATACAAGGTAATCAACGTTGGAGAAGAAGGTGTCTATTTATTCATCAACTATACGGCACTGCCGGGCGACATATTCGGTAAGGAGTATCCGATGTTCGATGTGGATTGTGAATCTGGTATTTATGATAATCTTAATGATGGTGGCGATTTTGGGGAGGCCAATCTTAAACGAGAAAAATCAATGTCATTGTCCAAACAGATTTATTTTGGTGATGGCGAATATGATTATTATATACAGGGGACCTTGGTTTTTGACAGGCCTGTCATATCAATCTTTGACGCAATGGGTTTTATGCCATGTTTATTGACAGTAGATGTACCACCATCTGTCATAGAACTGACTGGTGAATACGGAGCTTTTTGTGTTAGTGACAATCTGACTACAGTTGTTTTGCATGAAGGCCTTACTGTGATTGGAGATTATTGTTTTGAAAGCTGTCCGTCTTTAACTGATATCAAAATACCGGCCAGTGTAACTGAAATCGGATGGGATTCTTTTACCGGATGTCCGGAATTGGAAAATTTCATTTGTCAGTGGACAGATCCTTCTTCAGAGGAGGTTACTGTTCCACCTCTTCCATTTTTCATTAGCGATATTTATGAGCATAGTAATGAGTATGAGTATGGTTTAAGAATTGAAGCTTATATTGCGGACGCGCAGTTCCCTGATAATCTGCTCATTTTTGTTCCTGACGGGTGCAAAGACGCTTACTTGGATGCGTGGATTCAGAACTTTGAAGGTGACTCCGAACATTATTACCCCAAAGAAACAGTGGACTATTGGACAGAAACGTTAGGTTCTAAAATCACAGAATACAGCAATGCTCCGGCCGATAGAATATACCATTTACGTGAACTATATCCGGAGATATTCGGGTCAATGAAATAGAAAAAAATGAGAGAAATTATACATATTTATTAACCAATTATTTACGTTATGAAGAAAACGTTGATTTTAGCAACAGGTGTCATAGTAGCTATGGCAAGTTGCACAAAAGAAACTTTTGTTGGACAAACTCAAGGTTCAACACAAACTCCAATTGTTTTTGGCAGTACCAATTCTGCTGTTACCAAAACTGCAACATCCAACGATGCCCCCGCCGTATTGCTTGGAAACAGTTTTGTTGTTTATGGCTGGAAAGAAACAGGTGTAACCAAAAGCGTTGTATTTGACCACTACAATGTTGAATTTGTTCAAGGAACGGAAAATTCTACAGAGTCCAATCTTAAAGGTTGGGAATATGTAGCAATAACTCCGGTTAATGGAACAAATAAAACAGAGGTTACAGGTACCAGCTGGACTGCAGTAACACAACAGACCATCAAATTCTGGGATAAGAAAGCAGATAAGTACAAATTCATTGCGTTCTCCAGGGGAAAAGGTGCCAATAATAATTTTGCGTCATTTTCTACCATTGATACCTCAAAGGTAGGAACAGCGGATCCTGTATATACGGTAACCGGTACTTCCGATGAGTTGGCAGCTGTTTATATTGCCAATATGGATTCAATCTCTGGTACCGACAATTATTCCAGAACAAAACCTGTAACACCGCAGTTCAAGTCGATTGGTGCAAAAATTCGTGTCGCATTCTATGAAACCGTTCCAGGCTATTCCGTAGACAGTCTTACATTCCTGGATAAAGACAATAATCCATCCACTGATAATAAAGTCATGCTTTATGCTAATGATGGAGAAGGTTTTCCTGATGAAGGCTCTTTGGAAGTCTATATTGACAATAAAGGAATTGCTACCGCCACATATAAGGCTAATGTCGGTGCGACAACAACACAAAATTTGACATTCAGTAATTCAATAACTCTCAAAGAAGCACGCGAAAGCGCAGAACCGGAGGGTAACAAATATATGGGACGTTCATCAAGCAAGGCTTCATATTCAGCCCCTGATTCAGCATACATGTTCCAGCTCCCAAATACAGGAGTAGAGTTGAATCTGAATGTACAATATACACTCGTGTCAACAGACGGCAAGGGCGAAAAGATAGAGGTTGGTCCTGTATCAGTCATAATTCCCAAGGTATATACAAAATGGCAGAGCAATTATGCTTATACATACATATTCAAGATATCTGAAAAGTCAGGCAATCTTGAGCCTATCACTTTCGATGCCGTTGTAACCGATACTCAGGACGGCGTCCAGGAAACTGTTACAGCCTTACAAACCGGTCCACTCACCACATACGCAAAGGGTGTCAATCCTACAACAAATAGTGAATATAAGAAAAACAGTAATATTTATATAGGCCATAAGGATCCCAAATATAATTTTGATGACGGTGGTAAACTTTACACCGTAAATGTTGAGTCAGGCGCCTGCCAGGATATTACAGAAGGATCATTTGCAAATACAATGGCTTTGATCAATAACAATGGCGCCAATGTTTTTGCTACAGAAGGCGTTGAGCAAGTAGCATCAGTAGACGTTGGTACCTCTGTAAGTGAAAACTATAAGCTTGTATCCAGTAATGAGTACATTCATTGTGCATCCGGTGAAGTTGCAGTAGAAGGTGAAACTTATTATACTATTAATGATGAAAAAATTTCAGCATGGATTATCAAAGATGCAAACGGCAAGAAAATGACAATTGCAAAGGCAAGCTGTCCTCTTACAATTGTATCTGCAATTCCTGCTGCCGATGCTCCTGACGGCAAAACTGCAATTTCAGGCCACTTTGGTACGTTTACTCCTTCCACCGCTGGTATATACGCATTTGCATATGCTGATGGAACAGCTTACAAGATTATTAATGTGGTTGAGTAGTCACATAGTCAGCAGAATATGACTCTGATTTAGAGTTTACACTTTAGGTCCGGAGGGGTTGGATGTCCCCTCCGGACTACCAAACAAAAAAGATTAGATTGTGAGAAAAATTTATATCATAGCACTGGTTCTAGCACTGTTACCGGGTTGTTCCAAAACCGGTTTTTGGGAGACAGGCTCTGACGGAAACAGCGGTTGCGCCATAACCTTCAACGGCAAGAGCGCACCTGTCACCAAGACCGTATCTGGGGCCGATGCCGCCGCTCTGCTTGGGGGCAGCTTTGTTGTGTACGGTTCAAAAAGCAATGGCAGTTCGTACAGCACGGTGTTTGACGGCTACAATGTCAAATGGGTTGGGGCCAATCCCGGAGAGACACTTGGAAATACATGGGAATATGTGGGCCAGCAGACTTTTGAAAACCATGTTCAGGACGTAAAATACTGGGACTACAATACCCAGCATTACACCTTCATTGCGGTTTCAAGAGGTGGAGGCAATGCCATTTTCTCGGACGTCAATCCGGCAAACATAGGTACAGACAGTCCAATCTACACAATCACAGGCCAGCCCAATGATGATCAGCTGTATCCTATATATTTGGCCGAACCCGTACAGGTCAATAAGGCAAACTACGGAAAGGAACCGGTCAGCATAAGCTTCCGTCCGTTCAGAACCAAAGCCCGTTTTGGAATATACGAGACCATTCCCGGCTACAGTGTTGAAAATGTAACCTTTTACCACACGGCAAGCATTGAACATATTGGAGGAACCTACCCTGTAGTTTTCACAGACGGTGATTTTATGCCTAGCAGGGGAGAATTTGAATATAAGATATATTCTTCCGGCAATGACGGACGCCTGTCTGTACAATACGACGCCCCTAATTGGGGGGTGCAGTATAAGAGTAACGTTGCATTTGACACGCTTGCTTATTCCAATGACGGAATGTTGGGCACCACATCGGCCAGTGCATCGTATTTTCTGGATTCCCTGGGCAACTCATATATCGATGTCCTCCCTACAGGCGACCTCGGCGGGAAACTGGGTATCAGGGTAAACTTTACTCTGGTGCCACTTGACGGCTCAGATTCCCATAAGATTACGGTAAGAGACGTCATAGCATATATTCCTGAAGAATTCATAAGATGGCAGCCGGGCTATGCCTACACCTACCTTTTCAAGATATCTGACGCTGTTGACGGCCTGTATCCCATAACTTTCGATGCCAAGGAATACCTGGCCAACGACCCTCTTGATGCCGAAACCATAGAAGGTGAAATATCCATCACCACCTATCAGAAAGGCTCAGCCATGGAGGAAAGCGGTGTATACAACACAACAGACAACATATATGTAACGGTAGGAAACAATGCTGCAGAGTATCGTCAACTGCAGAAAACCGAGCTCAACGCAAATGGATTCGTGCGATTGTTCTACGCCACCGGCACTCAGAAAATAACAGAAAAGAACGTGCAGAACTGTATCCTGCACGGCAATTATGATAGATCGACAGATTCATATTCAATTGTAGATGCCGCCGGCATAACAACACTGACACTGACCGATGTGTCCGACAAAATGAGTATTCAGAATAATTACAATCCCGGTGATTCCCCTGACAACGAAATGTCGGACCGCACCAAGGCTTTTGCCTGCATCTCCAACCCGGACCCTGGCACATACATATTTGCATATAATCCGGATGAATTTTCTCAGGCACGGTATAATACACTACCCAAGGGAGTGGATTGCTATATATATGATTATAATGAATATCCCGATGGGAATGCTTATTATTTCGATTATTTTGAATCGGACGGGAGCGAGCAGTATGATCCGGAAATTACGCTTGCAAAAGATTTCGGTTACGATTTCATAGAATGCCTTTCAAGCCCTGATTATTATGGGAATGGTATATGGACGAGCACGTCTTATCTGGTTGAAGGCCGGATTTATTATCTGGAAGATGAAGAGGCAAACAGTTTTACTGCATTCAATGCCTATTTTCCTCAAAGACGCAATGAAAATGATTCATACCGCACATTGAAGGATTATGTATATATGTCACAATATGATGTGGAACAAACAATCAGAAAAGGCGAACAATATTATTATAACGATAAAAATGATGGTATAAACAACAATACATATTTCGTAAGGGTTGCGGACAGCCCGATTGTATTATCCGATGACCCGAGTGATGAATTCTATTGCGAACATTATTCCTACACTCACAGACTGGGTGAGAAGATCCCTGCGGAAGAGGCATTCGAACCTGTTACAAACAATAGCAGCAAGTCTTTGAGATCCAGCATGTGGTATCTTCGGATTGACGGCCTTGATTCTTATATGAACGATGACGGCACATACGATGACCATACATCGTTGTATATTGAAGAGTACCAGGCCAATGGCACAGAATCACCATTCAGCTGCACCTGGAGCGATGGCACTTATGGCGACATTTATGATTATGGTAATAACGGTTTGGGATATTATCAATATATGATTACATTCTATCAGGAGGGCACGGATTATTGCACACTTGCGCCGGGAGAATATGTATATTTGGACGTAAACAAAAAAACAATGGGAAGATTTACTGCTGATGGTACGGAAGAGTGGATGGGTACACAAGAACTGATTGGCACTTCAGTGCTGTACAGAGTTGATGATTTGGGAGGAACTGTGTTCAAGGTCTTTAATGTAAAATGATGTCCATAGTATTCGAGTGATATGCAGATGAAATTGAATTCAATTCTTTGTTCCATTGCGGCACTTGCCGTGCTGGTATCGTGTGACAAAACAGTTGTTGGAACAGGCCTTCCTGCAGAATCATGTCCTATTGCATTCGGGGGCAATCTGCAGGCAGAAACAATGGTAACACGTGCAGCAGTTACAGTGGGACTTGAAGAAGTAGCAGACAGCTTTATTGTTACAGGTTACAAAAACAGCCCCACAGGCTGGCAGGATGTGATGAACAGCTACCGGGTCTGCTATGTGTCAAATACCGACGGCAGCAGCGTTACCAATAGCGCCGGTTGGGAATATGTGGGGCAGGGGCCCGACCAGGTTACCAAATACTGGGACTATTCGGCAACCGAATACCGTTTTATGGGATATGTGCCTAAAAGTGCCACAGGAAAGATTGATTACAGCGGTTCCATATCACAGAAAAAAAACGGTGTCGTATTGACGCTTTCCGGGGTTCCCCGTATTGCAATATCACAGAGCGGGGTTATGACCACTCCAGACAACGTGACTGTTACAGAACGGGACTTTCCGCTCATTTCCCGCCTTTGGCACGGTCCGGCACCACAGAATGAACCGGTGCGTATGGAATTCATAAAACTGTACTCCAAGGTATGCGTGTATCTTATGAGAGCCGCCGATGTCAATGCGACGGCGATATCTGGTACCACGCTGACAAAATCGGGCGAAATTCCGTTGGTGGGCACGGTTTCAGTGTCATATTCCATTGCAGACACCGTGGCGTCAATTTCGTGCCCTGACATGACACCTGCCAACTTGACGTTCAACGACATTGCAGCCGGCTATATGGTCAGCCCGAATGTTCCGTATCCCTTGTATCCGCAGTATCTTCTGCTGGCCGATCCGGATAACCAAAGCGACTATGCGCTTGTATGCGATAACCAGAAGTGCTATATCCCGGCCGAACTAATGAAACTTGAGCCCGGTTACTGCTATACCTACATATTCAAACTGACATCACCGGACAACAGTTCCGGTACCAAATCAACTGTTCGCAGCACAAACGGCAGTATGGACCGGTATGAAGTGGAATTGTCTGATGTCTTGCGCAGTGTTTATTGATTTTTACATTATTGGTTTAGGATGATGTCAATTACCTTGACCATCACATCGGCACTGAATTCATATATGTCATTGTAGCCGAACAGCGGAATTTCACTTATAGGTTTTGAGGAGTAGTCGTTGCATACAACATACGTGATGGCATAATCTTCGTCAGAATATTCCGTTGTCAGTTTTACACGTGCAACAGGGTTGCTGTATCCCATGCCTACCGGTGTGGATATCATTATATTCAGATTGTTGAAAAGGTCCACAAAGCCAGCCACTCCGAAACTGCTGTCAAGTACAGAGCTGGTTGTGCCGCGCCAATTGCCGGGCCCCTGCATGAAGAATTGCAGCAGTATTGATGTAATCTTGTCTTTGTTGGGGTTTATTTTGTCAAAAATATTGTCTATATCTATATCAAACAGAATTTTCTGGTCAAAGCAATTTACTTGCAGGTGTCTGACAAGAACCTTGGGAGCAATGTCCTGTGACAGCATTGATGCGTACATATCGCGGCCTACCATTACATACTTGGCATTGAACAACTGCGTTCCGTCTATAGTGTTACTTATGTTGAATACAAGTTTTGTATCGTCAACATTCGCATTGATTACAAAAAGGCGGTTACCGGAAATATCAATCATAGCCTGGGCACATGCATTCTGCAATTCCTGGTCAAATTCCATATGGTAGTCCATATCCATATAGGTTTCTTCTTTTGCATTCGGTCCTTTTTTTTGCTTTAGGATTATACTTATGTTTTTTGCCAGAATTACGTCTGTGGTATCTACACAAATATGAAATAAGTGGTTGGCTTCTATTATAGCCGTGTATGTGGAATCTGTTCCCGTT
This sequence comes from Bacteroidaceae bacterium, assembly GCA_024398785.1. Classification (GTDB taxonomy): domain Bacteria; phylum Bacteroidota; class Bacteroidia; order Bacteroidales; family Bacteroidaceae; genus Colenecus. The sequence goes on along the minus strand of JAKSIO010000009.1, from coordinate 33,894 downwards.
ACTACGTGCAGGACAAGTTTGCCGGCATCGGGAATAGGCTCATAGGGAGTAAACAGTTTTTCTCCAGTCCTTGTGTCAATGTCAATCCTTCCGTGGGGAATCTGCGGACAGGCCGTAGCAAAGAATGAAAAGTTTCCTGTAACCAAAGCTTGGATGTAGTTCATGATATTTGTGTCAAACTGCGGCAAATCATCCATGCCGGCTATGACATCGGTAACAACACTATTGACAGACTGAATGGTTTGATAACCTATTACAAGTGAATCGATTTCTGTAAAAAGAATGTCTTTGTATTCTGCCGTAACATCTGAAAAATACTTTTCAAACTTGTCAATACTCATGAGCAGAGTGTCCTGCGCGGGTTCGTTCTTAAGACACGAACATAAGAAGAAAGACAACAAAAATATTGTTGCGTATTTGATTTTTTTCATCAGTCATATTATTAAGATTTGCTAAATAATGAAATAAAAATTAAACAAACAACTATTTTCTCAAAATAAATGCATTTTTAGGCTATTCTGGCAGATATATTACAATTTTCGCTATATTTACAAGGTGAAACAAATTATTTACAGGAATTCTTAATTACGATATTTTATATGGAAGTTATACCAAGTTTTCAGGTAGATCACACCGATTTGAAACCGGGAATTTATGTATCGCGTAACGATTTTGTAGGGGGTGAAAGAGTGACTACATACGACATCCGCATGACCGCTCCAAATCATGAGCCGGCAGTTGCTCCTGCAGCTTTGCATACTATTGAACATCTTGTTGCCACATATCTGCGCAACAGCGAACAGTGGAAACAAAGCATTATATATTGGGGCCCAATGGGCTGCATGACAGGCAATTACCTTATTATGAAAGGGTATTATGACCCGCAGGAAATACGCAGTCTTATGATTGACGCCTTCCAGTTTGTGGTAGATTTCAACGATGTTGTTCCGGGAACTACTCCTGCCACATGCGGCAATTATCTTATGCATGACCTTCCTATGGCAAAATGGGAGGCAAAACGCTACATAAAACGTCTGCAGGAAGAGTTTGTATGTACTTATCCTGGTGTGGAGCGTCCTACTGTAGATGGCGGAAAGACTTTTTTTGATGCCTGACGCAGATGCCAAAACGCAAAACAAAGAAAAAGAGTGTAAGCGTAGTTTCGCTGTTGATTGCCGTAATTCTGGTAGGTTGCGGTCTGTTCAGGAATTATTTAAGTCCAGCACCCACAGGGTTGGAAATTCCATATTATGAAGCAGACAAGACCAATCAGATTATTGAGCACATGGGGTATACCGTTTCCTACAATTCCACATATCTTATTCCAAACTGGGTTGCCTATACTCTTGATATTTATGGTGTAAGGGGCGATGTCAAACGCACCGACAACTTTTGTCCGGACCCAGACATTATAGGACCGCAGGCAGAACTGGCAGATTACCGTAATTCAGGATATGACCGCGGACACATGGCTCCGGCAGGCGATATGAAATGGAGTTCGCAGGCTATGGAAGAGAGTTTCTATCTTAGCAACATGTGCCCTCAGTTGCATAACCTGAACAATGGAGACTGGAAAGAACTTGAAGAGTTACTGCGCACATTGACAGATACTTATCCCAAGTTATATATAGTATGCGGGCCTATTGTTGAAAAGAAGAATCCAAAGACAATAGGCATGAACAATGTGGTTGTTCCGGACAAATTCTTCAAGGCCGTTGTTGCACAGCGCAGTTTGCCCAGTGCATTGAATGGTGTATTGAATGGTGGGGCAGATGAATATACTGCAATAGGTTTTATCTTTCCGCATGTGGCAGGTCACAAACCGCTCAAGGCGTATGCCTGCACAATAGACAGTCTTGAAAAGGTGATAGGCATGGACCTGTTCCATAATCTTGATGACAAAATTGAAAAAGCAATAGAGAAACAGTATTCTCTATCTGACTGGAATATAAAATAATCAATAACATTTTAGCAATATGAACAAGCGCAGAATTGGAATCTTAGGCACCGGATGGATTGCAGACATCGCATTATGCAGCTGATGGATGATCTGCGCCGCGAGTGGGGTGTACGTTACCCCTGCGACCGCTGGTAGATTTATTCTGCGGTCCTGATCAGGTCAGCATATTCCGGCCAAGATTCCTTGTAGGCATCAACGCTGCCTTCAGGAACGTAAATGGCCTCAAGGGAGGTACAATCCCAAAAGACATCATCACCATGAAACGGAGAATTCTGCGCATGGAAAATAACTGTTGCAAGATTAGAACACCTCCAAAACGCATCTTCTCCAATTTCAATCACTGATGCAGGAATCTCAATGCTTGTCAATCCTGAAAGATCAAATGCACATTCGCCAATAGTTCTCAATTGTGAACCTGATGCAAAAGTGACACTTTGCAGATTCTCACAATACATAAAAGCCCAATCTCCTATGGTATTGATCAATGCCGGTATACATATACTGTTCAAGTTCTTACAGTTGTAGAAAGCCTGTGAACTTATGGCAGTAACAGTCAGGGGAATGGAAATGTCAGTCAAAGCTGATGTAGAAAAAACAGCTTTCCCGATAGTTTTCAATTGTGACCCTGGAGCAAAGGATACTGTTTCCAATTTTTTACAGCGATAAAATGCATACATATTTATTTCAGTCACGGATGCTGGAATCTCTATACTTGTAAGTCGTCCTGCGTACATAAAGGCACCGCCCCCGATATTTTCCAATTGTGAACCTGAAGCAAAGGATACTGTTGTCAAGTCACAATATTGAAATGCATAATTACCAATACTCGTAATAGATGCTGGAATTTCTATACTTGTCAGATTTGAAAACGAAAAGGCTTCTTCCGGAATAGTAGTGACCCCCGCTGGAAGTTCTATCCAACCTTCACCCGTACCCGCATCAAAGCCGTGCAGGAACTCAGACCAATATTCCGGAACAGCTTCCTCTGGAGCCGTGTATTTGAGAATACTGACATCCTCTCCGGTGTTTTCCGGAGACTCCGGATCAGATTCAGGTTTTGTACACGATGCCGCCAAAAACAGGTCAGCATATTCCGGCCAAGATTCCTTGTAGGCATCAACGCTGCCTTCAGGAACGTAAATGGCCTCAAGGGAGGTACAATCCCAAAAGACATCATCACCATGAAACGGAGAATTCTGCGCATGGAAAATAACTGTTGCAAGATTAGAACACTCCCAAAACGCATCTTCTCCAATTTCAATCACTGATGTAGGGATTTCTATACTTGTCAATCCTGAATATTCAAATACACTCCAACCGATTTTTTTCAATTGTGACCCTGATGCAAAAGTGATACTATGCAGATTCTCACAAGCCATAAAAGCACAATATCCGATAGTGGCAACCGATGCCGGTATATTGATACTATCCAAGTTATAACAACCGAAGAAAGCATCTGGAAAGATACTGGTAACAGTTGGAGGAATGGAAATGTCAGTCAAAGCTGAAGAGCAAAAGGCAGAATTCCCTATTATTTTCAATTGCGTTCCTGAAGCAAAAGTGACAGACTTCAAACTTTTGCAATTTTTAAAAGTTTCTCCATTTATTACTGTCACGGATGCTGGAATCTCAATGTTTGTCAGTCCTGAATAACAAAAGGCTCTGCTCCCAATAGTTTTCAATTGTGACCCATCGGCAAAGGTAACTGTTTTCAATTGGGTGCAATATTCAAATGCCAAATCTTTTATTTCTGTCACGGATGCTGGAATTTCTATACTTGTCAGATTTGAAAACGAAAAGGCTTCTTCCGGAATAGTAGTGACCCCCGCTGGAAGTTCTATCCAACCTTCACCCGTACCCGCATCAAAGCCGTGCAGGAACTCAGACCAATATTCCGGAACAGCTTCCTCTGGAGCCGTGTATTTGAGAATACTGACATCCTCTCCGGTGTTTTCCGGAGACTCCGGATCAGATTCAGGTTTTGTACACGATGCCGCCCAAAACAACATTATTACTGCAATTGCAGCAAAACCTGGTGTCAAAATTTTATTTTTCATCTGCTATCTTTAATGTACAATTGAACAAATGTAAACAATAAACATCGGAGTTCAAACCATATATTGAAAAAAAGTGTAAATTAGCACAGCTATTTATTCAGATGAAACGGATATTTGTTTGCATACTTGCGGCCGCGAGCCTGATTTTGGCATCGTCCTGCACCAGGAATGAGCAGGAGGAAACTGTTGTGGACAGACGTATCGTGGTACTGTCATCCATAGGAGGAATGGGAGACCACGGCTACAACGACTTGGTAATATCCGGATTGATGAGGTCCTATTGGGATAAGGGGCGCTTTGATGCACACATGTTCTACCTGGGCCCGGAGACAATGGAAGAGGCTGAAAACTTCATAGAAAGATGGATAGGTCCGGAAACAAAATCTGCAATACATACCTTGCTGGTTATGTGCTCGTCTGACTATCGCGACCTTGCAGAGAAGATACTGGCCAACAGGGATTTCACTGCGGAAAACCAGGTTGAGATGCTGGTATTTGAGGTGCCGGAATTACCGGAGTCACAGAACAGCATCAAGGCATATTCCTTTATGATACCCATGTACCAGGCATCGTACCAGGCAGGTGTCTATGCCGCGCTGAACGGATATTCAAAACCGCTTGTCTGGCTGGCTGACAAAAGTGACACTCTGACAAGAAAAGCTGGAGACGGATTCTCTGACGGTTATAAGTCCGTGACAGAAAAGACTCCTGAATGGAGATACCTGAGCAATGACTGGCACGGATATTCTATGGGAAGCGAAGCATATATGCAGATGGATGATGTCAGTAGCCGGAACGACTTTATCTTCCCTGTTATGGGAGGCTCGAATATGGGCCTCTACCGCTATATGCGTGAGAACCCGGGCGGTCCTGCAGTAGTGGGTATGGACGTGGACCAGAGCATATATTCAACAAACGTTGCAGGCAATATCCTAAAGCACATTGATGATGTGTTGTACAATTTGATTGATGACTGGATGAACGGTAAAACGATAGAACATTACAAGGAATATGATACACAGAGCGGATATATTGAGTGGAGTCCTGTTGCTCGCTAGCCTTGTTTTCCTTGCAGGCTGTTCAAAAGAATGGCCCACACATTGTCAGGAAGCTGACCTTAAAGAATGCCGGGTGGCAGTTGTCCTGCCTCTTTCCGATGGACAGGAAGACAGCTGGAAACAATGTCTGGGATTCTGCACAACATATCTTACGCAGGCTTTCTGTAAAACAGGTCTGGGTGTAAAACTTGTTTTCGAATGGTATGACGAGCAGTCTGATAACCTTCCGGACATCGCGGCTGAACTTGCATCACGCGGTGATGTCAAGGCCGTAATCGGAGGACTCCATTCCGACAATGCCATAGTGCTTGCCCAAGCATTGAGTGTAAAAGACAAGCCTTTTTTTACCCTTGCAACCACTGACCAACTGGTGCGCGGTTATTCTTCATGGGGTAATCTGTGGGCCATGACCGAAACGGACATTACCCAATGCGAGGTGATGCTGAGCAAAGTAATCCAATACGGAGCAAAACAGGTTGCACTACTGGTCAGCGGAGAAAGCGCATACGGACAAACCTTCATAGACTGGTTCCCGTTCCAGGCGCAGGAACTGGGTGTAAATAATGCTGGAGTGTTCGCATATTCCGGCAATGTGGAGGAACAGACACGTGCCGCGCTCTCTTCTGATGCCGATTATATTCTCTGCACTCCCGACAATGTGAATGAACTGGGCAAGATTCTACAGATATACAACGCCACTGAGCATAAGGCAAAGCTTCTGATGAGCGAAGCGGCTTACTCCGGTGATGCCATAGCAAACCTGGGAGAACTGGCCGAGGGCATAGAAGGAGTCTGTTACAGTGCAGACCCGTCTACAGGATTTGAAGTGGCATACTCGGCGGTTGTGGGGCGCGTTCCGGTACTTGGCGAAGCCCAGGTATATGATGCCGCTATGCTGATAGGCTATGCCTCAATGATTCAGATGCTGCATGAAGGGATGAGTTTCAAGAATGCCATGAAGAGACTTGTGAGCGGAAGAGACAAGGTTGACAGTTTTTGGGGGACAGACGGCATGCTCCGCGTGACACAATCCCTTGCAACCGGTGGACATCCCGACGTTAACGGTGCTTCAGGAAGTCTTGACTTTGACGAAAAAGTCTATACCAATGTTCTCCGTACTTTCTATTGCAATTATGTCATCTACCAGCAGAAATATGTTGTGCTTGAATACTGTTCAACAAAAGGTGACAGAAGGTCTGCATCTACGCTGGCAGAATGGAACTGGAAAAACTCCAAGATGCAGGACATCAAAGATGGGACCGATATTGTATATCCCGCACTTGACAAGCACTGGGCGCTTCTGATAGCAACATCTACCGGTTGGGACAACTACCGCCATCAGGTGGATGTGCTCAATATTTACCAGCAACTCAAGTCTTCCGGTTATGACGATGAACACATAGTACTTGTCATGGAGGATGATCTGGCATACAATCCCTCTAATCCACAAAAGGGCACACTTTACTCCCGAATGGACAAGGTGAACGTGTATAAAGATGTCAAGGTGGACTACCATATTTCCCAACTCAAGCCGGACGATGTCAAGGACATATTGCTTGGCAACAAGTCCGACAGACTGCCATGTGTGATAGAGTCGGACCAGGATGACAACATATTCGTGTTCTGGTCAGGACATGGTGTACAGGGATTCCTGAGATTCGGTGAGACCTTGTTTTCCAAGGGCAACATGGAATCCTGTCTGTCAGCAATGGATGCTGAAGGTAATTTCCGTCAGGCTCTGTGGTTCATAGAGACCTGTTACTCGGGAAGTGTGGCCAAGACAGCCGACAATCATGCCCGTACAATCATATTCACCGCAGCAGGTGAGGACGAGACCTCTAAAGCAGACTTGTACAACCGCGACTGGAGAGTGTGGATGAGCAACCGCTTTTCGGCCACACTTCAGGACTGTATGAAGAACCAACCTGACATGCCGTTGCGCGACCTATACTACAGGCTCTTCCAGTCAACTGTGGGTTCGCACGTACACGTCTATGGTATAGATGGTTACGGGAGCTTGTACAAACACTCCCTAGAAGAAATATTGTAAATGACAGAGTAAATTTTCTAATGACAAATGATATGGATTTTGGTGCATTGATTGAGTTTTACAAGGAGTTGGCATGCAACAATGACAAGGTCTGGTTCGATGCCAACAAAGCGCGGTACAAAGCATTGCGTGCCGATTTTGACAGTTTTGCAGAACGTACCATAGCAAAGATGGCAGAACTGGATCCCGACTTGAAGGGTCTTACTGTGGCAAACTGCACTTACCGCATATATCGCGACATCCGTTTCAGTCCGGACAAGACTCCGTACAAGACATTTATAGGACTGTGGATGCCCAAGGGTGGCAAGAAAGGACCGTATGCGGGTTACTATCTGCATATCCAGCCGCATGACAATACATATTTCATGGGTGGAGGCAGTTATATGCTGGCAAAACCGTTGCTCAACAGTGTGCGTGAGGATATAATGTGCAATCCGGCCGAATTTGCGGCACGTATCAAAGCAGCAAAGGGTTTTGAACTTGACTGGGAATCGGCACTCAAAAAGCAGCCGTCAGACTGGCCCGCCAGCGGTGAATATGCCTCTTATTTCCGCCTTAAGGATTTCTTTGTAATGAAGCGCATAGATGCCGCGTACCTTTGTGATGCAGATTTTGAAAAGCGTCTTGTTGCAGACTTTTCACGCTGTGTCCCGTTTGTCCGGGGTTTGAACAGAGCTATATCATATGCTCTTGAGCAGGAAGAATAACATTCTGCCACCAAATGACACTGCATATTTTCAATCCGGAACACGATACGGCACTTGTTTCAAAAAGCCCGTTCAACCGTTATCCGCGCCCGTTGCTTGATTTTGCCAATGATCTGGCTGCCATGCCGCTTTGGTGGGCAAAGAAGGGCGATGCCATTGCCGTGCCCAATGAACGTGCAGCGTGTGAGTGGGCGCAGACTCTCCCTTTTGAAATGCCGCATGTGGAATTTGTTGAATGGTCACAGCTTAAAACTTTGTATTTCAACAAAATAGACCCATGGGGATGGGATAGGGGACTGCGCAAAAAACTGCAGTATTACGGCATCGGAATAGAGTTTGAGCTAGAGAATATAAAGCATTTGTCCAGCCGGCAGTTTGCCGTATTTGCACTGCAGCAGGTAAAGCAGCAGGCGGCTGTGTCTGCACCAACGCTTGAATGTATTGGGGACAGTACGTTCTGCACTTCAATGGAGCAGGTGCGGGCGGCGATTGCTTCTACGCCGTATGCCGTACTCAAGGCACCGTGGTCAGGCAGCGGCAAGGGACTGCGCTGGACATCGGGCGGCATTGATGCGGAAATTGAACAGTGGTGCATGCGTATTATGAATACACAGAAAGGCATATCTGTTGAGCCGCGTTTGTCCAAGACTGCCGATTTTGCGCTTGAATATACATGCTCAGATGGAGTAGTATGCTATACCGGATTGTCTGTTTTTCAGAATACTGACCAGGGTATATATGCCGGCAATCTGATTTGCAAGGATGAAACCGTAAAACTAAAACGTATTGGACTGAGTTCAAGTGCTTTGGAACAGCTTGTCAAACTGCATATTGCACTGCTGGAGCAGCATGTGGCTCCATACTACAACGGACCGCTGGGCATTGACTGTATGGTATGCGGCTCTGCAATACAGCCGTTTGTTGAGATGAATCTGCGCCGCACCGCAGGAATGCTGGCGCTGAGTATTGAGGAAAGGATGCGCACGGCGGCATCAGCAGCATCGGCGGCGGCATCGGCTATGGATATTGAAAAAATGTATCTTTCACATTTGGAGTATTTTGAAGACACTATTGCGCTTGATGTACGCTACAATACACTGCGTGCCGAATATGGTTACGACGTAATTCTGCTTGCGCCGCTCACAGACACCTCTCACTACCTTCACTACCTGCTCCCGTAACTACAAGGCGGCAATGGTTTCAATTTCCAGAAGGGCGTTTTTGGGTAGCGATTTTACGGCAACGGCCGAACGGGCAGGGAAGTCTTTGCTGAAATGCTTGGCATAGACCGCGTTCATTGCTGCAAAATGGTTGATATCGGCCAGGAATACTGTTGTTTTGACAACATTATCGGTAGTCATGCCGGCATGGGCCAAAATAGCTTCAATATTCTTGAAAACCTGCTCGGTCTGTTCTGTTATATCTCCCTGTACAATATTGCCTGTTGAGGGCTCTACTGGAATCTGTCCGGAAATGAACAACATTCCGTTCACTTGAACTGCCTGACTGTACGGGCCTATTGCTGCGGGGGCAGCATCTGTTCTGATTATTCTTTTCATACGCGAAATATTTCTTATAAAACCGTTTCAAAGTTATAAATTATTTAGTAAGTTTGTGTATGAATCAGTTTTGAGAACATTAGAATTTGTTTTGAATAATAAACCGAATAACCCGAAAATATGAGAAAGACAATTTTCATTACCGGCGGTTCAACCGGAATAGGTGCTGCAACAGTACGCAAATTTATTGACATGGATTGGAATGTTGCCAATTTTGACTTCAATCCGCAGAAAGGACAAGAGTTGGCATCGGACATAAACAAACCGGACCAACTGCTGTTCATAGAGGGAGATACCCGCAGCAAAGAAGATATGGAACGTGCCGTCAAAGCTACCGTTGAACGGTTCGGAGCCATAAACAGTCTGTTTGCCAATGCCGGTGTGCATGGAGCCAATACGTTGCTCGATGTTACCGATCAGGAATTTGACCGCATTGTAGGAACCAACATCTACGGTACTTTCAACACGTTGCGTCAGGTTGTTCCCCAAATCATAAATGTTGGCGGCGGCAGTGTTGTAATAAGTGTATCTGACCAGTTCTTTGTTGGCAAACCCAACAGTTTTGCATACGGACTTACCAAAGGTGCATTAGGCCAGATTGTACGATCCCTTTCCATTGATCTTGGCCCCAAGGGTGTACGTGTGAACGGAATCTGCGCCGGTACGGTACGCACTCCGCTTGTTGACAATCTGTTCATTGATATGGCACACAGGAACAACTGCACACTGGAAGATTACTGGACTGCAGAAAACCAGCTCTATGCGCGCGGTTCTGCAGGAAAGCCCGAAGAGGTTGCCGAATTTGTCTATTTCCTTATAAGCGATGCCGCCTCTTTTGTGACCGGCGGTCACTATCTGGTTGACGGCGGTCTTGTTGCCCGGTAATGATAAAGGACATTGATTCATTAAAAATCAAAATAAAGAATTATGGAGAAATTTATCCATTTGAGATATATCTTGCCAATTGTGCTGATAACTGTATTCGCAGCAACTTCTGCACAGGCACAGTCTGTATTGTATTTAAAGAACGGCAGTGCAATTAAAGGCGAAATAATTGAGCTGAACCCTGAAGAAAACGTTAAAATACAAACAAGGGACGGCAGCATATTTGTTTACAGTGTAGAAGATGTTGACCATGTGGAAAAAGAACAGCAAACAAAACAGTACTATTCTTTAGTTGACCAATATGGAGAAATATATCGTCATAAAGGACAATTGTATCTGGCTGACGGAAATCTGGAGTTGTCCAAGCCATACACACCCAATGTGTTGGATCCGACACTGTCCAGAATCTACAAGAGTGCCCAAAAACAATATAAAAACGGCAATACTTTTTTATACATAGGATTCAGCAGTCTTGGTCTGTCAATTATGAACATCATACTGTCTGCGTCTGTAAGTGATACTTATTATGACTATGCTTCCAGTTTTGACAGTTATGCGTTTTATACCACTATGTCGTTATTGTTTGCATTAGGAGCCGATGCCGGAATATGTCTGGGCTGCGTCTTTAAAAGTATTGGCAAGCACCGTTTGGAATACATTAAAAACAAATACAATTCAGGAACGCACAATCTGTCAGCCAGCACTCCAACACTCAGATTCGCACCGGCAATGCTTACGGCACAACACAATATCGGCTTGGGTGCATCTGTTGTACTGAATTTCTGAACCCCGGCGGGGTGAACAGGGGACAGGTTCCGTTCGCCTAAACTAACGGAACCTGTCCCCTGTTCAGTTAAATTTCTGCTAGAAGATGACGTTAGGTTCCATTGCTATACTATAATACTGTAGTGCTGTTTCATGATATTTCGGTTTCCTTCATAGTCAATGGGAATTTTCTGGACACTCACAATGCCAGAAACGGCCACGGCCCCGGTATCTGTTATTGTCAGTGCAAGGAAATTGTGGTCAAGCAGGCTCTCCAGAATCGCTTCAATTTCTTCCAGCGTATAAACGGCAGATGTAAGATTGGCAAAGGTTTGGGATTCCTGCTTACTTTTAAGCAATTCGTCAATGTCAACAAGAAAAATTCTGTCATCTGATACAGGTTCTGCCGATTTTTCTGCAGCAGGCAATGGTGATGCAACTGCGTTGAGCAGTTCGGCATGCTCTTGGAAAATGACTGACATGGCTATGCCGCGTGCAACCACCTCCATATTGTTCAATGGAACTATTGCTGATGTGTCATTTGATGGTTTTATGCCTACCTGCAATGTGGTAGGGTCTGTCATGTAGTCATAAAAGGCAGCTGCGGTCGCCAAACCGTTTTTTACATTGATCAGAACAGCGATGCCGGCTTCATTTCCTGTATGATCAACAACCGGCAGGGTTGCGTTTTCTACAGCCTGTATGATTTGTTTCTTTTCGGCGTCAGTCTGGTTGGTATCATTTTTTGTGCATGATGATGCGCCAAGAGCTAGAGTGACAATGGCGGCCAGATAAATGGAAAATTTCTGCATATGGGTTATTGTTTAAGGCTATGGTTAATGGTTGGTTCAAAGATAGACAACAAAAACGGGAAATGCAAGTTTCGGTAAACAGGCTCACGGAAGAGAGCCGTGCGGAGCACGCAAAGGTTTGGGAATGGGTCCCAATTTTGAAGGTTAATATTGTAATGCGTTGTCATTCCATGACAGCGCATTGCAATGTGAGCAGCCCGGGATGGTAAAAACGGCACCGTGTGTGCAGTGCATGACAAAAGCCTGGGCCTGGGCATCGTAACTGAGAGAAAGAGGAACCTCTGTCAGCTCAAGAACAGAGCCTCCGGGAGCCGTATAGACCAGTTGGCGTTCGCTCCACACATTACCGCCACTGGAAAGAAAAAGCGCCGGACGGCCGTCTGACTTTACGCCGCACAACGCAACCTGACCGCCACCTGTACAAATGTCTGTGAAGGTCTCAATATCGTAATAATCTCTGTAGTAGTTTTTGAAATCAAACTCCAGCCACCGGCCGCCGGCAGCGGAGTAGAGTACTACTCCGGAGTCGGTCAGACGATAACTTGTTTCAGCAACAACAGGTTTCATTACCTTGATGGCAAAACTGTGTGTCACACTCTTGCCGTTTACTGTAACCTTGCAGAAAATGGTGGCAACACCCTCTGTAACAGCCTGAATGGTGCCGTCGGCACTGACTGTTGCAACAGATGTGTTGTTGCTGTACCATTCAACTTTTGCTTTTGCGGCAGGGTAGAAACTGTCATCTGTCATGCAGGCAGAGAAATCCGCTTTGGTAGTGGAACCGGCAGTAAGAATGAACTGCTCGGGACGGGCCACAACGGTTTTGAGTTCAGGAACAAACTTGCCTTTGAGGGTAGCATTGACTGTGCCGCGTATATCCTGGCTTGAAGAACCAATCTGGAACTGGTAAAGGCCTTTGTCAAAGGTGATACACTCACGTTCCATATCCCAGAACCACAGGTCGGCGGCAGGTATGTCAATCTCTACATGTGCAGTCTGTCCTGCGGGAACGGTTACGCGCTTGAAGCCTTTAAGACGCTTGATGGGGCGTTCAAGTTCAGCCTTGGCATTGGGGGTTGCAACGTAAATCTGAACAACCTCGTCGCCATCGTAGCGGCCAACGTTACTTATATCGGCAGAAACGGTAAGTATGTCCATCGGACCAAATGTCAGACCCTTCTTGCCGTTTGCAGAAGATTTTGCAGTAGAATTGCGCTTTTCAATCTTGAAATTGCTGTACTCAAACCGTGTGTAGCTGAGTCCGTATCCGAACTCGTAAGAAACAGGATTGCTGAAATACCACAATGTGCGTCCGTTCTTTGGATTGCCGTCGGCATCGGTACCGCCGCGCAGAGTATAATCCGTAATGTGCGGAAGATCTTTCACGCTCTTGTACCATGTGGCGTTGAGTTTGCCGCCGGGGTTGGCATCGCCAAAAAGAACACGTGCAATAGCAGCACCCTGAGCCATTCCGTTGTATCCGGTCCAGATAATACCCTTAATATTCTCAAGGTCTTTGAACTCTTCAACCTCTACACAGCCAAGAGTCTGCATTACCAGAACCACATTCTTGTTCACAGCCGCAATAGCCTTGATAAGGTCCGGCTGGTTACCCGGAAGGAGCAAAGTAAGACGGTCGGCCTCCTCGGTAGCGGTATTTTCGTCTGTACCTACAAATACAATTGCAACGTCGGCCTGGCGCGCAGTTTCTAAGGTCTGGGCATCGATGGCATCGTCTTTTGGAGCATGATATGTAAGGTAGAGCGTTTCCTTGCTGTTGAAGCCAAGTTTCAAAGCCGATGTCTTCATTGGTCTGGTAGCGCCATAGACACCGCCCGGGCGCTGACCTGCAGCACGTGTGGCGTTGATGGTGGCAATAAGACGGCCGTCCGGACCGTCAACGCGCACCTCTACAATACCGCCCTCGGTTGGGATGTTGATGCCAACGGTAATGGAATCTATGTTTGTAAGGTCAACACCCTCGTACGCAGTCCAGGAGCCATCGTCAATAGAGCGGACCTGCTCTTCGGTACCCATACCGGAACCTACTGTGATTCCTTCTGAGCACGATGAGAACCTGGTGGCATCGTAATACTGTGTTGTGCCGTCAGTCTTCTGGATAATGAAATTGCCAATATAGAGCAGGTTGCTCTTGCTTTTCTGGTTTGCGCCGTTGGCAAGAGTAACTTCTATACCAAGGTTATTGTCTTCTATGTACTTGGTGATGCCCTGGTACGGCGATATCATGCTGCTTGACTCGGGACGCCCGGAGTAGGGACCAAGCTCAACATCGGCAGCCTGCGGACCTATAAGGGCAATCTTCCTGAGCCCTTTTTTCAATGGCAGAATCTGTGTGGGGGAGCCGGCGGCAGGTTGGTTTTTAAGAAGCACTGCAGTCTTTGTTGCAACCTCCATAGCCAGTTCCTGATGTGCCTTTGAGTTGACAATGGCAGGGGTAATCTTGTTGTAGCTGACCATCTCTGCCGGATCAAACTCACCGGTACGCATACGGATGGTGAACATGTTTATCAATGCGCGGTCCAGGTCATTTTCAGTCATGTAGCCCTGCTCAATTGCACTTATGGAGTTACGCTGGTATACGCTTCCGCAATCAGTATCAACACCAGCCTGCAGACCTTTGGCAGCGGCCTGGGGGCCTGTCTCAACGTAGTAGTGGCCGGTATAGATATCTTCTACGCCGCTGCAGTCGCTTGTAACGTAACCGTCAAGACCCCAAGTGCGGCGTGCAAGCGTATCAATGTACAGCTGGCTTGCTGTAGTGGGCACACCGTTCACCGCATTGTAAGAACTCATTATTCCCGGCAGATTGTCTTCTTCAATCAGCTTTTTGTAGGGAGCGGTATAGAACTCGCGCAAATCGCGGCTGTCCATATTGGATGAGCTTACGTGGCGGTTGAACTCGCTGTTGTTGGCAAAGTAGTGCTTGGCTGTAGGAACGGACTTGAGATAGACCGGGTCATCGCCCATAAAGCCGCGTACAAAGGCCCCGCCCATTTCAGATACCAGAAACGGATCCTCGCCAAAAGACTCACCGGTACGTCCCCAACGCGGGTCACGCACAGGTTCCACAACCGGGCTCCAGAATGTAAGTCCCTTGGTGCCTGTGCTGAAAATTCCGCGGGCCTCGTCTGCAATGGCGGCGGCATCGCGCTGCATAAGATCAAGATCCCAAGACGAACCAAGAGCCACGCTGTTAGGGAACGAACTTGGTCCGGCCAGTCCCACGCGGGCATTGGCTCCGCTCAGCACACCGTGCAAAGCCTCTGACCACACATTGTAACGGTTTATACCAAGACGCGGCACAGCTGCCATGTTGTTGCCTGCCAGACTCTGCTTTTCCTGCAGCGTGAGGCGTGACACAAGGTCTGTTGCACGTTCGCGGAAAGAGTAATTGGGATTCATGTAAAGCGGAATCTCTTCTCCCTTGGCAATGTTGCTTACAATCTTTACCGGCTCTACCGGCGTTTGCGGCTGCATGGCGCGGCGGCGCTGCTGTGGTTGGACGGCAGCGTTCTGTCCAGGCGATGCCCCCTGCAGTGCCACTGGTGCATTCTGCGCATTTGCATTCTGCACACTGGCAGCCAATGCTCCGCCAAGAAGTGCGGCAGAGCATAGTACAATCAGTCTGTTAGTTTTCATTTTGTATAAAGTTTCTTTTACTTTGACTTTATTTCTTAGCAAAAGTAACGTAAATAATGAAATTTTTGTATTTGGATATATGATTACTCTCTGTTATTCGCGCAAAATTTGCGCATCCAATGAAAGCCGGGGAAACCTGATGTCAGATTTCCCCATAACAAAGTGTAATGATATTTTTGCACAGAACTCGTGGTATTTCCGGGATGAAAATGCTCAAAGTACAAACGGGACAGTTCAAAGTGCAAATTCTGCACTTTAGAGGAGGGCGGTGGGGGAGATAAACCTGTATCTCAGTTCCCCTTTGTTACCCTCAGGTGGGGGATTTAACTTTTCCGAAAATGGAGGATGCAAAGTTACCGATTACACCTTTCTGATAACAAACTCTGTTTGATTGCCAATAGCAGAGGCGGAATAATGCCATTTGAGGAGTTCATACTATTATGATGCTGTCGTGAAAATGGTTATAAAAAAAGCTTTTGATTTGGCAAAACTCATAAAAAGTATAAAAATATGGGTGAAAATATGACTAAAAACGATTGTTGTTCGCAAAAGTGATTTATTTTCACTATATTTGTACCATAAATCCGAACGATATGGAAGATATAAATCGTATAAAAGTCGTATTAGTCGAGAAGAAGCGAACCAACAAGTGGCTTGCTGAACAAATGGGTGTCAAACCCTCCACTGTTTCTAAATGGTGTACCAATTCTTCTCAGCCAGATGTGGCAAGCTTGCTAAAAATTGCGGACTTGTTGGAAGTTGATATCAAAGAACTCATAGTTCGAGAGTACAAAGCTTATATTGAAAGAGCCAACTCTACATTGGGTTATATTGAATAGCTAATTGAAAAAGACAAAAGATTTTTGGAAAACTAATAGATAATAATAAGATAGATGGCAAAGAAAGCAAGTAAGAAAGAAGAAGCACTGAACCTTGATAATATCTTGTTCAAGTGTAGAGATATATTGAGACAGGCAAAGAACTCTGGGTCGTTCTTTGAAAAGCGTGACATGATGCTGACGCTCGTATTCCTACGCTTTATGGGCGAGAAATACGAGGATGGTGTAGCATTGCTTCGTCAGCGTCTCATTGAGGAAGGGTTAGACCCAGACAACGAGGAGATTGTCAAAGCTTTCTTTGATGATGCAACCTTTGCTGATGGTACTTTCGATTTGCCAGTAGAAGCTCGTTGGAGCACCATCATCAATACGGCTGCTCCACAGTTGAATGTAGCTCTTGACACGGCTCTGCGCAGTATCGGCGAAACGAACCCCACGCTGAAGGGCTGTTTCGTGGAAGGTACGTTCACCCAGCGCAATCTTGGAGCAAACGACATGAAGAAGATTGTGGACGAAGTCAACAAAATAAGCCACAAGACTTTTGGAGAAGAGAAGGACTTGATAGGCCGCGTATATGAATATTTCTTGAAGGAATTTGCAGTTAATGCGACAAAGGAGGAAGGCGAGTTCTATACACCACATGATGTTGTTCAGCTCATTGCTACTGTTATCGAACCTTTCGACGGCACTCTTTATGATCCTTGCTGTGGTTCGGGAGGTATGTTCATTCAAAGCACCGACTTGGTGAAAGCCAAACAAGGCGACATCAGTCGTATCAATGTGTATGGACAAGAGAAAGAAGCTGCCACCTACCGTTTGGCAAAAATGAACCTCGCTTTGCGTGGCATCAGCCATAATCTGGGTTCGGAAAGCGATTCCACTTTCACCAACGACCTGCATAAGGGATTGTTTTTCGACTATATCATGGCAAATCCTCCTTTCAACTTGAAAGGCTGGTGGAATGATAACTTGAAGAATGACTCTCGTTGGACAGACTACGATACCCCGCCAGAGAGCAACGCCAACTATGCCTGGATTCTGCACATGCTTTCTCACCTGAAGCCACTTTCGGGTGTTGCAGGATTTTTGTTGGCCAATGGTGCATTGGGCGATACTGATGCTCTTGAAATCAGAAAGAAACTGATAGAGAATGACAAAGTGGAAGCCATTATCATCTTGCCAAGAGAACTTTTCATCACAACGGATATCAGCGTCACCTTCTGGATTCTGAATCAGAACAAGAAGGGGGGCAAGTATCATGGTCGTCAACTCCGCAACAGAGAGCATGAAATTCTCTTTATGGACTTGCGCCAATGGACCGAGAACCCTGTCAAGGGCGAACAAAAGAAGAAGGTGCAACTCGTTACAGAGCAGATTCAGCGTGTGGCAGATATCTATCATCAGTGGCAGTCGGAGGGTACAGACGGCAACAACTTTGCTGTGCCTGAACTGTATCGCAGTGTTGGCATTGACGAGATTGAACAGAATGGCTGGACTCTGGTACCAAGCAAGTACATTGAGTTCATTGACCACGATTTGGATATAGACTATCCCAAGGAAATGGCTCGCATTCAGCAGGAAATGAAAGAACTTATACAACGCGAGAAGGAATCACAAAAGATGCTTGAAGAAGCATTTAAAGGCATTGGCTATAGCATAAACAAAGAGAAGGTATGACCATGGAGAATATAACGCTGCATAACCAAGAATGTAAAGAGACAATCTTTGTAAACGACCTTCGGACAATCGTCTCTGCAGCCAGAGACGCCAGCTACCGTATGGCTAATTTAATGCAGGTTGCGCAAAATTGGCTTATCGGCAGACGTATTGTAGAGCAGGAACAACAGGGAAAGATTCGTGCGGAATACGGCAAGCACGTTGTAGAACTGGCATCCCAAGTTCTTACAAGAGAGTTTGGGCAAGGCTTCTCTGAAACACAGATAAGAAACTTTCGCAAGTTCTATCTGACATTCAGTGGATTGCAAATTCAGCAGACAGTGCCTGCTGAATTCAGGTCGAGGCTTGCATCAATTCAACAGACAATGCCTGCTGAATCTTCCGACAATGGAATCGCAATGCCAGTTCAGCTTTCATGGAGTCATTATGAAAGACTGATACGTGTAGCTGATCCAGATGCACGCTTTTGGTATATGCATGAGGCTGCCACACAACAATGGGACTATCGCACGCTGAAGCGCAATATTGATTCTCAATATTACTATCGCCTTGCTCAAACCCCAAAGTCACAGAGACAAGAAGTGATTGACGAGATGTGCCGTTTGACAGCTGATTATGAGAACGAGAAATCAACCTTTGTCAAGAACCCTATGCTTGTTGAGTTTCTGGGGCTTAAACATCGGGAAGCTTTCACAGAAAGCAAACTGGAGCAAGCCATTCTTGATCACTTGGAACATTTTCTGATGGAGATGGGCAAAGGGTATGCTTTGGTTGATAGGCAAATGCACATACATACAGAAGACAATGATTACTACATTGATCTCGTATTCTATAACTATCTATTGAAATGTTTCGTTTTGGTTGACCTCAAAACCACCAAAGTGTCTTATGAGGATGTGGGGCAAATGGATATGTATCTTAAACTATTTGACACCTACAAGCGTCCCGAAGGTGATAATCCAGCAATCGGAATAATTCTTTGTTCAGAGACAAATGCCGATGTGGCACGTTTTTCTACTCTTGCCACCAACAAGCAGATGTATGCTTCAAAGTATCTTACGTATATGCCGTCAAAGGAAGTTTTGGCACGTGAAATAGAACAACAAAAAGAAATATTCCGTTTACAAAATAATGAAGAGGAGGAAGAGTAAGGCTATGGGATTGAGTAAGTATAAGATAAGCAAATTAATTTCAGTTTGTGACGAGCGTAATTCTTATGGTTATACCAACTTTTACGGGGTGAATATCAATAAAGAGTTTATGCCGACATGGGCTAACACAGAAGGGCTTGACGAATCGAAGTATAAAGTGGTTCGGAAGAAACGTTTTGTGTTTAGTGGCATGCAAACAGGAAGAGATGAATGTATACGAATAAGCATGTATGATGGAGAAGAGCCAATAATCGTATCTCCTGCATATACGACTTTTGAAGTTACTCGGGAAGATCTTGTCATTCCAGAGTATTTTTTCATGCTTTTTCTATCGAAAGAAAAAGACCGTTTTGGCGCTTTCTGTAGCGATGGAAGCATTCGCTCAAACTTGGATTGGGAAAGATTTGTTGATTTTGACATCACTCTTCCCTCTATCGAGCAGCAGCGTAAATACGTTGATGTTTATTTGGCTCTCCAAAATAATCTTTCTGCCTATCAAAGCAAAGTGGAAGAATTGAAACTTGTTTGCGATGGGCATATTGACCAGTTAAAAGTGAAAATTCCAAAGCAAAAGGTTGGTGACTTGTTGGAGACTGTAGAAAAACGTAATAGCGAATTGACCTATACTGATGTACAGGGAATTAATATTAACAAGACATTCTTCCCAACTGTTGCTAACATAGATGAAAGCAATACTCGAAACTATAAGATAGTTGAAAATAATCAGTTTGCCTTTAGTGGAATGCAAACGGGTCGTGATATGTGCATTAGAATAGCATTAAATGAGGAATCAAAACCTGTGATTATCTCGCCAGCTTATACAGTCTTTAGAATAAAGGACGATAATGTTGTTCTAAGTCACTATATTATGCTATGGTTCTCTCGGAAACAAATTGACCGTTATGGTTGGTTCGCCAGCGATGGAAGCATCCGTTCAAACTTGGATTTAGAGCGCCTTTGTGAAATAGAAATCCCAATCCCAGACATCTCTGTTCAACGAGAGATAGTCAACATCCATAAGTGTTATACCGAGCGCCAACGCATAGCAGAAGCACTCAAAGAACAACTCAAAAATATATGCCCCGTGCTGATTAGGGGAAGTTTAACAGAGTAAAAATAGAAAGCAATTATGAATAATAAGAATCATGCGAAAGATTATCTATCGGAGTTTGCAAATAACAAACCAGAATGGTTAAAGGCTTTGATAAAAGATGCCATTGAAACAAATGGTTCTATTGAAGAATTGCGTATAAATGAGATTTTTGATAATCTATTAAATGGTACCCCATTGCAGGTACAAACTCACAACCTATCATCAGCACAACAGTCTTCTCAGAAACTGTTGTTTGAATCGCTTACACATATAAGTGGTGTAAATGCATTATGCGAAAACCAAACAATTAAGTTCTCGCCTGATGTTACCGTCCTGTATGGATTAAATGGCTCTGGAAAAAGTGGCTATTTTAGAATACTAAATAATATTTCAGGTGGAGTTCGTAAAGAGATAAAACCAAATATTTACACGAGTGAAGGACATAAAAAGGATATAAATGTTTCCATAAAGTATGAGCTTGGAAATTCTCACAAGCAATATAGTTGGACGGACTCTCATGCTACACACTCTGACTTTTATGGAGTAAAGGTTTTTGATTCTTCATATCTTAATGGACTATTGCAAACCAAAAATCCTGATGAAACAATTATTTTCCCTTTAGGATTGCATTTATTTGGATATATTGCTAGAATATTAGATATATATACGGCTAAAATAAATGAACAAATTGAATTAACGAAAGCAAGTCTTCCAGTTATTCAAACAGAAGAATTGAGTGATTCTATTAGAGGTAAATTTGTTAATCGTGAAGATTTTAGTGTTAATGAGCGTAAAGTATTAATCGAAAAGAATACATTTTCGGATACAGAAAATAATCTACTAATTGAAAAAGAAAATGAATTAAAACAGTTACAGCAAAACAATGTTCAAGACACTATAAATCTCAGAACAAAGCAGAATAAAGAACTATCTACTTTTACAGATAGACTAAATTCTGTAATTCGAGATTTGAAGGCCTATGGAGAAGAACTTGCTAATGCTTTGACGGCTTTTGAATCTGCAAAGAATAAAAATGAATTAGCTCGTCAACGTTCAGAAGTTTTGAAAAGTTTGCCAAAGTCTGATACTCAGGAGTGGAAATCTTTTATCCTAGCGGGACATAATTATTCTGCACTATGTGATCAAGAAAAACCAAAGAGATGTCCATATTGCCATCAAGAATTAAAAACAGACGAAGCCATTAGTATAATTGATGCATATGCTGATTTTTTAAGCGACACATCAGAAAAAGAGCTAAATGAAACTTCAAACAAACTCTCTGGTATTAGGAGTAAAATTGAAAAACTTGATGTCACAATTGCGCTGACTGATGAAGTGAATAGGGTAATAACAGAATCTGTTGAATTGCAAAAGAAAATAGAACAACTATCAGCTTATAAGGCATTATTAAAATCTGTAATAAAAATAGAGGAAATTCAGATGCCAGCAATGAATTTCTCTGCAGAATTGGAGATTTTAGATAATAAGAAAAAAGAACATATTACAGCTATAGAGAAGCTTAATGCGTCAAAAGTAGAGAAAGAAAAGAAGGTTGAAGAATTGCGAAAGGAAATAGCACATTTAAAAGAAAAAAGGTCTATTTCCAAGCAGATAACGGATATTAAGAAGTTTTTCTCTATTCATGATAAAATAAAAGCAATTGAGAGTAAAAAGTCAACAACGAAGACTAACCAGATAACTTCCTTGGCAAATCAGGCTCAGAAAGACTTATTGACCAACACGTTGAAAACCAACTTTGAAAAAGAATTAAAAGCTTTAGGCCGACAAAAACTGAATGTTGAACTTGAGGTCATTAATGGTAGTAAAGGAAAGTGTAACACTCAACTGAAATTAACAGGCAATAATTCTGTCCTAGAGATTCTTAGTGAAGGTGAACAAAAAGCTGTTGCCTTGGCAATGTTTTTTGCGGAAATACAAGACGATAATTATCCTATCATTTTGGATGATCCTGTAACAAGTCTAGATCATGAAATTGCTGGGATGCTGTCAAAAAGGCTGCTTGTTTTTAGCAATCAGGTTATTGTATTTTGCCACAATAGATTGTTCCTTGATGGCTTTGAAACATCAAAGAATAATCATGTGTGCAAAAACTTTGACTCATGTGGATATGGTTCCAACAAAGGAAAGCACATATTTATTTATCAAATATATGGTGATGGTACAGAAAAAGGTATTCTTACTAATTACAAGGGTGACAATTCAGATTCCCTCATAAAAGAAGTGAATAAACGCTTGTCGAAACGACCATTCGATGATAGTTATGGGGTATCAATCTTGTTAAGGAGGGCTGTTGAAAAAATTATCGATGAGGAAGTCTTTAAACACCAATTGCCACCAAGAGTAAGCAATAAAAACAGTCGAATTAACTGGGAAGAACTTAAAAATATAAATTCAAAACCAGATTTAGTAGATAGATTGCGAACCGTTCATGATGCAACATCCGAAGAAGATCATGTTGGAACGGCAAGTTCCGAAAATCCAATAACTATTGATAAGCTAAAGGGTTTATCTGACGAATTGACAAAAATAAAGGAAGACTTTAAATCATGATTTCCCGAGATGGACAGAATGATTAGATAACATCAATCAAAATTATGGCAAAATTAATGAACATCAACGGTCACTTCGTAGAGGGCGATTACGAGAATGCTCTCATTGCTTTCCTTGAACGAGAAGGATGGCAATATCTGTTTGGTGACTCTATAACAAGAGCCAACAGGAAAGAAGTGCTCAATATGGAGGACCTGCTTCAGTTCTTGAAGGATAACAACAAGAACGTGAAGGATGAGGAATTGCAAAGAATAGCAGATAACGTAAGATTGGTGGGCGCCGATTCTGATTTTGCCACATTGCATAAGGTCTATAAGTGGATGGTGAATGGTGTGCCTGCCGTTGATAAAGACGGAAGGCCAACGACTGTCAACTTGATAGACTTTGCGTGCTTAGATCATCCGCAGAAAGAAAACACAAATATCTTCCGCGTTGTCAACCAGTTTACAGTGGAATACATGAACAACGGTGTAGTAAAGAACCGCCGTCCTGATGTACTACTATATGTAAATGGAATACCCGTCTGCGTGATAGAACTGAAGAATCCTGCCGATGCCAATGCCACGATTGAGGATGCTTGGGAGCAAATCAATATACGCTATTGGCGAGATATTCCAGGACTGCTGCACTATTGTCCGCTGGCTTGCATCAGCGACGGCGTGAAGACACGATTAGGAACAGTGCGCACACCTTACGAACACTTCTATGCCTGGCGACGTGTGGAGAATGGTGACAAGATAAGCACCATGCCTTTCGATGAGTTGGAGACAATGGTTAGAGGTGTCTATCGTCCAAATAGGTTTTTGGAGATATTCAGAGACTATGTGTATTTCCAAGATGAGAACTTTGACAGCGATGAAAAGGAAATTGTATGTCGTTATCCGCAGTTCTTTGCCACACGACTACTTAGGGAGAGTGTCATCAAATCGGTGAAGACAAAGAGCGGTAAAGGTGGAACATACTTCGGTGCCACTGGTTGCGGAAAAACCTATACGATGGCATTCCTTGCCCGTCAACTCTCGTTGCGTTGTGCCGCAGAAGTCGGTTCACCTACGATACTGATGATTGTTGACCGCGAAGACCTTCAAAAGCAGGGCGCAAAACTCTTTACCAAGAGTACCGAGTTTTTGGGCTTGGGTGAGGTCTCGGTCGTACCAAGCAGAAAAATACTACGAGACGAACTTTCAATTCGTGACAGCGGAGGTTTCTTCATCTGCACTATCCAGAAATTCTGCGACAGGAAGGACGATCCGATAGGTCTCATCAATGAGCGTAGCAACATTATCTGTTTCAGCGACGAAGCACATCGCACGCAGATTGAAGGCTCAAAGCGCATTCAGTTCAGCGAGGATGCTGACGAGAATATGCGGGCTATGCTGTCAAAGCCATACGCTAAAGTGCTGCGAGAAGCCTTGCCAAATGCAACGTTCGTAGGCTTTACAGGTACACCTATTGCAGAAACCTATCAGACTTTCGGTGACGAGATAGACCGCTACACGATGGATCAGGCTGTCGCAGATAAGATAACAGTGCCTATCAAGTATCATCCACGCATAGCCAAAGTGTTACTGAATCAGGAGAAGGCCAAAGAGATTGAGGCATATTATGCCAAATGCGCTGATGAAGGCTCTACCAAAGAAGACATTGCAAAGAGTAAGAAGGCCATGAGTTCGTTAGAGATGATTCTTGGCGAACCCGACCGTCTGGAAAAACTTGCCGTTGATATACATGACCACTATGTATCTTCCGTTGCCAACGACCCAGACAGAGTGCAGAAAGCCATGATTGTCTGCTCAAACAGAAAGATTGCTTACGACTTGTTGCTGAAGTTCAAGGCTCATTACCCTGAATGGTTTGATGAAAGGAAGACTCCAGAAGGTGTCAATGTATCGCCAGAAGAGCTGAAAGAACTTAAGGAAATGCCGACTATCGCCATGGTAGCCAGCGTGGGAAGTAATGATGCGGCGGAAATGTACAATTATCTGGGAGGCGTTAAGAATGACCAACGTTCGGAAGACTTGGATGCTGCCTTCAAACAGGTACATTCCAATTTCCGTATCGTCATTGTTGTGGATATGTGGATAACGGGCTTCGATGTGGAATGCCTTACCTACATGTATAACGATAAGCCATTGCAGAAACATTCGTTGATACAGACTATCAGCCGTGCCAACCGAAAATTCCCCGGCAAGGAGTATGGTTTGATTGTTGACTATATCGGTATTCGCGACCAGATGATGGAAGCCAGAAAGATGTATGGTGGCGACAATTCCGTTGCATTAACCGAAGATGACATAGAACAGGCTACTCTTATCTTCCGTGAGTACATGGAGATTTTGAAGGCATTGTTCAAAAATTATGACCTGACTCCATTCCTGAATCCTGATACCGATCCTGCAACAAGATACACACTATTGGCAAAGGCTGCGGAGTTTGTATTCTCGTCAAACGAGAACTTCAACTCTGTCAGCAAGGATGGAAAGAAAACAAAGAAAGTTACTTTCAAGACCTATTTCCTGCAAAATGTGAAGAGGATGCGAAAGGCTTACGACCTTTGTCAACCCTCGGGAGAACTCAGCGAGGAGGAGTCGGCATTGGCACAATGTTTCATGGCTATTGCAGGTATGGTATATAAGATGAATGGTACTGATGCTCCTGATACCGACGCCATGAATCGGCGTGTAGCAAAGATGGTGGAGGAAGCATTGAAATATAATAATGTGGAGAGCATTTTGGAAGAGGGTGAGGAGATGGATATTTTCGGACCAGAGTTCACGGAAAGGCTCGAAGACATCAAGATGCCTGCTTCAAAACTGGAAACGCTGATAAAACTTCTTCGCAAGCAAATCACGGAATATGGTAAGACCAATCAGGTAGCCTCGAAGAAATTTCAAGAAATGCTGGAAGCCACCATTCAGGAGTATCACGACAGACGTAAATTCCTGTCAGAACATGAGGCTGGTGCAACACAGGAAGCCACTGCGGAAAGTATTATCAAGAATGCCACCGAGCAGGCTTTGAACATACTTAAAGGAATGCAGGCCGACCGTGAGAGTTTCCGTAAGTTGGGACTAACCTTTGAAGAGAAGGCATTTTATGACATTCTGATTCATCTAAGGGACAAGAACAACTTCGAATACGGAGAAGACAAAGAGGTGGATGGTATTGTTGTCAACGACAAGTGTAAGAGTCTTTCTTGCAAGATTCGAGATATCATTGATGCAAAATCGTCCTTTGCCGATTGGCTCAATAACCAGCGAGTTCGTGACCAGTTGAAACAAGACATCAAGATTTGCCTTGTCAAAAATGGCTATCCTCCTCAGTACACTCCAGAAGTGTTCCGCGAGGTAATGGAGCAAGTGGAGAATTTCAAGGAGAACGAAGAAGTGGAAGATAATGAGGTAAAGACTACTTCTGCACCAACGATTTATATGTATCCTCCAATTGAAGAGGAAGGCGAGATGATGGTTGCAGCAGAAGATATCTTTATTTATGGTAGCATTCCCGTTGACCTGCCCAATACGAAACGAGAAGAGTTGACCAATGGCAAATTGGACTTAGTCCTGATGTACGCTATCGGTAGTGGTGCTCGTCAGAAGACAGAAACTGCTGGTAAAATCGCATTGGGCATAAAAGAAGGTATACTGAAGGATGAGCAGATGATAGCATATAAGAGCATCAAATACTTGATGTTCCATTATTGGAGTAATCCGAAGGCTTATCAATTGACCAAAGAACCTGTATTGGTTGACAGAGGTGCTGTTCCTTCTGAATATTTGATCCGCATGGAAAGGGATGCTGTAAAATATCTGTTATTGGATTACAATCCCCAACAATCTGCTGATTTGGGAAATGTAAACATCCTAAAGACTCAGCGTAGAGGTGAAATCAGATATCTCCCATTTGTAACCACAATAGAAAGTATTGTAGATGAATAGAATAGTTCTCATAGGAAATGGCTTCGACTTGGCTCACGGCTTAAAAACTAGTTATAAAAACTTTATTGACTGGTATTGGAAAGACTGGGGAGAGAAGCTTTTACATGGCCGAAATAAAACAGAGACGGACGGATTGTGTTCATTCATGATTAAGGATAATGTAGAAGTCTTGAATTGGGCATCAGTTTTTCAAGGTTGGTATTATAGACGAGAAAATCCATTGATTCCATGGAACGTAAATGACGTAATACACTTAGCAAAAGAGGATAAAGATTTATGCGATTATTGGATAAGTTCTTTCCTTCAACAAATATGTAAAAGTATTGAAACTAAGAAGTGGGTAGATATTGAGAATGAGTATTATGATTTGTTGTCTAAATGTGCCTTGAAAGGAAATACTGAAACTACTGTTGAAGTATTGAATCAACAGCTTCATACATTGCAAGAGAAACTTGTTCAATACTTAAGCTTGGTAAACAAAACTGACACCAAAATTTGTGAATCTATTTGGGATAAAATATACTCTCCAATCAATCCGAAAGAAATCTCTGTTGAGAAGTTCTTTCAGTTAAAAGAGTATATAGACTGGTGCATGAATCAGGACAATTCATATTGGGTAAGTAAAATGCAAAGATACAAAGAGGAATTTGATTCTGATTATGTGGACAATTATAAAAAACATTGCCATGAAATTTACTATGTTGATTATCCTAGGCCTTTTATGCTGCCAGACCATATAATGCTTTTAAGTTTCAATTATACGAAAACGGTTCATTTGTATCATAATCAGAACTTTTTCCTTAATTACATACATGGGGAATTAGACAAACCACAAAATATAATATTTGGATATGGCGATGAAATAGATGAAAATTATCAGGCACTGAAGAATCTTAATGACAATGGATGCCTATGCAATTTGAAAACCATTAAGTATTTGGAGACTGACAATTATAGAAATGCATTGGCATTTATGGATTCTGCACCATATCAAGTATGTATTATGGGGCATTCATGTGGTAATTCAGACAGGACACTACTAAACACTCTTTTTGAACACAAAAATTGTTTATCCATCAAGCCATACTATTATATTAAAGAAGATGGTACAGACAATTATCTTGATATAATACAGAATATCAGTCGAAATTTCACTGATATGAAACTTATGAGAGACAGGGTTGTAAACAAATCATATTGTGAACCACTTATTTCGATGTAGATAAGCAATAAAACAGGACAAAAACGTTATAAATATATGGCACTTACAATAGAAGAACTGAAGGAACTGATACAAGCTGACGAGCATCGTCAGTTGGAGCTGAAGAAAACTACTGGTGAACTGAAGGATGGCATGCATTCCGCTTGTGCCTTCTTGAACACCGAAGGTGGCTGCTCATCTTCGGTGTTGCTCCCAAATCATTGAAGATTCAGGGTCAGCAGGTTACTGACAACACCCAACGTGAGATTGCCCAGGCTCTGAGTTACATGGAGCCACAGGTTTATGTCCGGGTAGAGTATATCGATGTTCCTGACCGTCCAGACAACAAAGTAATTGCCATGCACTTTGAAGGATGGGCATGGGGCATGGTGCCTTATACTTATCATGGTTGTCCTTACTACAAGGTGGAGAGTACAACGAAGGAGATGCCACGCGACATGTATGAAGAGCGGTTGCGCAGAAGTAAGCCAGACATGTTCGCATGGGAAAGACAACCATCGGAGTTTACTGATATCAGTTCATTGGACGAGAAACTGATACGTGGTGTTGTTCGTCTTGGTGTTGAAAGGGGGCGGTTGTCAGATCTGGCTCTAACAGAACCTATTGAGGATGTGTTAGGAAAATGGAAGTTGACGACAGGTAGCAAACCTCTAAACGCTGCCACAGCACTCTTTACAAAAGATACTGGCATATACACGCAATTCACAATGCGTCTGGCCCGTTTCCAAGGGACAGATAAGAATGAGTTTATCGACAACCAGCGAGTGGAAGGAAATATTTTCGTACTACTCAATGAAGCTATGAACTTCTTCCGCAAGCATCTGAATATGCACGGAAAGATTGTCGGACTGGTTCGTGATGAATATCTGGAGGTTCCTGCCGAAGCTCTGCGTGAAGTGGTCTTGAATGCCCTTTGCCATCGTCAGTATGAAAGGTATAACTTGACCATAGGCATTGCCATCTATGATGACCGTATCGAAATTGAGAATCCTGGTATACTGCCTCCACAGATTACACCAGAGAATATTCTTCAGCCACATATCTCATATCCATACAACCCGCTTATTGCTAATGTGCTATATAGTACAACCTATATTGAGAACTGGGGCTCGGGTGTGAAACGCATCATGGAGGCTTGCCAAAAGAGAGGTGTTGCTGCACCAACATGGACTGTCAATGGTGGTTTTGTTGTGGTGACATTTAAGAGGCCAACAAAGAGTGACACTCAAGATGTTACTCAAGATGTTACTCAAGATGTTACTCAAGGTGTTACTCAAGAAGATACTCTCGATGAAAAAATAGAGAAGGCTATTAAAGATAATCTTAATATTACCACAGAAGAATTGGCGAAACAATTTGGGGTTACCTCAATGACTATCAAGCGCCACCTTGCTAAAATGCCACATATCCGTTATGTAGGTAGTGGTTATAGTGGACATTGGGAAGTGCTTGATAAAGAATAAAATCACCGTCGTGATTTGCGACGATCGAAAAGTGTGTCTTGTAAAAATGTGCGACATTGTCTCACATTTTTGTATTGATCTATTCCAGGCAAGACCAGTCTAGTATTTCAACCACTGAAGAACCATTTGCAAAATACACCGTAAGCACCCGGTGAAGCACGTATTGCAGATCTCGTAATCTCGTTTCCGACTTGGTGCAAGTTGTATCAAGTTGTCTACAAGTTGTGCGGTCTTGATCCGATTCCGAAGCATTGTCTGGCACTTTTGATTTCAGGATTCCGGCTGATGCGTCTTTGCCCATTCACGCGGCAATAGTGCAGATAACTCCTTGCCGTCACGTTCGTAGTACGGCATCTGACGGAGTACATCTTCCAACCACTGGCCTGATTCCTTGATTTTGCGTTCCTGAAAGGCATACCGGTACTTTGAGTCATAGAACTTCCACTCCGGGATGCCTAATTCTGTCAAACGGTCTTTGTAGCTGCAACCATGTTCCTGACAATAGGAGATCACTTCTGATATTTCTTCTTTGCTGAGCATAATGACATTGATTTTAAACGCAGCAAAGATATAAAGTGAGGGGCAGGCTGGAAATACGTGCTTCACCGGGTGCTTACTGATGCCTGGCAGTATTTGGATATATGCGGTAGAGGACCCTCAATACCCGTTTTGAGGTGAACGGGAGGTGCCGAAAAGTTAGAATTGAGAAGCGTGAAAGCTTGCTTTCAAAGCGATGCAAGACTAACTTTTTGGAGGGACGAGCAGTTAGACGTAACGGAGTGCAGACTAACTGCGAGCGTCCGAAAACGCATATCTCCAAATGCGACTGAAGAAATGTTTGGTGTTGCATGAAAAAAGTGACAGGTGCTGACTATTTTTTCTAAAAGTTCAGTAAGTTTGTGGTAAATGACTTTATCTGAAAAGAAACTTATTCATATATATGATGGGGTTCTGTATATGGTGGATGATTGGAGGTCAAATGACAGATAATGCTGAAAAAATTGACTATGGCAAAGAACATAAGGATTGTGGTTGGTGACATCACCAAACTGAAAGTGGATGCAATAGTGAATGCGGCCAACAATTCGCTGTTGGGCGGTGGTGGAGTGGATGGTGCTATCCATCGTGCGGCAGGCATAGAACTGTTGAAGGAGTGCAAGACCTTAAACGGTTGTAAAACAGGTGAAAGCAAGATAACCGGCGCATATAATTTGCCTTGCAAATACGTGATTCATACCGTAGGACCTATATACAACAAATATTGTTGCGCGCATGAGGCTGGCATTAAGCTGTATTCATGCTATTGTTCATCATTGGATATTGCAAAAGAGAAGGATATAAAGAGCATTGCTTTCCCTTGCATCAGTTGTGGAGTGTATGGCTATCCAAAGACTGAAGCTGCCAAGGTGGCATTGGAAGCTATAAATGATAGTGACTATGAAGGCGAGATTATAATCTGCTGTTATTGTAAGGACGATGCCGCATACTATTATAAGGAAATTGGAAATTATGACTGTACCATCACTCTTTAAAGAATACATCTGGCTTGTTAATACCATCAAACGAGCACATAAAATTTCATTTGCCGAGATTCAAGAAAAGTGGCTTGACACGGAAATGAGTGGGGGAGTGGAGTTTGCCCGCTCAACCTTCAACCGTCATAAGGATGCCATTCAAGACATCTTTGGAATCTACATAGACTGTGACCGCAAAGATGGTTATAAGTACTACATAGGCAACGAGAATGTGCTGCATGAAGATACGGTTCAAAATTGGATTGTTTCAACAATGTCAGTTAACGATGTGATTTCAGACAGCAAGGCTCTGCATGACCGCATTGTACTTCAGCAGATTCCATGTGATGACTACCTTCAGACATTTATCAATGCCATGAAGAAGAAGGTGCGTGTGGCTGTAAAATACCGTAAATATGAATCTGACAACATTACAGAGGTAAACTTTGAACCTTATTGCCTGAAATTGTTCAATCAACGTTGGTATGTACTTGCCCACTTCCATCGTAACGCAACTCCAGAGAAGGAAGAACGCGACTACTATGGCGTCTATTCTTTTGACCGCATACAGGAAATTACTCTAACTGATGTGAAGTTCGAGGTTCGTGAAGACTTTGATGCCCAAGACTATTTCAGCGAGTGCTTTGGTGTAATTGCCGGTGATGGAACTCCTGCTGAACGCATTGTACTCAGAGCATATGGCAAGCAGCGTTACTTTCTGCATGATCTTCCTCTGCACCATAGTCAGAAAACCATAAGTCAGAATGAGAATTATACCGATTTTGAGTATTATGTCCGTCCTACATACGACTTCTGCAGTCATATTCTGAGTTTGGGAGACCAGCTGAAGGTGATTTCCCCCCAATCATTGGCAGACAGAATAAGCCGGATGGCAATTGATACACTGAAAATGTATGGCATAGAAGTGAATAATGTCATGGAAAAATAAAAATATTTTTAGGATGTACCACAATTTAGGACAACCTAAAGATAACTTTGTTCCAGATAATTAAAGTCAAATCCTACAAATCTATCAATTATGGAGACAAAGAAGTTGTTTTTCAAAGAATGTCACTTGGCAGGCCGTCAGTATCATGATGCAAATGAAGTATGGGAAGAACTGCACGTTGGAACGTGTCTTGAGTTGAAGCGTGACTTGGACAACCGTTATGACAAGAATGCTGTAGCCGTAGTATATACCAATGTAGATGATACAACAGGTGATCCTGAAGACTACCTTCTGGGCTATATTCCTGCAAATGAAAACGAAGAAATTGCACAGTTGCTTGAAATGGGTTGGGACAAGATCTTTGAGTGTCGTATTTCAAAGATTAATCCCGATGCCAACTATGAGAATCAGATTCGCTTGACCATTAAAATTTTACGAAACGAATAATAATGATTTTTGGAAAGGGTATATAGGCGACCCGATATATGAATATGAAAACTCCAGCCGGTACAATCAGATAGACCGGCTGGAGTTTTTTTGTATTGATTATAAATGTTTGCTGCCTGTTACAAAGCCGCAACCTGTTCCGGTGTCAGACCTGTATATTTGCAGATAGTGTCAGTATTCAGACCATCTGCTTTCATTTTGCGTGCAGTCTCAAGTTTTCCCTGTTCGAGTCCTTCTGCACGTCCTTCTTCAAGTCCTTTTGCATGTCCTTCTTCGAGTCCTTTTGCACGTCCTTCTGACAAGCCTTGTTCGGTAGCTTTACGCAATGCACATTTCATCTGTGCACGTTTATCCATTTCAGTTTCCATATCTTTTATGTATTTTGCTTTAACATCTGACGGCATCTCTGCCAACTCACTCTGCTGAGCCAACTTGGCCCATATCCCTTGTGCAAAACCATCGGGCAAGTCCTTTAGCTCATGCATGTGGCGAATACAAAAATAGAATCTTTCTTTGTCATTGTCAATATCTTCCCACTTTTTGCTGAATTTATTCAGCTCAACAAAGACAAAATGCAGGTTGTCTGTCATGAGTTCATGTGTGCGGTCTTCGCGCAAGGAGTAACTTGAAAGTACACTCCCGTCCCAATTTGCCGCATGTGGTCTTGAAAAGGTATCGATCGATATTACATATACAGGTTTTAATGTATATTCTTCCTGTCCAACAGCAATCTGGTTTTGTATGAAGTACGTGGAATAATAGAGGCATCGGTCCGAGAACCAGTCCTGTTCCTTAACCTGCACTTCAACATCGATGTAGGTTCCGTCTGTAAGGCGGCAGGATACATCGAACACGCTGCTTTTCAAGTTTTTGGAAAACGACAACTGCCGTTGTTTGTAGAACTCAAGCCCTTCTATGTGAAGGTGGGGTAGCAGTTCGTTCAGAAGTGCAATCAGCAGATCTTTGTTGGATTCCTGACCGAATACCCACTGGAAGGCCACATCGTTCATAAGGTTTACATACTTGCCGCAGATATTAGAATTCTGGGCGTTAGCGCTCTCTTCACTCAAAATGTTTTTTTGTTTCATTGAATGGTATTATTAATTGTTCATTCGTTACACATGTTTTCCGGCCGGTTATCATGGTTACATTATGGCCGTTGGACATGGCTTAGATTATCTCAAACGCAAAGATATTGCATGAAAACGGCTTTTGCAACAGGTGGTGGAAGAAATTACAATGAATATTCTCTTGCTGCGGGAACGTTCTCAGATGGTGGGGAATATGCACACAATCGCCACTTTTGGAGACCGAACGTTCTCAAATGGTGGGGAATTTGCACACAATCGCCACTTTTGGAGACCGAACGTTCTCAAATGGTGGGGAATTTGCACACGTTCCAATTTGAATACTGCTGCTGGTGCCTTCACAGTACCCTCTGGACGGGGTGACGGTATTCTCGTTGCCCGAACGTTCTCAAATGCCCGGCTTTTTGCACACCATCGCCACTCCCAGAG
>JAKSIO010000008.1 GCA_024398785.1 Bacteroidaceae bacterium | reverse complement strand
TCAGGTGGGGGATTTAACTTTTCCGAAAATGGAGGATGCAAAGTTACCGATTACAGTATTGTTTGTACAATTCAGAACTTGTAATTATATTCTCGAGTTTGACACTTCGATTTTGAGATATTAAAGCCCCAGACCGCTGTAGTAGCGATTTGGGACTTCTCTGATTTCACAACTTTGTAGCTATTTTTACACGTTGTTCCTTAATGAAGATTTTTTTGCCTCAGTGATGATTTTTTTCATCATCTGCTTTGAGACTATCTGCGTGTCGGTTCTGAAGCCGGCAGAGCCGTAGAGATTGTTGGTCAGATCTGTTCTGGTGTAGGTGGGAATGTATTACAGGCGTATGTTCATCTGCTTCGTGGGACTCATCCTCGCATCATACGTCCGTCACATCTGGGAGAATAACGAGTATCTCCGGAAGAACTTCGACTCCACCGAGTCGATCCTTGCCGAGATGCGCACCATACGTTGCATAGAGCACACCGGCAGGATGAATATGCGAATGTAAAAGCATACGTCTTCAATCGTTTTGCTTAATAATATCATCTCATGTTTAACGCCCCTTTCCATATCTGTAGTCCAGATTGATAGGTTGCGCTGAGTTCTTCGTTTTATGTCCAGTTCTATGGAGACTGTTGCTATCTAAAGGTTAAGAATATCCAACATCTGTGCTGGAGTTACTACGATAGGAGTCTTAGGGAAGTGCTTAAGGTTGCCTGTGATAAGATAAGCATCCTCCGTGCTTAACGCCACTTCGTAGAAAACACGGTCATCCTCATCGGGAAGGGATTCTGAATAAGCCGTTCTATCGGCATCCTCTCCAAGAAAGACAATACGCTCTACAAGGAGTTCACGAATTTCCCTGTCAAACTTGAACTTGGGACGGGAAAGGACCTCGGTGTACTCTGCGACAATCTCACTATTGTATAGAGGAATGATCTTGCCATCAAGCACTGCATCGATAAGTTTGATCACCGACGACTCCTCTGATTTTGACAGAAGCACTGAGACCAGAACGTTTGTGTCTATAACCGCACGTATCATTGTTGTGGTCCCGGATTATTTCTTTTCTGCCCTGTATGCAGCTATCTCTGCATTGATCTCGTCCAAAGAAATCTCCGGCTCATTGCCGCTTCTCCTGCGCTCGGCATTTAGAGCAAGCATAGTACGAAGCCTTTCGTTGGCATTATCTTTTGCGCCGACGCTGATAGTGAAAGGAATGCTGCGGCTTTCCATCACAGCACGCATAAAAATATTCATGGCAGTGTTGGCGCTCATGCCAAACTGCTCACAAAGATTGGTGAACTCTGTCTTTACCTTAGAGTCAGTACGGACTGTCATTGTTGCCTGTGCCATAATTTCAAAAGCTAATTTAATTAAATTATGAATGCATTCTGCACTCATCTTGACTGCAAAGATAGTAATAATAATTGCTCCATCAAAAGTTTTTAAAAGATTTTTAGGAAAGTCTCTATAACTTTCCCTTGAACATCGGGAATTG
The DNA here is from genome assembly GCA_024398785.1 of Bacteroidaceae bacterium. GTDB lineage: Bacteria > Bacteroidota > Bacteroidia > Bacteroidales > Bacteroidaceae > Colenecus. Next base: position 75,210 of record JAKSIO010000008.1, on the reverse strand, counting down.
GCCAGTAAAGCTTATGTGGTTATCTGAATAAAAAGCGTACGTTGTGAGGAATATTATTCAACGATATCAACATTTTCCCAAATCTTCGATTATTCGGAACTTTTTCACTTATCAACAGCGAAGTATAAATGTCCTTTTTATCTAAGTAAATATGAATCTCTGTCGGATTGCTGGTTATGTTGACCATTTCAAAATGTTTAAGAATTTCTGTAGGAAGCACAACTTGTGCCAATGTTAATAATGTTGATTCCATGTCGTTACAATTGATTGCTCAAAAGTAAGACTTTTCAAACAAACTTTAAAATTATTTTCCCCCATTAAATTTCCACTGAGCCACTATATTGTTACAATCCCACCCTTCCGGTTGTGAGTAAACTCACCTCGGAAGGATGGGATTATAACAACAAAGGCCGCCTTCGGCGACCTTTTTTCTTTGTTTTGGACTTTTTGTGGGCGTTGACGGATTCGAACCGCCGACCCTCTGCTTGTAAGGCAGATGCTCTGAACCAGCTGAGCTAAACGCCCGTGCTTCTTAAAAGCGGTGCAAAGATAGAGAGTATTTTTTGTTGTACAAAACTTTTAACGTGTTTTTTTGAAAAAAATTGTAACTTTGCATTGTCAAAGCAATTTGCGGAATCATTTATTCGCAAAACTTTATTTTTATACGGATAATATTAAAATAAGATATGGAAATTGTATTAAGCGGTATAAGACCTACAGGCAACCTTCACTTGGGTAATTATTATGGAGCCATTACCAGTTTTTTGAAACTGCAGGAGGAATATAAGAGTTATTTCTTTATAGCAGATTGGCACTCGCTTACAACACATCCAACACCTGAGAATATCCAGAACAGTGTACGCACAATATTGTCGGAATATCTGGCTTGTGGTGTTGACCCCGAAAAGGCTACGCTTTATGTACAGAGTCATGTTCCTGAGGTTCTGGAGCTTTACCTGTATCTTAATATGAACGCATATCTTGGAGAACTTGAACGCGTAACATCTTTCAAGGAGAAAGCCCGCAAACAGCCGGACAACGTAAACGCAGGTCTTCTTACATACCCTACACTTATGGCTGCCGATATTCTTATTCACCGCGCAAATAAGGTGCCGGTAGGTAAGGACCAGGAACAGAATATGGAGATGGCGCGCAAGTTCGGGCGCCGTTTCAACACAATGTATCACACGGATCTGTTCCCGGAGCCGGCATCGTTCTCTCTTGCAAAAGAGGGTGGCATTAAAATTCCGGGACTGGACGGTTCAGGCAAGATGGGCAAATCAGAAGGCAACTGCATCTATCTGTACGATGAGCCCTCAGTAATCCGTAAAAAGGTAATGAAGGCAGTAACAGATGCCGGACCACAGACTCCAAACAGCCAGCGTCCTGAAATTATTGAAAACCTGTTTACCCTTATGCGCGTAGTCTCAAAACCGGAGACATATGCGTATTTTGATGAGAAGTGGAATGACTGTACATTACGCTATGGTGATTTGAAAAAACAGCTTGCCGAAGATATTGTACTGGCTACCGACCCTATCCGCGAAAGAATCAAGCAGTTCTATGCGGATACCGAATATCTTGACAAGGTAGCAAAAATGGGTGCAGAAAAGGCACGTGAAAGCGCATCAGCAACTCTTAAAGAGGTGCGCCGCATAATCGGTTTCAAAGTTTATTGATCGCACAATTTTATACAAACAAAAGCGGGTGACCCAAAAGGCCACCCGCTTTGCTGTTTATTAACTAACTCTACAAGTGTTGTTCTTAGAATATGCGGTTCATGATATACATGTTAGGCAGAATGTTGATTGCATAGAATGTCTTCTCGGAATCAAGGTAAGCAGCCAACTGATATGTGTAAGCATCTTTCAGTGAGTTAATGCGCTCCATCTTGACATCGCGTGAGAGTTTGTCATTTGCAAGAACCTTATTAAGGTCTGTAAGGTAATTCTGATAGAAAAGGATTACTGTCTGGGCATCGTCTGTTGAGAGGTTTTCAACCAATACCTGTGCCTCTGGAGCATTGCGGTGGAATGGTACAAAACGCTGTGCATTTGCTGCTACTGTTACAAACATTGCTACAATCACTGTTACTAAAACTTTTGCTTTCATTGTTGTTATCTTTTTTAATTTTACATTCATTTTATTTCTGACCGTGTCATTTCTGACCGCGTTCGAAATATTATAGAACGGTTAAAGCAAAAGGTTAAACAAAAATCTTGCATTTCAGTTAAATTAACACTGATTTAGCAAATATTTATAGATATAGTTAGCAAAATAACAATTATCTGATTAAAAAAGTGATTTGTGTGCAGCTATGTCATGTACACGGATAATTGAAGCTCCGGCCTGGATTGCCTGTTTGTTCATATTTAGAGTCTGGGGCAGAACCTGATTGGGTGTCAGGCCAAGCGGTTTGTATATCATGGATTTGCGTGATATGCCTACAAGTATGTTGTAAGACTGATAGCGTTTGACTATTTCTGACAGGTTGTTGAATATGAATATGTTCTGTTCAATGGTTTTGCCAAATCCGAATCCTGGGTCAAGAATTATGCGGGGTAAGGCATCGGGTCCTGAGAGTCTGGAGATTTCAGCTATAGAGGTGTCAAAGTAATTATATAAGGAGTCTATGATTTCAGCATGGTCAACAGCGGTTATATCCTCAGCAAATGTGAGTACATATCTGCTTTGCGGAAATAGTGACAGCAACGAATACATCTCTTTATTGCCACCGCTGACATCGTTTATGATTGCATTAGGGAAATATTCAAGAACTCTATGTGCAACAGATGCGCGGAAAGTGTCAAAAGAGAGCTCCACATTACCTAAATCTGCGTTACGCAGAATCTCTATTGCTACATAAAGGCGTTCCCATTCCTCCTGCTCACTGCATGGCTCTGCTCCGGGTCTTGTGGAGCAGGCTCCTATGTCCAAAATATGAGCACCTTCCTGAACTGCGGAAAGGATACGTTTTTTTACATTGTCCAGTATGTTCCCGCCTGGAACAATGAGCCGCGAACCCTGCCAGAATGAATCAGGAGTTACGTTTATTATGCCCATTATTTTATATGCCGTATTCATATAGCACATTACTTGAATTCCTGAGGAAGTTCAAATCCTTTTTGCTGTATCAGTTGCAGGGTCTCTTTCCATACCCATTCTCTCATAGGGTTGTTCATGTATTTCTTCTTTATTGCTTTTGAAGAGTTCCCCTTGAAGTAATTGAGCTGTTTGTTGCTGCTCAGTGCGTTTATCGCTGAACGTGCACCTCTTTTGGGCGATGCACAGAATGGACAGAAAACAACGGCGGCTATGGCATCGTACCAGCGTCCCATAATAAGCATATTGCTGTTTACTATACCTGGATCAGAAACGTTCACTCTCTGTTTGATATGCTTTGAGAGTTCAATTGAAAACAGCAGAAGTGCAAGTTTTGTTTTGGAATATGTACCCAACTGGCTGAATGCCGATGCATCCGTGTTGAACAGATTGGCGCTGATTGATGTCAGAGCGCATGTGAGTGATACCATGTTGACAATCTCACCGTCAGGAGCCATGAACGGGACAAGCAGCATAGTCAGAAAAGCGGGACCGATGTAGTTTGTTGAAATGGTCTTTTCAAAACCCTGCGGTGAAAGACCGAAACTGCGGTTGATTATTCCGGCATTGTTGAAAAGCTTGACAACCTGAATATTATCCCTTTCTATTCCCTTTACAAATTCTACAACCGATGCCAAATCCTCAAGGTTCAGCAACCGTACTTCAAGATTCGCAGCAGGAATATCTTTGAGGATGGATTCCTTTACAGCTTCCCCTTTTTTCAGATTCCGGCATGCCATAATGACACTGTACCCCTGACTTGCCATGCTGCGTACAGTCTGGCTACCCACGCTGCCGCTGGCACCGGTTATTATAAGTCTTTGAACTTTTTCCATAACTTGTTTACAGACCATTTTGGGAGAACCGATATTATTGGAGGCAGATAATAGTTCTGCAACCCGGGTTTCATTGTCCTGCGCTTGCGGAACATGCCGGTAACCGCTCTTTTTACAAGCCATTGCGGGGTGTTGATAACTCCGCATTTCACACCTATGTTCATCAGTTTTGGGGACAGTCTGTAAAGAGGTGTGGCAACTGCTGCGGGGCACACTGTTGTAACGCCTACACCGAACGGACGCAGTTCAAAATACATGGAACGGCTGAAACTCTTAAGGTATGCTTTTGTGGCAGCGTATGCCGTAATGCCCGGCAAGGGAAATGTGGCTGCCATTGAAGATATGTTCAGAATGTATCCATATCCGCGTTCCTTCATGTCATTGCCGAACAGTATTGTGTTGTTTGTGTTTGTCAGGACATGCAGGCGGATCATGGTGTCAAAACGCGACATGTTGACCGTTGTAGCCTGTGTCCAAAAGAACATTCCAGCGTTGTTTATAAGTATATCTATCTGCAGACCGGATGCTTTGCAGTAGTCAAACAACTCCTGTGAGGCATTCTCAGTTGCCAGATCCTGAAACCGTGTAAGGACCTGGGCGTTATATTCACGGCGCAGTTGTGAAGCGCTCTGTTCCAGTTCGTTCTCTTTGTTGCTGACAATAAGCATTGGACATTCAGCTTTTGCAAACAGCAGTGCGTATTGGAAACCCATTCCGGAACTGCCGCCTGTAATCAGGACAAACGGCCTGTGTCCGTGTTTTTTTGTAAAGCGTCTGACACTTCTTTCAATAAATCTTACTCCCATCTTTTTTCCAGTTTGTCAATCTCTTTCTGTATTTTCCCCGGAAGGTTCTCCACGCATCTGTTACATTTCATCTCCAAGGTGTACATACGGCCGATACAGTAATTTGAATGCTTGCAGCCGCTGCATGTAACGGTCCCGTCTTTGATCTTGTTTACAAAATCTGTGTCATGTACCAGAGCACGTGCCATCTGCAAGGCTACGAAACCGCTGTCAAGTACTTGCTCCATATTCTCCTTCGATGTCATTCCTCCTACGTAAATGAGCGGCATTGTGAGTTCCTTGCGGAATCTTTTCGCCATGTCAAGAAAATAGGCGTCTTTGTACGGCACTGTAGGAATCATCATTCTGCCGCATATGTGAAGCATAAGCTTGAGCCACCAGAAATGTTTCATATCCATGTAGTGTGCAAGGGTTTTTATCGGCATGGCGCCGCGCATTACCGCCATAGGCGCTTTGCTTACAAAACCTGCAGAGAGTACCAGAGCATGAACTTTGAGACGCTCCAGTTCCTTGGCTACAAGCAGGCACTCTTCCTCTTTCAGACCGCTGCGGAAACCGTCAGTCATATTGACTTTGACAAGTACTCCCATGTCGTCTTTTGCACATTCCAGAACCTTGTTTATGACCAGACGCATAAAACGCATCCTGTTATCAAGTGAGCCTCCGAATTCATCGTGTCTGCGGTTGGTGTACGGCGATAGGAACTGACTGATAAGATAACCGTGTCCTGCATGAATCTCAACACAGTCAAAACCGGCTTTGCGTGCAAGATTGACGGCATTGCCGAAATCTTCCACAATCTGCAGAATCTCTTCTTTCTTCAGTTTGCGTACAAATGTTGGAGAATATAAATTGAAACCTCCGCTTGCTCCCACCGGTTTGCATCCGCATGTGGCGCGGTGTGTCATATTCCCGCAATGTCCAAGTTGGATTGAAGCCTTGGCACCCTGTGCATGGATGGCATCGGTTATATCTTTCAAGGCAGGAACAATCTCATCCCTTATCCATAACTGGTTGGCAAAGGACAGGCCGCTGCGGCATACCGACGCATAGGCAAGAGTAGTCATTCCAACACCGCCACGGCTTACTGCAACGTGGTAGTCTTTCAGCATTTGTGAAGGTGAATTGTTGAAGGCCATATTCTCAAATGCCGCTGAACGTATCACTCTATTCCGCAGTGTTACCGGACCTATTGCGCAGGGAGTAAAAATGATGGAATCCATATTTTCTATATGCATTTTTTATAACGTACGCAAAAGTAATCAATAAATGCGATTGTGGGTGTTAATTGTTTGTTTTTCTACAGCCATTCACTAACTTTGCGGTACATTAGAACAAATGTATTGACTCATTCGCGTATGTTGATTCAAGAACTGTACGAACTCTATTTGAAAGCCGGTTGCGTTGTTACTACAGATAGCCGGAACTGTCCTTCGGGAAGTATGTTTTTTGCTCTGAAGGGTGAAAGGTTTGACGGGAACAGATATGCACATTCCGCCATCGGACAGGGATGCAGTTTTGCTGTCGTTGACGATAAGAGTGTTGTTGCTGATTCCAGATATATCCTTGTGGATAATGTACTGTCTACTCTCAGGGAATTGGCGCGTTATCACCGTAATGTTCTTGGAGTGCCTGTTCTTGGAATAACTGGTACGAACGGGAAAACAACAACAAAAGAACTTGTTGCCGCCGTACTGTCCCGCAAGTACAATGTTCTGTACACACATGGAAATCTGAACAATTCTATCGGTGTCCCTCTTACAGTATTGGGATTGCGCAAGGAACACAATTTTGCTGTTGTTGAGATGGGGGCAAGCCACCCCGGAGACATAGAGGAACTTGTCAATGTGTGTTGCCCGGACTTTGGACTGATAACAAATGTTGGGCATGCGCACCTGCAGGGATTTGGCTCATTTGAAGGAGTTAAAAAGACTAAAGGGGAATTGTATGACTTCCTGAAAAAGAAGGACGCCCATAAAGTCTTTGTGCTTTCAGATTCATCCGATCTTATGGAAATGAGTTCAGGCATGGACAGAATACTTTATGGAAGCAGTAACGGAGCAGTATGCGGAAATGTCTATGCCGGGAATTCCTTTTTCCTGGAATTTGAGTGGAATTCAGAGCAGTATTCCATTGGCATCCGTTCTGTAAAAACAAATCTTGTAGGTTCATATAATCTTGATAACGTGCTGGCTGCAATAACCGTAGGGCTTTATTTCGGTGTACCGGTAGAAGATATTGAGAAAGCTGTAGGGGAGTATGTTCCTTCTAATAACCGTTCCCAATTATGTAAGACGGAAAATAATACCCTGATAGTCGATGCCTACAATGCCAATCCTACCAGCATGTGTGCAGCGCTTTCAAATTTCAGCACAATCAGGTCTGACAATAAAATGGTAATACTTGGGGCTATGCGTGAGCTTGGTGAATATTCCGTGCAGGAACATATTCAAGTAATTGAACAGCTGGCCGGCATGAACTTGAACAAGGTGTGGCTGATTGGTCCTGAATTCCTTGCAGTGCGCTCTCATGCTCCTGCTGGTTTTGTATTCTATGAATCAACGGACTTTATGACGGAAACGTTGCGTTCACAGCATCTGAAAGGTTATACAATTCTTTTGAAAGGTTCCAACAGCAATAATCTTTCCGGAGTAGTGGATTTGTTGTAGAAATTCATTAACTTTGAGCACGAAAAGAATAGAATATGTGGGATATACTCTTAAAAATCAGAATTAAAGATGCGCTTGATATCTTGTGTATAGCTATCCTTATGTTTTATCTGTATAACCTTATGAAAAGGAGCGGGGCCTTGAACAAATTCATTGGAATCGCTTTCTTTTTTATGTTCTGGATGGTTGTCACGCAAATCTTTGATATGCCGATGCTGTCATCGGTTCTGAACAAACTGGTAGAGGTTGGTGTAATTGCCCTGATTGTGATTTTTGCTGAGGATATCCGTGTCTTCTTGAATAAAATAGGCGATAGAACGCGCGAAAGATCAAAATTGTTCAAATGGTTCAGCGGCGGAAACAAAGCCAATGTTGCGCGGCAGGAGTATCTGAATATTGTTGAAGCATGCGTGTCGTTGAGCAAAAACAGAGTGGGCGCATTGATTGTTATTGAACAGGAAATGGATGTGACCCCTTTCATGAATATTTCAAGTGAAATTGACGCACTTGCCAACCAGTCTCTGATTGAAAATCTTTTCTTCAAAAATTCCCCGTTGCACGATGGTGCCCTGGTTGTACGTGACGGTCGTCTTTATGCTGCAGGATGTTTTGTCAAGAATCCGTCCGTCAGTAATTCGTTGCCCAGACATTTCGGTTCAAGACACCGTGCCGCCATGGGTTTGTGCGAACAGACCGATGCGGTAATCATAGTGGTTTCGGAAGAGACCGGACGCATGTCCATTTTCCATAACTCCAGTTACAATCTGAATCTGACAAAAGGCGTTATTCAAGAGTTTGTCAAAAATATACTCTGATGCCAGTTTTTCATTATATTGTGCCATAATGTCAGTTTTTTGTTATCAGATCTGTTTTGGCACATTTTTAGCACAATGATATGTGACGCGTGAGTGTTGTCTTATTTGATAATGTTGAATTTTTAAAATATTGAAGCAATGAATTTAAAACCATTAGCAGACAGAGTTCTGGTTCTTCCGGCAGCTGCCGAGGAGAAGACAATCGGCGGTATCATCATTCCTGATACAGCAAAAGAGAAACCATTGAAAGGTGAGGTTCTTGCAGTCGGTAACGGCACAAAAGATGAACAGATGGTTCTTAAGAAAGGCGATACCGTACTTTATGGCAAGTACGCCGGCACAGAACTTGAGTTGGAAGGCAAAAAATATCTGATTATGCGTCAGAGCGATGTTTTGGCAGTTTTGGAATAATCATTAAAAGTAAAGAATCATGGCAAAAGAAATAATTTTCAATGTAGAGGCCCGCGAATTGCTCAAGCAGGGCGTAGATGAATTGGCTAATGCGGTTAAAGTTACATTAGGCCCTAAGGGTAGAAACGTAATTATCGAAAAGAAATTCGGTGCTCCGCAGATTACCAAAGACGGTGTATCTGTAGCAAAAGAGATTGAGCTTGCAGATTCATTCAAAAATACAGGCGCACAACTTGTAAAGTCAGTGGCTTCAAAGACAGGAGACGATGCCGGCGACGGTACAACAACAGCAACCGTTCTTGCTCAGAGTATTGTTACAGTTGGTCTTAAGAATGTTACAGCGGGTGCAAACCCAATGGATCTGAAACGTGGTATTGACAAGGCTGTTTCTGCAGTAGTTGACAGCATCAAGGCTCAGTCTCAGGCAGTTGGTGATGATTTCAGCAAGATTGAACAGGTTGCAACAATATCTGCAAACAACGATTCTGAAATTGGTAAGCACATTGCAGAGGCCATGCAGAAGGTTTCAAAAGACGGTGTCATTACAATTGAAGAGGCAAAGGGCCGCGATACATATATCGATGTTGTAGAGGGTATGCAGTTTGACCGTGGCTATCTGTCATCATATTTTGTTACCGATACTGAAAAGATGAATTGCGTAATGGAGAACCCGCTTGTTCTTATTCATGACAAGAAAATCTCCAATCTGAAAGACCTGCTTCCAATTCTTGAGCCGGCAGTCCAGACAGGCCGTCCGTTGCTTATCATTGCAGAAGATGTTGATTCAGAGGCTTTGACAACTCTTGTTGTAAACCGTTTGCGTTCAGGTCTCAAGATCTGCGCAGTCAAGGCTCCTGGCTTTGGTGACCGTCGTAAGGAGATGCTTGAGGATATTGCCGTTCTTACCGGTGGCTTTGTCATCAGCGAGGAGCGTGGCGTAAAACTTGAGCAGGCTACAATGGATATGCTTGGAAGTGCAGAGAAGATTACCATTACTAAAGACAATACTACTATTGTAAACGGTAAGGGCGATAAGGAGAAGATTGGTGACCGTGTTGCACAGATCAAGTCTCAGATCAAGACTACTACAAGTGAATATGATAAGGAAAAACTGCAGGAGCGTCTTGCAAAACTTGCCGGCGGTGTTGCTGTTATCCACGTTGGTGCTCCTTCAGAGGTTGAGATGAAGGAAAAGAAAGACCGTGTTGACGATGCTCTCTGCGCTACACGTGCAGCTATTGAGGAAGGTATTGTACCTGGCGGTGGTGTAACATATATCCGCTCAATTGAAGCTCTTGACAAGATCAAGGGAGAGAATGCTGATGAGCAGACAGGTATCAATATCATACGCCGTGCAATTGAGGAACCATTGCGCCAGATTGTGTTCAACGCTGGTAAAGAAGGTGCCGTAGTTGTTCAGAAAGTTGCTGAAGGCAAGGGTGATTTCGGTTACAACGCACGCACAGACAAGTATGAGAATATGCTTGCTGCCGGTGTTGTTGATCCTGCCAAGGTTACACGCGTTGCTCTTGAGAATGCCGCATCAATTGCCGGTATGTTCCTTACAACAGAGTGCGTGATTGTAGATAAGAAAGAACCTGCTCCAGCTATGCCTGCAGGCGCAGCCGGAATGGGCGGTATGGACGGCATGATGTAATTTACATTGCATTGGCGGTGCAACGCGCCGCTCATGAAATGATGACCTCCGAAGGTATGTTGACTTACTTTCGGAGGTCATTCGTGTTTTGGACCGTTCGCCAATGCCAGATGTTGATTTTATTGTGTGTTTGTGGACGGGACGGTGTTGCAAAATGCGGGGAATAACAACACGCTCCCACTCAAAACCCGAAAAATGCTGGGGACCGTGCGGTGTTTGGCGTTGAATCGCAACACCGTCCATGCAAATTCGCCTGAAAACCTGGGGATGGTGCGCTGTTTTGCCGCAAATCCCCACACGGTCCACCGTCAGAGGCACTCCGATGAAATACCGCCGATGTGGCCGATGCTGTCCACGGCATCCCAACGTAAGCTGAGAGAATCACCATATCTTGCGATTATCACAAGACAAAAATAATGCTTCCGGGATTTTTTTGTACTTTTGCGGTATATAATTCAAACACCTTTGTATTATGGAACTGATGGAACTCATTAACGCATCTGCACAGTTTATTGAAGGTAAACTTGAGGGGCGTAAACCGCAGATTGGAATAGTTCTTGGAAGCGGTCTTGGCAAACTTGCAGACAAGATTGAGAATAAAATTGTGATTCCATACAAGACCATTCCCGGTTTTGTGCAGTCAACTGCAATAGGACATGCCGGCAATCTGATATGTGGAACGCTTGGCGGCAAGACTGTTCTTGCCATGCAGGGCCGTTTCCACTATTACGAAGGCCATTCCATGCAGCAGGTAGTGCACCCAATCAGAACAATGATCAGATTGGGCATAAAGTTCCTGTTTGTTTCCAATGCGGCAGGTGCCATCAACCGTACTTTTGCCGTTGGAGACATTATGATAATAGACAATCATATAAACCTGTTGCCCAGTCCGCTGATTGGCCCCAATGTTGATGAATTCGGTGTGCGTTTTCCTGACATGAGCCGTCCGTACGATACAGACGTTATCCGTCTTGCAGACAGCATAGGTAAAGAGTTGGGCTACACAAACATAAAACATGGTGTTTATCTTTCCAATTCCGGCCCCAATTACGAAACAGCTGCTGAAATCAATTATTACCGTACCATAGGAGCCGATGCCGTAGGTATGTCAACAACGCCTGAGGTTATTGCAGCGCGTCATGCCCGTATCCCTGTATTCGGCTGTTCCGTAATAACAAACGCCACAAGCGATGCCGACAACCCGGTAGAACTTGACGGTGACGAGGTGGTAGAGATTGGAAACAGGGCATCGGAAAAGATGGGAAAACTCTTTACAACAATTATTGAAAGAATCGAATTGTAATTTATCATGAATAATCCGAAAGATATTCATATTGCAGACTTTAATTATCAGCTGGATGACAAGCGGATTGCAAAGTATCCCTTGCCGGTGAGAGATGAATCAAAACTTCTTGTTTACAAACATGGTGAAGTGAGCCAGGATGTTTTCAAGAATGTTTATAACTATCTTCCTGAAGATGCGCTTATGATATTCAACAATACGCGTGTTATTCAGGCAAGAATGCATTTCAGAAAAGAGAACCCGCAGGAAAAACTCCAGGGTGCACTTATAGAGATATTTCTTCTTGAACCCTATGTTCCGCGTGATTACGAACGGATTTTTTCATGTACCGGCACATGCGGATGGTTGTGCCTTGTAGGAAACCTGAAACGCTGGAAGGAAGGACCGCTGCGTCAGACTGTAGTTATTGACGGTAAAGAGATAGAACTCACTGCAGAACGCGGCGATGTAGTCGGGACCAGTTTCCTTATAACATTTACATGGAACAGCAATACCGTGACCTTTGCGCAGATTATTGATGCTGTTGGTGAAATTCCTATCCCTCCATATCTTAACCGTGATACAGAAGAAAAGGACAAAACAACATATCAGACAGTGTATGCCCGCATAAAAGGCTCCGTTGCCGCACCTACTGCCGGATTGCATTTCACTCCGCAGGTGCTTGCCAATATAGACGCACATAAGGTTGAGCGTGACGAGGTTACACTGCATGTGGGTGCAGGAACTTTCAAACCTGTAAAGTCAGAAGATATAGGACATCATGAGATGCATACTGAAACAATATCCGTCAGACTGGGTACGATAAAGAAACTTATCGCACATGGCGGTAGGGCAGTGGCTGTAGGAACAACTTCGGTCCGGACATTGGAAAGTCTGTATTATATAGGCGTGGATGTTCACCTGAATCCCGCTTTGCATCCAGATGACATCAATGTTCTCCAATGGGAACCGTATGATACCGCACGGCAGATGGAATACAATTCAATATCTACTGTCCAATCTTTGCAATATCTGGCCGATTATCTGGAAAAACATGATTTGCAGGTACTTAATGCTCGTACGCAGATAATCATTGCTCCGGGGTACAAGTTCCACATTGTTGAGCGTATGATTACCAACTTTCACCAGCCGCAGAGCACATTGCTGTTGCTTGTTTCGGCATTTGTCAACGGTGACTGGAAAAAAATCTACGACTACGCTCTGGAAAAGAATTTCCGCTTCCTGAGCTACGGAGACAGCTCAATATTAATTCCCTAAAATTGATTTAAGACGGGCATTGTTACTTAATACGTCTATTGCCGTATCAAGTGTTTTGTCTTCTTTTTGGCTGAATTCTATTACTCCGTGCTGAAAGTAGTAGCGGCGGACAAGACTTGCGCCTATGACTGTTTTCATAGGCTCTTTCACGGCTTCCATGTCGCGATATGGATTGTATGCGGTCTTCTTTTCAAAGTTTTCAATATCCTCACGTGCAATATTGAGCAGTTTTTCGCTTTCTGCAACTTTCTTAAGCTCTTCAATAATTTTTGATGTCTCGCTTGTGTATGTAAAGTTGTGTTCGGCCATGTATTTTTTGAATTCCTCAAACTCGGAATCTGAAACACTGAAATCTTTGGCAGCATCAATAGTAGGATGTCCAACACAGTATTCATTCAGGTAATCAACAAATATTTTGCTGTTTGAAACCTGATATACCAATTCCGGCAGAGTGTCCACTTTACATTCAATGTCAGGTCTGATGCCACCGCCATCCCTTACTTCACGCCCTGATTTGGTATGGAATATTTTTGTAAGACTGTCAGGAATTGCTTTTGCGCTTCCGTCTGCATTTCGCTTGGAGTAGTCCACAGCCTGAATGCAGCGTCCGGACGGAATATAGTATTTTGCAGTTGTAAATTTGAGCATGCCGCCGTACGGAAGATTTCTTGTAGATTGAACCAGACCTTTACCGTAGGTCCGCTGTCCTATAATAACTGCGCGGTCCAGATCCTGTAAAGCTCCGGCAACTATTTCTGATGCTGATGCTGATTCATTATTAACAAGAACAGCCAATGGTATTTTTGTATTTTCCGGTTTGTTGCGTGTTGTATAGCTTCTTGATTCTCCTTGTCCTACACCTTTTGTTGTAACTACCTGAGTTCCTTCCGGAGTAAACAGGCTTACAATTTTGACAGCTTCATCCAAAAGACCGCCTCCATTGTTTCTGAGATCAAGAATAAGTCCTTTAATACCTTGTTTTGTCATCTCTTTCAAGGCCAGACGTACACTGCTTTCGCAATTTTCGGTAAAACTGTCAAGCAGAATATATCCGAATCCTTTAATAATCCCGTAATATGTGACAGCCGGCAAAGCAATGTTTTTCCTGATAATTGTTATGTCAAGTGAGTCGGTCACTCCGGGACGGCGCACTGTTACAACCAGAGTACTGTTTGGTGTTCCCCGCAGATTGTTGCTGACATATTCGGTGTTTTTGCCTTTCATGTCATTGCCGTCAATGTATAGAATTTCATCTCCTACTTTAAGACCGGCGGTATGGGCTGGCATCTCCTTGTACAGTTCATTGATGATAATCCATGGATAATCCTGAACCTTGCTTATTATGGCTCCAATACCTGCATATTTGCCGGTAGTTATCATAGTCAGGTCGGTTTTCTTTTCATGAGGATAGTAAACCGTGTACGGATCTATGTCCCAAAGCATCTCATTGATGCCTTCTGACACAATATGATTGATGTCTATTGAATCTACGTAGTATTGGTTAAGGTTGCGGATTATGCTATGAAAGATTTCAATGTTTTTTGAAATCTCAAAAAACTGGTCCTGTTTGGCGCAGACAGTATTTGAGAAACCAATTGTCAGTACAACAGACACAATGGCCAATGACTTGATTTTCATGTCTCAAAAAAATATGTGTATTTGACGTAAAATTTTTGCAAAGATATTTTTTTTTTCAAATAAAAGGCTATACCTTTGCACCGCAATTGAGAAAAAATTCTTCCTTAGCTCAGTCGGTTAGAGCATCTGACTGTTAATCAGAGGGTCCTTGGTTCAAGTCCAAGAGGGAGAGCAGAGGAGTTTAATGGGTTAATAATGGTTGAAGTGGGGAGACTTTCGGGTCTCTCCTTTTCTTTTATACGGGGACACTTTATTCCTGCTGCGCAGTCATGAAGTCAGGCTGCACCTCAGCATAGTTCAAGCGCATGCTTGACTCTGCGTTCGGTTTGCACTGACTTTCCCCGGACCCTTTGCGCTTCGCGGTGCGCTATCGCGCATTTCTACAGAATTTCATTAAGGGTGTGGGTGTACAGGCTTCCATAGCCGTTTATGCCATAAACGTGGACGTGTGAGCCAACGGTGGATTGGAATAACCTGTAGTACAGATCGCGCAACGGCATATCCGGTTCGTTTTTCATGCAGTCCTGCAGAGTTGCGGAGAAACGGTTGCTCATCCAGACCTTCCAGTTGGGGTTGTATTCGTCACCCTTTGAGGTTTCGTCTTCACCGGCGGCGGTGAACACTATCAGATGTTTGTGGTTGTCTGCGGCCTTTGCCACAGAACCAGAGTAGCAGGACTCCACGAACCATATTCCCTGGCGGTAGTTGCCCTCGGCCTCAATAGCCGACAGGCAGTCTTCAATTCTGTTCTTTGTTATTACGGAATGCCCGAAATTCAACATACCCGGTGCTCCGTGTCCGGACCAGAAAACAAAAACATTGTCATCGGCATCGGATCCTATCACATGCTGGAGACGCTGGGTCTTGTGCCCTGTAAGTATATCCCTCAAATCGGTTGCCTGCATATCTGAGATATGGTAATCCACATGGACATCCTTATATACGTTAACCCCGTCCATGCGTGAGTACAGCACACCTTTTTCCGGATTGGATGCGTTGTGTGCAAGATCGTCTTCCATTATCAGCACTATGTGGTCATCGTCATAGCCGGCCGCTTTCAGTTGCTGGTAGATGTTCAGTACATCCACTTGATGACGGTAATTGTCCCACCCTGTAGATGTGGCTATCAGTAGTGCCCAGCGTTCATCAAGAGGCGGGTATTTCACATCTCCTCCCTCTTCTATATCCTGCATCTTTGATTTGTTCCAGTTCCATTCTGCAAGTGTAGGTCCGGCACGGCGGTCTCCTTTGGTGGAACAGTAGCCCAGTGCCAGATATTGTTGTTCATAAACAACATAATTCATATAATATGTTCCAAGAACATTGGTATAGACTTTTTCGTCGAACTCCAAACTGCCCGATGCACCGTTAATATCCGGATGACCTCCCGATGCCAAAGATTGCGTTACGCGCAGCATGCCGTCAGCTCCCCAGAAACTGTCCACATCCTCCCTTCCGCTCACAAGTTGTCTCATTGCTTTTTTGAAACTCATTCCGCGGTTTACCATCTGCAACATAGAGGCGTAGCCTATCAGCATTGCGGCGTCATATACCTGTGATTCGTCAAGCATTGGGGAACGTCCGACAATGGTTCCGTATATAACTTCAAAGCCTGTCGATGGGTCTGCACCATAACAGATTCCCTCAACACCTTCTACCAGATTGCCCAACTTTGTCAGAGCGTCGCTTATGTAGGCAACGTCACTCATAAGCAGTTTTGCCGTATGTGGGGTTGAGTTATAAGTGCGGAGCACTTTTCCCAGTGTTTCTATGTTGGACAATGCGCACAGAATATAATCGGCATCGGTGGCTAGCGCTGCGCGAGTCTGTTCTTCAGTATTGTCTGTGCATGAAAATACACCTGCGTTTCTGACTCCCAGTTCCTGAGCCTGGAATGGGAACCAGTCAACATACGTGTTGCCGTACGCGCTTTCTCCGTTTACCAGCAGTGCGACCGATTTTGCGCCATATTGCATTACTTTGCTCAGCATTACTTCGCATTGGGTTATGTCGGTCTCTGTCATGGCCCACAGATTGCCCCAACTGGAATAACCGCGTATAAGCTGGTCTGTTGTAGCCAATGTGAAAAGTGGTTTATCCTTGGTACTGAGGGCTTCGGCCAGTATGAGAGCATTGTCGGAATACAGACCGCCTATTACTGCCTTGATGTCACTCCTTGATGCAAGTGTGGCGGCCGTCTGTTTCAAATCGGGCGACATTTCCTCATACCATTCGTACACCAGTCTGACACCCAGTCCAGTATGACAGAAGGCTTCAGCCAGATTGTTTGAACAGATCTCAAGACATTGTTTCCAATTGTTTCCAAGTCCGTCTGAGAGAGGCAATACCACAGCAACTCTGCATTCCTTAAGGTCCGATTCGTTGCAATAGAGTGGTATTTCTTTAGTGCACCCTGCAAAAAAAATCAGTTCAATCAACAACAGGACACCACTCAATATATCCGCTCTGTGTATCATATTCTATATAATGTTCAATTGGAACTCCATTTATCCAGTCTCTGACTATCTGCTCCAGAAGATTGTCTATATGCTTTATTACATTTCCGACAACTTTTGATGAGTATGGGCTCTGATCAACATCCATACCTGCAACGCAGGGTCCGTCAGGATTCTCGCGCAGATAACGGTAGATTCCCATATTGGAACCACCCATTACCGGGTATATGAAGTCATATTTCCCGTCTATTTCCTCCATCTGCATATAGGCTTCCCTGTCCATTGAATAGCCGTGCCAGTCTTCGCTAAGGTGTCTTCTGTCAGGCTCCAATCCGGTCACTGATTTATACCCGGCCTCAAAACCGTCGGCGGCTTTGATCAGTAGTGCGTCGCTGCTGTATGCCAGCCAGATAAGCGGATTGGTGTATCCCATCCGGGCTGCATATACTCCAGCCTGATATGATGCGTCATTCATTGAAATCATAAAAGAATATGCCTTGACATTGTTCTGCGATTGCGGCAATTCCGGTATTTCAAAGGTCAGTATTTCAATTCCGTTCCCCGATTTGAAATCAGAATCCAGAAGTATTTTTTCTGTGATATCACGGTAGTCGGATGCAGCTAGTACCAACAGAGTATGTGCAGCTTTACGCCCGCTTTCTTTTATCCATTTGTATATCTGGTTTTCCGCCTGCTCCATTGTTTCCGGAGTCAGATAGTTCATACTGGCTCCGCTATGATCCATATAGACTCTTGTAAGTCCTTTGGTGATAAGGTCATTGTATCCGTTGTCACCTGCTCCGCCTATGGAAGGAAATACAATAATCTGCCTGTCTACCGGTTCCTCAATATAAACTTTTGTGCACGATGACAAGACCAGCACAATAGTGATAATGGCAAGTGTAATACGTCGGTCCAATACTGATTGAAATTTTTTTATCTGGACAAATATATAGTTTTTGTCTAATTTAATCAAATTGTTGTATTAAATGTGTATATTTGCCAAATTTTATTTCTCAAAATTATTTAAGATGAACATTATTAAGAAAGAGATCCAGCTCCCAGATGGAAGAATTATTGAGCTGGAGACCGGGAAACTGGCAAAACAAGCCGATGGAGCAGTCATGCTTAAATGCGGTAAGACTATGCTTCTGGCCACTGTATGTGCCGCAAAAGATGCAGTTCCCGGTACAGATTTTATGCCTTTGCAGGTAGAGTACAGAGAAAAGTATGCCGCTGCCGGCCGTTATCCGGGTGGTTTTACAAAACGCGAAAGCAAACCGTCTGATTACGAGATATTGACATGCCGTCTTGTTGACCGTGCCTTGCGTCCTCTTTTCCCTGACAATTTCCACGCAGAGGTTTTTGTTAACGTGATACTTTTCTCTGCAGACGGCGAACAGATGCCGGATGCTCTTGCAGGTCTTGCAGCCAGTGCTGCTCTTGCAGTTTCAGATATACCTTTCCAGGGACCTATTTCAGAAGTACGTGTAGCTCGTATCAATGGTGAATATGTTATTGATCCTACTTTCAAACAGCTTGAACAGGCTGATATGGATGTTATGGTAGCTGCTACCTATGACAACATCATGATGGTTGAAGGTGAAATGAAAGAGGTTTCAGAAGATGATCTTCTGGGTGCCATGAAGGCTGCTCACGAAGAAATCAAGAAGCATTGCCTTGTTCAGATGGAACTTACAAAGGAGTGCGGAAAGGAAATCAAACGTGAGTATTGCCACGAGGTCAATGACGAGGAACTGCGTCAGGCTGTAAAGGACGGCTGCTATCAGAAATCTTATGATCTGGCAGCTGCAGGCAATGCAGACAAACACAGTCGTGAAGACAACTTTATGGCTGTACGCGATGAATTCAAAGAGGCTTATCATGCAGCTCATACAGATTTGTCAGAAGATGAACTTGCTGAGAAAGATGCATTGATAGACCGTTACTATATGGATGTTGAGCGCGATGCAATGCGCCGTTGCATTCTTGATGAAGGCAAACGTCTTGATGGTCGTAAAACTACAGAAATCCGTCCTATCTGGTGCGAGGCCGGTTATCTTCCCGGTCCTCACGGATCATCAATCTTTACACGTGGTGAAACACAGTCTCTGTGTTCTGTAACTCTTGGTACAAAAGATGACGAGAAGATGGTTGACGATGTTCTTGACCAGCATAACGAGCGTTTCCTTCTTCACTACAATTTCCCACCGTTCTGTACAGGCGAGGCCAAGGCTCAGCGCAGCACAGGCCGTCGTGAAATTGGTCACGGACACCTTGCATGGCGTGCTCTCAAGGGTCAGATTCCTGAGAACTATCCTTACTGCGTACGCGTTGTAAGTGATATCCTTGAATCCAACGGTTCTTCTTCCATGGCATCGGTTTGTGCAGGTACTCTTGCTCTTATGGATGCCGGTGTAGCTATCAAGAACCCTGTATCAGGTATTGCTATGGGTCTTATCAAGAATCCTGGAGAAGACAAATATGCTGTTCTTTCAGATATTCTTGGCGACGAGGATCACTTGGGAGATATGGACTTCAAGACTACCGGTACAAAGAACGGTCTTACTGCAACACAGATGGATATCAAGTGTGACGGACTTTCTTATGATATTCTTGAGAAGGCTCTTGCTCAGGCAAAGGCTGGCCGTGAATATATTCTTGGTAAGATTCAGGAGTGCCTGTCAGAACCGCGTCCTGAACTCAAACCTCATGCTCCGCGTATTGAGACAATGATAATTGACAAGCAGTTCATTGGTGCTGTAATAGGCCCGGGCGGCAAGATTATCCAGGGTATGCAGGAGGAAACAGGTGCCAAGATTTCTATTGAAGAGATTGATGGTGCAGGCCGTATAGAGATTGCCGGCAACAATGCTGAAAGTATCAATGCTGCCATTGCAAAGATCAAGGCTATTGTAGCTGTTCCAGAAGTTGGTGAAATTTATGACGGTACTGTCCGCAGTGTAATGCCTTATGGTCTGTTTGTAGAGATTCTTCCTGGCAAGGATGGTCTTCTCCACATTTCAGAACTTGACTGGAAACGTTATGAGACAATAGAGGAAACCGGTTATAAAGAAGGTGATAAGATTCAGGTCAAACTGATTGACATTGAACAGAAAACAGGTAAACTGAAACTTTCTCACAGAGTTCTTCTTGAAAAACCTGAGGGTTATGTAGAACGCCCTGAACGTCCTGCACGTCCGCCGCGTGAGGATCGCGGAGACCGTGGTGACCGCCGTGACAATCGCGGACCGCGTCATGACCGAGGTGAAAGAGGTGACCGCCGTGACCGAGGTGAAAGAGGTGAAAAACCGCAGCAGCCGGAGCAGGTTGAGAACCAGGAATAAATAACATTTAAAATTTTTAGTATGAAAAAGAGCTTTTTGCTACTCTTTTTTGCACTGACCATACTTGCAGCCTGCCAACCAAAAGTTGACAGGCTTGCTGTTAGTGGCCAGTTGAAGAATGCTGCAGGTGAAAAACTGTATATTGATTTGGTTGGAACAACAGCAGTCAATACTATAGATTCTATAACTCTTGATTCTGTTGGCAGTTTCTGTTTCAAGGTTGAGAACCCTGTTCATTTTGATTTGTACAGATTGCGTTCATCCGGCACTGGAATTACTGTTGCAGTTCTACCCGGGCAGAATGTTGAAGTGACTGCCTCACTTCCTAATATGAACGGTAATTATTCTGTAAACGGAGGAACAGCAAATGATACCTTACGTATGCTCATAGCAGAGCAGATGCGTATGGAAAGTGAACTTGTCCGGATGGTCCGCAATTCGCAGGATTCATACACTGTGCAGAACCAGAAACTGCGTGAGCAGCTTCTGATTGATGCTTCAATCATAAAAAATGATTATATCTATCCAAATCCGTTGAGTCCCGCAGCCTACTATGCGTTGTTCATCAGCATGAACGGTATTCCGCTGTTTTCGCCTACAACCAACAGAGCCGATGCCAAAACGTTTGCTACAGTGGCATCGCAATATGATTTCCATTATCCCGGACTGACCCGAGGTGTACATTTGAGAAATGTTGCGCTCAAAGCTATGGATGCAACAAAGCAATACGCCTCAACTCCAGCTTCTGATTCCGTTCAGAAGTATTTTAACAGTATTGTCCGTGAAACAGGTCTTATAGATATTGAACTGCCTAACTTGGATGGGAATATTTGCTCTTTGTCTGAACTTAAAGGTAAGGTGGTTCTGCTTGATTTTACCGCATACAATACAGACTATTCTGCCGAGTATACTCTGCTGTTACGTGATGTTTATAGCAGATTTGATCACAGTGATTTTGAAATCTATCAGATTTCTCTTGACCCTGATCAATATTTCTGGCGCAATGCTGCTGATCCTCTGCCGTGGATTGCTGTTAACGATGAGCGTGGCCTGGATTCCCCTTTGTTGGATTTGTACAGAGTTGATGCCATCCCTTCTGCTTTTCTGATAGACAGTGACAACAATATTACGGAACGTCTTGTAACAACAGACAGTCTTACTTACAAGATTGCTGCATTGATAGACAAAAAATATGCTCGTTGAATCATTTCTTTCCGGGTGTGCGGCCTGAGCGGCGCAGTGCATCGGTAATGATCCATTGCAACTGGCCGTTCATGCTGCGGAATTCGTCCTGCGCCCAACGCTCAAGCGCTTCCATTGTCTGTGCGTCAATTCTCAGCAGGAAACTTTTGTTTTCGGCGTCTTTGGCCATGTTTCAGCAGTTAATTGTACAATGTTCCTGTGTTTACAACTGGCTGTGCGGGTTCATCACCGCAAAGAACTACAAGCAAATTGCTTACCATGGCAGCTTTTCGCTCTTCATCAAGGTTAACAACCCCCTCCTGTTTCAAGTTGTCAAGAGCCATCTTGACCATTGATACAGCTCCTCCTACTATCTTTTCACGTGCGGATATGATAGCTTCGGCCTGCTGGCGACGCAACATGATTGCTGCAATCTCTGGTGCGTATGCAAGATAGTTGATACGTGCCTCAATTGCCTCGATGCCGGCAATTGCAAGACGCTCATTCAATGTATTTCTAAGTTCTTCGTTGATCTCATCTGCTCCGGAACGCAGCGTCAGTTCTCCTGCTGTTCCGCTGTTTTCATCGTAGTTGTAACGGCCTGCAAGCTGGCGCAAGGCAGCATCTGACTGTACGCTTACAAAGTTCTCAAATGCTTTCATTGTGGAATTAAGACTGACTGTTCCGCCTATTCCTTTGCTCATTGTCTGAGAGTCAATCTCAAACAGAGATTTGTAGACATCTTTTATTTTCCATACCATGACAAGACCTATAAGTATAGGATTGCCGCTTTTGTCATTTACCTTGATGGCATCGGCATTCAGGTTGCGGGCACGCAGTGATACTTTTTTCTTTGTATAGAAAGGATTCAGAACCCACCAGAATCCGTTTGCACGCAGTGTGCCGTTGTATTTTCCAAAGAATACCATAGCGCGTGCCTCGTTGGGCTCCAGTTGTACAAAGCCTGTTGCAATCAGGCAGATTGCCAACAAGAGTGTTGGTATTATTATTCTCTGATAAGCTGACAGGGATGCAGTGCATGTTGACAGTATTATTACCGCAGCCAAAATCAATATCAGAAAAATTCCAAAAAAACCGCTTGTTCTGGCACCATTGAATTCAAATTCTTTACTCTCCATAATGTTTGTTTAATTAATTGTTTGTTTGAGTGATATCAAAATAATATCACAAATATATTATATAGTTTTGGAATCAGACTGGCAATTAATAATATTTAACATATTGGCTGTTTTCAATTGTGTGAGCATTATGCATACCTGCTATTTAATAAGGTGTATTCATAATAAAAGATTTTCAGCAAAAAATTTGTTTTTTGATTTATATACATTACTTTTGTAACCGATAGCACAACATAATAGTGTCTGTCCTTATGAAAAATATTATTCCAACTCCTGCATGCAGATAAGTTGGAATACTTTTTTTCGTTTTTTACTAAAGATTATTTTTATTGAATTATTATGGCATACATGTCGGAAGAGGGCTACAACAAACTGGTAGCCGAATTACAGTATCTTGAAAATGTGCGTCGGCCGGAAATCATCCAGCAGATTGCGGAGGCGCGTGACAAAGGCGATTTGTCCGAAAATGCAGAGTATGATGCAGCCAAAGAAGCTCAGGGAATGCTGGAAGGTAAAATAGCTCAACTTAAAATGGTTATTGCTGATGCAAAACTGATTGATGAAACAAAAATTGATACCTCCGAGGTTCAGATTCTTACCAAAGTTAAGTTGCGCAATACCAAGAACAATGCAGTTGTAACATATTCCATTGTTCCGGAAAGCGAGGCTGATCTCAAACAGGGAAAGATTTCCTGCAACACACCTATTGCAAAGGGACTCCTGGGCAAGAAGGTGGGAGAGAAGGCTGAAATATCCGTTCCCAGCGGTAAGATAATTTTTGAAATTCTTGAAATTTCCATTTGAACATTATGACAATTTTCAGCAGAATAATTGCAGGTGAGATTCCTTGCTACAAAATAGCGGAGAGTGAACATTGCTTTGCTTTCCTTGATATCAACCCCATGAAGAAGGGACATACTCTTGTAATCTCCAAACGTGAGGATGATTATATTTTCAATCTGCCTGACAATGAACTGGCTGAACTGCAACTTTTTGCCAAAAAAATTGCAATTGCAATCAAAAAGGCCATCCCTTGTGCACGCGTTGGACAGGCTGTCCTTGGTATGGAAGTTCCGCATACTCATATCCATCTTATTCCTCTGGATTCAGAGAAGGATATGTTGCTTTCAAATCCTAAACTCACACTTTCCAGTCAGGAATTTGAACAGATAGCTGCTGCCATCAGGGCCCAGCTTTGACATGATTTCATATAAACCATTAATAGTGTAAAAAATGAAAATTAGAAAACAAACTTGTTTATGGGTCTTCTCGACTCTGTTGTTTGCATTGACTTCTTGTGGAGCTGGCGCTCAGAACAGCAATGCGGCAGGTGCTCAGGATTCTCCAAAGAGTCCGGCATTGGAAAATTATTTGGTGCCGGTTAAGAAACCGGTTGCAAAACCGAACGAGGAAGGTTTTATTTGCCGTTGGACTTTATTGGAGCCAATCACAAAACCTAACCGCAGTAACACAGTGTTCACAGATTCTTATCTGCGCGATGCGTTTTACACAGAGTATTTCCCCGGTCAGTTTACCGTAGTTCCTAACGAAGGTGATCAGGTTACAGTTGGTGAAGAAACTCTTACATGGCATCAGTTTGACAGCAAACTTTTCAATGTCAAACTTTTCCGTTATGCAACAAGCTTGGGTAAGAACTATGGACTTCTTTTCTGGGCTGTTACAGTAGTGAATTGTCAGGAGGATATTCCTAATGTAAGACTTGCTGCCGGTTCAAACTCTGCTTCAATGTGGTGGGTTAACGGAGAAGAGGCTCTTATTCTTTCAGGTGACCGCCGTATGGTTGCTGATGACGGTATGTCCGGACTGCTTACTCTCAAGAAAGGTAAGAATATAGTACGCGGCGTTGTTATCAACGGTCCTGGTATGAGTGATTTCTGCGTTCGTTTTGTAGATGCAAAGGGAAATCCGGTTAAGAATATTCAGATTACAAACAATTAATTGATTATTGGATATGAAAAGACAAAATAGCATATTGTGCCTTTCTATGTTAGCCGCTTGTTTTTCTACAGCAGCTATTGCACAAATTGGAGCTCCATTTATCCACGACCCTTCTACAATTGTAGAATGCGATGGTAAATATTATACATACGGAACCGGTGGTGGCGGTTTGATTTCAGAGGACGGTTGGACTTGGAACAGCGGAGCACAGCGCCCGGGTGGTGGTGCTGCACCTGATGCAATGTTCCTTGACGGTCGTTATCTTGTAGCATACAGTGCAACCGGTGGTGGTCTTGGTGGCGGTCACGCAGGTCGTATTCTGACAATGTGGAACAAGACTATGGATCCTTCATCTCCTGATTTTGCATACACAGAAGCTATTGAGGTTGCTCATTCTGAAATTGATGAGGACTGTGATGCTATCGATGCCGGTTTGTTCCTTGATCCTACAACAGGCCGTCTGTGGTGCTGCTATGGTACATACTTCGGATTTATCCGTATAGTAGAACTTGACCGCGCTACAGGTGCCCGCAAGAAAGGAAACAAAGAGGTTAATATCGCTGTTGACTGCGAAGCTACAGATATTATCTATCACAATGGCTGGTATTATCTGCTTGGTACACACGGAACATGCTGTGACGGTGCCAACTCTACATACAACATTGTAGTAGGCCGTTCAAAGTCTGTTACAGGTCCTTATGTTGACAATATGGGCCGTGATATGATCAAGGGTGGCGGTAAGATGGTTATTGCTGCACATAACGGTGTAACAGGACCTGGTCACTTTGGTCGTGTAATTATTGATGAAGGTTGCGAAATTATGTCATGCCACTTTGAAGCAGATTTCAATCAGGGTGGTCGTAGCGTTCTTGGTATCCGTCCGTTGCTTTGGAAGAATGATTGGCCAGTTGCCGGTGAAAAATTCCAGGAAGGAACTTACGAGATTGAGTCAGAGCGTCGCGGTTATGCTCTTGAGCTTGCTGTTGACTTTGTTCGTATGAATGGCGGTATGCGCGGCTTCTTTGGCCGTGGTCAGGCTCAGACAATGGAACCATTGAAGGAACAGTCTCTTGAAGAGGTTATCGGTACATGGCCAGAGGGTAATATCCCTGCACGTATCGGTGATTATATGTTCCGTCCTCATCAGAAGTGGACTGTTACAGCTGCTCCTGACGGTAGCGGTTATCTTGGTGGTCCGTACTACAAGATTGTTATTGAAGGAACAGAGCGTGCTCTTGCAGCAGCCGAGAACTATCAGGTAATTACAGTTCCTGAGTTTACAGGTGCTCCTGAACAGTTGTGGAAGATTGAACAGCTGATTGACGGTACTTTCCGTATTTCTCCAAAATCTGCTCCTGGTGTTCCTGAAGGCGAACAGGTTATCCTGATTTCTGCCGGTGACAGTACACCTGCTCTTGGCGCTTACGATTTCAATAGCGACAACTCAAAGTGGAATTTCAAGAAACATTAATTGATTTCACATAAATGAAAAGGGGTGGCCGTCAAGCCACCCCTTTTTTTGTTCCGTGTCAAAGAATGAATGAAACCTCTTTGAATTCATAGCGGCGCTGTGAACCAGACGTGTCTGTCAGTGTAATGCGACCGGTGCGGTCAACTGCCGTTATACGTGCGGTAAAATCTCCTGCGGCATCTTTGAATCGGTATGAATTGCCGTCGTTTCTGAACAACGTGTTCATGTATTCCTGAAAGATGTGCTCTGTATAGTCTTTCGTGTTGTTTTGCAGTGCTTCCAGCATTGTGGCAAACTTGGTAATTATGCTGTTCAGCAAATCGGTGCAGTTATATTCTGTTCCACTGATATTGACCATTGAGATGGGGTTGGGGGCATCGCTTACAAATATTGCCTGATTTACATCAATGCCCACACCGATTATCGAATTCTGTATGGTACTCCCAATCAGATCGTTTTCTATCAGGATGCCTGCCATCTTTTTATCTTTATAGTATATGTCATTCGGCCATTTTATACGGATGTGGTCCGCGTATGCAGTACCCAGCATTTCTTTAATTGTTGTGCAGGTTGACAGAGCTATTGCTGCCGACAGAACATATTGGGCATCGGCTCTAATATACAAAGGGTGACACAATATACTGAACAGAAGGTTTTTCCCGTCTTCTGATTCCCATGCATTGCCTTGCTGTCCGCGCCCTTTTGTCTGGTGCCGGGCAGTAATGACTGTAATTCTGCCGGCATCAGCTGCCAGTTCCAAGGCGTATTTCTTTGCATAGTCGTTGGTCGATGCCAACTCATTCATTTCAATTATATCTGTTGTCATATTCATTCAGTTCAATTCCAAATAGGAGGAATGAAAGCGTTCTCTATATGTTCAATGCACATCTTTGCTCCAATACCTGTAACGGTTATGACATCGAACCTGCATTCAAGATCAATGGCATATTGTTTGATGTAGCGGTTGGCAGCGGCAATAAGGCAACGGATTTTTTTCTCATTGATTGCATCTGCAGCATTTCCGTAAAGTTCACTGCTACGGCGTTTGACCTCAATAAAGACCAGTGTGTTTCCTGTTCTTGCCACAATGTCCAGTTCTTTATGCCCATTATGCCAGTTGCGGTCAACAATTGTATATCCTTTCTGTTCCAGGAAATGCACGGCAATATCTTCTCCGTTGTTTCCATATTGTTTTGTTTTCATGGTGCTACGATAGTTGATTTATTATTACAAAGATAATGCAAAAACAAAATTCAAAAAAAATTTGGATAAGAAAAATTTAAGGAGTAATTTTGCAGTCCGTTTATTATCAATCTTTGGGTTTAGAAACGTTGGGAAATGTGTCAAACTCCATAATTGTATTATTATTAACAATTTAAAGAATGAATACTTTAAGTTACAAAACAGTTTCAGCTAACAGTGCCACAGCTACTAAAGAGTGGATTGTTATCGATGCAAAGGACCAGGTATTAGGCCGTTTTGCTGCAAAAGTAGCAAAATTGCTGCGTGGTAAATACAAACCTAATTTCACACCGCATGTAGATTGTGGTGACAATGTTATTGTAATCAATGCAGAACAGATTGTATTGACCGGTAAAAAAATGACAGATAAGATATATCTGCGCTATACAGGTTTTCCTGGTGGCCAAAGAGAGATGACTCCAGAACAGCTTCTCAATAAACCGGAAGGTGCTTCAAGATTAATAAAGAGAACAGTTAAGGGTATGCTCCCAAAAACAAAGCTTGGTGACGCTATTCTCAACAATCTTTATGTTTATGCAGGTTCTGAGCACCCACATGAGGCTCAGCAGCCAAAATCAATCGATATTAATTCATTAAGTTAAGTCACATGGAAGTTATCAATGCATTAGGCCGTAGAAAAAGCGCTGTTGCTCGTGTATATTTGAGCGAAGGTGCCGGCAAAATTACAATAAATAAGAAGGATCTTAAGGAATATTTCCCTTCTCCATTGTTGCAGTATATAGTACTTCAGCCTCTCAACAAACTTGAGGTTGCTGAAAAGTTTGATATTAAAGTAAACCTTGTAGGTGGCGGTTATAATGGCCAGGCAGAGGCTTTGCGTCTTGCAATTGCACGCGCATTGGTTAAGGTAAATGCTGAGGACAAGAAGGCTCTTCGTTCTGAAGGCTTCCTTACACGCGATGCACGTTCTGTTGAGCGTAAGAAACCGGGTCGTCCAAAAGCACGCCGCAGATTCCAGTTCAGCAAGCGTTAATATTTTTATATTATATACGAGTTTAGTATCTAAACTGTCGGGATCTGTCTTGGAAAAGCGGCTACCCGATGGTTGGTTTTTAAAGAACGTAAACAAACAATTAAAATGTCTAGAACAAATTTTGAACAGCTTTTGGAGGCCGGCTGTCATTTTGGCCACCTGCGTAGAAAATGGAATCCGGCAATGGCTCCTTACATTTTCATGGAGCGTAACGGTATTCACATTATTGATCTTAACAAGACAGTAACTGCAATTGACAATGCTGCTGATGTACTTAAGAATATGGCTTATGAAGGCAAACGTATTCTTTTCGTAGGTACAAAGAAGCAGATTAAAGAAGTTGTTGCTGAAAAAGTTTCTGCTGTTAATATGCCATACGTTATTGAGCGTTGGCCGGGTGGTATGCTGACAAACTTCCCTACAATCCGTAAGGCTGTGAAGAAGATGGCAACTATCGATAAGCTTACCAAAGATGGTACATATGATAATCTGTCAAAACGTGAGATTCTTCAGATTTCACGCCAGCGCGCAAAATTGGAGAAGAACCTTGGTTCAATTGCAGATCTTAACCGTCTTCCTGGAGCTCTCTTTGTAGTAGATGTATTGAAAGAAAATATTGCAGTACACGAGGCTATCCGTCTTGGTATTCCAGTATTTGCTATTGTTGATACAAACTCTGATCCAACTTTGGTTGACTTCCCAATTCCTGCAAATGATGATGCAACAAAGTCTGTAGAAGTAATTCTTGATGCTTGTTGTGCAGCAATTGCTGAAGGTCTTGCACAGCGTAAGGCTGAGAAGGTTGACGAAAACAATGATGAGAACAAAGAGAATGCAGAGAAATCAGAGCGTCCACGTCGCGAGCGCGTACGCAAAGTAAGACAGCAGGAAACATCTATTGAAGATGCTCCAAAGGCTGCTGAAAGTGAGGCATCTGCAGAGCAGGCTTAATCAATAACTTTATCAAAAATATTTATTATGGCTATTTCACTTGCTGATATTAATAAACTGCGCCAGCAGACAGGTGCAGGTATGGTTGATTGCAAAAAGGCTCTGACAGCCACAAACGGTGATTTTGACAAGGCTGTTGAAGAAATCCGTAAGAAAGGTCTTGCAGTAGCAGCAAAACGTTCTGACCGTGAGGCTTCAGAGGGTTGTGTACTTGTTAAGGTTGATGGTAACTTTGGTGCTATCATTGCTCTTAAATGCGAAACAGACTTTGTTGCAAACAATGCTGATTTCAAGAAACTGACACAGGATATTCTTGATGCTGCAGTAGCTGCACGCTGTAAATCTATAGATGAAGTTAAGGCTCTTCCGTTTGCAGGCAAGACTGTAGCAGATGCAGTTCTTGAGCGTACAGGTATTGTTGGTGAGAAGATGGAACTTGACGGATATTCATTCATTGAAGGTCCTGAGATTGCTTCTTACAACCACCAGGGAAAGAACTTCCTTTGCGTTCTTGTAGCTTTCAATAAAGAAGTTTCTGATAAGGATTATATTCATGAGATTGCTCTTCAGGTAGCAGTTCAGAATCCGGTTGCTCTTTGCGAAGCAGAAGTTCCGGAATCTGTTAAGGCAGAAGAAATGAAGGTTGCTATTGAGAAGACAAGAGAGGAACAGGTTTCAAAGGCAGTTGAGGCTGCTCTTCGCAAGGCTGGTTTCAACCTCTATATCTCTGAGAACGAAGATCACATTAAGGAAGGCATCATGAAGGGTGAGATTACAGAAGCTCAGGCTGATGAAATCCGCGCTTTGAAGGCAAAAACTGCAGAAGACAAACTTGCAAATATGCCTGCCGCTATGATTGACAAGATTGCAGAAGGCCGTATGAACAAGTTCTTCAAGGAGAACTGCCTTGTAAACCAGATTTATGCATTCGGTGATGGCAAACAGACCGTTAGCGAATATCTTAAGTCTTATGACAAGGATCTTGCAATCACATCATACAAACGCTTTACACTTAAGGCTGAATAATTAGATTCTTATTAAGTTTTATATAAAAAGAGAGTTCGCTATAATGCGGACTCTCTTTTTTTATTGTAACTTTGCGGCAGAATAATAAAGGGGTGCTTAACAGCTGAGATTATACCCAATGAACCTGATCCGGATAATGCCGGTGTAGGGAAGAGTGGCAGAAATGTCGCAAATATGTTAGGTTCCCTTTTCAAATGAATGTATTTCAATGAAAAAGGGATTTTTTATTTATTCTTTGTTGTTTGCTGCGTTGTATAACCTGAATGTCGCAGCACAGGACACGGCCGCATTCAGCGACCAGGAACTGGATCAGGTAGAGATTGTATCTTTAAGAGTGCCGGACAGTGCACCGTTTGCGGTTGCCAATATTGATGCTCCGCAAATCAAGCGTTTTGCCCATACAGGTAAGGAATTGCCGTTTTTGTTGTCACGAACGCCCGGTATTGTGGCATGGAGTGAGAACGGAATAGGGCAGGGCCCTGTCGGAATGCGAATCCGTGGTTCTTTTTCTGAACGTATCAATGTAACTCTTGACGGTGTTGCACTGAATTCCCCCGAAGACCAGATGGTGTATTGGGCAAACCTAAACAGTTATGCTTACATAGTAGGTGGTATTCAGGTACAGCGTGGTGTGGGTTCTTCCACTAACGGTGGCGGTGCCTTTGGTGGTAATATTGCCATCGACAGCAAACCTGCTTCCACTGTGCCTTTTTTTGAACTGAACGGCAGTTATGGGTCTTATAATACTGCAAACTATGGAGCCAGTTTCTCACTTGGTGAACTTTTTAATACTCTTATTATTGACGGTGCATTTCACCAGACGCAGACAGATGGTTATATTCATGGTACAAGCGGACACAGCGGCAGTTATTATGCCGGATTAACTTTGCCGTTTGAAAAGTTGACTGTCACATATAAGAATATAGGGAACTATGAACGTATGGGACAGGCATGGAATGGCGTAATATCCGGTTCATATACTTCTGACAAGAATAGCTATACATCATTATACAAATCAGGTCTGGGACGCTATAACTCATTGTATGAACAGTTAATGCTTCAAACTGACGGAACTTACTCTACTGTGCGATATCAGTTTGCCGACGGTACATACTGGAGCAAAACTACTGACAATTTCTGGCAGAACCACAATCTGCTGTCGTTTGACTTTAAGCCCACGCAGCATCTTGTTATGAAAACAACTTTGTTTTATACATACGGTTATGGTTATTATGATGAGTTCCGCAAGGATAACAAACTCTCCAAATTTGGTCTTTGGTGCAATGATATATCCCGTGCCGATTTTGTACGTCTGAAAGGTTGTCAGCAAAATGATTACGGTATTGTACACCGTATGGCTTATTTCAAAGATAAATGGAGTGTGAACGGTGGCATCAGCCTACAGAATTTTTGCGCTCAGCACTTTGGTTATCTGACATATATGTCGGACAGCAAGCTTTCAGAGAAATATATGCCTGACGGAAAAAGGTATAAATACTATGAATCCGTAGGGGTAAAGGGTGACTGTAATGCTTTTGCCAAGGTGAATTATATGGCGGGGAATTGGGATTTGTTTGCCGATTTGCAGTACAGGCTTGTCTATCATGAACTTGATGGAGAGAATGATTCCTTTATACGGCAGAACGACGGGACGTATCTGCCTCAGCAATTGGACATTGTCAAATGGTTCAACTTTTTTAATCCGAAAGCCGGATTCAGTTATACAGAAAATTCCCAAAAGTTTTTTGCTTCAGTTGCAATAAGCAATAGAGAGCCTGTCAGAAATAATTATACTGACAACGGGTCGTATCCTCTTCCAAAAAGCGAACACTTGACTGATGTCGAAGCCGGTTATTGCTATACATCACCGGCTTTTCAGGCTGGAGTTGATCTGTATTATATGAAATACAGGAATCAACTTGTTCAGACCGGTCAGGTAAGCAATATTGGAGAGGCTCTTACAACCAATGCAAAGAAATCTTACAGAGCCGGTGCTGAGTTCTCTGCAACGTTCCGGATTTCCGATTGGCTTTCCGTCAGCGGAAATGCTGCTCTGAGCCTGAATAAGATTAAAGATTTTGATGAATATGTTGATGATTGGGATAATACTCAGACAGGTACGCGTATTTTCCATTACGACAATACCGATATGCCGTTTTCTCCTAGTGTTGTAGTGAACGGTTTTGCCGATTTTACATTCGGACCCGTATCTTTGATGTGGCATACAGGTTTTGTAGGCAGTCAGTATCTTGACAATACTCATTGCGCCCAGCGCTCCTTGCCGTCATATACGGTAAGTTCTTTGAATGCTCAGTACACCTTTATCCCGCAACACTCCAGATTATGTAAAATGATTGTTGCCGGTTTTGATATTGATAATATCTTCAACGCTCACTATGCCGCAAACGGATGGGTGTATTCAGCCATTTGCGAAAGTGAGGGCTATAGCAACAATAACCGTTATTACGAGATTGGTTTTATGCCTGGTGCAGGTATTATGTTTATGGGTCACGTTAGTTTGAATTTCTGATATTATGCAAGCTTTTATTGATTTTTTGAGTGCTCACCAGTTGCGTCTGCTGGATATCATCGGAGCAGTTCTGGGTCTGGTGTATATATTGCTTGAATATAAGGCAAATATCTGGTTCTGGATTGTTTCTTTGATTATGCCTCTGGTAGATATGGCCTTGTACTTCAAGGCAGGGCTGTTTGCAGATTTCGGAATGGCGGTATATTATGCGGTGGCATCGGTTTGCGGTTTTATATATTGGAAAACTGGAAGTATTTTCGGAAACAGGAAAAAGAAGAATGTGGAAATTTCTCATTTCCCGGTTAAAACCATATTGCCGTGTGTGCTTGTTTTTCTTGTACTGTGGCTTGGACTTTACCTGTTCCTGAGTTACGCTACTACGTCAACTGTACCTGTCAGGGATAGCTTTACTACTGCTCTCAGTATTGTGGCTCTATGGGCATTGACCAACAAATATATTGAGCAGTGGCTGTTGTGGCTGGTTGTGGATATTGTAAGTTGTCAGCTTTATATCCATAAAGGAATACCATTCAAAGCAATTCTTTACGGCATATATGTAGTGATCGCGGTGTTCGGTTACCGCAAATGGCTTTTGATGTATGGAAAATAATACGTTATACAACAGTTTTAACGCTTTTGTCCGTTCCAGGCTTGGCTGCAAGGTCCAGAAAATTTCTGTCAACGGCGGATTCTCATGTCCGAACCGTGACGGAAAGATATCTACAGGAGGGTGTACTTTCTGCAGTAATGCTGCTTTTACTCCATCTTATTGCAATGCTCAGGATTCCGTAAAAGAACAATTGGATAAAGGAATACGTTTCTTTTCGCATAAATATACTGATTGCAGGTATTTGGCTTATTTTCAGTCTTATACCAACACATACGCTCCATTGGACAGGTTGCGCCAAGCGTATGAAAGTGCTTTGCAGGTTGATGGAGTAAAGGGACTGATAATCAGCACACGTCCGGATTGTATGTCGGATGAACTTACAGATTATCTGTCGCATCTTTCTGAAAAGTATTTTGTTCTGGTAGAGTTCGGAGTAGAAAGCGCTGACAATACCACTTTGCGACGAATCAATCGTGGTCATACTTTTGAACAGGCCTGCGAAACAATCTGTAAAGTTAGTTCCAAAGGAATAATGACCGGTGCACATCTTATTCTGGGCTTGCCTGGTGAAGATGAAAATAATATCCTGTCTCAGGCCGATGCCATTGCCCAACTGCCTCTTACTACCATAAAACTGCATCAGTTACAGATTATTGAAAATACTCCTATTGAAAGGGAGTTCCGTGAAAAACCGCAGGATTTTATACATTTTACCATTGACAGTTATATCAGCCTGCTTGCTGACTACATAGAACGTCTCAATCCCGCTTTTGTAATAGACAGGTTTGTTACCCAGTCTCCAAATGGTATGGTGCTATGGCCATGCTGGGGTATCAAAAGCTATCGGTATGTCTCTATGCTTCAGGCGGAACTGGCTAAAAGAGGTACATGCCAGGGCAGTACTTTCAAAGGACTATAAGTTTGCTGCTTTCGGAAGTGTGTGTGCCGTTTTTACATTTGATGACAGCTCTGTAGATATATATACCCGGTCGTAATCCTATCTGTGAGAAATTCCACTCTGCAGTGCAGCTCCCGCTGGTTACAATGCCCTCAATAGTGTCAACTGTTTTTCCGGCGGAATCAAATATCTCTATTCTGACGTCAACTTCTTCACTGTCGCGGTTATGGTACAGATAGAATGTTGTGCTGCCGTGTGCAGGATTGGGGCTTGCTTCAAGTTTGATAATGGATGGATTCTGCTTTGGATTAACTGTAAAGTCCAGCACAACGCTTTTAGAGTTGTTCATTGTGTCCCAGGCGCGTAGCATAAGCTTGTGTTTTCCTTCTGGAATTTCAGGCATCTTATAAACAACCTTCCCTTGCGTGTAGTCTCCGATGACAGGCTGGTAGTAATCGTTGAGAATGTATGTCATTGACGGATCGTTGTCAACAATTGCAATAATGTCATGACCTACGCTGCTTCCAAGGTTGATGCCGCTTGAATCTTTCATTTCTGCAACAAGCAGCGGAGTGGAATGTACTACATCGCCGTTTGAAAAATCAGGAGTGTTCAGATATAACCATATCCACGGACCTACAGTGTCATTCTTGATTTCTTGCGATGTCCCTTGAATCTTAAAATCCTGACAGTATCCGATAGCGTCATTCTGTCCCTTTGCATAGAAATACAAAGCTCCGTTGTTTCCTGTATAATTTATATCCAATCCAACGGGTATATCTATACTGAATCTGCCGTTTTTTACAGAATCCATGCCGCTGAACAATCTGTTTTTGCGGTCATAGTAAGAAAATGCAGTGTCAGCGGCTCCTGCATTGTTAAGACAACGGACCAGATCCTTGCTGTCAAACAGTTGGGTTGATATTGTTCCTGAAAACAGAGAATCTTCAGTTCCGTCAAAATATTCAATGTGTCCGCTGATATGTATTGTCTGTCCGGCGCAGACGGTCTGGTTTACGGAGTCCAATATTACTTTTTCTTTTGGAACCGCAAGACGCATGGCCGGATCTCCCAACAATATGTAATGGAATTTGTTTTCAGACAGGTCTCTGTTGGCATCTCCTGTAACAAGTTGTTTTTTTGCTTCTTTCAGTGCCTGTCCAAATGTGTAATATGACCCGTCAGGATGGCGCTTCAATACATATGTGGAGAATAAGTTGTTGATAGGCTTGTTAAGGTGTGCATATACGGTTCGGGTTGTGCTGAGCAGTGCAATAGCTCCTCCGTCAGGATTAAGCAGTGCAGCTTCTCCAATGTTGTCCGCACTGTTGTCAAACGGAGCAATATCGCACGATGCTGTTATCCAAAGTGGCGGATTCTTGGTTTTTGATTCCAGAAAATCCTGTTTCTTCAGTACCAGTTCGTGTGAAAGATAATCGTCATTTCCATGTCCGGAATAGTTTACAAGCAGAACCCCTTGGTTCAGATTGCTTAAAATATCGCTGCGCACACCGGGATAACTCAATCCGGATGCGGTTGTTTCTGCTTTATAACTGTCCCAGAATATTTTCTTCTGGGTGAATTCCGGGTAGGATTTTTCAATATTCGTTGCTACATATTCGGCATGGCTCATATGCATATTGTCATCTCCGTCATCCCCAAGGAAAAGAAGACGGGTGCACCACGCTGCGTTGTTGTTGCCGTTCATGTAGTTGTACAGTTTGTCTACTACGGCATCGGCATCTTCTTTTGTCACAACCGGAATACGTCCTATACCTATGTCGGGAATATCAGTCAGAAATGTTTCGGAATTGTTATCCTGCAGAAAGCCGAAATAATCCTCCAGAACATAAGAGGTGCTTTTGTTCAGGGAGTTTTCAGATTCGAAACATAGCAGATAGTCTTTGGGGTTGCATGTTTTCCATTCTTTTGAAAGCATGCGGTTGTCCCATGCACCGTCACCGAACAGCAACAGATATTGCGGACGCTGTTCTGTTGAGCCTGCGCGGTCATACAGCATTTTCATGAACCTGCGGTATGCGGTGGCATCGGGCGTTCCGCTTGAAAATTCATTATATATCTGATCTGCACGTACTACAACAGCAGTAATGGAATCAAAGTAAACATGCATGGCTGCCAGACGATTGGCGGCTGATGTAAGACGTCCGGATTCAGGTGCAATGATAACCATGTCAGCCTGTTTGATGCCATGCAGATTCTGGTTTGGTATCTCACCTATAACCTGGGGCGCAGGATATGTTGTGCTTGTCTTAAAAGCAACGAACATATCGCTGTTTTCTGCAGATACTGCTTGTGTAAGCAGGGTATCGTTGTTCAATGTGAAATCAATGCTGATGTATCTGTTGTCAGAAGTTTTTTGAAGAATGACTGTATTAGCGTCGGCTTTTTCAAATTTAAGTCTTTGTCCGTTTACTGCGGTGTTGAAACGGAACTGAAGCATGCTGCTCTCTAATGACAGTCTGGCCTGATATGCCAGTTCTATATAATCAAGATGCCCATGCGTACCAACCTGTGCGTTGTGCTTTAGTGTAATTCTATTGTCTGCTGCCAGATGTGCGGCATCAAATGAAAAATAACCTGTATTTTCACTGGCGACCGCATTTGCAGGAATAGACGGAATGGTGAATCTTCCTACGGAATTGTTGTTGATGGAGATATTCACTCCCGATGCATTGGGATCATCGTCTGAAAAACATACTCTGACAGTACCGATTCCATTTCCGGTAGCATTCGGTGTTTTGATATTGTAGGTGTTTTCATTGCCTGCCAATGTGGAAAAGTCTGTCTCTTCATATAATTTTCTTCCGCTTCTGTACCATGCGTACTGGTCCTTTTCATACAGTTCCAACGCGCAATATTCACTAATGACAGATGTCTCCTCCAAATTGTTGGCGTATTTCTCAAATACGGCATTCTGCTGCAAATCTGCATCTGTCAGAAAGTAATAACCGTAATTGGAATACGGGTTGACATTGTGTTTGAACCAAGTCCCGTTAGGAACCCATTCAATTATTCCCTGTGCCCAGAACAGAATACGCGACCCTTCTCTGTAAAGCGGAATCTGCCGTAAATCATCAGGGCAGTCCCCAATCTGCTGTTCCGGAAGCGCACATCCTCCATTTCCATACAGACATACTTTGTCTGGATCAGAAAATCCCATACTGCGTATCTGCTGGTGTGTCAACTGGTATATGCCGCTTTCCCTGATGGCAATTTTGACCCACCGTCCTGATGACAGGACTGATTGCTCGGCGTAATGGGCCTTATTGGCATAGGCCATCTTGGGTATGCTGTCAAGAACCACCTTGCAGGAGTTGATTTGTTTTAATCCTTCGTGTGTACGTACGGTAGTGCCGAACTGAACTATTGCATATGATTGCTCGCTCTGACCTGTAATATGCAATTCAATGGAAGGTTCATCCGGATATTCGGTCTGGTCACTCTTGTCTGCAGTAATATAGTCGGGATACTCAATATGTGCACTGTAGCTGTACATATTGTTTTCTCCCAAAGCAAATACGGCAGAACAGCTGTTCTGATCTGATTCAACCCATTGCTCAGCAGCATAGGATTTGCTGCTCAGGCATACAAGTGTGAATAATATGAGAAATAAATGCCTCACCCTTCAGGGCTAATTTTCAACGTACATAAAAATCAAGGACAGTGTCCTGTTCCAGTTTCCCTTGAAGACGCATGCCTATTCTTGCCTGCATGTCAAATCCTTCTGGAATTTTGTCCTGTGGTGTACCAATGAAAATTAAATCTCCTGTTTTCAGAGTGCAATAGTTGCTGATGGCAGCTAATGTAATGTTTGCTGCAGACTGATACTCTTTTATCGGAAAGCTGCATGTTTTTCCATCCTGGATACTGAATGAAAAGTTGCTGATGTCATCAATACCAATAAAATTGCCAACTGCAAGACTTTGATCAAAACCTGTGGCCAAATAATTATTGCTCATGTCAGTTGCCGTAAAAGCAACTCCGGCAGTAACTTTACTCCAGTATCTGTTAGCGAATTTTTCTGAGATTCCTTTCCCAAGCCGTTCTATCATAAAGACAAGACCGGGAATGATTGTCATGTTTTCGGAAAAATCCGGCAGAAAAAAAGGCTTTCCATTTTTCAAAAGTGACGAATCAGGTTTGAAATATACATTGGGTTCACCTGCATTATTAAACGGATTATTCCCGTCATTATTGCATATTATCTTCATAAACGGCAGGTGTTATTTGGTCTGAGAGTATCCCCATGATTTAAGTAGAGTGACAATACGCTCGCGCATATCTCCCTGAATAATGATATCTCCATCCTTAACGCTGCCCCCAACACCGATTGCTGTTTTGAGTTTGCGACCAAGTTCCTTTATATCGTCCGATGTCCCGGTAAAACCGGAAATTACTGTGACAATTTTGCCTCCACGATTATTCTTTTCCATGCGGACACGCAGTTTCTGCTGGTTGCATGGCAAAGTCTGTTGTTCTTGATCTTCCTGATATTCGTATTGATAATCAGGATTTGTGGAGAAAACTACACCAAGTCTGTCTTTCCAATCGTTGTCTTTCATACCGAGTGCTTGTTAATAACAATATTTGCATAGATTTCCAACAGCTTTGTCCGTAAAAATGCGATGTCAGGATTTGGAATATCTATGCGTTTCAATTGATTCTCAATGTATTCAGCGAAATCTTTCTTTTCTTTCGGAGTGTATTTGTCAGAATAAGTGTCTGTCTCTGTCAGAAGATCATACGCTACGTAATTGGTTGTAAACAGTCCGTAATTGGAAAAAATGCTTTTGTCAATCATCTGGGCAACCTGTTCAAGCTGAACATTGACTGGTTTACTCTGAACTATCTGCTTGAGCATGTCATTTATCGGTCTGGCTGCGCAGTAGTGTATGCGTCCCTTGTAGCCCATAATACCGGTTTTCATGTTGAGAATGTCATCAGCCTTAGATTTCCTGTAATCGGCATTATCTCTTTTCAACTGGAACTCTTTTGCTTTCAGATAATCGCACGGGTCATATTCATAGTTGATTGAGAGCGGTGTTATGTTCAGCGTTGAGAGTTTCTCTACAAGAGTCCCGTCTCCGCTCATTGCAAGCATCTTGAGAACGCTTTTCTGTGTGCGGTCATTGGAATCCTTGGCACGGCCTTCACGCTGGGCTATCCAGCATGGTGTGGCATCGGTACAAATCCTGTAGCGTATATAGTCCGACAAAATGCGGCTGCTTTCCAGTAATTCCTTGGGAGGCAACGAACGGTGAACAATAAAACTCCGGTTGAGTCTTGCGGCCGACCGTATCCACGGCTTGATAAGCAGGTTGTCTCCGATTGCAATTTCAACACATTTTGAACCATGTTCAATAAGCAGGTAGGAGAGTATTGCCGAATCCAGTACAATATCCCTGTGATTTGAAATGAACAGGTGTGTTGTGTTCTGTAAATCAAGATCTGAAAAATCAGAAGTCAGACCGCTTGACGTATGCTTTATGGTTTGTTTTACAAAAGGCAAACTGACCAAACGCTGTAACTCTTCTTTTGAATGACTCTTTTTAAGCCTTGATTTTAATATGCAATATTTGATTGGTCCGATTGCAGCACATACAGCAGAACGGAATTCGGAGTCTTTGACAAGGCTCTTTACTGCGCTGCTTACTTCGCTGTCATTATACGAGCGTATTTCCTCAAAGCGGCTGTTGATTGTCTCAGTTGATTCCATCCTGAATAATCTCTGTCAATACATCCTGTAATTTAAGCCCGGCGCATCTGATTTCCTGCGGAATGAAACTGGTTTCGGTCATACCTGGTGTGGTGTTGACCTCAAGCAGATATATTTTGTCCTGTTCCGTAACAATGTAATCATTACGGACAATGCCTTTGCAACCTACAATTTTGTAGATGGCAGCTGTCAGTTTCTGCATGCGGTCGCGCAACGAATCGGGAATACGGGCTGGTGTGATTTCATCAACAGCTCCGTTGTATTTGGCTTCATAATCAAAGAATTCCCGCTTGGGAACAACTTCGGTGATGGGTAATGCCATTTCTCTTTTCTTTGTTTTGAAATATCCGGATGTAAATTCCTTACCATTGATAAACTGTTCTATGATAACCTGATTACTTTCATCAAATGCGGCTTTGATTGCCGGTTGTATCTGTTCAGGTTTTGTTACTTTGGTGGTACCGAAACTGGAACCGCCGGTACTTGGCTTAATGAAACAGGGCAGTCCCACACTGTCAATTACCTGTTGGTCTGTAATAGTGTCACCCTGACGGAGTAGGACGGAATCGGCAACATTTACACCGAAACTTTTCAGCAGGTTGTTTAACATGAACTTGTCAAAAGTCAAAGCTCCTGCCAGAACCCCGCATGTGGAGTACGGAATGTGCATCAATTCAAGATAACCTTCAACAATTCCGTTTTCACCTGGTGTGCCATGAATAATTATGTAAGCATATTCAAATTTTATTGTCGTTCCGTCTTCTGTTGTGAATCCGAAAATATTTTTATCCAAGGCATATTTTTTGGAATTGTATTCAACGTACCATTCATTTCCATGAATCACGGTAAGGTATGGATTAAACAGTGTACAATCAATATTTGCCATAATTGTGGCGGCACTGCGCAGTGATACCTTATATTCGCTTGAATCACCTCCTGCTACTATTGCTATCTGTTTCATATTATTGATGATAATTATCTGTTCTGATTCTCTGTATATTGTTCCCACATTGAAATTAGGCGCTGCATATCCTGCGGAAGCGGTGCTTCGAAAAACATTTCTTCTCCTGTGGTCGGATGTACAAAGCCTAATGTTCTGGCGTGCAGTGCCTGGCGGGGACAAGTCCTGAAACATTCTTCCACAAATTGTCTGTAACGGCTGAATGTAGTACCTTTCAGTATTATATCACCTCCGTAACGCTCATCGTTGAATAGCGGATGTCCAATGTGTTTCATGTGAACACGGATCTGATGGGTACGGCCTGTTTCCAGTACACATTTTACCAACGAAACGTACAGGTAGTGACTTATGACGGAGTAATGTGTCACCGCATGTTTTCCCACTTCAGAATCAAATGTTACAGTCATTTGCAGACGGTCTTTGGGATTACGTGTTATATTGCTCTCTATTCTTCCCTGCATAGGATCAGGTACTCCCCAGACCAATGCATTGTATTCTCTTTTTGTAGTTTTGTTGAAAAACTGCTTGCCGAGACTTGTCTTGGCATTAGGCCTTTTGGCAACAACAAGCAGACCCGATGTGTCTTTGTCTATTCTATGTACAAGTCCTACATCAGGATTGTTGGCATCAAATCCCTTGTCGTTTCTAAGATGCCATGCAACTGCATTGATAAGTGTGCCGTGAAAATTTCCGCATCCCGGATGAACAACCATACCGGCAGGTTTGTTTATGACCATCAGTTCCTCATCTTCATACACAATTTCCAGAGGAATGTCTTCGGCTTCTATGGTTGAGTCGTGCCGCGGCCTGTCCATCATTACCGTGATGACATCGCATGGCTTGACTTTATAATTACTTTTTACAGGGGTGCCGTTTGCCATGATCATGCCGGCATCGGCGGCAAGTTGAATGCGGTTACGTGAAGCATGTTCCAGATGGTCTGTCAGGAATTTATCAACGCGCAATGGCGTCTGGCCTTTATCTGCAATCACGCGGAAATGCTCATACAGCTGTGTCTGATTGCCGGAATCCTCATATTCATCCAGTCCTTCCGAAAAAATATCAATATCTTCAAAGATATCAGCCATAGAGAAAATATTACCAGAACTCCGGGTTGATGCCCGATTCAAAGAATAACGGGTCAAGCATCTGATCTATGGTATCAGCGTCTTCTACCTCCATTTGTGGAACAGCTCCGCCAATAACCAGCGTAAGTATTGAGCCTTGCGGTATTTTTGTGCCCGGTTCAATCTCGCAACTGTCATATAATACTTTGTAAACCCAGTCTTTTTCTCCTTCAATAAGAATTGGCTCTGTCAACTGGAATCCGGCTCCCTGGATTTTGAATTCGGCAGACCGGCGTGAACTGTTGTCCGCAACATCCGGTATTGCAATCAGCGGGCGATTCCCGGAATTGATTGTCAGATAAATGTGTCTGCCTTTTTTTACGAAACTGCCGGCAGCGGGAACCTGCTCTATTACACAGTTGGCTGGAAAATCTTCATCAAAACGTATGTCTGAAATATATCCTTCCAATCCGTACCCGTCAAGAGTCATAAGCGCAATAGTGTCATTCAGACCGAATACCTGAGGTACAGCAATGCTGTCTCCGTGCATGGTGTATCTGTCAATTCTGTTGAATGTCAGAACTATTGCCAGTATTACGGCAGCCACCACGCAAATGATGTTTAAGAATATTCTCCAAAATGCGTTCATGTGCGCAAATTTATAAAAAAAAAGTGAGAGTTTGTATGCGCAACCCTCACTTACCTGATTAAAATAATCAACTTATTTCTTCAATCCGTTGTATTCGTCGGAAACGGTTAATTTTTTGCGGCCTTTAGCGCGGCGTGCTGCCAATACTCTACGACCATTAGCTGTTTCCATTCTTTCGCGGAAACCATGCTTGTTTTTTCTTTTGCGGTTTGACGGCTGGAATGTTCTTTTCATTTCTTTATTATTTTTTGTTGTTATTTATTTTCTTAGGTAAAATCCGGTTGCTAACCAACTGATTTTTTAACGGGCTACAAAGGTAGTTCTTTTTTTATAAACAAACAAAGGTTTGCTCTTTTTTACCAAAACATTTTTGAAATATGTGGCAAAAGTAGTAATTTTGTACGTTTTTTTATAACATGGAATATTAATTATCAAAAAAAAGAGTTTATGATTTTATGTCAAGACATTAAAATTGGTACCTGTATCAATTTGGAAGGCCAGCTGTATTTTTGTATCGACTTTCTTCATGTAAAACCTGGTAAGGGTAATACTTTTGTCCGTACAAAACTGAAAAATGTTGTAAACGGCCGTGTTCTGGAGCGTACATTCCAGATCGGTTTCAAACTGGAAGATGTTCGTGTTGAGCGTCGTCCTTATCAGTATCTGTATCAGGATGAAATGGGTTATGTTTTCATGAATCAGGAAACATACGAGCAGATTACTCTTATAAAGGATGTCATTACAGGTGTTGACTATCTGAAAGACGGAGAAGTTGTTGAGGTTGTTACAAACGCAACTTCAGGCGATATCCTTTTTGCTGAAGTTCCTGTAAAGGTTGTTCTTGCTGTTACATATACAGAACCGGGTCTTAAGGGTGATACTGCAACCAATGCTACCAAACCTGCAAAAGTTGAAACTGGTGCAGAGGTACGTGTTCCATTGTTCATCAATGAAGGAGAACTGATTGAGGTTGACACTCGCGACGGTTCTTATGTTGGCCGCGTAAAAGCCTGACATAAATTCTACAATATAAATCTTAAATGCCTGAAAAACACAGTATGCCCGTTACGGAATGGGCAGCGGGGGACCGTCCCCGCGAACGTTTTGTTGAACTTGGAGCCGGTGCTTTGTCTACGGCAGAGCTTTTGGCAATATTGCTACGGACTGGTAGCGGAAATGAATCGGTTGTCAGCTTGGCACGCAGACTGTTGGCGGATAACGGTAATAGTTTAACGCAACTTGCCGCATTAAACGTCCAACAGTTGTGTGATTATAAAGGAGTAGGGTTGACCAAAGCCGTTACGGTACTTGCAGCATTGGAACTTGCCCGCAGGAAAGCTTCCGAAAAACCGGTCGTAAGGAAAGTAATCAGAATGTCATGTGATATTTATGATTATTTCTCTCCGATAATGGCTGACCAGCAGGTTGAAAAGTGCTATCTGCTTTTCATCAGTCAGTCGGGGAATGCGCTGGGCCATTTTTGTATAAGCCAAGGCGGAATCTGTTCCACTACGGTTGACATACGTCTGGTGATTCGCGAATCACTTATCCGCAGGGCTGTGGCTATTGCAATGTGTCATAATCATCCTTCCGGAAATATTACTCCCAGTTCAGCAGACGATTCCATAACAGAGAAGATAAAGTCCGCCTGCAAAATGATGGACATTCATTTTTGGGATCATATTATTTACGGCGGAGACAGATATTACAGCTACATGGATAACGGTCGTATTTGACTGATGAGCGATATTTTTAACATAGAAGAAGAGATTGTGCAGGTTCTTAAGACTGTTTATGATCCTGAGATTCCGGTGAACATCTATGATTTGGGTTTAATCTACAAAATCGATGTTGACCAGGATTGCAATGTTTCTTTGGATATGACCCTGACAGCTCCGGGTTGTTCTCTGGCCGATTTTATTGTTGAAGATGTTCGCCAGCGTGTTGAATCGATTCCTTCTGTCAAATCGGTTTCTGTCAATCTTGTGTTTGAACCCGAATGGAACAAGGATATGATGAGCCAG
Source organism: Bacteroidaceae bacterium (assembly GCA_024398785.1). Classification (GTDB taxonomy): domain Bacteria; phylum Bacteroidota; class Bacteroidia; order Bacteroidales; family Bacteroidaceae; genus Colenecus. Next base: position 30,473 of record JAKSIO010000008.1, on the reverse strand, counting down.
GAGGCCAAACTTGAACTGGGCTTCATATGAAAGATGTGTATTTTATAACCGATGCCCACTTGGGTTGCCTTGCTCTTGCAGACAATCTTGACAGGGAACGCTTGCTGGTGCATTTCCTTGACAGCATAAAGAACTCTGCAGAGAAGGTTTTTCTGTTGGGCGATATGTTTGATTTCTGGTACGAGCACAAGCTGAATGTTCCAAAGGGGTACACCCGTTTCTTGGGAAAACTGTCAGAGTTGACAGATTGCGGTGTTGAAGTACATTATTTCCTTGGAAATCATGATTGGTGGTGTGGAGATTACCTCACAAAGGAATGTGGCGTAATTATACATAAGGAACCGTTCTCCATTGAGATGGGCGGAAAGAATTTTTATATGGCCCACGGTGACGGTCTTGGCAGGACACCTGCAGGATTCCGCTTCCTCAGACGCATGTTCCATAGCCGTTTCCTGCGATTCTGCTTTTCAACACTTCACCCGCGTATCAGTCTTGCATTCGGGTTGAAATGGGCAAGCAACAGTATGAGTAAACATAAGAACGCTGGTGTTGATGCCTACATGGGAGAAGATAAGGAACCTTTGGTGTTGTATGCAAAAGACTATCTGCACAAAAATCCGCAGACAAATTTTATGATATTCGGACACAGGCATATAGAACTTGATCTTATGCTGTCCTCCTCGAGCCGTGTACTTATAGCAGGGGATTGGATAACCAATTTCTCTTATTTGAAGTTTGACGGCAAGAACCTTACATATAATAATTATAACGAAAATTCAATATTAGGGTAAAATGGATTTAATGAATCAAATTGTGGCAAGAGCAAAATCCTGTAAACAGACAATTGTTCTGCCAGAAGCTACAGAAGAGCGTACATTGAAGGCTGCCGATCGTGTAATAGCAGACGGTGTTGCCAATATTGTACTGATTGGTGATGCTGCAGAGGTGGCATCGCTTTCAAAACAGTGGGGATTGTCAAATATTGATAAGGCTGTACTTATTGACCCTAACAATAACCCCGAATATGATTTTTATACAAATATGCTTTTTGAACTTCGCAAGAAGAAAGGCATGACAATAGAGGAGGCTCAGGCAAAGGCTAAGGATCCTTTGTATCTTGGAGCTTTACTTATCAAGAACGGTAAAGCTGACGGTATGCTTGCAGGTGCACGCAATGCTACCAGCAATGTTTTGCGTCCGGCTCTTCAGATTATCAAAACGCAACCCGGCGTTTCCTGTGTATCGGGTGCATTCATTATGATTACGCCAAAACAGGAATACGGAGAAAATGGTATTCTGGTATTTGCCGACTGCGCCGTAACTCCTGTACCGGATGCTGATCAGCTGGCTCAGATTGCCGTTTGCTCTGCTCAGACAGCTGTTGCCGTTGCCGGTTTCAAGGAACCGCGCGTTGCAATGCTCAGCTTCTCAACCAAAGGCTCTGCAAAGAACGAGGTTGTTGACAAGGTTATTGAGGCAACCGCAAAGGCAAAAGCCATGGCTCCCGACTTGAAAATTGACGGTGAACTGCAGGCCGATGCCGCCATTGTTCCATTCGTTGGCGCATCAAAGGCTCCTGGATCAGAAATTGCAGGAAAGGCTAATGTTCTTGTATTCCCCAACCTTGAATCAGGTAACATTTCTTACAAACTTGTTCAGCGTTTTTCCGGTGCTGATGCAATAGGACCTATTCTTCAGGGTATTGCACGTCCTGTCAACGATTTGTCCCGCGGTTGTTCCATTGACGATGTCTATAAGATGGTAGCTGTTACAGCCAATCAGGCTATGGCGGCCAAACAACAGAATTAAAATTTTGAAAATGAAAATATTGGTATTGAATTGCGGCAGTTCTTCCATCAAATACAAGTTGTTTGATATGGCTGCCGGCGAGAGCGTGATTGCTCAGGGTGGAATTGAGAAAATAGGTATGGCCGGTTCTTTTCTGAAACTTACAGATAAGGACGGAAAGAAACAGGTTATCGAGAAAGATATTCCGGAGCATACTTGCGGTGTAAAGTTTATTTTTGAGATTCTGACAGGTAAAGAATACGGAGTAGTCAAATCTTTGGACGAAATTTCTGCAGTAGGTCACCGCATGGTGCATGGAGGAGAGAAATTCAACAAGAGTGTTCTGCTTACTCCAGAAGTTCTTGAAGCTTTTGCTGCCTGCAGTGATCTTGCGCCGTTGCACAATCCTGCCAACCTGAAAGGTGTTGAGGCTGTTAAGGAACTTCTTCCAAATGTTCCTCAGATAGGTGTTTTTGATACGGCATTCCATCAGACTATGCCTGCATACGCATATCTCTATGCCATTCCTTACGAATACTATCAGAAATATGGCGTTCGCCGTTACGGCTTCCACGGAACATCGCACCGTTACGTATCTCAGGAAATCTGCAACTATCTTGGCATCAAGGCCGAGGGTTCAAAGATAATCACATGCCACATTGGTAACGGTGGCAGTATTTCTGCAGTTATGGACGGCAAGAGCGTAGATACTACAATGGGCCTTACTCCGCTCGAGGGTATTATGATGGGCACACGTAGCGGTGACATCGATGCCGGTGCTGTTACATACCTTATGGAAAAAGAGCATATGAACGAATCTCAGGTTATGAATATGCTCAACAAGAAATCCGGTCTTCTTGGTATTTCCGGAGCATCGTCCGATATGCGCGAAGTCCATGCAGCCATGGAGCAGGGTAGCGAACGTGCTGCGCTTGCCAAGAAAATGTATGCATACCGCATAAAGAAATATATCGGTGCTTTTGCTGCAGCTATGGGCGGCGTTGACGTTATTGTCTTTACCGGTGGTGTAGGAGAGAACCGTGACGAGATCCGTCAGGCTGTTTGCCAAAACATGGAATTCCTTGGAATCAAGATCGATGAAAAGATAAATGAAGGTATCAAGTTCGGTGCCGATGGCATCATCTCTACTCCCGATTCAAAGGTAAAGGTTGTTGTGCTTCCTACCGACGAGGAACTTATGATTGCCCGCGATACAGTGGATATTCTGAAATAAGGCCCTTGCCGTCAAATATAAAAACTCCCGGACTGGAACAGTTCGGGAGTTTTTTTTGTAGCGGGACCCGGGATTGAACCGGGGACCTCATGATTATGAATCATGCGCTCTAACCAGCTGAGCTATCCCGCCATCATTGCTTTTGCGGGTGCAAAATTAATATAATCTTTTAATACCTGCAAATTCATGGCAAGTTTTTTTGAAAATAAAAAAGGTGACTGCAACAGCCACCTTCTGTCTTTTTGAAGTCCGTATTGATCAGCCTTCGTGAATTGCTTCCTGCGGACAAACACTTGCACATGTACCGCAATCTACACACTTATCAGCATCAATAGAATATTTATCACCTGCTGAGATAGCCTCTGACGGACATTCATCGATACATGTACCGCAAGCGATACAATCGTCACTAATTACGTAAGCCATATTGTTTGTTTTTAATATTTGTTGCAAAGATAACTTATTTGTAATGGATATCAAAATAATCTCTTCAAAATTTCGTTATTTTACCTGTATATCAAATGACAGACCGATTGAAAAAATTCATACTTGTAATATTAGCCTGTATTATGGTTCTATGTGCAAGCGCACAAGATAGAGTCATGAGACGCCCGTTTATTGACAGCAGGGTGTGGCATTGGGGGTTTTCAGTTGGTCTCAACACGCAATACCTGACCATCAATAATAATGGTATGACATTCAGTCCACAATCCCAGGACGGTGAAGTGCAGAAATGGTATGCACAAACAGAGAGCTACGCTCCAGGTTTTAATGTGGGGGTGCTGGGAGCACTCAGATTGAACGAATTCATGGAACTTCGTATAGTTCCCACATTGTTTTTCGGTGAAAGAACGGTTGGTTTCTGTGATCAGCTTAATAATAAAAGGAGTACCCAAATAATCAAGTCAACATATGTAGGACTGCCGCTTGAACTCAAGATTGCTGGCCCAAGGCATGTTAATTTCAGACCATACGCACTGGTAGGTGTACTGCCGGTAGCAGATCTGACCGTCAAGAAAGACAAGGAAATTTTATTGAATAAATCAGATTGTATGATAGAGATTGCATTCGGCGGTGAAATCTATTACGATTACTTCAAACTGATACCTGAACTGAAATTCTGTTTCGGTCTGCGCAATATGTTATGCAGCAAGCGGACAGACTTGAAAGACAAGAATATGCTTAAATACACAGAGTCTGTAAACAGCATCTACAACAAGATAGTTGCATTTACTCTGTATTTTGAGTAGGGAATGGAATTTCAGATAAACCGTTCCAGAATGAAAACAAGCAGGCAACAGATGACTGAGACGTCAAATAATCCTGCTCCGCACCATGCGGCTACTATTCCCAATATCAATGCTGCAGTTCCCGAAATAGGTGTTTGTGTGGCCTCGATTATGGCAGGAAAAGTCATAATGGCCAAAGTCACGTACGGAATGTAGTATAAAAATGACTGTATAAATCTGTTCTTAATCTGCGTCCGTATCAGAATCAATGGTAACAGACGTACTGCGTATGTTACCGCTGCCATGATTGCTATGTAGATTATTTTATTCTGCATGGGATTCCTCTTCTGTCTGGTGTGGAAAGAAAATGGCGGCCAGTGCCGATATTACAATAGTCAGAACAATTGTTTTGGTTCCTGTAGGTATGGATTGCAGGGATGGCATATAATGTGCTGCTGTACTGAGTCCGAAACAAATGAGTATCAGAACTGCTATTACCTTGTTTTTTCTTGCCGGCGGAATTATCACAGCCAAAAACATACCGAACAATGCTACGCTGAATGCGCTTATCAGGCTGACCGGCATGATGTTGCCTAACAGACAGCCCAGAACTGTGCCGATTCCCCATAGCGGGGCTGATGCAAGTGTTGCTCCATATGAATATTCGGGTCTTAAATATCCAGGCCGTGCTATAGCAATGGCAAACAATTCATCTGTAATGGAGTAGGCCATGGCGAATCTGTGAAATAACTTTGTGTCTGGAGACATGCGCTGGCTCATTGAGCAGCTCATGAGCATATAACGTGCATTTACAACCAGAGTCATTATTGCAATCTCCAGATATGAAGCTCCGGCTCCTATCAGTGTGAAACCAGCAAATTCTCCTGCAGATGCCAGACATAATATGCTTGCCCAGAAACTCTGTGATCCATTGAGGCCAACGTTGCATGCTGCAATGCCGAGCGAAAAAGATACCGCCAGATATCCTAATCCGATTGGAATTCCGTTGCGGATACCGCGCTTGAATAGAGCCGACCCGCTGGCGTTGACATCGTTTGTGTTCATCTGAATTTTCTGTTTGCGGGTGCAAAGGTATAAAAAGTTGATGCAAAAATTTTGTCGAGTAAAAAAAATGTGTACCTTTGCACCCGCTTTGGCCCCAATCGCTGTCAGGGAAAGAGTAACCTGGTATGTTGCGGCTAGCTAATAGTAATCTATATTTTTTTAAAACAATGGATTTAATCAAAGTAGCAGAGCAGGCTTTTGCAACAGGTAATGAAGGTAAATTTCCTGAATTCAAAGCCGGTGACACTGTAACAGTTGCTTATCGTATTACCGAAGGTAACAAGGAGCGTATCCAGCTCTATCGTGGTGTAGTTATCAAAATCTGCGGTCATGCAGACAACCGTCGCTTCACTGTAAGAAAAATGTCAGGTACTGTAGGCGTTGAGCGTATCTTCCCTATCAGTTCTCCGGCTATCGCAAGCATCGAGGTTAATAAAGTCGGTGTTGTACGTCGTGCCAAGTTGTATTATTTGCGCGGACTTACAGGTAAAAAAGCTCGTATTCAGGAGCAGCGTTCAAACGGTTGACATACTGCTTGAAAAAAATAAAAGGGTGGCTGATTTTTCAGTCACCCTTTTTTAATGATAATATTTGTTTTTTTTAATTTGTTTACTTTTCTTTGCAAAAACAGGTTGAATTAAATTTTGGTTCTTATGGTAAATCAAAATCAATTGAATGGAAAGAAGGTTGAACTAGAGTATGAACTCAATTCTACGTCACTTACTATGATATGGGATGCAATTTCAACTGCCCCAGGTCTTGAATCATGGTTTGCAGACAGTGTTAAAATCAGCAATAAAACATATTCCTTTACATGGGGCAAGAATGAATCACGCGATGCGGATCTTATTAATTGCCGCCAATTTACATATGTCCGTTTTCATTGGCTGGATTCGTTGCCGGGAACGTATTTTGAGATTCGCATAACTCGCAATGAACTCACTCAGACTTATGCGCTGGAAATTATAGATTTTGCCGATGGTACAGAACTGGATGATGTTCGAAGTATATGGAATTCTGCTATTGAAGAATTGCACAGGAAAGGCCTGTAGTACTTTTTTTTAGTTAACTGGCCTTGTTTTTGCCTGATTCTTTATACCTTTGCACTTTGGTAAAGAGCGTTTGTGCGTTTCTTTTGTTAGAGTGCGTCCCAAAAAACTTGACATATTTATTCTGAAGAGTTTCCTGTTGTTGTTTATAGGAACATTCTTTATATGCCTGTTCATTTTGATTATGAACATATTATGGCGTTATGTCGAAGAACTTGTCGGGAAGGGACTTGGCATGATAATCATTTCAAAATTTTTTTATTATTCATCGCTGACACTTGTGCCGCAGGCATTGCCACTGGCGGTTCTTCTGGCATCGCTTATTACTTTTGGTAATTTTGGAGAGAATTCTGAACTGATTGCAATGAAGACGGCCGGCATATCTCTTCTCAGAGTTATGCAACCCCTTATTATTTTTTGTGTCTTTCTTGCAGGATTGTCGTTCTATTTCCAGAATTACACTGTGCCCAATGCCACAAGGCAAATGTATTCCCTTATAGCGACTATGCAAACCAAGTCGCCGGAACTTGATATTCCGGAAGGGGAATTCTATGATCGTGTGCCAGGCCTGAATTTTTATGTAAGGCATAAGGACGGCAAGACCGGTATGCTGTACGATGTCATCATTTATGACTTGCGTTCAGGTTCTTATGACGATACAAAGGTTATTGTTGCTGATTCAGGAAAACTGACAACAACTGCAGATCAGAAACATCTGTATTTGCACCTGTATGACGGAGTGCAGAGCCGTAATTTGAATGATCAGCAATTTGACAGAGAGAATGTTCCTTACATGAGAGAAGCCTTTAAGGAAAAACATCTTCTGTTGGATTTTGATTCAGGTTTTGATGTTGTTGATGCAAACCAGATGGGCGGATATGCTGCGAGCAAGAATATGTCAATGATTATGTATACCATAGACTCTCTGAATGTCAGACTGGATGACCAGGGACAAGGGGTTATGGATTCTTACATGATACAGGGATTGTCCAGGTACAGATTAAGTTCACAGGATTCAGTCAAATTGAAAACTCAGGGGCAAGCATATATTAAAAGCGACAGCGTTTTCAATCTTGCTACGCGAAATGAACAGCTCAAATATAGAGAAAATGTAAAAAAACATGTAAGTTCTTTGAGCTCTCAGCTCAGGATGGATAAGAACCAGATGTCGTATATTTCAAAGAATGTCAGAAAGCATTGGATAGAATGGATGAAGAAAATATCGCTATCCATATCAATTCTTATCTTCTTTTTCATAGGTGCACCTTTGGGAGCCATAATAAGAAAAGGCGGTCTTGGTGTTCCGGTAATAGTCTCGGTTCTTACATTTATTCTATCATACATTACTTCTATAAAGGGCGAGAAACTGTTCAGAGAAGGTGACTGGAATATTATGGGGTGCTGGTTCAGTACTCTGATACTGTTGCCGTTGAGTGTGTTCTTTACCGTTCAGGCCAATAAGGATTCCGGCGTATTCCAGTGGGATGTGTACAAATCCTTTTTCAGATACTGGTTCGGAGGTCGTGTCAAACGAAATATTCTTTGCAAGGAGGTTATTATTGAAGAACCCGATGCCGCCGGTTGTGTGGGCATGCTTAATGACTTGTTGGAGCAGATTGACGTTTATCATGCTGAGAAGAAATGGACTGTGAAACACCCGAATTACTATACATTATTCTTTAAGGAATATAAAAATGAGGCTCTTGAAAATATTTCGTCATACCTTGAATGGGTGGTCAATGAGTTGGGCAACAGCCGTAATGCTGTGATACTTGATTTGATTAACCAGATGCCTTTTTTAAGAGTTTTCGGAATGTTTGCTCCTTTCAAACATAAATTTTTGAACAATATTGTAGGAATTTTACTACCTTTGGGCGTTCTTTTCAGAATACGTGCATTTTTGTTTGAAAGATCGGTAATCAGCTCTCTTGCAACAATCAAAAATGTGTCAGGAAAACTGATTGAATATTTACAGACTGGAAAAATAACACAATAATTATTATATTATGGGACAATTGTCAGACAGAATCAATCGACTCGCAGCATCGGCTACTTTCGCAATGGCTCAAAAGAGTGCCGAACTGTCTGCAAAGGGAGTTGATGTAGTGAACATGAGCGTGGGTGAACCGGATTTCAATACACCGGATTATGTCAAACAGGCTGCCAAAAAAGCAATTGACGATAATTTCTCACGTTATTCACCAGTTCCTGGATATCTGTCATTAAGAAAAGCTATTGTTGAAAAGCTCAAGAAAGAAAATAATCTTTCCTATACAGAATCTCAGATTCTTGTATCAACAGGTGCAAAACAGGCTATCTGTAATGCCTTGATGGCTCTTGTCGGTCAGGGCGACGAAGTTATTCTTCCATCTCCATGCTGGGTCAGCTATCCTGAAATGGTCAAGATGGCAGACGGAACACCTGTTGTCATAAAGTCGACAATACAGCAGGATTTCAAAATATCTGCAGAACAGCTGGAAGCTGCAATTACTCCCAAAACCAAGGCTGTTATGCTTTGCTCTCCTTCAAACCCTACAGGCTCTGTATATACAAAAGAGGAGTTGGCATCGCTTGCTGCAGTTATAGCAAAACATCCCGACATTTATGTTATCTCTGACGAGATTTACGAACATATCAATTTTATAGGAGAACATTATTCTCTTGCACAGTTCCCTGAAATTTTTGACCGCGTAATAGTTGTCAACGGTGTGTCAAAGGCTTATGCTATGACAGGCTGGCGTATAGGTTTCATTGCTGGTGCAGAGTGGATTATCAAGGCTTGCAACAAGTTGCAGGGACAGTATACCAGCGGAACTTGTTCTGTTGCTCAAAAGGCAGCCGAGGCTGCATTCTTGGGACCTCAGGACGATGTGGAGGCCATGCGTAAGGTGTTCCAGCGTCGTCGTGACCTTATAGTTGATCTTGCCCGTAAAGTCCCTGGTTTTGAAGTGAACAATCCTCAGGGTGCTTTCTATCTGTTCCCGAAAATCGATTCATATTTCGGTAAGAAGTATCAGGACAGAACAATCAACACTGCAGAAGATCTTGCCATGTTCCTGCTTGAGGTTGGACATGTAGCAACTGTAGGTGGTACTGCGTTTGGCTCTCCTGAATGTATCCGCTTCAGCTACGCTACTAGCGATGACAAAATCCGTGAAGCATTCAAACGCGTAACAAGCGCTTTGGAACTGCTTAAATAATTTCTCCGTCTTTGAGACGGATTGTACGGTCTGCTTTTTGTGCAAGATTCTCGTCGTGAGTAATAATTACGAATGTCTGATGTGTTTCTTGCCGCAGTTTGAAAATAAGATTGTGGAGCATATCCCTGTTCTTGCTGTCAAGACTTCCGGATGGCTCGTCGGCCAATATAACTTTAGGATTGTTGATTAGCGCTCGCGCTACAGCAATCCTTTGGTTTTCTCCACCTGACATTTGTGTTGGTCTGAGGTCCGATTTTTTCTCCATGTCAAGCATATTCAATATCTCTTTTGCTTCCCGATATGCCTGATCTTTACTTTTACCGCCAATGACAGCCGGAATGATTATGTTTTCAATTGCTGTAAATTCCGGTAGCAATTCGTGAAACTGGAATACAAAGCCAATATGCCTGTTTCTGAAATTTGCCGTCTGCTCCTGGTTTAATTGGGCAATGTCAGTTCCATCAAACAGTACAGTTCCGCTATCCGGCTTGTCCAGCCCGCCCATAATGTTCAGCAAAGTGCTTTTTCCGGCGCCTGAGGGCCCTGTTATACTGACAATTTCACCTTGATCTATGGTTAAGTCTATACCTTTCAACACATTTGTGTTCTGGTAACTCTTTGTTATTCCGTGCAGTTCTATGAATTGCATATTCTTATCCTTTGAGTAAATAATTTATGGTGTATTGCGCCAAATAAATACCGAATGTTGCCGGAATGTAACTTATTGAACCGATACCGGTTTGTAATTCCGGTTCAATCTGGTTCATCGGCTCCTGACTACTGAACACAACCGGCAGTCTGTTGCATATTTCTTTGTCTGCGATAGCTCTTCTGACAGATTTGCTAAGTCCGTCGCTATGGGTTTTGGCAAGTGTGGTAATGCATACTTTTTCTGCCTGATTGCGTTTTCCTGCTCCCATGCTCGATATGATTGGAATGCCATTCGCCGATGCCTGCTTTATCAGTTCAACCTTGGTTGGGACGCTGTCTATGGCATCGACTATGATATCTGCAGGATTTTCATGCAGGAGTGTCTCAACATCTTCGGGTAGAATGAATTGTCCGATTGCTTTGACTGTTGCGTCCGGATTGATGTCATGCAAACGTTCTTTCATGACTTCCGTTTTCAGTTTTCCCACTGTGGAGTGAAGGGCTATAATCTGTCTGTTGATGTTTCCTTCCTCTACCGTATCTCCATCAATTATTATTATGTTGCCTACGCCTGAACGTACTATCAGTTCTGCTGCATAACCTCCCACACCGCCTATGCCTACAACCATTACAGTCTTTCCAGATAAGAGATTTACTGTCTCTTTCCCGTACAACAATTCCATTCTTTCGAACAGATTCCCGCTTTGATTTGTGGTCATAATGTGAAGTTTAGCAAATAAATATATGCAAAAATAGCAAGACTTATTAAAAAATAGTGTAATTTTGCGCTCTCAAAAATAATAAAATTTTTTAAACATCTAAAAAAATGCGAGTAGCAATTGTTGGAGCCAGTGGAGCAGTAGGTCAGGAATTTCTGCGAGTGCTGGACGAACGTAATTTTCCAATTGACGAGTTAGTACTTTTCGGTTCTTCACGCAGTGCAGGATCAAGTTTTAAGTTCCGTGGAAAAGATATTGTAGTCAAACAGTTGCAGCACAACGACGATTTCAAGGGAATTGACGTTGCTTTTGTTTCTGCAGGTGGAAGCACCTCTGAAGAATATGCAGAGACAATTACCAAGTATGGTTGTATCATGATAGACAACTCAAGCGCATTCAGAATGGATCCACAGGTTCCATTGGTAGTGCCTGAGGTTAATCCGGAGGATGCTCTTGTTCGTCCTAAAGGTATTATTGCAAATCCTAACTGTTCTACAATTATGATGATTGTAGCTCTTAAGGCATTGAATGATTTGTCTCCTGTAAAAAATGTTCAGGTTTCTACATATCAGGCTGCAAGTGGTGCTGGTGCTGCTGCAATGGCTGAACTTACAGAACAGTATCGTCAGGTTCTGGCCGGCGAACCTGTTACAGTGAACAAATTCGCATACCAGCTTGCCTATAACCTTATTCCACATATTGATATCTTTAAGGAAAGCGGTTATACTAAAGAAGAGGAGAAAATGTTTTATGAAACACGCAAAATGTTTCATAATGATATAAATGTCAGCGCAACTTGTGTACGTGTACCGGCTTTGCGCTGTCACTCAGAAGCCATTTGGGCTGAGACTGAACAGGCTTTGGATATTGAGACCGTACGCAATGCTTTTGCAAACGGCAAGGGACTTGTTCTTATGGACGATCCTGCAAAGAAAGAATATCCTATGCCGTTGTTCCTGTCCGGTAAGGATCCTGTATACGTTGGTCGTGTTCGTAAGGATATTGCAAACCCCAAGGTAACAGTTTTCTGGGTGGTAGGAGATCAGATTAAGAAAGGTGCTGCACTTAATGCTGTACAGATAGCAGAATATTTGGTAGAGCAGGGAGTACTTAAATAACACCTTATTAAATATAAATCCGTGGTACCTGGTTCTGCTCTGAGAGTAGGATAAGGTATCAAACCGAATTATTTTGGCGCAAAGTGATTGCTGTTTGAAAAAATAGTTGTAACTTTGCGAGCCGAAAATTTTGAATATAGTTATAACAATAAATAAATCAACAAAATGCCAACAATTCAACAGTTAGTGCGCAAAGGCCGCCAGGTGCTTGAAGACAAAAGTAAGTCTCCGGCATTGGACTCTTGCCCACAAAGAAGAGGTGTTTGTGTCAGAGTTTACACAACTACACCTAAAAAACCTAACTCAGCTATGAGAAAGGTGGCTCGTGTTCGTTTAACAAACCAGAAAGAAGTTAACTCTTACATTCCTGGTGAGGGTCACAATTTGCAGGAACACTCTATTGTTCTTGTACGTGGTGGTCGTGTAAAGGATCTTCCGGGTGTACGTTACCACATTGTTCGCGGTACATTGGATACTGCCGGAGTAAGCGGTCGTCTTCAGAGACGTTCTAAGTATGGTGCAAAACGCCCTAAAGCCGGTAAAAAATAATTAGTAAATTAAGGTTTGAGATTATAGGTTGAGTAAATGTCCTGGTGAGGATGTTGAAGATTTCTTAAAGTCACAGCCCAAAAAAACAATTTGAAAAAATGAGAAAAGCAAAACCAAAAAAACGTATTATCCTTCCGGATCCAATATTCGGTGAGATAGCCGTTACAAAGTTTGTTAACCATCTTATGTATGATGGAAAAAAGAATACCTCTTTCGAGATATTCTATGAATCTCTTGATAAGGTAAAAGCAAAACTTCCTAATGAAGAAATGAGTGCTCTTGAAATTTGGAAGAAAGCTTTGGATAATGTTACTCCGCAGGTTGAGGTTAAATCACGTCGTATCGGTGGTGCAACATTCCAGGTTCCTACTGAAATCCGTCCGGATCGTAAGGAATCCATTTCTATGAAGAACCTTATTAGTTTTGCCCGTAAGCGTGGTGGTAAATCAATGTCAGACAAATTGTCTGCAGAAATTGTTGACGCTTTCAACAGTACAGGCGGCGCATTCAAACGCAAGGAAGATATGCATCGTATGGCTGAGGCTAACCGTGCTTTTGCACATTTCAGATTCTAATACCTGTTATTCCTAGATAAATGTCAGATCAAGATTTAAAGTTTACGAGAAACATCGGTATCATGGCTCACATTGATGCCGGTAAGACAACTACTTCAGAGCGTATTCTCTATTATACCGGTCTTACTCACAAGATTGGTGAAGTTCACGATGGTTCAGCTACCATGGACTGGATGGTTCAGGAGCAGGAACGTGGTATTACTATCACATCTGCTGCTGTTACTACACATTGGAAATGGCAGGACAAAACCTATAAGTTCAATTTGATTGACACTCCGGGTCACGTGGACTTTACAGCAGAAGTTGAACGTTCATTACGTGTACTTGATGGCGCTATTGCAGTATTCTGTGCAGTAGGTGGTGTTCAGCCACAGTCTGAGACTGTTTGGCGTCAGGCAGATAAGTACAAAGTACCAAGACTTGGTTACGTTAACAAAATGGACCGTTCAGGTGCCGATTTCTACAGCGTAGTGTCACAGATGCGTGAGATCCTTAGAGCTAATGCAGTTCCTGTTACACTTCCTATAGGTAGTGAAGAATCTTTCATAGGTATTGTTGACCTTATCAAAATGAAGGCCATTTATTGGCGTGATGAATCTCTGGGTGCTCAGTACACAGTAGAGGACATTCCTGCTGATATGCTTTCCGATGCAGAGTCATATCGTGACAAGATGCTTGAGGCAGCTTCTGATTTTGATGATGAAATGATGGAGAAGTATCTTACAGATCCGTCAACAATTTCAGAACAGGAGATTCTTAATGCATTGCGTAAAGGAACACTTTGTATGGGTCTTGTACCTGTAGTTTGCGGTTCTTCTTTCAAAAACAAAGGCGTTCAGCCGCTTCTGGATTATGTCTGCGCATTCCTTCCTTCTCCGCTTGACAGCGAAGGTGTTGAGGGTACCGTTCCAGGTACAGATCAGGTTGAACTTCGTAAACCGTCTTCTGAAGAAAAAACAGCCGGTCTTGCATTCAAAATAGCAGTTGACCCATTTGTAGGTCGTTTGATTTTTGTTCGCTGCTATTCTGGTTCAATCAAAACCGGTAGTTATATCTATAATTCACGTTCAGGTAAAAAAGAACGTATCAGCCGTCTGTTCCAGATGTATTCAAAGAAACAGATTCAGGTTGATGAAATCAGTGCTGGTGATATAGGTGCAGTAATTGCTCTTAAAGATATCCGTACTGGTGATACTCTTTGTGATGAAACATCTCCAATCACATTGGAGTCTATGGACTTCCCTGATCCTGTAATCAGTATTGCTGTTGAACCTAAGACTCAGAAGGATATGGCTAAACTTGGCGAGGGTCTTGCAAGACTTGCTGAAGAGGATCCTACATTCACAGTAAAATCAGACGAAGAACTTGGTCAGACAATTATTTCAGGTATGGGTGAACTTCACCTTGATATTATTGTTGACCGTCTGCGCCGTGAATTTGGTGTAGAATGTAACCAAGGTCGTCCACAGGTTAATTACAAAGAATCTATTACAAAACCTGTTCAGCTTAGAGAAGAGTATAAAAAACAGACCGGTGGTAAAGGACACTACGCATGTATTGTTGTTGAGGTTGGTCCTGCTGATCCGGATTGGACTCAGGGTGGTCTTCAGTTTGTTGATGCCACCAAGGGTGAAGCTCTTCCAAAGACATTCCTTCCTGCTATCGAGAAAGGCTTTACAAATGCTATGAAGAACGGTGTTCTTATGGGTGCTGCAGTAGAGACTCTCAAGGTAACAGTACTTGATGGTAAGTATCATCCGGTTGACTCAGATGCCATGTCATTCGAGGTTTGTGCATCTCAGGCATTCAAAAATGCTTGTGTTAAAGCAGGCCCTGTTCTTATGGAACCTATCATGAGTCTTGAGGTTGTTACTCCTGAGGAAAGTACAGGTGACGTTATTGGAGACCTTAACAAACGCCGCGGTCAGGTAGAGGGTATGGAAACTAACCACTCTGGCGCTAAGGTTGTCAAGGCACATGTTCCACTTTCGGAAATGTTCGGTTATGTAACAGCATTGCGTACCATCACTTCCGGTCGTGCGACATCTTCAATGTCTTATGAAAAGCATGAAGCTGTTTCTACAACAATCGCAAAGAAAGTTGTTGAAGAACACGGAGGTGCTGTAAATTTATTGTAAGTGTGTGAACGGATGTTCGGATAGCAAATGACTCTTATCCGAACATCCACTTTTATTTAATTATAAATCAAAATTTATTATGAGTCAAAAAATCAGAATTAAACTTGAATCTTACGATCACAATCTGGTTGACAAATCAGCAGAGAAGATTGTAAAGACTGTTAAAGCTACAGGTGCTATTGTAAGTGGCCCTATTCCTCTCCCAACTCACAAACGTATCTTTACTGTTAACCGTTCTACTTTCGTTAACAAGAAATCTCGTGAGCAGTTCCAGCTTTCAGCTTATAAGCGTTTGATTGATATCTATTCATCAACCGCAAAAACTGTAGATGCTCTTATGAAGCTTGAGTTGCCTAGTGGTGTTGTTGTAATGATTAAGGTTTGATTCACTATTAATTTAATTTTTTATTGAAATGCCAGGATTATTAGGAAAAAAGATTGGTATGACATCAATCTTTGGTGCCGATGGAAAAAATGTTCCATGCACCGTTATTGAAGTTGGTCCTTGCGTAGTTACCCAGATTAAGAATCTTGAGAAGGATGGTTATGAGGCTGTTCAGCTTGGTTTCGACGAAGCTAAAGAGAAGAATACCACAGCTCCTTTGATGGGTCATTTCAAGAAAGCTGGTGTAGCTCCACAGAGACACTTGGCCGAGTTCAAAGATTTCGCTAACACCCCAGCTCTCGGTGAGGTTTTCACTGTTGAGTTCTTCAACGACGCTGAGTTCGTTGATGTTGTAGCAATTTCAAAAGGACATGGCTATCAGGGTGTAGTTAAAAGACATGGTTTTGGTGGTGTAGGCCAGCAGACTCATGGTCAGCACAACCGCGGTCGTAAGCCGGGTTCTATTGGTGCTTGTTCTTACCCTGCAAAGGTATTTAAAGGAATGCGCATGGCAGGTCACATGGGCAATGAGAGAGTTACAATCCAAAACCTCCAGGTTTTGAAGGTTATTCCGGAGCACAATCTCCTTCTTATCAAGGGTTCTATTCCGGGTTATAAAGGTTCAATTGTTTCAGTTCTTAAGTAATGGAAATCAGTGTATTAAACATAAAAGGTGAGGATACCGGTAAAAAGGTAACCTTGAATGACTCAATCTTCGGTATTGAGCCTAATGATCATGCCATTTACTTGGATGTTAAGCAGTTTATGGCTAACAACCGTCAGGGAACTCACAAATCTAAAGAGAGAAGTGAGATTTCAGGTTCTACAAAGAAACTTGGACGTCAGAAAGGTGGTGGTGGAGCTCGTCGTGGTGACATCAATTCTCCTGTATTGGTGGGTGGTGCACGCGTATTTGGTCCTACTCCACGCGATTATAGCTTTAAACTTAACAAGAAGGTAAAACAGCTTGCTCGTCGTTCAGCTCTTACATATAAAGCTCAGGATAACAAGATCCTTGTTATTGAGAACTTTACTATGGAAGCTCCTAAGACAAAAGAGTTTGTTAATATCTTAAATAATCTTAAAGTTTGTGATAAAAGTTCACTGTTCGTTTTGCCGGAAAGCAATAAAATGGTAACTTTGTCGGCTCGAAATTTGAAGGGAACTCAGGTAATGTCTGCAGCTTTATTGAATACATATTCAGTACTTGCTGCTGATACTTTGGTTATTACTGAAGGCTCTCTCCAAATTATTAATGATATATTAAATAAGGAGGCTTGAATATGGGATGCATAATTAAACCGTTGGTTACAGAAAAAATGAATGCTGCAACCGAAAAATTGTCTAATAGATTCGGTTTTGTTGTACTTCCACAGGCCAGCAAACTGGAGATTAAGAAAGAAATTGAAGAATTGTATAACGTAACTGTTCTTGATGTAAACACCATTAACTATATGGGCAAGAGCAAGTCACGTTACACCCGTAAAGGTTATACAAAAGGCCGTACAAATGCATTTAAGAAGGCTATTGTAACACTTAAAGAGGGCGAAACTATAGATTTTTATAGCAACATTTAATAAAAATGGCAGTACGTAAATTTAAACCCACAACTCCGGGTCAGAGACACAAAATTATTGGTACTTTCCAAGAAATAACTGCTACAGTACCAGAGAAATCTCTTGTTTTCGGAAAGTTGTCTACCGGTGGTCGTAACAACCAGGGTAAGATGACAGCCCGTTATATGGGCGGCGGACACAAACAGAAGTTCCGTATCATCGATTTCAAGAGAAACAAAGATGGAGTTCCAGCAACAGTAAAGACAATTGAGTATGATCCTAACCGTTCAGCTCGTATTGCTCTTTTGTTTTATGCTGATGGTGAGAAAAGATATATCATTGCACCAGATGGTCTTCAGGTAGGTGCAACTGTTATGTCAGGTGCCAATGCAGCGCCAGAGGTTGGTAATGCATTGCAGTTAAAGGATATTCCTGTAGGTACAGTTATCCACAATATTGAACTTCGCCCAGGTCAGGGTGCAGCTCTTGTTCGTTCAGCAGGCAACTTTGCACAGTTGACATCAAAAGAGGGTGATTATTGTGTTATCAAACTTCCTTCAGGCGAGGTTCGCAGAATTTTATCAGCTTGTAAGGCTACTGTAGGTAGTGTTGGCAATTCTGATCATGGTTTGGAGCAGAGTGGTAAGGCTGGCCGTTCACGTTGGTTAGGTCGTCGTCCACATAACCGTGGTGTTGTAATGAACCCAGTTGATCACCCAATGGGTGGTGGTGAAGGCCGTGCTTCCGGTGGTCATCCACGTTCTCGTAAGGGCTTGTACGCTAAGGGTCTTAAGACTAGAGCTCCTAAGAAGAACTCAACAAAGTACATTATTGAAAGAGCTAACAATAAGTAATAATTTAACCTAAGTAGATTTATATGAGTCGTTCATTAAAAAAAGGTCCGTACATTTATAAAAAATTGGAGGACAAAGTACTGGCCATGAATGCAAGTGGCAAGAAGACCGTAGTGAAAACTTGGGCAAGAGCTTCGATGATTTCTCCTGATTTTGTAGGTCATACCATCGCAGTTCATAATGGTAATAAGTTTATTCCGGTATATATTACTGAGAACATGGTAGGTCACAGACTTGGTGAATTTTCACTTACACGTACTTTCCGTGGTCACTCCGGTAACCGTAAGTAAATTGCATTTATCTCAGAAATAAATAAAATAAGATAATGGGAAAAAGAAAACATTTGGCAGCACAACAGCGTAAAGAGGCTCAGAAGTCTTTATACTTTGCAAAGCTGAACGAGGTTCCTTCATCACCACGCAAGATGCGTTATGTGGTTGATATGATTCGCGGTATGGAGGTTAACCGTGCTTTGGGTACTCTGCGCTTTTCAAATAAAGCTGCTTCAAAAGATGTAGAAAAGGTATTGCGTTCCGCTATTGCCAATTGGGAGCAGAAAAATGAGCGCAAAGCTGAAGCCGGCGAATTGTTCGTATCATCAGTATCTGTTGATTGCGGTGCATCATTAAAGAGACTTAGACCGGCTCCACAGGGTAGAGGTTATCGTATCCGTAAACGTTCAAATCATATCACTTTGTTCGTTGAGGCTAAAAAACCTGTTAATAACGACAATCAAGAGTAAGAAACATGGGACAGAAAATTAATCCAATTAGTAACAGATTAGGTATAATCAGAGGTTGGGATTCAAGCTGGTTCGAGAAGTATGACGAGCGTATCGTTGAAGACTACGAGATCCGTAAGTATCTCAATACCCGTCTTGCAAAAGCAAGCGTTTCAAAGATTGTCATAGAGCGTACTTTGAAGTTGGTTACAATCACTGTATTTACACAGCGTCCAGGTATGATTATCGGCAAAGGTGGTACAGAGGTTGACAACTTGAAGCAGGAACTTAAGAAGGTAACCGACAAAGAGGTTCAGATCAATATTGTAGAGGTTAAGAAACCTGAACTTGACGCTGTACTTGTAGCAAACAATATCGCTCGTCAGGTTGAAGGTAAAATTGCTTACCGTCGTGCTATCAAAAATGCCATTGCAAATACAATGCGCATGGGTGCTGAAGGTATTAAGGTCCAGATTTCAGGTCGTTTGAATGGTGCTGAAATGGCTCGTTCAGAGATGTTTAAAGAAGGCCGTACTCCTCTTCACACATTCCGTGCAGACATTGACTATTGCGAGGCTGTAGCCAATACTAAGGTAGGCGCTCAGGGTGTTAAGGTATGGATTTGCCTTGGTGAGGTTTATGAAAAGAGAGATCTTGCTCCTAATTTTACACCGAGCAAAGAGAACTCACGTGGTGCTGAGAGAGGTCCGAAACCTTTCAAAAAGAGAAATAAAGGCAATCGTTAAGATTGTAAATGTAAATTGTATATAAATTGATATTATGTTACAGCCTAAAAGGACTAAATACAGAAGAATGCAGAAAGGTCGTTGCAAGGGTAACGCTCAGCGCGGTAACCAGCTTGCTTTTGGATCTTTCGGTATAAAGTCTCTTGAAACCTGCTGGTTGACCGGTAGACAGATAGAGGCAGCTCGTGTTGCTGTTACACGTTATATGCAACGTCAGGGACAGATTTGGATTCGCGTATTCCCGGATAAACCAATTACCAAGAAGCCATTGGATGTACGTATGGGTAAAGGTAAAGGTGATGTTGAGGGTTATGTATTCCCACTTACTCCTGGTCGTATTATTATTGAAGCAGAGGGCGTTCCATTTGCAGTTGCAAAAGAAGCTCTTCGTTTAGCAGCTCAGAAACTGCCTGTTACAACAAAACTGGTAGTTCGTCGCGATTATGATTTTAAAAATGAATGATTGATTTAAAGCCGCTTTTGTTATGAAAAATGCCGAAATTAAAGAATTGTCAACTGCAGAGTTGATTGAGCGCAGAGATGCCGAGGCCGCAAGTTATAAAATGTTGGTTTTAAATCATGCTATCTCTCCTATTGCAAACCCTTCCGATATTAAGAAGCAACGCAGAACTATCGCAAGGATGAATACAGAAATTAGAAAGAGAGAACTTAATAAATAAGATTTCGCATGAATACAAGAAATTTGCGTAAAGAGCGTCAGGGTGTTGTAATCAGCAACAAAATGGATAAGACAGTCGTTGTTCTTTCTGTTTTCAAAGAGAAACACCCGATTTACGGTAAGTTTGTCCGCAAGACAAAGAAATACCATGTTCATGACGAGAACAATGAGTGCGGTATTGGTGATACAATCCGTATTATGGAGACTCGTCCTTTGAGCAAGACTAAGAGATGGAGATTAATAGAAATCGTTGAAAAGGCTAAGTAATTATGATACAAGCAGAATCAAGACTGACAGTATGTGATAACAGTGGTGCTAAAGAGTGCCTCTGTATCCGTGTATTGGGCGGTACCGGTAAACGTTACGCCACAGTGGGCGATACTATCGTAGTAACAGTCAAGAACGTTCTCCCTTCAAGCGAACTTAAGAAGGGTGCCGTTTCAAAGGCTTTGGTAGTTCGTACAAAGAAAGAGATTCGTCGTGCCGATGGTTCATACATCCGCTTTGACGACAATGCTTGTGTGTTGCTTGCCAACACCGGTGAAATTAGAGGTAGCCGTATTTTCGGTCCAGTAGCCAGAGAGTTGCGTGCCGTCAATATGAAGGTTGTTTCTCTTGCTCCGGAAGTACTTTAATTTTTTAACAGTTACAGTAATGAGTAAGTTACATATAAAGAAAAACGATACAGTATTTGTGAATGCCGGTAACGACAAAGGCAAAACTGGTAAGGTACTCAAGGTCCTTGTAAAGGAGCAACGTGCCATCGTGGAAGGTGTTAACTTTGTTTCAAAGAACACCAAGCCAAGTGCCAAGAATCCTCAGGGTGGTATCATCAAGCAGGAGGCACCTATTCATATTTCCAACCTTAACGTTGTTGATCCTAAGAGTGGCGCTCCGACCCGTATCGGCCGCCGTCGCAACGATGAAGGTAAAATAGTACGTTATTCAAAAAAATCAGGAGAGGAGATTAAGTAATGGCTAACACTGCAAGTCTTAAAAAAGAGTATGTCGAGCGTATCGCTCCGGCTTTGATGGAGAAATTCCATTATTCTTCTTCAATGCAGGTTCCTGTTCTGAAGAAGATTGTAATTAATCAGGGTTTAGGTAAATTGGCTATAGCCGATAAGAAAATCATTGATACTGCTATTAATGAGTTAACTGCAATTACCGGTCAGAAAGCTGTTGCTACAGTTTCTAAGAAAGATATTGCAAACTTCAAGTTGCGTAAGAAAATGCCTATCGGTGTTATGGTTACACTGCGTAGAGAACGTATGTATGAGTTCCTTGAAAGACTTGTTCGCGTTGCTCTTCCTCGTATCCGTGACTTTAAGGGTATTGAAAGCAAGTTTGATGGTATGGGTAATTATTCTCTTGGTATCCAGGAGCAGATTATTTTCCCTGAAATCAACATTGATAGCATTTCTCAAATTTTGGGTATGAACATTACCTTTGTTACATCTGCTCCAACAGATGAGGAAGGTTATGCATTGCTCAAAGAGTTCGGTTTACCTTTTAAAACAGATAAAAACTAAGCACTATGGCTAAAGAATCAATGAAGGCTCGCGAAGTTAAGAGAGCCAAGATGGCTGCCAGATATGCAAAGAAGCGCGCTGCACTTAAGGAAATTGTACGTACTGGAGAATATGAGGCAGCTTACGAAGCTGCTCAGAAACTTCAGGATTTACCTTACAACTCTAATCCTATCCGCCAGCACAATCGTTGCAAGCTTACAGGCCGTCCAAAAGGTTATATGCGTTTTTTTGGTCTTTCACGTATGCAGTTCCGTGAGATGGCTTCTCAAGGCCTTATCCCGGGTGTACGTAAAGCCAGCTGGTAATTTATAGCTGAAAAGTGAGTGTTAATTAAATATTGTCAGGACAGTCCTGATCAATTTAAACTAATTTTATTATGACAGATCCTATTGCAGATTATCTGACGAGGTTGCGCAATGCTATTCAGGCAAAGCACAGAGTTGTTGAAATTCCAGCCTCGAATCTCAAAAAAGAGATTACAAAAATCCTTTTTGAGAAGGGTTACATCTTGAACTACAAATTTGTTGAAGATGGACCTCAGGGCACTATCAAAGTTGCTCTGAAATACGATGTCACCGGTCGTAGCAATGCCATTAAGAAACTTATCAGAGTTTCTACTCCTGGTTTGCGTAAGTATACCGGTTATCGTGAAATGCCGAGAGTTATTAACGGATTGGGTATAGCTATTGTATCCACTTCTAAAGGTGTTATGACAGACAAGGAAGCTGCTGCTGCAAAAATTGGCGGTGAGGTTCTTTGCTATGTATATTAATAGGAGGTACAGAATATGTCTAGAATTGGAAAATTGCCTATTCACATTCCTGCAGGTGTTACAGTAAACTTTCAGGATGGCGTTATTTCTGTAAAAGGTCCTAAAGGATCTCTTTCTCAGGAAATCAATCCTTCTATTAACGTTTCAATTGCTGATGGTGTCATCACATTTGAAGAAAATCAGGAAGTATTACAGGATAATCCAAAACAGCGCCATGCTTTCCATGGTTTGTACCGTTCATTGGTAAACAACATGGTTGTTGGTGTATCAACCGGTTTCAAGGCTGAACTTGAAATTGTCGGTGTTGGTTATCGTGTTTCAAATCAGGGAAATGTAATTACATTTGAACTTTTGCATTCTCACTCTATTGTTTTGGCTCTTCCGGCTGAAATTAAGGTTGAGACTAAGTCTGAGCGTAACAAGAATCCATTGATTATTCTTGAGTCTTGTGATAAACAGTTGCTTGGTCAGGTTTGTGCTAAGATTTGTACATTCCGTAAACCAGAACCTTACAAAGGTAAAGGTATTAAGTTTGTTGGCGAAGTTCTGCGTCGCAAGTCTGGTAAATCGGCTGCTGCAAAGTAATAACATCAAAAAAGTTGTATTATGTCAGTAAAATCAGAAAGACGAATTAAGATAAAATTCCGCGTACGTAATAAGATTTCCGGAACACCGGAACGTCCGCGTTTGTCTGTATCCCGCAGCAACAAGCAGATTTATGCTCAGGTAATTGATGATTTGAGCGGTAAGACACTTGCTGCAGCTTCTTCTCTTGGCATGGAAAAAATGCCTAAGAAAGAACAGGCTGCTAAGGTTGGTGAACTTATTGCCAAGAATGCTCAGGAAGCAGGTATTACATCTGTGGTATTTGACCGTAACGGTTTCTTGTATCACGGTAGAGTTCAAGAGTTGGCAGATGCTGCCCGTAAAGGTGGCCTTAATTTCTAAAATTCAATTACAATGACTAATAAAGTAAAAGTTTCTAACGACGTTGAGTTGAAAGACCGCTTGGTTGCAATCAACCGTGTAACAAAAGTTACCAAGGGTGGTCGTACTTTTAGTTTTGCAGCTATCGTAGTTGTAGGTGATGGTAAAGGTATTGTAGGCATTGGTCTTGGTAAGGCCAGTGAAGTTACTGCTGCCATTGCTAAAGGCGTTGAGGCTGCAAAGAAAGATTTGATTAAGGTTCCTGTTCTTAAAGGTACATTACCTCACGAACAAAGTGCTCATTTCGGTGGCTCAGAGGTATTCATGAAACCGGCCGCTCCTGGTACCGGTGTTGTTGCCGGTGGTGCTATGCGTGCGGTGCTTGAAAGTGTAGGTATTACTGATGTGCTTGCTAAGTCAAAGGGTTCTTCAAACCCTCACAATCTTGTTAAAGCTACTCTTAAGGCTTTATCTGAGGTTCGTGATGCACGTATGGTAGCACAGGATAGAGGAATCAATCTTAATAGAGTGTTTAATGGTTAATTAAGGAGATATTATTATGGCAAAGATTAAATTACAATTGATAAAGAGTCGTATAAATTCCCCAATTGATCAGAGAAGAACTTTGGATGCTCTTGGTTTCCACAAACTTAATAGTGTTGTTGAAGTTGAGGATACTCCATCAATTAGAGGTATGATTAATAAGGTTAACCATATGGTAACCATAATCGATTAAAAAACTAGAGGTATGAAATTAAATACATTGAAACCTGCTGACGGTTCTGTAAAAACAAGAAAGAGAATCGGTCGCGGTCCTGGTTCAGGTCTTGGTGGTACTTCAACAAGAGGTAGTAAAGGTGCCAAGTCTCGTTCTGGTTATTCAAGAAAGATTGGTTTTGAAGGCGGACAGATGCCTCTTCAGCGTCTTGTCCCGAAATATGGTTTCAAGAACATTAATCATGTTGAGTATAAGGCAATAAACCTTGATACTATTCAGGAAATGATTTCTGCAGCTAACTTGGAAAAGGTTACTATTGCAGATTTTATTGCCGCTGGTTATGTTTCTAGCAACCAACTTGTTAAAGTACTTGGTCGTGGTAAGTTGACATCAAAGGCTACAATCGAAGCAAATGCATTCTCACAGAGTGCAATCGCTGCTATTGAGGCAGTTGGTGGTTCAGCTGTTAAATTGTAAATCTCATGAACGAAGAGAATATATTGAAATACATCATCATCGGTGTAGTAGTTCTTTTAGTTGCTTTCGTAGTTATCAAGAACTGGAATACACTAAAGAACATTTCCAAGATCGAAGATCTTAGAAAGAGAATTCTTACAACGGTACTGTTTATTGCAGTATACCGTTTAGGAAGTCACATACTGCTTCCAGGTGTTGATGCAACAATGCTTGCTAACTTAAAGTCACAGACCAGTTCCGGTTTGATGTCTTTGTTGGATATGTTCTCCGGTGGTGCTTTTTCGAATGCTTCTATTTTTGCATTGGGTATTATGCCTTACATTTCTGCATCTATTGTTCTTCAACTTTTGACAATAGCTGTTCCAAGTTTCCAGAAACTTCAGAAAGAGGGTGAAAGCGGTAGAATGAAGATTAATCAGTATACTCGTTATCTGACATTGCTGATCCTTGTTCTGCAGGCTCCTGCATATCTTGCAAATCTAAAGCATACAATGGGCCCCGGCATCAACCCGCCAATTGATTGGGTTCCGTTCATTATTACCTCTACAATAATTCTTGCAGCCGGCAGCTCATTTATTTTGTGGCTGGGTGAGAGAATTACTGATAAAGGTATCGGCAATGGAGTTTCTTTCATCATTATGGTTGGTATCATTGCTCGTTTCCCATCTGCTTTCATTCAGGAGTTGACATCACGTATGTCTTCTGTTGGTGCTTCAGGTGGTGGATTAGTAATGTTCCTTTTCGAACTTGTTGTCCTGTTATTGGTGACAGCTGGTACCATCATGTTAGTGCAAGGTGTTCGCAGAGTTCCTGTTCAGTACGCAAAACGTGTTGAAGGTGGAAGACAGTTCGGCGGCGCCCGTCAGTATATACCTCTCAAGGTAAATGCTGCTAACGTAATGCCTATCATTTTTGCTCAGGCTATCATGTTTATTCCTATTACAATACTTGGTACAAATGTCCAGAATCTTTCTGGCTTTGCACTTAAGCTTATGGATATGAACAGCTGGGTATATAATGTTATTTATGCTGTACTGATAATTGTATTTACATTGTTCTATACTGCAATTACTATCAATCCACAGCAGATGGCAGATGATATGAAGCGTAACAACGGCTTTATTCCTGGTGTTAAACCTGGTAAACCGACAGCTGATTACATTGATCTGATTATGTCTCGTATCACATGGCCGGGTGCTTTGTTCCTGACAGTTGTTGCTGTTATGCCTGCATTTGCAAGGTTATTTGGTGTTAATGATCAGTTTGCCCAGTTCTTTGGTGGTACATCACTTATCATTTTGGTAGGTGTTGTTCTTGATACATTACAGCAGGTTGAAAGTCATCTTCTGATGCGTCATTATGACGGTCTTCTTGAGACCGGTCGCATCAAGGGACGCAGTAATATGTAATTTGCATATATATTCATGATATATCTTAAAACTGAAGAAGAAATTGAGTTGTTGCAATTGGCCAACGTGCTGGTTGGAAGGACTCTTGGCGAGATAGCGAAAGTTATCAAACCCGGAGTTACCACAAAGCAGTTGGATAAGATTGCCGACGAATTTATTCGTGACAATGGAGCTATTCCTGTATTCAAGGGATTCCCGAATCAGGATGGAGTTCCATTCCCAGCAGCAATTTGTACTTCGGTTAATGATATGGTTGTACACGGAATACCGAACGACGAGCCTCTTAAAGATGGTGACATCGTTTCGGTAGACTGCGGTACACTTATTAATGGATTTTGTGGTGATTCTGCATATACATTTCCTGTTGGAGAAGTTTCAGCTGATGTTATGAAACTGCTCAAGACTACAAAGGAGTCTCTTTATCTTGGCATTGATAATGCAGTGGCAGGCAAGAGGCTTGGTGATATAGGTTATGCTGTTCAGAATCATTGCGAAGCCAATGGATATGGTGTTGTAAGAGAATTTGTAGGTCATGGTGTAGGTCGCGAGATGCATGAAGATCCTATGGTTTGTAACTATGGTCGCAGAGGCTGTGGTACAATGTTAAAGAAAGGTCTCTGTATTGCAATCGAACCGATGATAACCATGGGTGACTACCATTTGAAATTTCATAATGACGGTTGGGGTGTAAGTACCCGTGACGGTAAACCAGCTGCTCACTTTGAACATTCAATTGCTGTTTGCCATGGTAAGGCAAAAATTCTTTCAACTTTCCAATATATTGAAGAAGTTTTAGGAGATATTATTTGATTTTATTATATGTCTAAACAATCTGCTATAGAACAGGACGGAACAATTGTTGAAGCATTATCTAATGCAATGTTTCGTATTATACTTGAGAATGGACATGAGATTACCGGTCATATTTCCGGTAAGATGAGAATGAATTACATCAGAATACTTCCCGGTGACAAGGTACGTGTGGAGATGTCTCCATATGATCTGTCAAAGGGTAGAATTGTCTTCAGATACAAATAAAACTAAAGAATATGAAAGTTAGAGTTTCTCTGAAAAAACGTTCTGCCGACTGCAAAATTGTACGCAGAAAAGGACGTTTGTATGTTATTAATAAAAAAGAACCCAAGATGAAAATGCGTCAGGGTTAATAGTTAGAGTGTAATTTAATTAAACAATATGGCAATAAGAATCGCTGGAGTAGATATCCCTCAGGATAAGAGGGGTGAAATTGCACTGACCTACATATTTGGTATTGGTCGCAGTAGCGCCATCAAAATATTAGCTAAGGCCGGTGTAGACAAAGACATCAAAGCCAAAGATTGGACAGACGATATGTCTGCAAAGATTCGTGAGGTTATTGGTGCAGAGTATAAAGTAGAAGGCGACCTCCGTAGTGAGGTTCAGTTAAACATCAAGCGACTAATGGATATCGGTTGCTACCGTGGTATCCGTCATCGTAATGGTTTACCGGTTCGTGGTCAAAGTACAAAAAACAATGCTCGTACACGCAAGGGTCGTAAAAAGACTGTTGCTAATAAGAAAAAAGCTACTAAATAATTGAGTCATGGCAAAGAAAACCGTATCAGCAAAAAAGAGAAACGTGAAAGTTGACGCAATGGGTCAGCTTCATGTACATTCATCTTTCAATAATATTATTGTTACATTAGCTAACAGCGATGGTCAGGTAATTTCATGGTCATCTGCAGGAAAGATGGGTTTCCGTGGTTCAAAAAAGAATACTCCTTATGCAGCTCAGATGGCAGCAGAAGATTGTTCTAAGATAGCTTTTGATTTAGGCCTCCGTAAGGTTAAGGCTTATGTAAAGGGCCCAGGTAATGGACGTGAATCTGCAATTCGTGCCGTAAATACTGCAGGTATTGAGGTAACTGAGATTATTGATGTGACTCCACTGCCACATAATGGCTGCCGTCCACCAAAAAGAAGAAGAGTTTAATTTAAAAATCTTTAGAGTAAAATGGCTAGATATACTGGACCTAAAACTAAGATTGCCCGCAAAATCGGTGAGCCGATTTATGGTGCTGACAAATATTTTGAAAAGAAAAAATACGCTCCTGGACAGCATGGAAACAATCGCCGTCGCAAAACAAGCGAGTATGGTGTAATGCTTTTGGAGAAACAGAAGGCTAAATATACATACGGTGTACTTGAAAAACAGTTCCGTAACATGTTCAATGCTGCAAATGCCGCTCCTGGTATTACCGGTGTCAATCTTTTGCAGGCATTGGAATCTCGTTTGGATAATGTTGTATTCCGTCTTGGTTTGGCTGTCAGTCGTGCTGCTGCACGTCAGTTGGTGCTTCATCGCCACATTGTAGTTGATGGTGCTATTGTAAACATCGCTTCATATCAGGTTAAACCTGGTCAGGTAGTTGGAGTACGTGAAAAATCTAAATCTCTTGAAGTAATTGCTGCTTCTTTGGCAGGTTTTAACCATGCAAAGTATGCATGGATTGAATGGGACGAGGCTTCAAAGTCAGGAAAGTTCCTTCACAAACCTGAAAGAGAAGATATTCCTGAGAACATTAAGGAGCAGCTTATCGTCGAATTGTATTCTAAATAATAAATAGTGAATTCATGGCAATATTAGCATTTCAAAAACCCGATAAGATTCTGATGGTAGAATCATCTGACCGTTATGGTAAGTTTGAATTCCGTCCATTGGAACCTGGTTTTGGTATCACTATTGGAAACGCTCTTCGCCGTGTTTTGTTGTCATCCTTGGAAGGCTTTGCAATAAACACTATCAAAATTGATGGTGTTGAGCATGAATTTGCAACAGTTCCGGGTGTTATGGAAGATGTTACAAACATTATCCTTAACCTCAAGCAGGTTCGCTTCAAGAAGATTGTTGATGACGCAACAGGTGAAAAAGTAGTTGTCAAAGTAGAGAATACCACAGAGTTTAAAGCCGGTGATTTAGGCAAGGTTCTTCAGAACTTTGAAGTACTGAATCCGGAGTTGGTTATCTGCCGTATGGATGCAAAAGCTTCTTTCCAGATAGAAATTTCTATCAACAAAGGTCGCGGTTATGTTCCATCGGAAGAAAACAAAGAGTATTGCACAGAAGTCAATACAATTCCAATTGATTCTATTTACACTCCTATACGTAACGTTAAGTATTACATTGAACCTTATCGTGTTGAACAGAAAACAGACTTTGATAAGTTGGTTCTTGAGATTACAACTGACGGATCCATTCATCCTAAGGATGCAATGCGTGATGCAGCCAAGATCCTGATTTATCATTTGATGCTGTTCTCAGATGACAAGATTTCAATGGAAAATATTGATCTTGACGGTAATGAGGAGTTTGATGAGGAAGTATTGCATATGCGTCAACTCTTGAAGACTAAACTTTCAGAGATGAATCTTTCTGTACGTGCATTGAACTGCCTTAAGGCTGCCGAGGTTGAAACTCTTGGCGAACTTGTTCAGTTCAATAAGGTTGACTTGCTTAAGTTCCGTAACTTTGGTAAGAAAACTCTCACTGAGTTGGAGAACTTGCTGGAAGGTCTTAATCTGTCTTTTGGTGCTGATATTTCAAGATATAAATTAGATAAAGATTAAAAATGAGACATAATAAAAAATTCAATCATTTGAGCCGCACAGCCTCTCACAGACAGTCAATGTTGGCAAATATGACAATTTCTCTTATCATGCATAAGAGAATCACAACAACATTGGCAAAGGCAAAGGCTCTTAGAGTATATGCCGAGCCTATTATCAACAAGGCTAAACAGGATAATACTCACTCTCGCAGAATCGTTTTCGGATATCTGCAGAATAAGGAGGCTGTTACTGAGTTGTTTAAGAATATCTCTCAGAAGATTGCTGAGCGTGAAGGTGGTTACTTGCGTATAATCAAACTTGGTATCCGTAAGAGCGATGCCACAGAAATGGCTTTCATTGAGTTTGTTGATTACGATGAGAACATGGCTAAGACAGCTAAGAAGGCTAAGACACGCCGTTCACGTAAGTCAACAGCTAAGGCTGAAGCAACTCCTGTCCAGGAAGTTGTAGAAGAGGCTCCTAAAGCTGAAGATGCTCCTAAAGCAGAATAATCAGATTGCTTAAATAAAAAACAGGGTGACTTGGAGAAGCCACCCTGTTTTTTTTTGTTAAAGTTCGCGACAATTGACAGATGAACATGAGTCTGAAAATGCTCTGTTTTTTGAATATAATTGGTATTTTTTCTAATTTCTTGCCCATATTTCATGGACTTTGAAAAAAAATCAACAAAAACAGAAAAAAATATTGGATTTTGTTTTGTGGGTATAAAAAAAGGCTATACCTTTGCACCGCTTTTGAAAAACAAAGCACACGATCATTGAAATGTTGATACA
>JAKSIO010000007.1 GCA_024398785.1 Bacteroidaceae bacterium | reverse complement strand
CCCAATACTCTATATTTCCTACAGTTTCATATGTTGGTTCTACCACATAATGATGTATTAATTCCTTTTCTCTTTCACCACCGTCGCTGCTGGTGTATTCCAGACAGGCGGCTATGGTAACGTTGCCAACCCAACCTGAGGTCTTAGGTTTTTGGACTTCAAACTTAACCACATCACCCTTCTTCAACCCTTGCAAAGGCACGGCAAAGAAGCCGCTTAAGGATTTATCATCCTCTTGATTTATAGAATATACCTTCGTACCGTTTACATACACTGTAATGGTAAATTTACCATATTGGTAAGCTCCACTATTCTTATTCCACTTCACGCGTGCGTTATCGACATCTGTGCCATATACCGTAAACTCAACGGAACGGGTGCCTGTTTCAGAGTATTGAACAGATGTTGTCTTGTAAGTTGTCTCTGCTGCCCAGTTGAATTGTACGCCACCGTATGCTGCATCCTCCACGAGCGTAAAGCCCTTGTTGGCTGTAACAGGAGTGGAGATTAGTTTTTTGTATGTAAATACTTGTGCCGGACTGAGTTCCTGAGTGCAAGTGGCATCAGAATAGTATTTGCCTGTCTCCTTGTTTTCCCAATACTCTATATTTCCTACAGTTTCATATTCCGGTTCTGTTGCGTCATGATGGACCGTATTTATATTTGAATAGAGCCAGTCATGGTAATCATAGTAATGGCAGACACGTTCTTTGTCTCCTAACAATCCGGAAAAATCCCTATGCATCTGAACACGCAAGGCTTTATCCTTGTATTCTTCCGGTATGGTATATTTGATGCTAGAGAAAGTTGTGGCGTATGGCAATTCCTGCTTGCCGTCAAGCTGGTTATAAGGCACGAAGCCATTAACAGTTCCGTCATTGACATAGACACCGAAATATGTGTGCTTTTCAGCACCTGCCGCCAAATTAGCAAAGACGGACAGATTATCTGCATCACCTTCCTCCTTGGAAACCACAGGATTGGATGTTATAAACTTTGGCGCATCAAACACAAAGTCGCGCTCAACATCCAAATAGTTGGTTGTTGATGGTGTATTCTCACCGACATATTCCGTCAAACGACCTTTTACGGAAATTGTATGTTTTGAACCGCCTTCTATCTCTGACGGACAGAAATACATATAGACGTAGTAGCAATCGTGCATCTTTCTTGGATTATAGAAGCGGAGTGTCCACTTTACGCCGTTGATTTCCTTAGTGTAGATTTTTGCATTACTATTCTTTTCATCCCACCAAGTGTCAACATCATTGTTTGGGCTATTATTCAGCCAGCACAATTCCCATCCAGGTTGTGCAAATAATTCACCGTCAATGTATATCGTAGGCAATATGTTTTTGTTTTGATCTTCATATCCACCCCATGTGACACATTTTTTTCCGTTTTCAGGGTCTCTCTGGAAAATATGGATACACATGCTCGGATCTGTTAATGTCGGGATTTTTTCAATGTAGGTGTGACTGTTGTCGTTCAGGTAGTCTGTAGCAACATAACCTGCTGCCAGCAACTTATGGCAAGGTACAAACAGCATGGCAAGCAATAACAGCAGCCACGACTTTCCAAATGATGAAAAATATTCGTTCATAAAAACTCATTTAGTTATTTAAATATTCATATTCACAAAAAATTGTATTCACATTCACCACAAGGATTCAACAATCTGTTTGACTGGATGAACGCACAGAAATCTGAATAACAGATTGCATCCTTTCATACTGAACATATTGCGTTATTCTTTATACATAAGCTTTCCGTCAAGTATTATCAGGCCCCTATAACTCTTATCTACCGGCATACCCTGCAGGTTGTATGGAACATTGTTCTGTTCTGCCAAAGGAACAGAATACTGTTCAGCACCGGTTACAGGTCCGTCATCAAACACAATTCTCAAAGACTTGATATCCAAAGATCCAAAGTTAAGATAAGCTTTGTTGGCACCTATTCCGATACCAGTTCTATTGAAGAAACCGAATCCGTTCTCACGGTTGCACAACAAGGTAAAATCATTAGTTCCAAGTGTCCTTGCCACATCTGTTCCAATTAGGATGTTATTGCCTCTCTTCTGTACAAAATCAGTTAGAGCCAATGCAATATTTACCTGCTCTGCAGTATTGTCCTTTGTTTTCAAACGCAATAACACAGGTTCATCGGCAGGAATAATACCATCCGGTAGTGCTGTCAGACGCAATATATATTCTCCTGATGCACCTGTACCAAACGCACGGGTTGGTTCCTGGCTTTCATCAGGAATTTGCTCCAATGACGCAGTATATGCTTTTACATCAACATCTTCAGGAACTCTGTATGTATCAGTACTTGAATAGAACGTAGTGTAATAATTATCTTTGTGATTCGGGTCCTGTTGTGCCATTATATGTATTCCCCTTAATCCGCCGTTGCTGCTGGTATATTCCAAACAGGCTGTAATGGTTGGGGAACCTTCCCATTCTGCCATCGAAGTTGCCTTTTCAACTTCGAACTTAACTACATCACCCGTCTTCAAATCAGGAAGAGGTACGGTAAAGAAACCACTCAAAGATTTATTGTCATCCTGATTTACCGAATATACTGGCTTATTATTCACATAGATTGTAATGGAGAACCTGCCATATTGCCAGTTTGGATGGTCTTTTGTCCATTTCAAGCGTGCGTTGGCAACATCACTGCCATATACTGTAAACACAACACTGCGCACATTTACTAAAGTTGTTGAAGAATAGGTAGTTTGTGCACCCCAATTGAAAAGTACACCGCCAAGTGTTATGTCGTCAATTGTGAATCCTTTGTTGGCAGTAACGGGATTACTCTTCAATTTGGCATATGAAAAGACTTGTGATGGAGTAATTTCATGTGTGCAGCCGGCATCTGAATAATATTTGCCGTCAGACTTGTTTTCCCAATATCCTATATTTCCTATAGTTGTATATGTAGGTTCTACCGCTTCATGATAAACGGCATCAACTATTCTCAATGTACCATCAACAAACACTATATAATAGTCCGGATTGGTTCCTTCTTTCAGTGACACATGTATAGGATAAGTTCCTTCTTCTTCACCTGCCTCACGGCTAATGTTTATACCTGTCAGATCATTACCTTCTACCAAAGTCCCTTTTGTTATTTTCCAAGTCAGTTCCGGATCTGTTTCTCCCTTCAATTTCCATTTATCATCGGCTGTTATGGTGAGAATGCATTTTTGTTCACCACCATCACTGCTGGTGTACTGCAGACAGGCGGCAATTGTTACATTACCTGCCCAAGAAGATGTTGATGGTTTATCAATCTGAAATCGTACAATATCACCACTGGTCAGTTCTTCAAAAGGTAAGACAAAGACACCTTCAAGGGCTTGATCATTGTTCTGATCCACATAATATTTTTGCACTCCATTTACAAATACTCTAATGATGAATTTGCCAAAGTGTGGATCTCCAAAATTCTTGTACCAAACCAGGCGCGCGTTGTCAACATTCGTACCATACACCGTAAATTCAACACTGCGGGAGTCTGTTTGAGAGTTATCGTAATTTGTTTCTGCAACCCAATTTAGTTGAAAGTCGTCATATATAGCGTCTTTTACCGTAAATCCGTTGTTTGCGGTAATTGGACTTGATATGAATTTTGCGTATGTCACAACACTAGGATCAAAATTGACTATCTCCTGCGTGCAGGTTGCATTGGAATATAATTTGCCGGTAGTTGGGACCTCCCAATAACCAATTCTCATGCCTAAACTTTGATATGTGGGTTCTGTTGGATTGTGATATATGACATAACCTCCATCACTACTGGTATATTCCAAACAGGCAGCATTCGTAACATAAGTGCCATAATGGTATACGTCTTCTTCATCCCAATGATCAATTTTATTTAATGCAAATCTTACAACATCTCCAAACTTCAATCCTTCAAGAGGCACAACAATAATGTTTGAATAATTGGATTCAGTCCATGCAACTTGTGCATCTTTTCTATATATAAGTTTCCCATTCACATAAACATCTATTATAATACCGCCTAACTGTGAATCATTTATAGGATTCAGCATCCATTTCAACCGCGCATTGGCAACATCATGCCCATATACCATAAAATCAGCGCTATATGTATCACCATAACTATAAGTAAAATAATCATACAATGTTGCTGCCCAATTGAACTGTACACCTTTGTACGTTACATCTTGGATTGAATAAAAATAATGTTTAGAAACAATTGGATTGCTCTTAAGTTTGGCATAGGTTATTTGTAATGGGTCATACACCTGTGTGCAGGCTGCATCAGAGTAATATTTGCCAGTAGATACATTTTCCCAACAATCCTGATTATATCCTAGAGTCCTATATGTAGGTTCTGACTTCTCATGATAAACTATTGAAACATTGTTGTATTTTATATCAGACCAATCATAGTAGTGACATGTCACCTTTTCACCTAAACCGGATAAATCCCTATACATCTCAACAGATATATTGTCTTTTCCCTGCGGTAAGGTATATCTGATATTGCTGAATATTGTATCGTACGGCAATATCTGTTTTTCATCAAGCTTTTCATACGGTATAAATTTATTCCCCGCAGTGTCGGAAGTACAGATTCCGAAATATGTGTGCATGTTTTGTCCTTTTGCCAATCGGCCATAAAGAAACAATTCATTTGAACTGACACTACCCACCTTAGATACAAACGGAGTGCAAGTGATAAGCTTTGCCGCTTCAAAATCAAATGTGCGCTCAACATCCAAATAGTTGGTTGTTGATGGTGTATTCTCACCGACATATTCCGTCAAGCGACCTTTTACGGTAATTGTATGTTTTGAACCGCCTTTTATCTCTGACGGACAGAAATACATCTTTACAAAATAGTATCTGCTGTCATATCTTTGAACATCGTTGAAACGCAGTGTCCACTTTACGCCGTTAATTTCCTGAGTGTAGATTTTTGCATTACTATTCTTTTCATCCCACCAAGTGTCAACATTTCTGTCAGGATTAGTATTCAGCCAGCACATTTCCCATCCCGGTTGGGCAAAATCTACACCGTCAATGAGTATTTTAGGCAGGATGTTAGCATCTTTATTTTCGTATCCGCCCCATGTGACACATTGCTTTCCATTTCCTGAGTCTTTGATAAACATAAAGATGGCAAAACTCGGATCTTCAGGAGTAGGTTCCTTATAGATACGAGTGTAAGCTTTATCACAAACTACATCGTTCAGATAATCATATTCCACATAACCTGCTGCCAGCAACTTATGGCAAGGTACAAACAGCATGGCAAGCAATAACAGCAACCATGACTTTCCAAATGATGAATAAGATTCTTTCATAATACTTTTTTCACTATTGATGTGTACAAATATACAAAAAACAAGCAATTATCCCTATTTACATATAATTTCAAACCTTTACTTTGGCATATATACGGCCGGCAGACTCTTCAAGCATAGAGGTGTAACCGCGCAGAAGCACAAGGCTCAAATCATCCTCACGACCGGAATCAGACAATATTGGAGGCATTTTATCCGGGTAGCACAATGTTATTTCAGTGATTTGATTCTGTTCAATGTACTGCACTATAAGTGTAGCACCGGCCTCAACTCTATCCACACAACCCTTGCCGCTTTGGAATAACTGGAGCAACTCTTCAACAACTGTCATTGTATGGTCAAACACAGATTGTGGAGCCATACGGTGCAGCAGGAACTGCTCCAACCCATTGCTCAGTTCTATATAATCGTAATCTTTTACAATACGGTATTCAAACTTGCTGATGCCCTGTATAAAACTTTTGGTTTCCTCACGCTGCGGATTGGAAAAAATCTGTTCCGGAGTTCCCTCTTCAAAAATCAAGCCATGGTCCATGTAGAATACACGGTTACTTACGTTACGTGCAAATTTCATTTCGTGCGTAACAATCAGCATGGTCATGCCGCGTGCGGCAAGTTCACGGATAACGGTAAGGACCTCGTTTATCATGGTGGGGTCAAGGGCCGATGTCGGTTCATCAAACAGTATAATCTCAGGATCCATAGACAGACAGCGGGCTATTGCAACACGTTGTTTCTGTCCACCGGAAAGTTGGCTTGGCATATATGTAGCCTTGCCGGCCAGACCAACGGCAGAAAGTAGTTCCATTCCGCGTCGCTCCGCCTCAGAACGGCTTTTGCGCAACAGTTTCATTGGTCCTATACAGATATTCTCCAGTACAGTGAGGTGTTCAAACAGGTTGAAAGACTGGAACACCATTCCCATGTGACGGCACATCTCACTTTCTGCAACACTATCCATCAGTATTGTGCCTT
Organism: Bacteroidaceae bacterium; assembly: GCA_024398785.1. Lineage (GTDB taxonomy): Bacteria > Bacteroidota > Bacteroidia > Bacteroidales > Bacteroidaceae > Colenecus. Next base: position 75,676 of record JAKSIO010000007.1, on the reverse strand, counting down.
CCGTAGGTGTTTCCAATCTGTTGAGACAGCGCAGAAATGTACTTTTCCCTGTTCCTGAAGGACCGATTATTGAAACTACATCGCCTCGGTGAATGTCTGTAGTTATATTTTTCAGAACTTCAAGCCTGCCGTCAAAAACTTTGCGCAGGTTTGTTATTGAAAGAACAACTTTCCTGTCCAGGGCAGAACTGCCAGCACCACTCAACGCATTTGTTTTCTTTACAGGTTGGATATCCAACTGCGGAGCAACATCGCTGCCTTTCTTGGGTAAAGTCAGATCAAGCAACCACCCTATAAGCTTAACAAAGACAACTGTAATCAGAAAATATATGACAGCGGCCGCAATAAACGGGAAGAAAGCATCAAACGTACGGCTACGGATTACATCCATTACCTTTGTCAGGTCCATAACCGCAATATAGCCTATTATTGATGTTTCTTTGATCATTGCTATTACCTGCCCGTTATATACGGATTGGGCACTGCGGGCAGCCTGTGGCAAAATTATATTGAAGAAAGTCTGTTTTGCTGTAAAGCCTAAGGCATATCCGGCCTCGCGCTGGCCGCGGTCAACACCCAGGATTGCCATGCGGAACACCTCGCCCACAAATGCGGCCATACTCATGGAAAGTGCTATTATTGATACAACAACTCCATTAATTCCCATAGGAGCACACACCGCATAATACATTATCATAAGGAACACCAGTATGGGAACAACACGCATAATTTCTATGTATGCCTTTGCAAATCCGGAAATCAGACGTCTGCGGCTCATGCGCATAGCACAGACAAGTGCACCGAGCAGTGTCCCCAAGATAAGAGCATAAAAAGAAATTTTTATGGTAACCCACAATCCTTGGGCAATCATTTTCCAACGGTTCTCTGCAATAAACGTGCGATGGAAAGTATTGTACAGATCAGTAAAGAAACCAGATTCCTGATACAATCCTGCTTCTTTCATCTGCTGTACGGCAAGTTCTTCGTTGTAGCCTACAAGAGCATGCGAAGCCTGGTTGTACGGATCGGAAAAAAGCATTTTCTGACTCATGTCCGGTTGCTTGGCAAAACCTGATATACCCATATCAATCTGCCCGGTCTGGACAGCTGCAAGAATACTGAGCAACGGCATATTCAGAAGTTCGACAGGCCTGCCTACATATTTGGCAAAACCATACAGCACATCCATATCAACGCCGGCAGGTTTCCCTTTAGATATATAAGATGTACCCACAACAGAAAAGCCGCTGGCAGCATGGATAGGTTCACCCTGTGTGGGGATATCATAATCTCTTGGAGCAGGATCAGGTTCTCCATAAGATCTGAGCCAGTACTCCTTTGAGTCCTGTATCATCTGCCGGGTCTCAGGTAATGCAAGCCACTCGTTGAACTGCGTTCTCAGTTCATCGCTGTTCAGGCTGAAAAAGACAAGCTGGTCGTCAACAACAATGGAATCCCAAACCAGATACAATCCGGGAATGGAATGCATATAAGCCTTGAATTCAGGAAAACGCACAGTCATCAGATCAATGTAACCGTCTTTCAGTCCCTGAATTATTGCAGCAGGCTCTGTGTGATACTCAACCTTGTACCCGCATTCATCTGCATGAGAAGATAGGATTTTTTCCACTAACGCACCCTGATACGTTCCGATAACAGTTCCCTTGAGTTCTTCAAAAGAATGGGCTGTAATTATTTCTGTTGGCTTGGAGCAACATACAAACAATATGACGGCCAGCACTGAAATGAAAGCATATCTTTTCATAACATGTATAAAATAAAAACAAATTCTAAATTTTCCAATCTGATATCTGGCGCAGAAGAGGTACAACAACAGCAACAATCTGCTCTATTGCGTCTATTGCCTTTGGGACCTTTGACATTCCGGTAATACGTTCACGAATTTCCTTACTGCGTTCCCTGATTGGTTCAAGTTGTTCCTCCAACTGGGTTCCGATACGTTTTGTCAACACTTGTATTGCATAGCGTTCGCTATCACGCAGGACGATAGCGGTTTCTTCCAGCAGGATCCGCTGCTCATCTGTCAGCGAACGGTCTGCACGCTGCGCATCTATCTTCTGTATGGATTTGCGTATTTCTGAAAGTGTATCTGTTGTAACTTCATTTTTTTTTGTTGCCATAATTATCTTCAATCAATCAGTTCAATCAATTGTTTTGTGTATAAAGACAGTGTTGCCAAGTCATCAGCAATATCTTTCAGCTGTTCAATGCGGTCTTTCCTCTTATTCTTTTTACTGCCATCTCCAAGAAGACGCAAGGCCAGATTATGGTGTGCCTTGGCAAAATACCTGAGAGCCGATACACAATTGGTCCTTATTTTTTCGGCATTCGCACTCTTTGAATACAAGTCGATAAACAGTTTGTCATTTTCTATCAGGTTTACCGCACCCGAACGTTCCAGATATTGCAGATATGCCGTATAGTTGTCTTTAAGTCCTTCTCTTTCGTTGGCAAGGAGAGCGTCAAGTTCAGGACTTTTCAAAACGTCAATCAAAGCTTCCGTACAGATGCTTACCAGAGTATCGCTCTCTGTCACAAACTGTACCAAGGCCTTTTTCTGACGCACTTTCATGTAACGTTGGGCTATCCAACCCGAATAGCGGCCACTGAGACGTGCATATCCTTCCGGAACAGTTTTGTCCATCCAGTCTGATTTATTCAGATAAAGAATAACCGAATCTGTCTTATTGCCCAAGCCGCGCAATTCAGTACCAATCTGTTTCCAACGGGTCTCGGAAGAGAGGTTTCTCAACGCCCTGCAATATGAATTGAGCGCAAGAACATATGTCTGTGCCTTGTTCTGCGCAGTAATATTCTGGGCATTGGTTTTTACCATAGACTCCAATTCATTCACATGCAGGGACGGAGAACTGAGCGATGCCGCATAATACAGACCGCGCTCACGGTTCACCTGTTGCATGTTTACAAAAATCTGCACTGGACTGTGCGTAATTGTATCGCTTTTGAGCGCCAGATTCTGCACCATATCCACTTGCATTTTACTTACACCGCAACTGCATAGCAGCACACTGAACAGTGCTGAAAAATAAGTTCCAAGTTGTTTCATATAGTTATTTTGTAATATCCGTCTTATAATTTTCATTTTGTTCCACCACCTAACGCCTGATAAAGTGTAACATAACCCTGAGCCAATTGTAACCAATCATCCAAAGCGGCAGATTGTGCAGAAAGCAACTGTTGTTTGGCAATGATAACCTCAAGATAGTTGGCATCGCCGTTAAGCATAAGCTTGCGGGCATATTTTTCTGCTTTCGCCATAGACTGTATTTGCAGAGTTCTTCCTGCAGATTTGTCTTTTGCCGCATAACAGGCTCTCAAGGCGTTATTCACTTCTATTCCTGCATCAATCAGTTTCTGTTGGAACTGGGCGCTGGCCTGATCAAGTTTTGACTGTGCAATTTTGGAATTCGCTCTTAACTGCCCCTGTGCGAATATGGGTTGTAAAAGCGATGCCATAGCCGTCTTTATAACATTACCGTCAAATGCGGCTGTTGCACTTATATTTACACTAGGATAGAATTGTGATTTTGCATAATTGACGTTATAGAAACAAGCCTCAAGATTTCTTTCGGCAGCACGTACATCGGGTCTGTTTTCAAGAAGCAGCATACTGGCACCGACAGAAAAATCGTCTGAAAATTCCATATTCTCCAAAGTTGTACGCACGATGTGCTGCGGTTCCTGGCACAAAAGAGCACAGATGGCATTTTCCACATCGCCTATTGCCTTGTCTACATCAATCAGAGCCGCTTCAAGGTCATAATACTGGCCACGCGTCTGCTCTACTGCAACGCCATTGCTCATTCCGCTTGATTTGAGAGACTCAACAACACGCAGCTGTTCATCCCAACTTTGTTTGAAAGCCACTACCAGTGCTTTCTTGGCATCAAGATAAACCAATTGGTAATATAGAGCTGACACATGTGCAACGACACCTGTCTGAACAGCCTGATACACATCAAGAGCCATATTGTAATTAGCTTTCGATATACGTTCCCGGTTCAGTTTTTTACCGAACAGATCTATTTCCCAGTCCAGTGCAACAGGTAGCATATAACTCCAGCCTGCTGACTGATTGATATTGTATCCGTACTGCGGATTCACAGCTACACCCGGAGCAAAAGACATTCTGTCTGCCTTGAGAGCATTTTTTGCCTGCGTTATGGAAGAACGTGCAACATTGATATCGGTATTCCTTACAACTGCAGTATCAATCAATGCTTGCAGGAAAGCGTCAGTAAAGATTTCCCTATATGAAAATGTGCCCATTGATACACCTGTTGTATCAATGACTGCACCATAAAGATTATCGGTTTTTATGGATTCCGGACGTTCATACTTGCCGAATACACCGCATCCGGCAAGCAGAACCGTCAATATGGACAATGATAATATTTTTCTCATATCTGTTTCAAATTATGCATTGGATTCATTATTCAATCTGTCAATTTCCGCCTGGATAACAGGGTCCTGTGTTGTTTCAAAAACAACAGGTTTTACCTTTTCCTGCAAAGACTGGAAGAAAATAAACATTGTAGGTACAAGGAACAGAAGCGCCAGAGTACCGAATATCATACCGCCTATGGTACCCGCACCGATTGTTCTGTTGGCATTTGCACCGGAACCTGTGCTGACAATCATTGGCAACATACCGAATATCATGGTAAGCACTGTCATCAAAATAGGACGCAAACGCATTTTTGCAGCAAAGAATGCGGCCTGTGCCAATGACATACCAGCCTTTCGGCATTGTGTAGCATATTCTGTAAGCAGAATGGCCGTTTTTGACAACAGACCTATAAGCATAACCATACCCACCTGCAGATATATATCATTCTGCAGTCCCATGAATTTTGCAAAAACAAACGCTCCAAGCAAACCGATTGGAACACTTAAGATAATTGCAAACGGAGTCAGGAATGACTCATACAAGGCGGCCATAATAAGATAAATGAACAGGAAACAGATGGCAAATACAAATCCAAGATTTCCACCGCCGTTTTCTTCCTCTTCTCTGGTCATACCCGCAAAATCGATGCCATATCCCATTGGCAATGAAGCTTTGGCTACTTCTTTTATTGTATTTATGGCCTGACCGCTTGAACAGTTGCCGGCAGGCTGACCTGAAATATTTATTGCGTTATACAGATTGAAACGGTACAGTTTGATAGGTTCATATACCTTTTTCATTGATATGAACTGGCTTACTGGAGCCATATTCCCATTATCAAGACGGACGTAAATGTTACGCAGACTTTCTTCTGTATTCGTCTGATTGGGTTCGCCCTGTACCATTACTTTATACACTTTGCTGAAACGGTTGAAATTTGAGGCATACGTACCGCCGAAATATCCGCTCATGCAAGAAAGTACAGCCTGAGGGCTTACTCCAAGTTTGCGGCACTGGACTGCATCTACATCGACTACATACTGTGGATAATCAACGTCGAAAGAGCAATAAGCCGCACCTATTTCAGGACGTGCAGACAATTCGGCAACAAACTTTTTGGTAACTTCAAACAATTCACGCGTAGTTCCACCCTTCTTATCCTGAACCCAGAACTCAAAACCGTTTCCGCTGCCGTAGCCGTCAATCATAGGCGGAGCCATACAGAACAGTTGTGCAGCCTTGATGTGAGCGGTTGCCAGATATATCTTTGTCATTACACTGTTAACATCGGTATTTGCCTCAGTACGTTCCTCCCATGGTTTCAGCTTGACAAACATCAGACCGGAATTTGACGCAACGCCGCCCAACAATCCGTAACCGCTGACAGCAAGCACGTTTTCCACCTCAGGAATTGTTCTGACACAACTGTCTATCTGTGACATTACCCTGTATGTTTCAGACACATTGTATCCGGCAGGACATGAATAATCAACAAATATTACACCCTTGTCTTCTTCCGGGACCATGCCTGTTTTTGTTGTCTTGAGCATTGCAACCAACATGGCGAAACCCACGACAAGTATTATCACAACCATAAAACGGCGTTTGATAAAGAATCCCACACCTTTTGAATAACGCTGTAATAAGGCATCATAACTTGTTTTATAAACTTTCTTCACCCACGCTGTCACTCCGCTTACATTATCCTGCGGTTTCATCATAATGGCACAAAGTGCCGGAGCAAGAGTCAATGCGCACAATAATGAAATTCCTACTGCGACTGCCATTGACAGACCGAACTGACGGTAAAAGACACCGGTTGTACCACCCATGAACGATACCGGTATAAACACCATCATGAATACCAGTGTTGTAGTAAACAGAGAACCTACAAGACCGTCAACGGCATCGCATATGGCCTTGTGGGCCGATTTATAGCCAACATCAAAGCGTTCCTGAACAGCCTCAACAATAACTATGGTGTCATCGACCACAGTTCCGATTACAAGAACCAGAGCAAAAAGAGTAAGAAGGTTCAATGTATAGCCTGCAACCTGTAAAAAGACAAATGTTCCAAGCAGCGATACTATTATGCTTATTGAAGGAATGATTGTTGCGCGTATGTCCTGCAAAAAGAAAAATACAACCAGAATGACCAGTATTATCGCTATTACCAGAGATTCAGTTACGTTATGTATTGAAGCGAACAGGAAATCATTGGAGTTCTGCAAAGTGGCAAATTCAAGATCGGCAGGCATTGTGGCCTTCAACTCTTCAAACAGTTTGTCGATTTTGATATTGATTTCCGTAGCATTTGAACCGGCAACCTGAAATACCATAACGCAAACGCCCGGAGCACCGTTTGCCAGATCTCTGAAATTGTATGACTCCATGCCCAGTTCAAGACGGGCTACATCACGCAAATACAGTTCTCCACCGTCAGGCAGTGTCTTTATCACAATTTTTTCAAACTCATCTTCAGTTACATTGCGGCCGCGGTATTTCATTGAGCGCAAGAATGTCTGATCAGCATTGTTTCCGAATGCACCGACCGGAGCCTCAATATTCTGTTCTGCAAGTACTGCAATGATATCGTTTGGAACAAGATTGTACTGCGCCATCATCACCGGGTCAACCCACACGCGCATTCCGTATTTTGATGCAAGCAGCTGTGTCATACCAACACCGCTTATACGTTTTAGTGCAGGGACTACATTTATATCCAGGTAATTGGCAATAAAAGCCTCATCGTATGTGTGTCCCGGGCTGTAAAGCGTAAACACACGCAACATGGACGGTTGGCGTTTGTTGACGGAAACACCGACCTTAGTTACTTCTGCAGGTAACAGGCCCAACACCTGAGACACGCGGTTCTGTACGTTAACCGCAGCCATATCCGCATTTGTACCCTGTTTGAAATATACGCTAATATCAACATCGCCGCTGTTTGAAGCATTTGATGTAATATAAATCATATCATCAACACCATTGACAGCCTCTTCAATAGGCATTATTACGGAATTCTGGATAGCATCTGCACTGGCGCCGTAATAATTTGTTGAAATGGTGACAGTAGGAGGTGCGATATTCGGATATTTTTCAATAGGAAGTCCTATCAGACTTATTACGCCCAGCAATACAATAAATACACTTATGACAATTGATAAGACTGGACGGTCAATAAATTTTTTGATGTTCATAATTCAATACCCCATTTTTTTCAATAAATCCACATCTTCTACAATTTCGTTCTCGGTTACATAACCGGCACCGTCTGCAATAATACGTTCACCTGTCTTAAGACCGGAAAGAATAGCGCACTGGGTGCCGTTGCCAAGATCAACAGCCTCAACTATACGTGAATGCGCACGCTTGTCTTCAACAACCCACACATAGGTTTTGTCCTGAATCTCGTATGTGGCTGAATTCGGGATTACAATTATATTTGAGTATTTGATTGGCAATATAACGCGTGCAGAACCGCCGCTTACCAGTTTTCCGTCCTGGTTTGGGAACACAGCTTTTGAACTTAATGTTCCTGTAGACTTATCTATCACACCACTGATACTCTCAATACGGCCGCTTTTGCTGTAGATTGATTTGTCAACAAGTTCAAGCTGGACATCCGGGCACATCTTCAGGGCATCGCTTACCGAACCGTAATTGTTTATCAATTCAATATACACACTCTCTGTAAGACCAAAGTATGCAAACATGTTCGCATTGTTTGAGACAGTTGTAAGCGGGGGCTGGATTGAAGGGCCAACCAGAGATCCTTCGCGATAAGGAAGAGAACCTATTACACCATCACAGGGAGCGGTCAGCACTGTATAGGACAAATCCTTATTTGCATTCACAACTCCTGCTTGAGCCTGTGCAAGTGAAGCTTTTGCCTGCATAAGGGCATTTTCTGCCATTTGCAGTTCGTATTGGGAAATAATACTGTCATTATACAGCGCAAGTCTTGTCTCCACATTCAGTTCCTGTGTTGAAACATTGGCCTTTGCGGAAGCAACATTTGCTACTGCTACCGCAAGCGCAGCTTCATACTGGACCTGATCCAATTCAAACAAAATGTCCCCTTTCTTTACTTTCTGGCCTTCCACAACATTAACCTTGGTAATAAATCCGCTTACCTGCGGAATAATAGCAATATCCTGTTGACCGGTCAGACTGGCAACAGCCATTTCATTGACGGTGACATCGGATGTGGTAACCTGAGTTATCTGGTAACTCACACTAGGAACTTGGACAGGAGTCTGTTTACAACCGGCCACAGCAAACAATCCCATGGCCAATACACAAGAATCAGCAATTCTTTTCATATTACAAATGTTTATTTTTTACCTTTTTCTATTTTGTCTATATCGTCATCCAATCCGGAGAGATTCAGTCTGCTGAAAGATTCCGTTTCCGGAAGAGTCATCATGAACATATTTGTCCTGTCAATCTGTACTTTCCCGTCTGACATTACAAAATCCATAATATGACCTCCTTTTGTCCTGTCATCAGTAATGAAATGCATGTGCCAGCCGGCAGCATTGACATTTCCGGCATATTCCGGGCAGTACAGCGCTACTACTGTACCTTTAACATTGCTGTATTCATATTCGCGTTGGCTTGTCTTTACAGCCTCAGCAAGAGTGCAGTATGGAGGTTCCTGCTTCAGAACGGAACGTACTTTCATATATTGGAATTCACCGTCAATACGGCAGGCGTAGAATGAATTGGCACCTTTGTCCTTAATTATTCCTGTCAGAGAGTCCTGTATTTCCACAAAAGTAATATTGTCAAAGGAATATGAATAATCGTTGTCAAAATATGTAACGGCACCAAAAGGCACTGAATCTGAAAGAGAGGCTTTCTGCACTTGTCCGTTTCCAAGAGCCTGGTAACAGACACCGTCAATCACAATCATTTCTCCGTTTGCACCAACAAACGTTCCTAAGCCAAGAGTACCGTACTTGACAAAATCTGCAACAGACACCGTCCCGTAAAAATTTCCGGCAGCCAGCGATTGTATTGTGGAAAACTGATACAGACAATCCTTTTGGCGTGCATTACGTGCGTTTATTCCATTCAAGCTTATTATGGAACAGACAGTGAATAAAAGTGCGAAGCGTTTCAAAGCCATTGTATATAAATGTTACTAAACACAAATATATACATATTAATTAAAAAAAATTGTGGTCGCAAGAAAAAACTTGCGACCACAAAATGACTTATTGCAGATTCATTGTTTCATATGGACGCTGATCTGCTGGAACGGTATTTCAATACCTGCTTCAGCAAGACGCTTGTAGATAGACTCGGTTGTATCGCCCATTACACTCCAATAGTTTGCCGATGCAGTCCAGGCACGAAGTTGGAATACTATTGAACTGTCTCCCATAGATGTCATAGGAGCAGAAGGTTCAAGACCCTCTGAACTGAGAATACGTGAATCCTTACTGCATATATCAAAAAGTATCTTGCGGACATCTTCAGGTTTTGTCCCGTAAGCAACAGAAACATTTATGTCCACACGGCGGTTAGGCTGCTTTGAATAATTCTTGACACTTCCTGTTGAAAGACCGCCATTGGGAATAATGATAGTCTGATTGTCAACAGTAGTAAGTATTGTGTTGAAAATCTGAATCTGTTTCACTGTTCCGCTATAGCCCTGCGCTTCAATAAAATCACCTACACGGAACGGACGGAAAATAAGTATCATTACACCACCTGCAAAGTTCTGGAGCGTGCCGCTGAGTGCCATACCGATGGCTACCCCTGCCGATGCGAACAGAGCTACAAACGAACTTGTCTCAATACCTAGCACACCGATGATTGCAATAACCAGTACAAAATAAAGGCAGATGTTCATCAAACTGTCAATGAATGAGTAGAGAGACGGCTCAACATTCTTTTTCTGCATGAGTTTACGTACCAATTTGATAATTTTGGCAATGATAAACTTACCTACTATGTAGATTAATAACGCTAAAAGAATATTCTTTAAAAGCGTCATACCATATTCCATAACTTTGTGAAAAGCATCTTCGTTGAGATACTCTTTCAATCTGCTTAAAAAACTGACTTTATCCATACCTGTATTATTATAAACTACAGGCAGGTACTCTATAAAAGAGACCTGCCTTGTACATTATCTGATAATTATTAAATTATGCGTTTTCAATTGCACCCTGGGCGGCAGCCAAACGTGCAATAGGCACACGGAACGGAGAACAACTTACGTAATTCAAACCAACCTTGTCACAGAATTTTACTGATGAAGGCTCACCGCCATGTTCACCACAGATACCACACTTAAGATTTGCACGGATAGAGCGTCCCTTCTCAACAGCCATCTGAACAAGCTGACCAACACCGTTCTGATCAAGAACAGCAAACGGATCAAACTTAAGAATCTTAGAGTCGATATAGTGAGGTACAAAGCTGGCAATATCATCGCGGCTGTAACCGAATGTCATCTGTGTAAGGTCATTGGTACCGAAAGAGAAGAACTCTGCGCTTGTAGCTATGCGGTTAGCTGTAAGAGCTGCACGCGGAACTTCAATCATTGTACCAACCTTATATTCAATTGAATCATTCATTTCGGCAAAGAGAGCCTGAGCAGTAGCGTCAATAACAGCTTTCTGTGCATCCAGCTCATATTTGATACCAACCAACGGAACCATAATTTCCGGATGACACTCAATACCCTCTTTCTTAAGTTCAAGAGCGGCACCAAGAATGGCACGTGTCTGCATCTCTGTTATTTCAGGATATGTATTACCAAGACGGCAACCACGGTGACCAAGCATAGGATTCTGTTCCTTGAGAGCTTCGACACGGTTCTGAATGTAATTGATAGTTACACCCATAGCTTCTGCCATTTCGCGCTGGCCGGCTTCATCGTGAGGAACAAATTCATGCAATGGAGGATCAAGCAGACGTACTGTAACAGGGCATCCTTCCATAGCTTTGAAGATTCCCTTGAAATCTTCTTTCTGATAAGGAAGAATCTTTGCAAGAGCACGTTTACGGCCTTCAAGAGTTTCAGAAAGAATCATTTCACGCATTGCAATAATCTTTTCAGCATCGAAGAACATGTGTTCTGTACGGCAAAGACCGATACCTACAGCACCAAAGCTGCGGGCAACTTTGGCATCACGCGGAGTATCTGCATTTGTACGTACCTGAAGGCGTGTATATTTATCGCATAGAGACATCAATGCTGCAAAGTCTTCATTGAGTTCAGCGTCTTTTGTTTTGATTTCACCAGCAAATACCTGACCTGTTGAACCGTTCAGAGAGATATAATCACCTTCTTTCAGAACTGTCTTGCCAATTGTAATTGTACGGCTCTTATAGTCCACCTGAACCTCTGATGCACCGGAAACACAGCACTTACCCATACCGCGGGCAACAACTGCTGCGTGACTTGTCATACCGCCGCGAGCTGTAAGAATACCCTCAGCTGACTGCATACCTGCAAGATCTTCAGGAGATGTTTCAAGACGGACAAGAACAACCTTGTTTCCTTTTGAATGCCACTCTGCAGCCTCATCAGCAAAGAATACTATACGACCGCAAGCTGCGCCCGGAGATGCCGGAAGACCTTTTGTAAGAGCCTTTGCTTCTGCAAGGGCTTTCTTATCAAATACAGGGTGAAGCAATTCATCAAGTTTCTGAGGTTCGCAACGCATGATTGCTGTTTTTTCATCAATCATTCCCTGACGTACAAGATCCATTGCTATCTTAACCATAGCTGCACCGGTACGTTTTCCGTTACGTGTCTGCAGGAACCAGAGTTTGCCTTCCTGAACGGTAAATTCCATATCCTGCATATCTTTATAGTGATTCTCAAGATTTGTCTGAATCTGGTCAAGCTGCTTGTAAATTTCAGGCATTGACTCTTCCATTGAAGGATATTTGGCAGCACGCTCCTGCTCGCTGATACCCATACGCTCAGCCCAACGCTGTGAACCGAGTTTTGTAATCTGCTGCGGAGTGCGGATACCTGCAACAACATCCTCTCCCTGAGCGTTTACAAGATATTCACCATTGAATACATCTTCACCTGTTGCAGCATCACGGCTGAAGCAAACACCAGTTGCAGATGTGTTACCCATATTTCCGAATACCATTGCCATAACAGATACTGCTGTACCCCACTCGTCTGGAATACCTTCCATCTTACGATAGAGAATTGCGCGTTCGTTGTTCCATGAACCGAATACTGCGCAAATTGCACCCCAAAGCTGTTCCATAGCAGTTTTTGGGAAATCACTGCCGGTCTGTTTCTTAACAGCTTCTTTGAAGAGAACAACCAGTTTTTTAAGATCTTCAACGCTGAGATCCTTATCGAGAACAACACCGCTCTCAGCCTTCACTTTCATAATGATAGCCTCAAACGGGTCAATATCTGTTTTCTTTGCAGGTTTCATGCCAAGAACAACATCACCGTACATCTGAACAAATCTACGGTATGAATCCCATGCAAAATGCGGATTGTTTGTTTTCTTTGCAAGACCTTCAACTACCTCGTCATTCAAACCAAGGTTAAGAATTGTATCCATCATACCCGGCATTGATGCACGTGCGCCTGAACGTACAGACACCAGCAAAGGATTCTCTACATCACCAAACTTGGAATTCATAAGAGTTTCTATATGACGAATAGCCTCTTCAACATCACTCTTAAGGATTTCAACCATTTTTTCCTTTCCAACCTTGTAGTATTCTGTACAAACGTCGGTTGTGATAGTAAATCCTGGAGGAACAGGAACACCAAGCAGGTTCATTTCTGCCAAGTTTGCACCTTTGCCACCAAGAAGATTACGCATCTGCGCATTTCCTTCGGCCTGTCCATTACCAAATTTGTAAACTCTTTTCTCGCTCATTGTTAGGAATGATTAATTTATATTATATGTTAAATCTGGGTGCAAAATTAGTAATTATTTGTCAAATAACAGTCATTGTCTGGCATATTTTTTATTACTTTGCGCTCTAAAATTAGTAATACAATAGTTCTTACTCAATATAATGTCTAAAAAGAATAAGGATTTTCCTATACTGGAAAACGTAACCATAACAGATTTTGCCGCAGAAGGCAAATGTGTTACACGTATCAACGACCTTGTAATTTTTGTTCCCTTCGTAGTCCCCGGTGATATAGCAGATCTCAAGATTCTTAAAAAAAAGCACTCCTACGCCGAGGCAACAGCTGTCAGACTGGTAAAGCCGTCTCCTGACCGCATTGAGCCGTTCTGCCAGCATTTCGGAATATGCGGCGGATGCAAATGGCAGAATATGCCTTATTCCAAGCAGCTTGAATACAAGACAAAGCAGGTAAAGGACAATCTGGAAAGAATAGCTAAAGTCAATTTACCGGAAATCAGCCCGATTATCGGTTCGGAACAGACATCATGTTACCGCAACAAACTTGAATACTCATGCAGCAATATGCGCTGGCTCACATCGGAAGAACTGTCAAATATAGATGTTACGGATGACAGGCAACGCAAACAGCCCGGCATCGGATTTCACATTCCAGGTGCCTTTGACAAGGTTCTGCATATTGAAAAATGCTGGTTGCAGAATGATATTTCAAACCAGATACGCAACCATATATATAAGTACTCAATCGACAATAACTTACCTTTTATCAACCTGCGTTCACAGGAAGGCATGTTACGCGACGTGATGATTCGCATCGCAACAACAGGTCAGATAATGGTACTTGTTCAGGCGAAAATTGATCATGACAGTCAGAAGGAACAGTTTATGGAGCTCATGCAAAGCATTGCAGATACGTTCGACCAGATTACAAGTCTTCTGTATGTCATCAACAACAAGTGTAACGATACAATATCGGATCTTGACATAATTACATTCAAGGGGCAGGACTGCATCTACGAACAGATGGAAGATTTGCAGTTCAAGATAGGTCCAAAGTCATTTTTTCAGACAAACACCAATCAGGCCTGCACATTGTATTCAAAGGTGCGTGAATTCGCAGCTGTAGGCAAGAATGATCTGGTCTATGATCTTTATACCGGAACGGGCACCATTGCACAGTTTGTTGCACGCAGTTGCCGTCAGGTGATAGGTATTGAATATGTTCCTGAGGCTATAGCCGATGCCAAACTCAACGCTGAGTTCAACCATATTGACAACACTCAGTTCTTTGCGGGAGACATGAAAGACATGCTCACACAAGATTTCATTGACAAATATGGCAAGCCCGATGTCATCATTACTGATCCTCCGCGCGTTGGAATGCACAAAGATGTGGTAGATATGATATTATGGGTTGAAGCCCCTCGGATAGTCTATGTAAGCTGCAATCCTGCCACTCTGGCGCGGGATCTGGCACTTCTTGACGCAAAATATAATGTTGACAGAGTTCAACCTGTTGACATGTTCCCGCACACCCAGCATATTGAAGTGGTTACCCTTCTTTCCCTTAAAAAAAATTAACAGAATATTTTCAACGGAAGATTTAACATATCAAGTATTGCAGTATAGTGTATACAAATAACATTTTTAACTTAAAATGACACATACAAAAAAATTATTTCTGTCAATCGCTTTTACCTTTATGTTTTCTGGAGTCATATCAGCTCAGACGCAGGCAGACTCCGTTACCAACGACACAACAACTGCTATTGCAGATACCGCACAGATAAGAATAGTTCCTCCAACATTTCGTGGCGGTATGGAAGCATTACACACCTACATAATGACTAACTTTGAATATCCGGAAGAAGCCAGAAGAAAATCGGCAAGCGGAACGCTTGAAGTTCAATTCACAGTAGAAGCATCCGGAGATGTTACTTACGTATCTGTTTTAAAGGGTATCGAAGAGGATATTGACAGCGAAGTTTTGCGCCTTCTCGAGCACATGCCAAACTGGAACCCTGCAACAAGAAACGAAAAACCGGTCCGTTATATGGTTTCAATGCCGTTGCGCATCAAAGTATCGCGCGGAAAGAACGGCGGTGACAGAAGCATGTTCTGATCAATCCCGTTTTTTAAGAATAACAGCAGTACGGGCAGGAATATAGAGATATAACCTGCCTTTTTTTGCATCTTTAGGCAAACCGTAAGAATCGGTATAATGAACAACCGATGTATCATTGCGCGCCTGTCCTCCAAATTCTGCCGCATCAGAATCCAATGCTACGGAATATGAACCTTCCGGAACAACAATACCGTAATCGGCAAAAGATTTAACCGGATTGAAATTAAATACAAACAACAGTTTACCGCGCATATAGGCCAGAATCTGGTCTCCGTCATTCTTGCATATTTCAACAACAGGAGTATCCACAAATCCGCGCAGACCTGATATTTCCTTAATCATTGCGGCATCGAAATCGGAAAGCCAGTGATAACACAGATCACTATTGTCAACAAGGCTCCATTGACGACGGGCATATTTGTGGCTCCATCCGTTTTCCAAACGCGGAAAGTCTATCCATTCAGGATGACCGAATTCGTTTCCCATAAAATTCAGATAACCACCATTGATTGTGCTTGCAGATACAAGTCTTATCATTTTATGCAGTGATATACCACGTTCCACAGTATAGTTGACACTGTCTTTTTTGAAATGCCAATACATATCGGAATCCATCAGGCGGAAACTGATAGTTTTGTCTCCCACCAAAGCCTGGTCATGACTCTCCGCATAAGAAATAGTTTTTTCGTCCTGACGGCGGTTGGTCAATTCCCAGAATATTGACGACGGTTTCCAATCCTCATCCTTTCTCTCTTTTATAGTCTTTATCCAATAATCAGGAATATTCATGGCCATACGGTAATCAAATCCGTACCCGCCATCATCAACAGGAGCTGCAAGTCCCGGCATGCCGCTAACCTCTTCGGCAATAGTAACAGCATTGGGATTAACCTGATGAACAAGCATATTTGCCAATGTCAGATAACATATAGCGTTATCGTCCTGGTGTCCGTTAAAATAATCACCATAACATGTAAAGCACTCATTCAGGCCATGGCTGTAATACAACATAGAAGTCACACCGTCAAAACGGAAACCGTCAAATTTGAATTCTTCCAACCAATACCGGCAATTTGACAACAGGAAATGAATAACCTGATTCTTTCCATAGTCAAAACACAACGAGCCCCATGCAGAATGTTCCCTACGGCTACCACGCATAAAATATTGATACGGATCACCGCATAATAATCCCAGGCCCTCTTCTGTATTTTTCACTGCATGAGAATGAACAATATCCATGATTACACCGATACCCATACCATGAGCAGTGTCAATCAGATGTTTCAGGTCATTCGGACAGCCGAATCTTGAAGAAGGAGCAAAGAAACTGGACACATGGTAACCAAAGCTGCCATAATAAGGATGCTCCTGAATTGCCATTATCTGGATACAGTTATACCCAAGTTTTTTAACCCTTGGCAATATCCTTTCTTCAAATTCTCTATAAGACCCTACTCCCTCATATTCCTGAGCCATTCCCACATGCGTTTCATATATCATTAAAGGAGAACGCTGCAGTTTGAAATCATTTACCTTGAATTTATATGGAGCATCATCAGCAATTTTTGCCGTAAAGATTTTAGTGACAGGATCCTGAACAACGTAGGTGCTCCATGCAGGAATACGGTCACCCTTTCCTCCTTGCCAGAATACACGCATCTTATAATTCTGTCCCACATGCATGGAATCAGAGGGTGCGGTCAGTTCCCACACACCATTATCATCAATCCTTTTCAAACGGAATCTGTCATCTTCCAGCCAGTCTGAAAAATCTCCGACAAGAAAAATTTCGGTTGCATTGGGTGCCCACTCACGGAAAACCCATCCTGAATCGGTTTTATGGAGTCCAAAGTATAGATACCCGCTTGCAAAATCACGCAATGTTCCGTTCCCGGACAATTCTTCTGCTTTATTGACTGCATGCTGATGCCGGCCTTCTATGGCCTCCTTGAAAGGAGTGAGCCATTTATCATTTTTAACCAGATTAACCATATTACAGGATTCTTAGTTTGAAGACTAATTTTCTGATTCCCTTCTCAGTTATAGCAGGAGCATGGCCTTCTCCGGGTAGAAAAATGACAAACATACCTTTTTTTACAAGAAAGTAATTATCTGCCGGAGCAGAATAAAAAGCAGCGTCTTTTTCGGAATTATAAGCCTGAACATTCTCTCCCAATGTTTCAGAGGGAGAATACCCCATTATTTCATCTCCGCTCAACGGAATCTGAATATCTATATATTTTTCATGAACCTCCAAAGGAACATCTTTTGTGCGGGCCTGAGCCCAATCACAATTCACATAGACAAGGTCTCCATCAATGGTATGTCTGCCATAAGGCAAGGAATCAATATCTGAATTATTCAGCCAATCAATAACATCATTGATAGCTTTATGAATTGAAACATACTTCTTCAAGTTGGAAACTGAGTCTATTATCATAATTGATTATTTTTTGCTTTTTAGAAATTGTTCTGCCTTCTGCAAGTCTTCAGGAGTATCAATACCTACAGTCTCAATATTGGTTACACCTACCTTAATATTGTATCCGGCTTCAAGCCAACGCAACTGTTCAAGACTCTCGGCCTTTTCCAGAACACTTTGAGGCATTTCCGTAATCTGTTCAAGCACCTGCGAACGGAAAGCATACAATCCAAGATGTTTGTAAAAAGTATGGTTTGCACTCCAATCTTTCTGTTCAACACCACGCAGATACGGAATAGGGCTACGGCTGAAATACATAGCATTCCAGTTACTGTCAACCACTACCTTGGGACTGTTCGGATTTTCAATCAGACTGAAAGGCGCATCTGAATCAAAAGGTTTGACCAACGTAGCAATCTGTGTTGACGGATCAAGAAAACAGTTCTTGATTGTCTCAAGTTGCGATGGGTCAATAAAGGGTTCATCTCCCTGTACATTGATTACAACATCAGCTTTGACTCCGCATTTCAGATAAGCTTCCTTGCAACGGTCTGTACCGCTTTTATGATTCGGACTGGTCATAACAGCCTTTCCTCCAAAAGATTGAACGCAATTGAAAATCAAGTCATTATCTGTAGCAACAAATACATTGTCAAAAACCTTACAAGACTGTTCATAAACCCTTTGAATTACAGGTTTACCACCCAGAACGGCCAAAGGTTTGGCTGGGAAACGGGTAGAAGCATATCGGGCTGGAATAATTACAACAAAATTCATATCAAAAACTTTCTATAAAATACTGTTCATGGGAATTATCACGGAAATCATCCATATCAGAACTGCACGGATCAAAATCCAACGGGATATCAAACTTTGTTGACGGCAAATATCCCAACTCCAAAGAATCGGAATACACACTGTCAAGAAAAATTCCGCAAACAGGCAAAGCCATACGCGAGCCCTGACCGAATTGCATGCTGTTAAAGTGAATTGAACGGTCCTCACCTCCAATCCAGCATCCAACTACCAGATCCGGAGTATATCCCATAAACCAGGCATCGGACTGATTGTTTGTAGTACCTGTCTTTCCCGCAATGTTGGAACTGTGCATATACCTTTTTAATCTGACACCTGTTCCTTCAGAAATAACAGCTTTCATCATGTCAATCATTTTATATGACGTTTCTTCACTGATTACCTCATACGAAGTAGATGAAAAACTTTCCAGCAATTCACCATTGTTGCTTTCTATGCGTGTAGCGTACAACGGTGTCATACGTATTCCTTTATTCGGAAAAGCGGAATATGCACCTACCATTTCTGAAACGGACACATCACAGGTTCCAAGACAAATAGCTGGAACCGGAGCTATGGAACGGTTTCTTAATCCGTACTCAAACAGCAAATCCCTGAATCCGCGCGGACTCAATTTGCTCATAAGAAATGCCGTCACATTGTTATTTGACCTTGACAAGCCCCACTTGATTGAAACATATTCGCCTATTTTTGTTGTTCCTTCATCTTTCGGGCTCCAAATCTTACCGTCAGAAGTAAGAATGGACTGGGTCTGGTTTATCACCTCGTCACATGGAGTATAACCGCTCTCCATTGCCATAGAATAAAGGAATGGTTTTATAGTAGATCCAACTTGACGGCGTCCCTGATTGACCATGTCATATTTGAACTGTTTCGGTTCAGGTCCTCCCACATACGCCTTAACCTGACCGGTTTTGGTTTCCATGCACATAAAACCGCATCTGAGGAATGATTTCATATGTTTTACGCTGTCAAGCGGAGACATAAGTGTATCTACAAAACCATCATACGTAAACAGTTTCATCGGTATTGTATCCTCAAAGACAACAAAGATTCTCTCATCGGAGATACTGTCGGCATGCATATGTCTGTATCGGTCCGTATTACGCATGGCCTGTTTCAGAATTGCATCCAGCTCTATTTCGGTAAGATTTTCTGCATAGGGAGAATTCAGCAGATTAGAGTTGCTTTTTTCAATAAAGAAGTTTGGTTGCAGATAACCGCGCAAATGTTCAGACACTGCATTTTCCGCATAAATCTGCATTCTGGAATCAATTGTTGTATATATCTTGAGACCATCTGTGTACAGATCATACGGTGTACCGTCTTCCTTACGGTTCTTATTGCACCAGCCAAAAAGCGGATTATCTGCCCAGTCAATGGAATCCTCATAATATTTCTGGCGTGACACCTTTCCTTTTACAGGTTCCTTTGCTGTAAGTACACCACGCAAATATTCTCTGAAATATGTGGCCAGACCTTCCTGATGATCTACTTTTGATATGTTCAGATCAAGAGGATACGATGAGTATTCTTCACATTCCTGTTCAGTAATATAACCGGCAACAAGCATTTGGTTAAGAACAACATTACGACGTTCCAGGGCTCTGTCTGGGTGACTTTTGGGATTATAGTAACTGGAATTCTGGCACAGTCCCACAAGAGTAGCAGCCTGGGTAACAGACAAATCTATCGGATTTACGCTGAAATAATAATTTGATGCTGTAAATATACCAACGGAATTATTGCAGAAGTCATATTTGTTGAGATACATTGTTATTATCTCCTCCTTAGTATAACAGCGTTCAAGTTCGACTGCAATCACCCACTCCATGGGTTTCTGAAGCATTCTTTCAAACGTATTATGGGCCACATCAACTGTATAGAGCAATTTTGCAAGCTGCTGTGTAATTGTACTGCCACCGCCGGCATTTGTCTGACCAAGTACACCTCTTTTGATGATTGCACGCAACAGTGCCCTGAAATCTATACCGGAATGATCAAGGTAACGCACATCTTCTGTGGCAATAAGAGCCTTGACAAGATTTGGAGACAGATCTTCATAAGCTACTTTGACACGATTGTTTTTTTCTCTTGAATATGTGCCAAGAACCACACCGTCAGAAGATATGACCTGCGATGCGTATTTGTCAATAGGATTTTCCAGTTCTTCAATTGTAGGCATATATCCAATCTTGCCGTTTGCCATCATTTTGAACACTATTGTAAGCGACAGCAATACTGCAACAGCAATAATCCATACACAACAATTGATTATTCTAACTATCTTTTTGCCTTTGTTCGTCATTTACCCATTATATATTTATATGCAAAAATAGCACAAAAAAATCAATAATAAATCAAGGATATATAATATAATGAGATTTTTTAGTAATTTTGGAGACTAAAAAGAATTCTCAGGAAATGAATCAGTCAAACAGGAGTCTTATTACTTTGGAAGAGCTTTCCAAAGCAGATATTTTGCAGTTGCTTGACAACGCAGCCAAATTTGAAGCTTGTCCTAACAGAAAGATTCTTGACGGAAAAATCGTTGCCACTCTGTTTTTCGAGCCGTCCACGCGTACCCGTCTGAGTTTTGAAACAGCGGCAAACCGCTTGGGGGCACGCGTCATTGGTTTTTCCGATGCCGCCACAACCAGTTCAACAAAGGGTGAAACTCTTAAAGATACCATCATGATGGTCAGCAACTATTCAGATGTGATTGTTATGAGACACTTCCTTGAAGGAGCAGCACGCTATGCAAGCGAGGTATCCCCTATTCCTATCATCAATGCAGGTGACGGGGCAAACCAGCACCCTTCACAGACCATGCTGGATTTGTATTCCATGCAGAAAACGCAAGGACATCTGGACAATTTGAACATTTATCTTGTAGGAGATTTGAAATATGGCCGCACAGTACATTCTATGCTTACCGCCATGCGTTTCTTCAATCCTACATTTCATTTCATAGCACCGAAAGAGCTGGCTATGCCCGATGTATACAAACAGTACTGCAACAATAACGGCATCAAATTTGTGGAGCACACAGATTTCAACAGAGATGTCATTGCCGGTGCAGACATATTGTATATGACTCGTGTACAGCGTGAGCGTTTCAGCAATCTTGATGAATATGAAAAGGTAAAAGATGCATACATACTGCACAACGATATGCTTGAAGGATCAAAACCGAATCTCAGGATATTGCACCCGTTACCAAGAGTAAACGAGATATCCCAGGATGTTGACAACAATCCGAAAGCATATTATTTCCAGCAGGCAAAGAACGGACTGTATGTACGACAAGCCTTGATTTGCAATGCTCTCAACATAAATGTAGATTAAATTTTGAGCTATGGGAAAAACAGAACTGAAGGTTGCCGCAATTGAAAACGGAACCGTAATTGATCATATTCCGGCAGACAGAGTATTTACCGTTGTTGATATATTGGGACTACAGAAGTTGAACAACACAATCACTATCGGATGTAATCTCAAAAGTAAGAAAAGTGAGAAAAAAGGACTGATAAAGATTTCCGACCACTATTTTACAGACCTTGAGATTGCAAGACTTGCATGTGTTGCTCCGAATATATCAATAAGCCTTATACGCAATTATGAGATTATTGACAAGAATACTGTCAGCCTGCCTGAAGAGGTTGTTGACACAGTCAAATGCAGCAATCCAAAATGTATAACCAATCACGAACCTATGTCAACGCGTTTTATCACTACTGACAAGAAAGCCGGTAAACTGCGCTGCGCATACTGCAACAAGGAAATCACTGTAGACGAAATTGAATTCAAATGATTAGACCGAACCATATTATCGCTTTGCTTATTCTGATTACATTTCCGCTATTTGCCAGTGGTCAGGACGCAAAGAGTACGGGCAATCATTTTAACTACGGTTTCAGATTTGGCGGCGAATCAAGCATGCTGATGGGAGTCAATGCAAATGTCAACGGGCATCATTTCCGTAAATATGAATATGAGAATACCTCATTGCTTTCGGGATTAGCCAGTTTTATTGTGCGGTACAACACTGACATTCTTTATTTCCAGACTGAACTGATGTACAACTGCAACAGATCCGGAATCAAACTGGAACTGGACAATTTTATTGAGGAATACAGTACCCCAGAAGTTCTTATTGGAGAAAAGCAGCCTCAGCACTATGGTACCACTACTACAATACTACGCAGTATTGACATACCATTGTTCATAGGTTACAACCTGAGTAACAGCAGTATTTATCATTTTTCCATTTTTGCCGGTCCGAAATTCAAATTTCTTATACCCTCAATAAGCAACAGCAAATTTGACGGATATCCGTATACATTGTCAGAAGAGTTCAGAAATTTCATGATGAATATGACCATTGGCATCGGATGCCGCATACAATCCTTATTCTTTGATTTTATGTATGATTTCGGTTTGACAAATATTTCCAGGTCAATCAGATTTTCAGAGCAACAGGAAGGGACAAATGTTTCCTTAAAAAGAAATGTAGGGTATCTGACAGTTTCAGTGGGAATGTTATTTTAGTATATAGATAAATAAACATATTTCGTAATAATATGAAAAGAGACCAAGTTATTTTTGACATCATTGAGCGCGAACATCAGCGCCAGAAAAAGGGAATCGAGTTGATTGCTTCAGAGAACTTTGTAAGCGATCAGGTAATGCAAGCAATGGGTTCTTGCCTGACAAACAAATATGCCGAGGGTTATCCCGGCAAACGCTACTACGGCGGTTGCGAGGTAGTTGATGAATCAGAGCGCCTTGCTCAAGACCGTCTGAAACAGCTTTTCGGAGCTGAATGGGTTAACGTTCAGCCTCACTCAGGAGCTCAGGCAAATGCAGCGGTTCTTCTGACAGTACTCAATCCGGGAGATACATTCATGGGTCTTAATCTGGCTCATGGCGGTCACCTTTCACACGGTTCTGCAGTCAACACATCCGGTATGCTCTATCATGCTGTAGGTTACGATCTGAATCAGGAAACAGGTCGCGTTGACTATGACAAAATGGAAGAACTTGCACTTAAAGAGAAACCGAAATTGATTATCGGTGGCGGTAGCGCCTATTCACGCGAATGGGATTATGCACGCATGCGCAAGATTGCCGATGAGGTAGGTGCTCTCTTTATGGTTGATATGGCACACCCTGCAGGTCTTATTGCAGCAGGTCTGCTTGACAACCCTCTCAAATACGCACACATTGTTACATCAACTACACACAAGACTCTGCGTGGTCCGCGTGGTGGTGTAATTCTTCTTGGCAAGGATTTTGAAAACCCATGGGGCAAAACTACTCCTAAGGGTGAGATCAAGATGATGTCACAGCTTCTTGACTCTGCCGTATTCCCAGGCCAGCAGGGAGGTCCGCTTGAGCATGTAATCGCTGCAAAGGCTGTTGCATTCGGCGAAGCTCTCCAGCCTGAATTCAAAGAGTATCAGCAGCAGGTTAAGAAGAACGCTGCTGTTCTTGCAGACGAACTTACAAAACGCGGATTCTACATTGTTTCCGGCGGTACAGACAACCACAGCATGCTGGTTGACCTGCGTCCAAAATATCCTGAACTCACAGGTAAAGTTGCAGAAAAGGCACTGGTTGCAGCCGATATCACTGCCAACAAGAATATGGTTCCGTTCGATTCACGTTCAGCATTCCAGACCAGCGGTCTGCGTCTTGGTACTCCTGCAATTACTACACGTGGTGCCAAGGAAGATCTTATGATTACTATTGCAGCTCTCATTGAAGAGGTTCTGAACGATCCGGAGAACGATGCAGTAATTTCAAGCGTACGCAAGCGTGTCAATGACATGATGCAGGATTATCCTATGTTTGCTTATTGATCGGATAAATGATTTTTCAGGAAGAACTCAAAAAGAGGATTCTTATACTGGATGGCGGTATGGGAACATGTATCCAGGGTTACGGTCTGCAATATGACGGTAACAACGACATGCTCCCCCTTACCCATCCGGAAATAATAGAAGAAATTCATAAAGCTTATGTCGATGCCGGCGCAGACATCATAGAGACATGTTCTTTCAGTGCAAATTCAATTTCACAAGCCGGATACAACGCTCAGGACAAAGTTAAGGAAATGTGTCTTGCCGCCGCAAAATGCGCACGCAAAGCTGCAGACAATGCACCGCGCAAAGTTTGGGTTGCCGGAAGCATGGGACCTACTGACAAATCCCTGACCATTATTGAAATGATGATGGATCCGGCAGAGACAGTAACCCGCGAGTCCATGCAACAGGCTTATAAGGAACAGGCTCTTGCTCTGATTGAAGGCGGTGTGGATTTGCTTCTTGTAGAAACTGTAACCGATGCCGCCAACGCACAGGCCGCACTTGACGCCATAAAAGAGGCTTTCAATGAATGCGGCAAAGAACTTCCGGTTATGATATCGGCTTCAATTATGGCAGGAAGCACCTGTCTTATGACAGGAACCCCCATAACTGAATTGTTTGATATGGCCGGTAAGTATGGAATTGTAAGTGCGGGCATCAACTGTTCATTCGGCGCAACAGAACTTTATGAACCAATCAAAGAGGTTTCAGAATATGTAAAATGCGCTGTCAGCGTATATCCTAACGCAGGTTTGCCAACAGCTCAGGGTTATACCGAAAAACCGGCAGACACAGCTGCCGCCTTACAGCGTATGGCACAGGACAGACTGATAAATATTGCCGGAGGGTGCTGCGGAACCACACCAGCACATATCAAGGCTATTGCAGAATGTCTGAAAGGAATGAGTACAAGAAACTATTGAAGAATCCTTAAGAGTTTCTCAATAAATCAGGATTAAAATCAGAAGGGTCGGTATCAACTGAAAGAGTTATACCGGCCTTTGTTTTTGACATTACCCAGAACAGGTCTGCGTAACGTTTGACCATATCAATATCGTGGGACGAAATAAGAATGGCTTTGTTTTCGTTATGTGCCAGATTACGCAACAGGAGCATCAGTTCCTCCTTGCCGGGATAATCAAGAAAAGCAGAAGGTTCGTCAAGCAATATTACAGGAGTCTGCTGCGCCAATGCTTTTGCTATCATAACCCGAGAACGCTGTCCGTCACTCAAAGTGTCAACAGTCCTGTTTTTCAAATCATAAACACCTGTTAGTGAAAGAGAGGCTTCAACAATCTGTCTGTCATCATCTTTCAGAGTTCCAAGCATTCCTGTGTACGGCATACGCCCGAAAGAAACGGCATCGTACACACTCAAATATTCAACATCGGTACGTTCCGTAAGTACAACGCTTATACTTTTGGACAGTTCGGAAGGAGAAAGAAGGTGAACATCTGTTCTGCCATCAAGAAGAACCTGTCCGGAAAGCGGTTTGAGGAATCCTGCTACTGTACGCAAAAGAGTGCTCTTCCCTATTCCGTTAGAGCCCACAAGAACAGCAACAGAGCCGTTATGCAAAGTAGCAGACAAGCTCTGTGCTATTACTGTGTTACGGTTACCTTTTTGCTTGTAGCCTATGGAAAGATTCCTTAATTCAAGCATATATCAGCGTTTAACACGTGCGTTGCCCTGCCATACGCTCCATATCTGGTCTTCGTCTGCAGGTTGCGCATAATCTGTAAGAAATGTAGTGGCAAGAGCGCCGCTTGCCCAACCGAACTGAATCCACTTTTCAGGATTCCATCCTTTAAGTATGGCATACAGCATACCGCCAACGTATCCGTCGCCGCCACCTATTCGGTCAAGAACATGAATATTACGCGGTTCTACAACATGCCAGTTATCACCTTCAAGCATGATTGCTCCCCAATTGTGGCTGTTGGTATTTTCAACCTGACGCAACGTTGTTGCAAAAACCTGAGCGGCAGGATACTGAGCCTTTACTCTTTTTATCATTTCCTTGAAGCCGTCAATTTTTGAAGCTATATCCTTTCCGCCGGCCTCAGGCCCTTCAATGCCGAGACAAAGCTGGAAATCCTCTTCGTTACCAATCAGAATATCGGCAATACTGCAGATTTCAGAGAATATGTCATGGAGTTCCTGTTCACGGCCTTTCCAGAAAGAAGCACGGTAATTCAAATCAAAACTGATGCGGGTGCCATATTTCTTTGCGGCACGGGCAATCTCAAGACAGAACTTGCTGGTTTCAGGACTCAGAGCGCCAATCAGACCTGAAAGATGTACAATCTGAACACCCTCCTGTCCGAATATCCTGTCCAAATCAAAATCTTTAACATTCAAGGTACGTCCTACCTCTCCGGCACGGTCATTCCATACGCGCGGTCCGCGTGATCCATAACCGCTGTCTGCAACATTTATCTGGTGACGATAACCCCAAGGGCCACCCTGAGAAACATCTTTTCCTTCAAAATCCATGCCGCGTGAGCGCAGATCCTGTTTGATGAAAGCGGCAAACGGGCTGCCTTCAACAAATGTTGTCAGCACCTTGACCGGAAGACCAAGATATGCTGCAATACTGGCAACATTGGTTTCAGCACTTGTTGCCTGCATAAAAAACTGATTGCTGCACTGAACCGGCTGTCCGGCGGCAGGGGTGATTCTCAAGCCCATACTTGTGGGTACAAGCAACGCATACTTACAATTCTGACGTAATTCCATTTAATTAAAAGACTGTGTTATGTTCATAATTACTCACCTTCAAACAAAGGTGTTGAAAAATATCTTTCAGCTGTATCCGGAAGAACTGTCACCACGGTTTTGCCGGGTCCCAGTTTTCTGGCCAGTTTCAATGCTGCAGCCACATTGGTTCCGCTTGAAATACCGCACATAATACCTTCATAACGTGCTAATGCACGGGCGGTGTCCAAAGCCTCATCATCGCTTATTATGCATATTGAACTGTATATTTCCTTATTTAATATAGCTGGAATCAGGCCGTCGCCAATACCCATCTGCAAATGAGTGCCTATGTTTCCTCCAGCAAGAATTGCAGCATTTTCAGGTTCTACGGCCCATATTTCAATATCAGGATTCTGGGCCTTGAGTACCTCTCCTATACCTGTTATTGTTCCTCCTGTACCGATGCCGGAACAAAAACCATGAATAGGTTTTGCAGCCTGTTCCATAATCTCCAATCCTGTGTGATGACGATGCACCGTTGGGTTTGCGGGATTTTCAAACTGTTGCGGTATGAACACATTTTTGTTGTCACGCGCTATTTCCTGCGCTTTTTTCAGGCACTGATCCATACATTCGCCTATATTTCCGGCATCGTGTATCAGTATAACCTCTGCCCCATAGTGTTTGACAAGTTTGCGACGTTCCTCACTTACTGAATCCGGCATCACAATCACTGTATGGTAGCCACGAACAGCTCCAACAAGAGCCAGACCAATACCCTGATTTCCTGATGTAGGCTCAACGATGACAGTGTCGGGCTTTATCAGACCTTTCTGTTCAGCATCAAGCAACATGTTGTATGCAGTACGTGTTTTTATTGAACCGCCGGCATTCAAGCCTTCAAATTTAACAAGAACTTCCGCTCCATCCTGGTCGGGAAGTTTATTCAGTCTTATAAGAGGTGTATGCCCTATTGCGTCTAATATTGTGTTGTATATCATGCAGTTACGCTAATGTTTCAAATTGTTTCAATATTCTTTTCATTTTTCGTGCGCAAAGTTAGTGAAATTAGAATTGCTTTTATTAACTTTGCAATGAAATTTGAAATCAATACTTAAGAGATATGTCTATTTTCTGTTGGAACAATGATTGGCAGACTTGGCGATGGCGCGGAGCGGCTTTTCAGTTTCATTTGCAAAAATGACAAATCTATATTGTATCCGCTCCACAACAAGACATTAGGGCGGATTTTTTTATTTTATACAACATATTACTTTAAAAACAGACTCATTATGAGACAAAAAAGATACTTTTTAACAGAGCAGGAAATACCTGCACAATGGTATAACATTCAGGCAGACATGCCCAACAAACCGCTTCCTATGCGCAACCCGCAGACAGGAGAAGTTTTGAAACAGGAAGAGCTTTACCCTCTTTTTGCAAAGGAACTGGTAAAACAGGAATACAACCAGACAGATGCATGGATTGACATTCCTGAAAAGGTTCGTGAGTATTATACATATTACCGCAGTACTCCGCTTGTACGCGCATACGGACTGGAAGAGGCTCTCGGTACTCCTGCCCACATTTATTTCAAAAACGAAAGTGTCAGCCCTGTAGGTTCGCACAAACTGAACTCCGCACTTGCGCAGGCATACTTCTGCAAAGAGGAAGGTGTAACAAACGTCACAACTGAAACAGGTGCAGGCCAATGGGGAACTGCAATGGCATACGCAGCAAAACTGTTCGGTATGGAATCTGCCGTATATCAGGTAAAGATAACATTTGAGCAGAAGCCTTACCGCAAGAACATGATGCAGATTTTCGGTGCTCAGGTAACACCTTCACCGTCTATGTCTACCCGTGCAGGAAAGGATATTCTTACACAATTCCCCAACCACAACGGTTCCTTAGGTACAGCCATTTCAGAAGCTGTGGAACTTGCCCGCATGACACCAAACTGCAAATATACGTTAGGTTCAACATTGAACTTTGTATCCCTGCACCAGACAGTAATTGGTCTTGAGGCGGAGAAACAGATGGAAATGGCAGGTGAATATCCGGATTATGTAATAGCATGCTTTGGTGGCGGTTCAAACTTCAGCGGTCTGGCATTTCCTTTCATGCGTCATGTATTTGACGGCACACATAAGGATACCGTTTTCCTTGCTGCCGAACCTACTTCATGTCCTAAACTGACAAAAGGTATTTTCACATATGACTACGGTGACGAGGCCGGTTATACTCCGCTCATACCAATGTACACGCTGGGTCACGATTTCCGTCCGTCAAACATTCATGCAGGCGGTCTGCGTTATCACGGAGCCGGCTCTGTTGTAAGCCAGCTTGCAAAGGACGGTTACATGAAAGGTGTTGACATCAACCAGCTGGAAAGTTTCGAGGCCGCAATGACATTTGCAAATTCGGAAGGAATTGTTCCGGCACCTGAATCCGCCCATGCCATAGCAACTGCAATCCGCGTGGCAAATGAGTGCAAAAAGACCGGAGAAAAGAAAGTCATACTGTTCAACCTGAGCGGTCATGGTATGATTGACATGCCTTCTTACCAGCAGTATCTTAGCGGTTCGCTGCAGAACGCACACATATCTTCTGACGAGGTCAGAAAGAATGTTGAAGCAATGGGAGACCTTACAAAAAGAAAATAATTTTACTGAAAATGATATCTTTCTTTAAAAATCAGAGTGGTACAATTGTTGCCACAGAGAGCAAAAATCAACTTAGTGCAGAAGATGTAAAAAAGCTTGAATGGCTTTACGGTGATGCCGTTCTTCTGGAGGAAAGCGCACTTGAAGGGTTCTTTATAGGACCACGTCGTGAAATGATAACTCCATGGAGTACAAACGCTGTTGAAATAACCCAGAACATGGGTTTGACAGGAATTCTGCGTATTGAGGAGTATTTTCAGGTGGCATCGGACAAGGCTGAATATGATCCTATGCTGCAAAGAATGTACAATGGTATTGACCAGACTATCTTTACAGTTGACATCAAGCCGCAGCCTATCCTCTTTATTGAAGACCTTGACAGTTACAATGAACAGGAGGGTCTTGCTCTTTCAAAAGAGGAGATTGAGTACCTGCACAAGGTTGAAGGTGAACTTGGACGCAAGCTCACAGACTCTGAGGTATTCGGTTTTGCCCAAATCAACTCTGAGCACTGCCGCCACAAAATCTTTGGCGGAAAGTTCATTATTGACGGCAAAGAGATGGAGTCATCTCTGTTCAGCCTGATAAAGAAAACCACACAGGAAAACCGCAACAGTATCATATCTGCATACAAGGACAACGTTGCTTTTGCAAAAGGTCCTGTTGCCGAACAGTTTGCTCCGCTGGACCACTCCACATCTGACTACTTTGTAATCAAAGATATCCAGACAGTTATATCTCTCAAGGCAGAGACTCACAACTTCCCTACCACAGTTGAACCGTTCAACGGAGCTTCAACAGGTACAGGCGGTGAAATCCGTGACCGTATGGGTGGCGGTAAAGGTTCATGGCCTATTGCAGGTACTGCAGTCTATATGACTTCTTACCCACGCAACAGCAAAGACAAGACATGGGAAAAGAGCATGAAAGAGCGCAACTGGCTCTATCAGACTCCAGAACAGATACTTATCAAAGCATCAAACGGCGCCAGCGACTTTGGCAACAAATTCGGTCAGCCGCTTATCTGCGGTTCTCTGCTCACATTCGAGCATCAGGAGAATAACGAACAGTACGGTTACGACAAGGTTATCATGATGGCCGGCGGTGTTGGTTACGGAACAGAACGCGACTGCCTTAAGGGTGAACCTCAGACCGGTAACAAGATTGTTGTTGTAGGTGGCGACAACTACCGCATCGGTCTTGGCGGCGGTTCAGTTTCTTCTGTAGAGACAGGACGTTACTCATCCGGTATTGAGCTTAATGCAGTACAGCGTGCAAATGCTGAAATGCAGAAACGCGCATATAACGTTACCCGCGCACTTTGCGAAGAAGAAGTCAATCCTATTGTATCCATCCATGACCACGGTTCAGCAGGTCACGTCAACTGCCTGTCTGAGCTTGTTGAAGAATGCGGCGGTCTTATCGATATGACAAAGCTGCCTGTTGGAGACTCCACTCTTTCTTCAAAAGAAATCATTGCCAATGAATCTCAGGAACGTATGGGTCTGCTTATTGACCAGAAACATATTGAACATGTTCAGAAGATTGCTGACCGTGAACGCGCTCCTATGTATGTTGTAGGTCAGACCACAGGCGATGCCCGCTTTGCCTTTGAACAGGCAGACGGTGTGCGTCCGTTCGACCTTGCAGTAAGCCAGATGTTCGGTTCAAGCCCCAAAACATACATGGTAGATGAAACCGTTGAACGCAAATATAAAGATGTAAAATACAACACTGAAAAAATTGAAGATTACCTGACTCAGGTTCTGCGTCTTGAATCTGTTGCCTGCAAGGACTGGCTCACCAACAAGGTTGACCGTTCCGTTACAGGTAAGATTGCACGTCAGCAGTGCCAGGGCGAACTGCAGTTGCCTCTTTCAGACTGCGGCGTTGTAGCACTTGACTACCGTGGAAAGAAAGGTATTGCAACAGCTATTGGACATGCTCCTGCTGCCGCACTTGCAGATCCTGCTGCAGGCTCAGTTCTTTCAGTGGCAGAATCTTTGACAAACATTCTTTTTGCTCCGCTTGAAGAAGGTCTCAAGAGCGTATCACTCAGTGCAAACTGGATGTGGCCATGCCGCGCTCAAAAGGGAGAGGATGCACGCCTCTACAAAGGTGTCAAAGCATTGTCTGATTTCTGTATTGCTCTTGGCATAAACGTTCCTACCGGTAAGGATTCACTTTCTATGACACAGAAATATCCTAACGGAGACAAGATTATCAGTCCGGGTACTGTTATTGTAAGTGCTGGCGGTCAGGTAAGCGATGTCAAAAAAGTACTCTCTCCGGTTATCCGCAACACAGAAGATAGTGTATTGCTGCATATTGATTTCAGTTTCGATTCCCTCAAACTTGGAGGTTCAGCGTTTGCCCAAACACAGAACTGCGTAGGCAGTGATGTTCCTACAATAACAAACCCTGAATACTTCAAAGATGCATTCAATACAATTCAGGAACTTATTGAAAAGGGATATCTGCTTGCAGGGCATGACATTTCTGCAGGTGGTCTTATCACCACACTTCTTGAGATGTGTTTTGCAAATACATGGGGCGGTCTCAGCGTTAATCTCAAAGACCTTGGCGTAGAGGATATTGTAAAGACTCTTTTTGCAGAAAACCCAGGTATTGTTGTTCAGGTTGCAAAAGAGAAACTTGACAGTGTAAAGGGAATCCTTGAAGAAGCCGGAATTGGTTTTGCACAGATAGCAACACTCAGCAATGACCGTTACATATCTATCAAAAAAGACAATCAGTCATACAAGATTGATATTGACAAAATGCGTGACATATGGTTTGAAACATCATATCTGCTTGACTGCCGTCAGTCAATGAACGGTCAGGCTCAGGAACGTTTCAAAAACTATAAGAATCAGCCTATCAAGTTCAAGTTCAATAATGAATTCACTGGAAAGCTTTCTCAAAATGGTCTTAACCCGGACCGCCGTACAGCATCCGGAATCAAAGCTGCCATCATCAGAGAGAAAGGTACAAACGGTGAACGTGAAATGGCTTATACACTATGGCTGGCAGGCTTTGATGTAAAAGATGTTACAATGACAGACCTTGTCAGCGGTCGCGAAACACTTGAAGACATCAACATGATTGTTTTCTGCGGCGGTTTCTCAAATTCAGACGTTCTTGGCAGCGCCAAGGGATGGGCAGGAGCTTTCCTGTTCAATCCAAAGGCAAAACAGGCTCTGGACAACTTCTATGCAAGACCTGACACCCTTTCACTTGGTGTCTGCAACGGTTGCCAGCTTATGATAGAACTTGGTCTTATCAACCCAGAACATGATAAGAAGAGCCGTATGTTGCACAACACATCGCACAAATTCGAATCCGCATTCCTTGGCATAGATATACCTAAGAACAACAGCGTTATGTTCAGCGGTCTTGCAGGTAACAAACTTGGTATCTGGGTTGCTCACGGAGAAGGAAAGTTCTCTTTGCCAATGCCTGAAAGCGAATACAACGTAATTGCACGTTACAGTTACAGTGCATATCCTGCCAATCCTAACGGATCTGATTACAATGTTGCAGGTAT
The DNA here is from genome assembly GCA_024398785.1 of Bacteroidaceae bacterium. Classification (GTDB taxonomy): domain Bacteria; phylum Bacteroidota; class Bacteroidia; order Bacteroidales; family Bacteroidaceae; genus Colenecus. The sequence continues at coordinate 42,212 of JAKSIO010000007.1, read as the reverse complement.
TGCCAGCGCTGACGGCCGTCACGTTGCAATGATGCCACATCCGGAACGCGCAATATTCCCATGGCAGTGCGCTGCTTATCCTGCAGAACGTGTCAATGATGATGTAACACCAATAATTGACGCCTTTGTAGCAGCACGTCGTTGGATTGAAAAGAACAAATAATTGGATGAACCATACACTTATTATAGCGGCGCTGGCTCTGCTGGCGCCGTCTATGGTTAAAGCCGTTGCAACAGACACAATTCCGGAAGTAGTTATAACCGGATCACGTGAACAGACTGATGTACGCTATCTGCCACATACAGTCACAATCATAGATAAAGAAACATTACAGCACGCCCACAGCTCCAATCTGATTTCTGCAATTGAATCATTGGTACCCAATATGTTTGTAACCAAGACTTCAATGCTTGGTTATGGAGTAAGTATAGGTTCTGCAGGCAATATCTCAATGCGAGGTCTTTCCGGTTCGGCGGCACAAGTACTGATAATGGTCGACGGACACCCGCAGTTCAGCGGCATTTACGGACACCCAATTCCAGACAGTTACCAGACACTGATTGCAGAACGTGTTGAAGTTCTGCACTCCCCCGCAAGTGTTCTTTACGGTTCAAACGCGATGGGCGGAGTTATCAATATAGTAACCAAAAACAACAACACACAAGGAACAACAGCAAACATTGACATCAGTGCGGGAAGTTGGGGCACAGTTATTGCCGATGCCTCTGTCTATGTAAATCAGGACCGCCTTTCCTGCAGTGTTGCAAGTCAGTACTCCCGTTCGGACAACCATAGGCCCAATATGGAGTTCGAACAATTCAGCGGAGATGCACGTATCGCTTACCGCCTGAATGACAATTGGAACATTTATGCACATGGCAATGTTTCAGGAACAAAATCCGAATATCCAGGTCCTATCCAAGAACCCATGCTGGAAACAGACCGCAATATCCGTCGCGGTATGGTTTCGGCCGGCATTGACAATAAATACAATAGGACAAACGGTTCAATAAGCGCATATACATCTTTTGGCCGGCACACCATCAACGATGGTTACAAAGATAATTCCACAGAAACTCCTCAATCAAGACTGTTCCAGTCAAAAGACAATCTTAGCGGAATATCTGTCTACCAGAACTTAAATCTGTTTACCGGGAACAGACTGACAGCCGGCTTTGAATACCAGCATATTTTCGGCGATACATGGTACACATCAAGAGTTGACGGTTCAGTATTGGACACTCCGAACAAACAGAGTGCATGTGAATACATGAATCAGGCGGCAGGATATATTGACATGAGCCAGAATTTAGGTTCAATACTGACACTCTCTGCAGGAATCCGCTTTGATCACCATTCCGTATCGGGAATTGAATGGATTCCGCAAGCAGGAGTTGCAGTACGGACAACAGACAACAGTACATTGAAACTCTCTTATGCAAAGGGATTCCGCAACCCTACCATCAAAGAACTGTACATGTATCCCCCATCGAACGACAGTCTGCAGGCAGAACGTATAAACAGTTTCGAACTCTCATGGAAACACACTCCTGATGCAGGTCCTGTAAAATACGGCATCAATCTGTTCTACATAAAAGGAGACAACATGATACAGACTGTCATGATGAAAAACATCAATACCGGAGCAATAGAGAACTACGGTGTTGAATTCAATCTGATGTGGAAAATTGCAAAACATTGGTCCTTAAGCACAAACCATGGCTGGGTAAATATGAAACATCCCATTATTTCCGTACCTCAGTACAAAGGAATGCTACGTGCCATGTTCCATTCCGGGAAATGGAACGCCAATGTGGAACTGCAGCAGATTTGCGGTCTTTATTCGCAATTATCCAGCAAAGAGAATTACACTCTGCTGAATGCGGGAATAGATTATCAGATTCTGGATGGAATAGGTCTTTGGATAAAGGGAGAAAACCTGTTGGCACAAAAATATCAGATCAACTACGGATATCCTATGCCACGCGCCACATTCATGTGCGGTGCCAGTTTCAAGCTTTAATAGCTGAAACTCATTTTCCGGTTTTCATAAAGGCAAAGTAAACTGCAAGAATAATCAAGAGAAAAGATACTATATGATTCCAGTGAAGAGTCTGGCTCTTGAATACTAAAGAGACTATCAGCGTAAATACTGTCAGAGAAACAGCTTCCTGAATTACTTTAAGTTGAATCAGGTTGAACGGGCCGCCGTTAATGTCGGAGCCAATACGGTTTGCCGGAATCATAAAACTGTATTCGAACAGAGCTACGCCCCACGATGCCAGTATTATCAGTATCAGCGGCCAGTCTGTAGAAATTTTCATTTCCTGCAGTTTCAAGTTACCATACCATGCAAATGTCATGAATATATTGGACACAACCAATAACAATACCGTATATAAACCCTTCATAATTTAAATATATTAACCCGACAAATGTACTACAATATTGTCTTTCCAACAAGTATTAAGCAACGTCTTGTCCTATAGGCTACCGCAACCGCTACGGATATTAATTACGCGGAAGATTGCGAATTGTCTTACCTACATTTATCAGGTGGTCTGCAATACGCTCTACACTGGTTGACAAAGAAAGGTAATTGGAACCGGCAATGGCGGTACACTGATTACCTGACAAACGTTCAATATGGTTGTCTCCCATCTGAGCTGTATAATCATCAATTGAATCCTCAATCTGGTTAGCTTTGGCAAGATTATCAAGATTTGCATGGTGATAAGCTTCAATGACCTGCTTGAACAATTCATTGATCATATGGCGTACATGCTCTATCTCCTGTGCAGCAGCAGTAGAAAAACTTTGTTCAGCCTGATGCATTGATTCGGCATATTCCGTAATATTCTCCGCATAGTCACCAATACGTTCCAAATCATGCACTGTCCTGTAAGACGATGCAAGATATATCCGGTCATAATCATTCAATTGAGGCTTTGACGATAGTTCAACAACAAACTTGGATATAGCTACGTTAAGATGGTCAAGACGCTGTTCCGCTTTACGGAATGCATCCATCATAGAAAAATCAAGAGAAATGGCAATATCTATTGAACGGTTGAAATTCTCTATGGCAAGTGCTGCCATATCCATTATTTCCTTCTTAGTCTGGGCAACTGCCAAAGGCGGTGTTTTCAACAGATTGGTATCAATGTATTTGAAATTAAGATTCTCGTTGTCAGATTCGTCATTGGGAACATCTTTTACAATGCCTGTAACGGTTCTTACAAGGAATCCTGTCAACGGCATCATAATAATAACTGTGGTACAATTGAATATTGTGTGAAACATAGCAAGCTGTGTTGACGGAGCACCCGGGAACATACGTTCAAGCATTTCTCCGAATGTACGTCCTCCTGCAGATGCTACTGCAACTCCCAATATCATAAACAGGACAACACCGCTGACATTGAACAGCAGGTGAATAAGAGATGTACGCTTAGCATTTATACCGCTGGTCATACCTGCAATAATAGCAACAACGCACGAGCCAATATTAGAACCCATTGTCAGATATATGCCCTGGTCAAGAGAAACCAATCCGGTATAGACCATTGCAATTGCTATAGAAGTCATTACGGAAGAACTTTGTATGACAGCAGTAAGAAGCGTACCTAATGCAACAAGAAGAATAGGATTGGATATATGAGACAGGAATATCTTAACAGAATCCAATGCAGCAAAACTGTCCATAGAACTGCTCATCAGATTCAAGCCCACAAACAGCATACCGAAACCGGTTATTATACCGCCAATCTGTTTTGTAACCGGAGTTTTTGAAAATAAGGAAATAAAAGCACCAATACCTGCACATGCAGAAAAAAGCACAGTAGTGGAAATCATATTTGAGCCAAACATACCGAGTGCAACAATCTGCGCCGTAACGGTAGTTCCTATATTAGCTCCATATATCATAGTAGCTGCCTGCGACAGAGACATTATGCCGGCATTCACAAAACCAATTATCATTACTGTTGTCGCACCGGAACTTTGTATTGCAGCCGTACCAACTGTTCCTATTCCTACACCAAGCCAAGGACTTTTTGATGCTTTTGAAAATAAAGTTTTCAGTTTCTTACTGCTTGCAGACTCCAAGTTGTGACTCATCATTTCACAGGCAATAAGAAAAGTACCTATACCTGCCAACAAAGTCAGTACTGACGAAAGAATTTCCGTAAAACCCATATTGTGCTATTGATAATAATCAGCGCAAAGTTAATAAAAAAAATCCCGCAGGAAAATCTGCGGGATTCTTTTATCATGCACCAAAGTTGTCAAACATTATTGACTTACTCTCAACACCAAGAGAATCAAGCAGGTCAATAACCGTTTTAGCCATCATAGGAGGTCCGCACAGATAGTACTCAATATCCTCCGGAGCCTCATGCTGTTTAAGGTATGTATCACCAAGAACAGGAGCAATAAATCCTGCGGTATATTTAACGCCCATTGCATCTGCCTTTGGATCAGGACGGTCAAGAGCCAGATGGAAATGGAAGTTAGGATACTCCTTCTCAAGAGCAAGGAAGTCATCCATAAAGAATACCTCATCAATTGCACGTGCGCCATAGAAATAATGCATTTCACGGTCACGTGTATGCAGTGTTTTAAGCATATGCATAATCTGAGCACGCAATGGAGCCATACCGGCACCGCCACCAACCCAAATCATCTCTTTCTTTGAGTCGAAAATAGGATGGAATTCACCGTAAGGGCCACTCATTGTTACCTTATCACCAGGTTTCAGACTAAAGATATAGGTAGATGCAATACCGCAAGGTACATCCTGGAAGCCAACCTGTGGTTTCGGCTTGAACGGAGGTGTAGCAATACGTACTGTAAGAGTAATAATGTCACCTTCGTCAGGATAGTTTGCCATAGAATATGCACGGATAGTAGGTTCAGTATTCTTCTGATGCAAACCGAACAGACCGAATTTTTCCCAAGCGGGAACATACAAATCACCAATCAGAGAACGATCATAATCTGCATAGTTGATATCGTATGCAGGAATTTTGATCTGTGCATATGAACCCGGGAGGAAATCCATGTGTTCTCCTGCAGGAAGTTTAACTTTGAATTCCTTAATGAAAGTGGCAACGTTGCGGTTACTTATAACCTCACACTCCCACTCTTTGACACCCATAACAGAATCAGGTACCTTTATTGAAAGATCACCCTTAACCTTGCACTGACATCCAAGGCGCCAGTTCTCTTTAATCTGTTTGCGTGTAAAATGTCCTTTTTCAGAATCAAGGATTTCTCCTCCACCACTAATCACCTGACATTTGCACTGGCCGCAAGAGCCTTTACCACCACATGCAGACGGCAGAAATACACCGTTCTCAGCAAGGGTACTCAAAAGGCTTGCTCCCTGATTTACCTCCAATTCATTATCACCATTGATGGTTACCTTAACTTTACCTGATGCAACCAGATATCTCTTTGCTACCAGCAGTATTACAACCAATAGCAGTATTACAACCAGAAAGACTATAATACTAGACAAATACAAACTCATCATATCCTCTTCAAATTAAAGGTTCAAACCAGAGAAACACATAAATGCCATAGCCATGAGTCCAACGGTAATGAATGTAATACCGATGCCTTTCAATGGTTTTGGAACGTCACTATACTCAAGTTTCTCACGAATGGCTGCAAGACATACAATGGCAAGCATCCAACCGATACCTGAACCAAGAGCAAAAGCAATTGAATCGCCAAAGCAAGAAATTGCCTGAGTTGAATCAGGATCCATCTCAATACGCTGCTGCATAAAAAGTGAGCCACCCATAATTGCACAGTTAACAGCAATCAAAGGAAGGAAAATACCCAAAGATGCATACAGTGACGGTGAGAATTTTTCAATTACCATCTCTACCAACTGAACAATTCCCGCAATTACTGCAATGAAAAGAATAAAACTCAGAAAAGAGAGATCTACACCCTGAACCAGACAATCAGGTCCAAGGACTTTTGTCTGAAGCAAATAGTTCACCGGGAGAGTGATAAACTGTACAAAAGTTACAGCAATACCCAAACCGAGCGCTGTCTTTACATTCTTGGAAACAGCCAGAAATGAGCACATTCCAAGAAAGAAGGCAAATATCATATTGTCCACAAAAATTGAACGGACGAATAAGCTGAAAAAATGTTCCATATTCTTCTTGTTAATTTAGATTATTTTTCCTGCAGTTCTTCATTCTTTGCGCGATGTACCCAAATAATGCAACCTACAAGTATCAAGGCCATAGGAGGCATTATCATCAGACCGTTATTCAGATACCATCCGCCATTGGTAACATACCATGACTGTGGAATAATCTGGAAGCCCAGCAGAGCACCACTACCGAAAAGTTCACGTACAAAAGCTACAATAATAAGAATCATTGCATAACCAAGTCCATTGCCAATACCATCCAGGAGCGAAGCCCAAGGAGTGTTCTGCATTGCAAAAGCCTCAAGACGGCCCATAAGAATACAGTTGGTAATGATAAGACCGATATATACGGAAAGCTGTACACTGACATCGTATGCAAAAGCTTTAAGAATTTCGCTTACGATTGTTACCAGGGCGGCAACAACAACCAATTGTACAATAATACGGATACGGTTAGGAATTGTCTTGCGTAACAGAGAAATCACAACATTGGAAAGAGCTGTGATAATTGTTACTGAAAGACCCATAACAATTGCAGGTTTCAGTTTTGCAGTTACTGCAAGAGCAGAACAGATACCCAAAATCTGTACAACAACCGGGTTGTTCAACCACACCGGTGTTTTGATAACTTCATTATTTTTTGCCATTTTGACTATCTTTATTTGCTTAACAGAAATGGTTTATAACTCTCAAGTACTGTGGAAATCATACTGTTAACACCCTTGGATGTAATAGTAGCTCCGGAAACACCGTCAACCTGACATGATGCATCTTTTGCAGTACCATACTTTGTGACATTAAGAACAATCTGTCCGTCTTTCACAACTGTCTTTCCGGCAAAACGCTTTTGGAAATACTCTGTTGCTATCTCACCACCAAGACCTGGAGTTTCTGATGCATGTGAAAAATAGACGCCATATACTGTACTTTTGTCTGCATCCAGTGCGATATAGCCCCAAATTGCACCCCAAAGACCAAGACCGTTCATTGGAATGATATATTTGGTTGCACCATCAACGTCTGCCTGGAAAATATGCAGACGACCGGCATTAAACTCACTTTTATACGATGTAGAAAATGTATTTTCATTCTTAACCAGAGTTCCGTCTTCTTTCATAAGCCAATCCATCTGGATATAATCGTTATATGCACTTGCAACATCAGCAGGAGCCAGATTCAGAGAAGCAAGAATCTGAGATTTTGTATCCTGGATAACGTTGTTGTTCTGACGTTCTTTCAAGGATGAGGAAACAAACACAAGCAGGAATGCAACAATTATTACCATAACTGCGGCATAAATTATTGTATATACGTTGCTGTTTGTATTCAATCCCTTCTTTGCAGGAGCCTGAACACCTTCTGCAATCTCTTCAAAAGCATCTTTTGGAGCACCGCATACAGGACACTTGTCAGGAGCCTGATCACCTTCGTGGACATAGCCACAAATTGTACATTTGAATTTCTTTGCAGCCATAATATTAACTGTTTAATACACGATTAGCACGTTTCTTTACATTTCTCTGAACTACACAGTAGTCAATAAGCGGTGCAAAGCAGTTCATAAGAAGAATTGCCAGCATCATTCCTTCAGGATAACCAGGATTCATGACACGGATTGTAATAGCCATGGCACCAATCAGGAATCCATAAATATACTTACCGGTTTCGGTACGTGCACTGGTAACAGGATCTGTTGCCATGAATACGGCACCGAATGCAAAACCGCCAACTACATAATGCTGCCACCATGGCATTGCAGCCATAGCATTGTCAGGACCGCACTTGTTGTAAAGCAAAGCAACAAGACCGCCACCAACAAATACTGACAGCATAGTTTTCCAACTTGCTATTCCAGTATAGAGAAGCAGCAACGCACCCAATGCTATTGCAATAATGCTGGTTTCACCTACAGAACCCGGAATCAGGCCCCATACCATATTTATGTCAAAAGCAGGAGCGGCAGCCTGAGTTGAAGCAAGGCCTAACGCTGTAGCAGCTGTACAACCGTCGATGGCATCAGTACCAAGGCCGCAGATTGCATGATCAACAACCCACACCTGGTCACCTGAAATTACAGACGGATATGCAAAGAATATGAATGCACGTGTAATCAGTGCAACATTAAGAAAGTTCATTCCGGTTCCGCCGAAAATCTCTTTTGCAAAGATTACTGCAAAAGCAACAGCAATTGCAAGAATCCACAACGGACATGTAGCCGGGATGATAAGAGGAACAATGAAACCTGTAACCAGGTAACCCTCCTGAATTTCTTCATGTTTCCACTGTGCAACAGTGAATTCGATACCAAGACCAACAATGTAAGATACCAGCAGTCTGGGCAGTACAGCCAGAAATCCGAACCAGAACATCTGCCAGAATTTCATTTCAAGACCTGCAGCAAGGAAATGCTGATAACCAACATTGTACATACCAAACAATAGTGCCGGGCAAAGAGCAATGACCACCATTATCATGATTCGTTTGCTATCCAAACCATCGTGAATGTTCACGCCATTCTTTGCAGTAGTATTAGGCACATACAGGAAGGACTCAAAACCTTCATAAACCGAGCGGAAAGCATGCAGTTTGCCGTTTTCCTCAAAACTTGGTTTTATTTTGTCTAAAAAATTTCTTAAACCCATATTCCAATATTTAAGCCATTTCTGCACGGAGTTTATCAAGACTCTCACGTACTATTCTCTGAAGTTCCAATTTTGATGAATCTACAAACTCGCACAAGGCAAAGTCTTCAGGAGCAACCTCATAGATACCATAAGCCTCCATCTTGTCAATATTGCCGGTAATCATGGCCTTGACAAGATATTCCGGATAGATATCCATTGGGAATACTCTATCATATTCACCGCTCATTATCATGTGACGTTCACTACCCTTTACACGGGCATCGATATCATAACCTTTCTTGCAGAACAGTCCTTTCAGCCATCCCATTGATGCACGGCTGGTACTGAACATCTTGAAACGAGGCATAATCCAACCCATGAATTCGTTCACATCGTCACCTTCTGGAATTGCAGTTACGCAATTTGCAAAGACATTAAGAAAATCTTCGGTATTTGCCTTAGAACCTGTAAGTACATTACCGTTGATAAGACGGATGTGCTCTTTACCGGTAAGAGCAAGAGAATCTTTAACAATTGAGCCCAACTGAGCGCCCATAATAACCTTTGCATAGCTTGGTTTGCTGATACAAGAACCGGCAACAGAAATTATCTGTGAAAAATCAACAGAACCGTTGTTGAACAGACTGCCTATCATAATAACATGTTGCGGAGCAATTGTCCAGACAACTTCGCCCTTGTTTACAGGATTTATATGATTGATCTGAACACCAACGTTTCCGGCCGGATGTGCTCCACGGAACGTATAGATATCAACGTTCTTTGCGGCAGTAAGCGCCTGGGATGTCTGTTTCCAGCTGATGCCAAGATTTGTACGGGCAATCTTTGACAATGCGCTCAAACCAATCTGGAACTCAAGTTCGTGACCTTTAAGTACGGTTTCAAAATCAGGAGCAAGAGGATTTGAGTCAAATGCTGAAACAAAAATTTCGCGTGGGGCGTCGTTCGGGTTAGCGATAATGTCATACGGACGCTGACGCACAAATGCAAAAAGACCTGCCTCAAGAATACTGCTGAGTATATCCTGTACAGTAAGACTTTGTACACTCTTTGCAGCGAACTTTACAGATTCCTGCTTTCCATCAGACTTAACTACAACACTCAAAACTTTTCGGCGCGCACCACGGTTAATGGCCACTACCTGACCGCTAACTGGCGACACAAACTTGATCTCCGGTACGTTTTTATCCAAAAACAGTACCTGACCGGCAAGAACATGATCATTCTCCTTAACAACAACTTTAGGAACAACACCCGTAAAATTGTCCGGCACAAGAGCAAAAAGACCGTCGTTCTGAACAGAAACGATGTCACTTGCAGGCGCACCCTTGAGATTGATGTCCAAACCTTTTCTTAGTCGAATAATTTCTGACATTTTAATATAATAACGTTATTAAACACTCAGGTAAAACATGCTTTCCGGCATGGCCGCAAATTCGGCGCTACAAAGTTACTATTTTTTAGCCACATAACAATTTATCACGTCAAAATAGTTATCAACATAACAATCAAAATTTAGTTGTAACGCAAATTGCATATCAAAATAAATAATGTATTTTTGTACTTAATAACAGATAGACAAGAGAAACAATAAGAGCTGGAAGTAAAATACACATAACGGCAACTGCGTTCTTCATAGTTTACATAGTCTGCCATATCATGTTGCATAACACTTATATGCAGCACAGGCTGGCTTCTATCGCCCAGAATGCAATGACATCGTTTTTCAACACCAAAGTTGAAGTTAAAAGTATCACATTGCTGTACCCGTTCGGACTTAAAGCCACTGACTTGGTTATATATGACAGAAATGACAGTGTAATGCTCGATTTGCCTCACTTTGAGGCCCGTTTCAACCCTATTGAACTGATTAACCGCCGCATTGCCGTGTATAATGTCCGTCTGCGCCAGCCATATGTTAATTTTTACACTCAGCACACGGATTCCGCAGCCAACTATGGTTTTCTGCTCAAATCCGGCAACGGTGCAAAGACAAACAACATCTTTACTCTCAGGGTAAATGCCGTCAACATAGTGAACGGCACATTCAGATACAATGATTTTTCACAGCCATACGTGCAGGGATATTTTTCTAAGGAACACATAAATGCAGAGCATATCAATGCCAATGTATCTGTAAAAGCCCTCAGTAAAGATACCATCAACATCAACTGCAGGTCCGTATCCGCAAAAGAACAGTCAGGTCTGAATCTCCATTCCATAAGAGGCAGTCTCACATACAATAAGGACAGGATTGAACTCAATCAGTTTCGCGTAGTACTGGAGAATTCAAATCTCGGTATTGAGCGGTTCTACTACAATAAAATGTCAAAAGAGGTTGAATTCAGTCTGTCATCAGCAATTCTGCCATGTGAATTTTCACCATTTGTCAAGCAGCTTGAAACATTCACAGAGCCAATCGACCTGTATTGCAACCTGAGCGGCACCACAGACTCGCTTATGGTAAACAACCTTGACTTCTTTACCGGGCACAACACTGTTACATTGTCAACGAACGGAATAGTCACCAACATTCTCAATACAGATTCATTGGGATTTGACATGTTCTCATCCAACCTTAAGACATCACCTCAGTTTGACGCTTACATTTCCAGTAATCTTGCAGGATTTGATCTTAACATTCCGCATCAGGTACTAAGTAAATTAGGCAAAAGCACATGTCTGGTAGAACTGGACGGCAACATAGCCACCCGCTGCAATTTCAACATTCTCATCAACAGCGGTCTTGCAAACATGGATGCCAATATTTACGGAAACAGACAATCTGCCAAGACCGATATATTTGTGGACGGCCTCGATCTGTATGCTCTTACTTCAAACAAGGATTTTTCCAAAGCATCCTTTACTTTGAACTTTGATTTGGCCCAGATGGGAAAATTTGATACTACAATGTATGGCGAGTATCATGGAAACATCATCTCTTTGGGCTACAAAGATTATATTTATCGCGACATTGCAACCAGCGGTCATTTTGACACACACAGCATCAGTACCAATATAATGTTAGACGATGTCAACGCCAGCCTTGCCCTTTGTGCCGATTATAAATTTCCGAGTAACAGGACAAGTAACGGAAAGTTGGAATTTGATCTGGAAAAGCTGGATTTAAAGCAACTTAACCTGATATCCCAAGACAAAGAACCTCTGTTGTTAAGCGGTAAGTTTTATGCCGACCTTGCCGGAAGCAACATTGAAGATATTACCGGTAATATATTTTTCAACGACTGGACTATAGTCAACGCAACGGATTCAATGCACATTGACAGTGTTTATATCTGTTCAGAAATAAAAGATGAAAGGTGTTTGCGGCTTGAATCCGATTTTACAGACCTGGAACTGAAGGGTCAATATTTATTATCAACACTCCCCTATTCGTTACTTGAGAAAATCAGGGAATCACTTCCGGATATATACGAATGGAGCATTATGCTCACGGCGCCATCAATCACACCGGACAACAATTGCACCCTGCGCGCATGGCTGCGTCCAACCTTGTTATATGAAAAAACGTTTAAGCTACCGCTGCATAACCAGGATGCCACATTAGTTCTGAACATTGACGATGCTAATCAGACAACATCTCTTGACATCAATATTGAACAGGCTAAACTGAATAACACAGTATTCAATGACGTTGTTTTGAAAGCCCTGGCAGACAAACATCAGACCAGCATTGATCTTGACGGGAACATTCTGATTTCAGACGATAACAGCAATACCGTCAACTTGAGTGTTGTTGCTGCAGACAATACCGCAAGAGGTGTATTGAACTGGGACAACAGTGTTGAACGGTTATTCAAAGGAAGTCTTGACATGCAGGCAGAATTTGACCATACATCACGCAACGGCATGTCTGTTCTGGAAACAACCGTGAATATAGATACCACAGATATATTCTACAAGGGAACTGCCTGGAACTTTAGAAAATCTGAGATAGCTTACAGAAACAAAGCACTCAATTTCAAAAATTTCGGTGTAAAGAACAACCAGGAACACCTTGATATTGACGGAGCATTGTCATCAAGTTCTCTGGATACCGTTGTAGTCAGGATGGCAAATCTTAATCTTGACGAATGGTTCAGACTGTTCAACCTGAACAACATTCCTCTTGGAGGAATTGCTACCGGCAATGCATTTGCCAGTCAGGTCATAAGCAAAGAACCTGCAATCAATGCAGACATCAATCTGAAGGACTTTGTATATTTGAATTCGTATGGCGGCAATGCTGCACTAACCGCCAAATGGAACAATCAGTCAAGCCGCATTGACTGCGCTCTTTCCATGAACAACAATAATGACCGCGCATATATCACCGGGTATTATTCCCCCAGAACGGATTCGTTGGAATTCGACATCAATGCCAATCACGTCAATGCTGACTTTTTGAACTATTTTACCTATAAAGTGATGGATGATGTTCAAGGGTATGCTACAGGACTGGTCACACTGTTCGGTACAATAGGAAATTTCAATTTAAAGGGTAACCCGATTATTCAGGACACCAAGATTACTCCGGCATTCGTAAACACATCGTTCTATGTGGATTATGATACACTCTTCATGGAACGTGACTTTTTCAATTTCACAAATGTTGATTTTCGCGATGCCGAAGGCCACAAAGGAATCCTGGACTGCCGCATTTATCACCACAATCTGCACAATATGGCACTTGACTTAACTGCAAACATCAATGGGGTCAACGGCATAAACTTTAACCAGGAAAAGAATCCTATATCCGCAAATGTATATGCAAACGGAATATTCCATTTCAGAACAGGAGGTGAATATGGACGTGGACTGTACCTTTCAGGAGATCTTTCAACAGCTCCGGGTACAACATTCTCCTATAATTTCAATTCAGGGAACCTTATCAATGACAGTTTCCTGACTATTATTCCTCGCGGAACGCCTCATGATTCTGTACATAACAATACAAACAGAATTGCGGTTACTCCAACACGCACAAGCAAAACATGGCTGGACATAGACATCAATGCCGATATTACAGACAATGCCGACATCAGTTTTTATATGAATAACATCAACTGCCAGTTGAACAGCACCGGGCATCTGAACGTACAGTATGATCCTTTGGAAAGTATCAATATGACAGGAGTATTGGGAGTTACACACGGCACCTGCAACATGTCGCTTCAAAACATCATTAGAAAGGACTTTACCATAATGGAAAACAGTCAGGTTCATTTCAACGGGCCTCCCACAAAGGCAGAACTCGAAGTACATGCCTACCACATGGTAAATTCGGCATCGCTTTATGACATATCAATGGATGTCAACAACAGCAACCTGGTACGTGTACGTTGTCTTATGGATATAATAGGAGTACTTACATCACCTGAGATTTCAGTTAATCTTGAATTGCCGCAAGGCAGTGCGGAAGAACAGGAAATTCTTGCCGGAGCCATTACCACCGACGAACAGCGCAATACGCAGTTTATGTCTTTGCTTACACTTGGCAAGTTTATCAATCCTGATATGAACAGTACACAGTCCGATGCCGCCACATCAAATGTCAGCGCCATCACAAAAGCAACTGTCAATTCACAGATAAACAATATGTTGGGAAACATCTTCAACAGTAATGTACTCAGCCTGTCAAGTAACCTGAGTACCGATGCCCTTACCAACAACACTTTGAACACAAACCGCGAATACGAAGGTATTGTAGAGGCACACCTGCTCAACAACCGTCTGTTGATTAACGGAAACTTTGGATATCGCGAGAACAACCTTATGGGTACGTCAGACTTTATAGGTGATGTGGAAGTACAGTTCCGCGTTGTCCCCAAAATAGGACTGAGTCTTTTGGGCTACAACCGCAACAACAACCGTTACTTTACAAAGACTGCGCTTAATACCCAAGGCATTGGTGTAATGTTCGAAAAAGAATTCAAATAATATCACTTGGCGTCCAGATTGTTCTCCACAACGGAGAAACCAATCAGCTGATCATACCTTGAACCGAACGGACGGTGATATACAAATATCTGATACGTATTGTTTGTCTGCCAGAAATTACCTTCAACATTATCGGTTACACCTTTATCAGCATTGTTGGGCAACCATATATACTGATAATTGTAGGCGCCCATCTTTAACGGGATTGTGGCAGTATACATTTTTGATTCAGGATCCCATTTCATACGGTATTCGGGGAAAAGACTATGATTTGTAAGATATCCGCTGATGTAATAATTTCCACCTTCTCTATAAGGTACATCAAGGGAAAAATGGGTGAACATATAGTCGGCCTGCAACTCGCTGTCCTGAGCATTCACACTACGTACAACATAATGTCCAGCCTGATCCTGATCGTACAGATAGTTGCGTTTTGATTTATCAACAGGCAATGTTGCATGATAATATGGTTCAAAATATTCAATTCTCTCAACATTCCGCATAAGAGAATAGTAATCAATTACTTCAAATCTCCGGAAAGGACTGCCGGCAGAAAAAATCAATTGTCCGTTATGAACAAACTCAATTGAATTGTTCTGAATATAATCAGGTTCAGGATTGTAAACAATATTATCAGTTCTTCCATTCTGCATTACAACGGAAATCAGTTCATTCTCCGAATCAATACCTGCATTACTCCCCCATGACACATTATATGACAATTGCTGGTGGGATTCATTAAGGTCGATGTCTGTATTTCCCGATATGTTTCCGCTAACAGCAACCTTGCTGTCAAGAACGTAAAAGCAAGCCTGGGCAACAACCGCATTGTCCTGATCTTTAATCTGAACCATATAGTTGCCGGATAATAACAGTTCTACATCATTATTCGGATATTGCTGCTCATAATGCGTATATTGGAATGTTGTACCTGAGCTGATATCATAATCGGTGATTGGCATATCGTTGAATCCCCTCATATAGTCATACTCAGACAAATCACCGGACGGATTCCATTTTGCGTCACAATGAACCAGATGACAGGTAAACGTATTATAAACGTGCCCTACACAATCAAACAGCACAGTAACCTTTTCATTTCCGCCTAAAGAAATAACAGGTTCAGAAAAAGGCCGCGATTCTACCTGAACACGTAATGACAGAATATCTGTGTTGAGCACTTTATTGGGAGCCGCCATACAAAACGCAAAACCTGCAACAAGCATTGCTACTGAAAGCAAAAGCCTGCGCAGGTTTATTATATTATGTACGGCATGTTGTGCCATATATTGTTTTAATAAGAACGTGCAAACAACACACGGCATGCACTTGGTTTGCCTGTGTATACACATTTTCCCGGTTCTTTTTTGTAATCAAACGGATTACAACGGATAGTAGCCTTAGTTTCTTCTTTAATTTTGGCTTCGGTTTCAGGCGTTCCGTCCCAATGAGCCATTACAAAATATCCCTCTTCTATCTTCTGTTTGAAATCCTCATAAGAATCAACTTCAACCATACGTGAATTACGGAAGGCAAGAGCCTTCTGATAGATATTATCCTGAATATCCTTAAGTAAATTCTCTACATAATCTGCTATACCGTCAAACGCTACTGTTTCTTTCTCCAAAGTGTCGCGACGCATAACCTCAAGCGTACCGGCTTCCATATCACGCGCGCCCATCACAAGACGTACCGGAATACCCTTCAATTCATAATCAGCAAACTTGAATCCAGGGCGTTTGTTGTCAGCGTTGTCATATTTTACGCTGATGCCTTTTGCACGGAACTCAGCAAGTAACGGTGCAACTTTGGCATCAATCTTGTCCAGTTCCTCCTGAGTTTTATATATAGGGATAACAACAACCTGAATCGGAGCAAGCATTGGCGGCAGAACCAGACCGTTATCATCAGAATGAGCCATCACCAGAGCTCCCATAAGACGGGTTGAAACACCCCACGATGTTGCCCACACATATTCCAACTGATTTTCTTTTGTAATATACTGTACGCCGAATGCTTTGGCAAAATTCTGACCAAGGAAATGAGCTGTACCGCATTGAAGAGCCTTTCCGTCCTGAGTCATAGACTCAATTGTATATGTATCAAGAGCTCCTGCAAAACGTTCTGTTTCTGATTTGACACCCTTTATTACAGGAAGAGCCATATACTTCTCCGCAAAGTCTGCATAAACAGAATGCATTTTACGTGCTTCGGCCTCAGCTTCATCTCTTGTAGCATGAGCGGTATGTCCCTCCTGCCACAAAAACTCTGCAGTACGCAGGAACAAACGCGGACGCATTTCCCAACGCATAACGTTAGCCCACTGATTACACAGTATAGGCAGATCTCTATAAGACTTGATCCAATTCTTGTATGTGGCCCAGATTATTGTCTCGCTGGTAGGACGAACAATCAGTTCTTCCTCAAGTCTGGCCTCGGGATCCACTACTACTCCACCTCCGTTCTCATCGTTTTTAAGACGGTAGTGTGTAACCACTGCGCACTCTTTGGCAAAACCTTCAACATGCTCTGCCTCCTTGCTAAGGAAAGATTTAGGAATAAGCAGAGGAAAGTATGCATTCTGGTGACCTGTTTCCTTGAATTTGTCATCAAGTATACGCTGCATCTTTTCCCATATTGCATAACCATATGGCTTGATTACCATACAGCCGCGTACAGGTGCCTGTTCTGCCAAATCTGCCTTTACTACAAGTTCATTGTACCACTGCGAATAGTTTTCGCTCCTCTTTGTCAAATCTTTAAGTTCCTTAGCCATTATAATTCAATATTTTTCAGCACCGCAAAGTTAATCAAAAAAAATAACCCGCTGACAACAGCGGGTTATTTTCTATACTCAAACATATAACATTATTACTTCATATACATACCTGTTATCTTAAATGGACCGCTGGCATAAATTGCAACAGCATTGTGACTGGCCCAACTTGGAACATTATTCATTCTAAATGTCAAAGTACCGCTTTGACCTGCGTTCAATGTAATGGACTGCTGGTCATCCCAAGTCAAAGTAGCAGTATACGTACACTGCGAATTACCTGTATTCTCAATATCAATATAAACAACATCTCCACTTTGGAATGCACGTGTTGAACTTATATCAACTCTGTTGTACCATTTGTCATTTCCATAAACAGGGAGAGAGGTTGCAGAAATATTAGTTTTCGAACTTATTACAGTAACCTTTGCTCCGTAGCTGGAAGATAATTTTCCATATATATTGCTTCCTCTAAGCTCAGCTGAATAAGTAGTTGAAGAAGCTGTCAAACCATAAATCTTACCGTCAACAATAGTAGCCACAAGAACATTACCGGAATTAGTAGCATAGACATCAACACCCGATTCAACAGCATAACTGTCAGCAGTGCCTACTTTCTTCAACACATCACCTGTTGCCGCTACTGAAGCACCCACATCAACACTTACATCATGCAATCTCAAAGAATATGATATACTGGTACTTACTTCCACAGCTCCGTCATCAGCAGTAAGTTCAAACATTTTTCCATCTACTGACAAATTGTACAATGCCGAATACGTAGTAGTACCTGTGTTTGTAGCAAACAATCTGTTGTCACCTGTAAGACTTACGTATTTGTTTCCTGTTGCAACACCTGTAACTGAAACTTCAACCTGTGTCAAAGATACCCCTCCAGATTGAAATACATTTGAATATGCGCCTCCATCAACACTTCTCTGAACAAATCCGGTAGCAGGATGTGACGACAGATTATAATATTCAGATTTAATGTCAATCTTATTCAACATGAGTCTGTACTGATTCAAATGGACAATCAATTTTCCGCCAGTAGCCGAAACGCTTCCATAATCAGGAATATCGTAATAAGCACCATATGTTGTTGTTCCGGCAAACTTTCCTATGAGATATGCACCATTTACAACTGCATATGCCGTATTTGCAACACTGGCTGGAGTTACAACCACATTTTCAAATGCTATTGTAGCTTCAGCGTTATTCTTTGAAACGTAAACGGTTCCACGCGGTTGAATGCCAAACACTTCTCCTGCCGGATTTGGCAGAATCATGTCAATAGAAGCATCTTGCAACTTAAGGGTATATTCAACCCAATCTACAGTAACTACTCCACCTGATATATTGTTGAATGTACCATATTGGGAATCGCTATAGCTGGCAGTATATGTGGCAGATGCATGCTTATTGGCATTTGTTCCTGTAACTACAAGCTTGCCATTCTCAATTTTAACCTCGCTGCCGGTAACAGATTGAGGAACAACTTCAACAGTCTTCACCGCAGGAGTAACCTTGACACCGTCAAGATACTGATATATACTAGCAGTAGGAACGGCTGCAAAAACCTTGTCTCCCATTGGATACTTGGCATTGAGTTCAACCGGATTCAATTCAATATTATACACTTTCTGCTGAACAACATTGAATCTGTAATTATTGCTTGACGCAGAAATAGTACCATATACAGGATGATTGTTAAGGCCCACCTGACAATTCACATATGCTCCATCAACAGCTTTGTCAATTTTAGCTTTACCGTCAACAATAGTAATTACAACATTATTGTCTGAACTCTGTATCTTTTGTATGTCAAGTTCAACCTCTTTCTCAACACAAATTTTCTGTGTGCTATTATTAACCTTAGCCCATATTTCACCAAAGACGGTTACAGTCTGTCCTTTTTCATACGAGCCTACAACATTATTGTAAAATTTATCAGACTGTCCATGTAAATTTCTGATTTCACATTCTGTAATCCTGTCATCAGAGTTTATTTCATAGACTTTTTCAGTCTTTACAGTTCCGTTCAGCGGAATAAAATCAAACAGACAACGGCCGTCATATTCTGAGCAAGGTGTTTGCTGGGCTCCATATACATTATTATCAGTGCATATCAGATTAAGTCCCAAAGACTCTTTATCCGTCTCAAATCTTTTACCTATCTCTTCATGAGCCTTTTTCCAACCCTCATATTCCACATCAGTCAATCCGCGTTCGGCAATATACAAATATGTTGAGTTGATTGAATTTGGCGTGGCCTGTTTCTTTTCAAAGCAGATTTCACTATTGTTGAATTTCAAATAATAGCGTGTATATGTTCTGGTCATGGTAACATCAAGAACATAATAGACTTTTTCGTCAAGATAGTCCAATGACAATATTCCGTCAGCGGTTCCATCTTTACTTCCATATATGTCAGAATATGTTTCGTAATAAATCTGCAAACCTGCACCTGTACCGTCAGCACGTTTCTTATAGCCCAGATAATCAATATTGAATGGTGTAGCTTTACTTTTTTCCGAAACCATTGAAGCCGCAGGAGTATCGGTCGATTTAGAAAAATCAATTGAAAGATATTTCTTTGAACTGGGTTGGTATATATAATAAGCGGTCTTACTGTTGTTACCGCGTTTAACCAACTGGTATACAACCTGCGAGCGGTTGTTTCCATTGGCAAATTCCAAACCGTACTGATACGTTTTGGTACCCTGACCAATCACATCATTATACAGTTCATTAGGTGTTGCAGCTCCGTACGAATCATTATATTCATACCATGTGTCAACCACATTACGGTTTTTATCAGTCACGGCATAATCCAATCCGGAACCATACCGGCGATCAATGTTGTACCATAAGAAGTACAAACCGTCCTGAATTTCACCCTGGCTTTCAATACCAATTTCCAAAGGAATATCGCCATCGTTCTCAGTCTTATAGTCCAGAAGGTTTTTCTTTGCAAGTTTAAGTTCAATATCATCACTCACGTCACCGTTTTTGTCAAACAGTTCAGGATGCAATTGGACTGATTCAGTATTGAAAGGAGTAACAGACACATCCCAAAGAATCTGGTCAAGACCTCCAATCTCCAAAGAATAGACATAGCTTTTATTCAAATCCCATGATTTCCATTGCAAAGCACTCAAATCACGATAACATGTAATAGTCCTTGTCTCTACCTGCTGTTTGCCATTCTCAACAGTAGTAATCTTTTTATCAAATGTTACTGATAATGTGTAATTATTCTCGTTCACATCACCATATAATACCTTTAATGTTTGCGGTATTACAAGAATAGGATTTCCGTTATTCAAGGTGGATGTTATAACAGAATTTTTTGTAAGTTTCAAGCCGTCAGGATTACTGAATATCATATAATCAGACAAGTGTCTGTTATCTGAATATGCCACAGGAGTCCAACGGTCTTTTGGATTATCTGTCAATTCGTACGATGCTTTTGAAACTACTTTGCTCAGTTTGATTTCTTTAAGATATACTGATACGTTATCTTCAAGATCTCTATTGGCCTTAGCCTGGAAGTTTATCAAAGCAAGCTGATGCTGAAAATTTATCAGCAGTTTGTTACCACCTACATTCTCAAGCGTTCTGTCCTTTAATACAGGCGCTGTCATAAAATCAACATCCCATTGATTACCGGCAGCCTTACCGTTGCCCGCTGGCGATGCATCAAACTCAGAAAGTTGGATACTGTGGGCCGGAGTACATGAAACTATACCGGAATTTACCAGAGACTGCGGCGAGAATGCAAAAAAAGTAAGTGTTCCTTTTGCAGGCCAATAAGACTTGTTCTCACTGTCTTTCCAGGTATTCTCTGCAACACGCGTTATTGTAGAAATATTATTCTCAGAACCAGTTCTTGGAATATAGCGTATTGGACCTCCATCTGCCTGTGTTGTATTTTTCCAATCATCCCAACTTCTGTCATTTCCACTATCATCCTGTCCCAAATACCACGCTGTTACAGCAAAAGGAACGTCAGAAGGATATGAAGTACCTAAAACAGCGGCTTTGGAACCTGCCTCAAGAGTTGAAGGGTCGCCAAAGGAAATTTCGTCGGAACTGACAGGCTCCTGCCAGTAATTATAATCATTGTCACTGTTGTTGCACGATGCCATAAGAGCAACAATCGCTACAATGCCTACATTTTTCAAGATTTCGTTTCCAAACTTCATCGCTGAAATAGATTAAAAAATTGTATTGTACCCATGGAACCGGTCAAAGTTCCATGGATTTTAAAGAAATCAGAACTGTTTTTCGTCTGTAATTTCAGGCTCTTCAAATTCAACAACTTCTGGATCGAACAGAATTTCTTCGCCAAAAGAGAGAATAAGAGTATAAACATACTTCTTGTTAGGTTTCCAATCAGGAATTTTTGCTGAAGAAAGTTTCACAGCCTTTGTTCTTGTTTCCCAGTCTTTAAGTTGAAGTGAACCATAAAGAGTATCGCCATCAATAACCTGACCAATTGTATATTCAACAACCATAGTAGCACTGTCTGTTATAGCACCTGCAGGAACCATAATAGTTTGAGGCAGAACCATTGTAGGTGTCTGAGTAGCTGATGCACCATATTGAGAATCGTCATTCAGGAAATATTCACCCTTATTGTAGTTGATACCCATAGGAACCTGCTGACCACCCTTTGAAGCCAATCTTGATGTAAACTTAAGAGAAGAAGCATCTTTCTGATCTGACCATACAAAAGATTTTCCGTCAGAGAACTGGTCGAAAGTACCTGTTGTATAGATATTGTTCAGAGTAACTGATTTAAGTTTGATAATAAAACCTCCATTCTCAGGATCAGAATAATCCTTATCTGCAGCAATCTTGAAATCTACCATTGAAACAATGTGTTTCATTTTCATATCAACTCCGGCACGGCCTGTCTTATCGTTCATAGTCTTACCTATAACGGTATCAGCAACCAATACGTCAGTAATATTATCTACAGTATAGTCTTCAATTGAAACACCACCTGCAGGAGTGCAGTCTGTAGCAATACCAACCGGAGAACATGCAAAGAAATTCAGTGTACCTGCTGCAGGCCAGTAATATTTCTTGTCGGCATGCCATGTATCTGTTTCACTGAAATACTTGATAGCATCGTTCATATACACAATTGCTTCATTTTTATTGGCGCTCCATGTCTGACCTTTTTTAAGGTAGTAGCCCCATACCTGGAACGGACGGTCTTCTGGATAAACGCTGTTAAGAATTGGAGCTTTCTGAGCTTTATAAGCAACTGGAGTAAAATCAATTTCCTCACTGATTACAACATCATCGTTCTTAACACAGCCGGTCAGTGCCAACGCTACCAACCCTGATAAAATCAAGAATTTTTTCATTTTTACAAAAATTTAATGGTTTATATTAAGTTATTTTCAATTGTACCAGGTTCACCTGTCACAGTGAACCTGGTTAGGATAATATTATTGATTATACAAATTTAATCAATATTTGATTTCAATGTCATCATACTTAGGATCATCCCAATCATCAGTTGAAGGATCCCAAAGAATTTCATCAAGACCGAATGTAATTCTGTAAACAACATACTTGTTTATACCCCATTCAGTTGTGTTGCCTGCAAAGAACTCGCCCTCAAGAGGGATGCGAACTTCACATGTGTCAAGAACTGGTACTGTTGTTCCAGGCATTTCAATAACATACTTAACATACAGATGTGCAGAATCGGTAGTATTCTTATAAGGATTTGTATTGTTCTTGAAATCCTGAGGCATAAGAATCATCTCATCATAACGCATTGCACGGTAAAGTGTATCAAACTGAGCAAGAACAGTATCTGTATTGGCCATATAGTCTACTGTAGAGTAATCTGTAGAGTCTGAAATTACCCAAGCATCACCCAATGTATTAGGTGTACCAACAAAATCAGCAGTGTTGTATACATTTACAAACTTGATATCGTTGATGTGGAACTTTGCCTCTGTTTCAGGATCATAAGCTTCCTTAAGTCTTGCAACTACACCAATCTTTGTAAGTTTGTGCTGGAATACTGTAGGAACACCTGCAGGTGAAGCATTCTGTGTGATGTTCATCTGCGGTTTTGCCAACAAGATATCAACATCACCGTCAGTAACCTGGTATGTAAAGTTATAGCTGCTGTCAATCTTAAAGTCTGATGCCAGGCTCTGAAGGTTGTTCGGGAAATATGAGAAGAAACTCAAATTACCTGATTTAGGCCAGTAGAACTTCTTTGAAGGATGACGGAAAGTGTTGATTGTCTGGTCATACTGAATAGTTGACTCATTGATATATTCTGTGCTCTTGTCCCAAGCAGAAGCCCAATTACCGGCATTTGACTGCAGATAATATACAATAGAACCAAACTGTACTTTGTTTTTGTTTGCATAGTAATTAACATAGTATCTTGGTGCCTTGTGACCGCCTGCAAGAGTAACTTCCTCGTAAGACTTAGGGAATGCAGTACCTTTGACAACAACAACATTGTCAACAGTGTCATAAGATACAACACCTACCTTGGATTGTTTTCCGGTATAAGTGTTATATGCAATTTCACTTTCAAGATCGATATCGATGCCATTGTATTTTGGAGCATCAATTGCGTCTTTTGAGCATCCTACCAAAACTAACATGGCAGCAGATGCAATAAACAAGTAATTTTTCATAAACTAATAAACGTTATTAGGGTTAAACATTATTTTCAATAAAATCATTTATCAATAATGATTGTATCAGCAGGAACTTCTTCCCAATCAACAATAGACGGAGCCCACTTGATTTCATCCAAGCTGATAAGAATGTTGTAAGTGTAGCGTTTGTTCATCTGCCACTCCTTTACGTCTCTTGTATTGAGAACAATTGTATCAATATAATTGAATTCAGTTGTAGGCTTAACTGAGTCAACAGCATAAACCTCATGCTGATAATTCAAAACAAAATACAGACTGTCTGTCAGCACCTGCGGAAGAACAATAAAGCTGGAATCAACAAGCTCTGCATACTCGGTATTCAAAGTATCCATGTATTCCTTGTACCATGAAAGAGTCTTGGCGTCACCATTGTACATAATGTAATCAACAGAATCGTTATACTGGTTGAACCAACCTTCAATAATTGTATCGTTTCCGGTAATTGCAGAAATAGTATCCATTGCCTGATAGTAATCACCTTTAGCTTTGATGTTGTTAACTTGGAAAGCATTGATCTTGAATACATTGGAACCAGCGCAATATGTTGTGTCAGCACCATTGATACTCTTGATTGAATCATACTTCTCAAGTGTTCCTATCTTGAAGAGAACTGTGCTCAGTTTATGACGGAATACGGTAGGAACGCCATTACGGGCAATGGTTTTTGTCTGATCCTTTGCGATATCTGAAACCATGAAATCCTGATTCCACTGAGCACCTGAAGAAGGTGTTGCATCAAAGTTTTCTGCAACAATACCATTTGTCTGATTGCAGGAAACAATTGCAGATGTTGCACTGTACGGAGAATAAGAGAAGAAAGTTAATGATCCCTGTTTTGGCCAGTAATAACGAATATCCTTGGCTGTCCAAAGGTTATCAGAACCAATTTTCTCAATCTTTGCCTCATCGATGAACAGAGTTCCCTGTGCAAAATTGTCATTCCAGTTCTGGCCCTGTTGCAAAGCATAAGCAAATGAGCCGAATGGTACATCTTCAGGATAAACAGCACCTTTAATCAAAGCCTTTCCTGTGCCTTGTTTACCAACTACAGACTGGAACTGAATCAGATCCTGATCATTCTCAGAATTGAACTGTTCCTTACTGTCATTACAACCTGCAAGAACAGCTACTGCTGTTAAAGCGAATAGATAAATCTTTTTCATTTTAATATAGGGTTAAATTATTAATAAAAAATTTTTCAGTTAATGTATTATTGTATCACTCTCAAATATCTTATCAGTGTCTTCCCAACTTATTATTGATGGGGCCCATTTAATTTCATTATCAGCAAAATCAATATGCAGATTATATGAATAGATTGTGTTCATATCCCAATTTGATATAAATACAACCGTATCGGGATTTTCAGTTACTCTCCTTACCTGTGACAAATTAAACACTCTTGTTGAATCAGTATAATGATAAGGAGTATGTTCATTATCGGCATAATGTTCAACCATGTAAGTAATTCTTACCTGTACGTCTTTAAGATTCTGCGGCATAAAATACTTGTTTGGGTTTGATGCAGTAATTCTCTGAACCGAATCCAAAACCACCAGGTTTCCATCAAACAATGTATAGTTTCTTGCAGAACCAACCATATTCCAGTTTCCGCTACCGTAAGTTTCATTCGGATCTGAAGTGCCTACATATGTAGCTTTGTTGTATACATTCAACAATTCCAGTTTTTTCAGAATCCATCTCACATCTCCCGCAGCAAACGGTTTGTCAACACCATTGTGTCCGTGTGCATAATCATACAGAACATTACCATTATACGATGCCACAGTAAAATATATCTGGCAAAGTTTGTGACGGAATACCGTTGGTACTGAATTATATGATTTCTGCAGATCAGCTTTGACATCGGCAACCATAAAATCAATGTCAAGATTCTGGTCAACATCATAATCCTTGGCTACAATACCCGTCTGCGGTGAGCATGATACATTTTCCACTGTTGCTGGAGAATATGCAAAAAATGTCAGTTTCTGGGATACAGGCCAGAAATAAACCTTGTCGGTATGCCAGTAACCGGCAACATAATAATTGTTACCTACTGAATCGTATTTTACAACATCACCAGGGATATAACTGGATTCTTCAACATCCAGGCCATCTTTTATTTCATTCCAATTTTGAGTACCGCGATAGAAATAGGCATAGCTTACAAATGGCAGATCGGTAGGATATACCAACCCGTCCACCTTTGTAGAACTCACAGTCTTACCAGTAAAGGCCTGGTAGTTTATAACATCGTTATTGCCTTCCAGGTCTATGTGATTTGTGGAGCAAGCCGTCACAAATAATATGACTGTTGTTGCAAATACTAAGAACCTTTTCATTACAATACTTTAATTAGTCTTTATTCACCTAATATCTGTTTCAGACGAGGGAACTTTTTCCCAATCTTCTGTAACAACTATATCGTAAGATGAAACCACATCCCAATCAGCAACTTCAGGCTGCCATGTTATTGTGGCATCATCCAAGCTGAAGAGCAATGTATATGTATAGAACTTATTAACTTTCCATTCATATACAGAATCATTCTTACCCAATGCGTTTACTATACCAATCTGTTTTGAAATATGATCACAGCAGTTTGGCTTATAATAAATGTCATAATCAATCTTAATTTTACTGCTATCCTCAGCAAGGAATGTCTGTGGCAACAGGATAACCCAAGAGCCAACCATAACACTATCTTGGCTTGAAACAACAGTTCCGCCGGTTCCATACTGATCAATACCAGGAATCAGGACATCAATACCACGTGTTGCACCGGCAGTATTTGTCCAGGATCCGTATCCTTGGTTGTCAATACTGTCAAAAGACCAGTCACCACAATTGTCAATACCAATAAAACCAATGTTATTTATAACAATACTGTCAAAAAGAGCCTGCTCTTTATATGGTTTTGCAAGTCTTGCCATAAACTGGATCTTTGTCAGCTTATGTCTGAATACTGTCGGAACGGAATTTGCGTTTCCTTCCTTAGGCTGCATATTCAGAACAGCATCGGCAACCAACAAATCCTGATCCATTGTTTCAACAATAGAGTAATTGTCTATACCGAACTTTCCATCTCTGACAAGTGTTTTGCCACTGGTCAATACCTCAGGACAATGTGCAAAGAACGATACTTTCAAATCAAGCGGCCAATAATATTCAGTCTGGGCATACCATTTCTGCTCTTTAGGGAAGAACAATACTACATCATTTATAAATGTGCTTCCGGTTCCACAAACAGAATCCCAATTATTTGGAGTAGCCCATGCAATAGATTTGAAACTCATATCTGTAGGTAAAGCGGAGGCACCGGCTTTACTCTCAACAACTTCCTTCCCCTTACTTACCGGCAGGTAGGAAATTCTTCCCATCTGGTATGAAGACAACTGCACTTCAGAATTTGTGCAAGCTGCAGTCGCTATCAGAACCATTACGGCAAATAAAGCTTTTTTCATTATCAATTGTTTTACACCTTATTATATAAACACTTTCTATAAATCACATTACAGGCAAATCTCAGCATGTTCCTCTTCCCAGTCTTCAACAACAGGCTCAAATCCGCCACCGCCATTAACTTTATTACCTCCCGGATTTTCAGGCGGGTCAATAACAAGTTCATAGCCTTCATCAAGAATCAGCCAATGATGTTCTTTGGCATCTAAAGTTTCAAATATAGGAGTGATGTCAAATGTCTTCTCAACACGACGTCCGTCAGTAGTGGTGACATCGAACGTAACACTCAAATCACTGTCAATTCCATCAATCTTTCCAAATGTATTAAAGGTGCAGCAAATAACATCTTTTCCGTTAACATTATCTTTCTGCATCTCAAAATAAACAGCAGCCGGTTCGGTAACATTACGTGTATTGGTACCGATAAGATTGCTTGATGACATACCTCCCATCAAAGCCTGAGCACTTGACACATACTCAAGGCCGGATACATTTATCTGCAGATAATATGTATCAACAACGCTCAATGCCTGTGTCTTGATTACATGAATATCCTCATGGTAAGGTATGATATGACTCAATTCCGTACCTACTATAATGTGATCAGGTTCATACAAAATAGCCTCATCGTAATTTACACTCGATTTATATCTGGTACGTATATTTGCCTGGACCTCATTAGTATAGGCCTCAACCGTATTCAGAGAATTCTGATTACGGACCTGTGTTGACTCAGTATCAAAATTATAAACAAGAACATCATACTCACCAGGTGTAGCGTTCACATAACCGGAAACAATCAACTGCCCGCTGGCATCTCTTGTTGTATCTGAAATATACGTTTCAGTTACAATACGATCCGTTTCAGGGTCATAAAGAACCACATGCATCATTTCTGTTGAAATCTTTGGATGAGGTATGTGTGAATTGTATATATCGCAGTTAACATTAGATATACGTTGAGCTGCAACCTTGACCTGAATCATAGTCTGGTTGTTTACAGAAACAAGCGCACGTCTCTCACAGCTGATTATCAAAAGAGCTGCAAGAATGTAAAAATATGTGCGAAATTTCTTAAGCATTATATCTAAAACTTAACTTTGACATTATTTCTATTTATATTCCAAACCAGTGACAATGCCAGTTTTGTAGGAAGGAAGGCGGTAAGTGTTCCTACTTTCTTGTCACGGTATAACGCCTCAGCGTCAGAACCAATATTATAGTGTCTGTATTCAGCATT
Organism: Bacteroidaceae bacterium; assembly: GCA_024398785.1. GTDB lineage: Bacteria > Bacteroidota > Bacteroidia > Bacteroidales > Bacteroidaceae > Colenecus. The sequence goes on along the minus strand of JAKSIO010000007.1, from coordinate 13,263 downwards.
TACATAACCAAAATTACATTGCGTTTCCAGATTGAAATGTTTACCGCATGGCCAGGAGTATCCTAATTCAACACCAGCACTCCAAAGTTCTCCCTGATAGCACAACTTGTCATACCATTGGACATCAAACATGCCGCTGAAACAATACAAGCCTACAAACAATCCGGTCAAACCGGTTCTGTGATAACCCTTATCGTTTCTTTCAACATGTTTTTTACCATACTTGTATGTAGGCCATACCCAGAACTTTGCTTCGGCACCCAATGAAAGAATCTGAAAAGCCCATTCATTTCCGTTCTCACCTCCATTCCACCATGGGAACACATCTTCAATTGCCAATGACATAAACCTGAAAACAGGCAACTCTACGGAAATGTTAAGTGCAGTGACAGCATCATATAACAGATTAGTCTTGATTCCCAGAACCGTTTTGTATGTTTTAGGTCTTTTCTCCAAATACAAATCAACAGGTTTCAATGGAATGGTATCTCTTTCATAGCTCAAATCAAGATCGATAGTTCTGTCAATTTGAGGTATGGCATAATAATATTCATTATAGCTCAAACAGATTGCGGATGTACGCAAACGTATAAAATGTTCATTGATAAAATAGTGCCAGATCTTACCGTGATCAAATTTTTTCAAAAGAGTTTTCTTATAATCAGGCGTTGCATCCAATGAATCCAGAATATAAAGCATTGAATTCCTGATAGAGTCTGAGATAATCGTATCCGCTACTATCAGATCACGGAACAGGAACCAAGACTCATCACCCTTACGAACAATCAGTTTATCTTCAAATTCGGGATAATTGTCATTAAAATATTTTTTCATTGATGCCGCTCTATGCTCAGAAAGCCACACGTTATGAGCGTATTTGCCTTCAGGCGATGAATATGACACAACAACTACGGAATCAATATTTTCAATTCCTATTTTCTGTATTGAATCACCCAACGCGCGCATGACAGAATCATTGTCCAGATAATTGTTGTACAGTATGTAGTTGTCCAACTTAAAATCCAGGTTAAAGTCCATAGTACAGAATTTGGCAAAAGCATAATTCTGCACGGCCAAAAGCATGACCGCAGCAAAGAATAATATTTTTGTCATAATCTTGTTCATCATTCTAATGGGCATTAACACTCAAATCAGCTTTGCGAATTACAAAACAATACATTTTTCCATTTGGTAGGAGTTGTACCGGTGTAAGTCTTAAAGTTATTATAGAAAGAAACATCTGTTGTATAACCACTGTTTGACGCAATATTGCTGATAGACATATCAGGATTGTTTACAAGCAATTCCTGTGCATATCTTATTCTGTAGCCATTGACCAACTGAGCAAAAGAAGTTCCCATATCAACGCAAATAGCATTATAAACGTATTGATTGTTTACGTTAAGTAATTTTGATATGTCAGACACCTTGAGGTTTGGTTTAAGATAGAGTTTATCTTTTTCAAACAGTTCAATAATTCTGAATTTAAGATCAGGACTGGCAGCAGTTGTGGTTTTAGAAGTAGACAAATGCTGGTTGAATTCCAACTGGGAGTTATGTATCTCAAGGCCGCAAAAGAACAGCGCAAATATACAGATGGCAAACAATATATAAACCGCATCATTGAAAACCGGTATAACAGTATTTGTCAATGCGTTTATTGTATGAGATGCAAAAAACAGAAAATGAGCAGACAACACGCAAATAAACAACAGATTCAAATATGAAAAATTCACATACTGTTTCACGGAAAAATACTGTCTCAGAATTGAATTGAACGCTGACATTTTTCCGAATATCTTGATAGCAAAGAAAATCAGTTGGACAAAATAGTAGAAGAAAGCAAGAATCCTTACACAGAATTGAACCTTGCATATCACATCCATCTCAACAACTCTTAGAATGAAACCGGATGAAATGGAAAACAGAAAGTTTTCAATCTGGTAACTATCCATGAAGATGTAAAGGACACTGTATACAACACCAAAAAACAGTGCAGGGACAAACATCAGAATCTTGCTTCTGTTTATATCAGAACCGACAAACAAAGTGAAGTATATATAACTGATGCAACAAATGGACAAGAATGCCACAATAGTAAGAACATCAAAAAAGACTCTGAAATACAGGTTATAACTGGCATCTGTTGCTATAAGATTTCCAAGAGAAGCAAGCGAAACAACCAATGAGGCTATCACAATAACCTTTCTGGGAGTATCATTCCTGTTACTCGACATGAAAAATTGCATAGTCAGCAGTACCAGCCAAAACAAACTGACCAGAAAAGGCAGAGCTCTCAGAATATCTTGTAACATAGGGTTAGGTTAACGGCGCGCTTGCGCGCATGTATTATATATATAATTTTTCTGCAAAGTTAGTCCATATTTTTGTAACTAAAAAATTTATTGCCACTATAAACCACTTTTTTGCCATAATTTATAAATATTTGTACAATATTTAACATCAAACATTACGTTTAGGCAAATTAACGGCATTTCAGCGGGTATTTTATCATACTAAAAAAAATTTTTTAGTTTATTTTATACAATTAATAGCTTAAAAAATGCTCATTTATCCGATAAAAACTCAGACAATTTGACTATTTGACTCAATTTTAATATCTTTGCATAAAAGACATAACAGTTAATGTTTCACACTTTAGCGTCATTTATTCCAATTGTAACTTGCATATGCCACATTCTGAACGTATGCATGTACACAACATCCAGACATAAAGTATTCACAAGACAAAGATCTGCATTGCTGACATCACTCCTGATTGCATTGACATTCTTCATAGGAGTCTTTATGCTTGCCAACGAATACCACAATGCTGTTTGGGACATCCTATATACGTTCGGTTATCTGATGCTGTTTCCAACATTCCTTCTTTACATTAAGATTCTATTGGAACCAGAAAACATTAAAATCTCCGACTTTCTGCACATTTCAATTCCCATCCTGCTTACAATTACTGTTTGTGCATTATACGGACTGATGACTCCATCAGAAAGAACTCTATACGTAGAATCCTTCCTGGAGCATCCGCTCAATTATTCACAGTTCCATGGCATTGCTCTAATACAGAAATTTGTCCATTGTATATGCCAGATAGTATTTCTGACACAATTGGTAATACTGGTAATAAAGGGAACTTCCATCACTCAAAGATACAAAGGACGTGTAAATGATTATTTCAGCGATGATGCGGGACGAGCCATAGGATATATCACAAGGTTTTTCCACATACTTTCTGCATTGATTTTTTTAATAATAATGTATGTAATATTCGGGCCGGATTCAAATAAATTCACTGGAATAATGCCTGACGTAATGTATATCATTCTGTCTCTGTTTATAGGAATTTCATGTCATTATGCGGTTATGCAACTGAATATCACCGATGAAATATATCGCGAGCAGGTCAAACAAAACATTCAACAGACCGTAACAGCATACAATGTACAGGATAAAGGTCAAGTAAGTCTGAAAAACCAGGTAACCATAGTGATAGAAAGAGAACAATTGTACTTAAAACCTGATTTGAAGGCATCTGAACTGGCTATGGCACTCAACATAACACAAATACAACTTCAATCAATTATAAACCATTATTTTGGGACATCTTTCTCAGGACTGATAAACAGATATCGCATAAATCATGCCAAGTCTCTGATGAAAGAACAGCCGAACACACCAATTTACATTATTGCAGAAATGAGCGGATATGCTACAGAAATGTCTTTCTACAATAATTTCAAGCAAATAACAGGCACAACTCCAACAAACTGGAAAAGACAAAAGGGACTGTAAGCAACATGGAACCATTAGCAGAGAGACTGCGTCCGAAATCATTAGAGGAATATGTTGGTCAAAAACATATAGTTGGCCCAGGTGCACCGTTAAGAGGTATGATTGAGCACGGGCATATATCCTCATTTATTTTATGGGGGCCTCCAGGTACCGGGAAAACCACACTGGCAAATATCATCGCTTCAAAACTTGAGTTGCCATTTTTCACATTGAGCGCAATCAGTGCAGGAGTGAAGGATGTACGTGATATTCTTGACAATGCCAGAAAAAGTCATTTTTTCAATAGCGACAGTCCTATTTTATTCATAGATGAGATTCACCGTTTCAATAAATCCCAACAGGATTCTTTGTTGCAGGCAGTAGAGACAGGCGTCATTACACTTATTGGAGCAACTACAGAAAATCCCTCTTTTGAAATAATCCGTCCGCTCCTGTCCAGATGTCAGGTATATATTCTTGAATCTTTAGGAAAAGACGATTTGCTTGAATTGGCAAACCGGGCCATAACACAAGATGTTTATTTAAAAGAAAGAAACATTAAATTAGCCCAGACAACTGCATTGCTCAGGTATTCAGGAGGCGATGCCCGGAAATTGCTCAACATCATAGAACTTGTAGCCAACAATCAGGAACCGGGAACAGCCAGTCTGGAAATTTCAGACAACATGGTGGTAAAATGCCTTCAGGGCAATCCTGCCGCTTATGACAAAGACGGAGAAATGCATTACGATATCATATCTGCGTTTATCAAGTCAATCCGCGGAAGTGATCCCGATGCTGCCCTGTACTGGTTGGCACGGATGATAGAAGGCGGAGAAGACCCCATGTTCATTGCCCGACGTCTTATTATTTCGGCATCGGAAGACATAGGTCTGGCAAATCCGAACGCCATGTTGCTTGCCAATGCCGCAGCCGATGCCGTCATGAAGATAGGATGGCCCGAGGGACGGATTCCTTTGGCCGAAGCAACAGTTTATTTGGCCACCAGCCCCAAAAGTAACTCTGCATATCTTGGAATCAACAGCGCGATAGAAAAGGTAAAGGAGACTGGAAATCTGCCTGTACCTCTACATCTAAGGAACGCACCTACAAATCTGATGAAGGATTTAGGCTATGGTGCGGACTACAAATACGCCCATGATTATCAGGGGAATTTTGTCATTCAGCAATATCTGCCTGACGACATAAAGGGCACTACATTCTGGAAGGCACAGCACAACGAATCCGAAGAACGCATCAAATTGCGTATGGATACTATTTGGAAGAAAGGGAAATAAAATAGCCCAATTTGTAAAATGCAAACCATTTCAGATTAGGATTGCTTCCCAACAGATTTTTCCTGATAGGTTTGTAAAAGATTTTCCACAACAGTTTTACGGCCCAGCACATATGCATTTCCGATGCCTTCCTGCAATAGATTGCAACTTTTGAATGCTTGTGGACAATATTTCCAAGTTGATAAGCCTGACGCAGTGACGCTTCAACTTTATTCAGGTATATTTCACTGCTCTCTATTCCCATATGTACCAGAGGATTGTCAATATGGACAATTTCAATGCCTTTGTTTTGCAGTTCAGCACCAAACAGAACATCTTCATAACCATATTCCGTAATACCCTCATCAAAACGGATACTGTCAAACGTCTTTTTTCCTATCAGAAACGAGAATGCTGTAAAATCATCATACGGATGCTGTCTCCTGTATTCTGCAGAACGGTGTTTGTCTGCCTCCCTTTCATAATAGTAACGCAATTCCATGCCGGGACGCGGTCTCAAATACGAATGAGTCAGACCGCCCACAATAACTTTTTCCTTTCCGTCAAATTTCAGTGCATCATCAAAAGCCGAAATGTAGTTTGCAAGAAATTCAGAGCTGATAACGCCGGCATCGCAATCAATAAACAGAAGAAAATCACCGTCGGCCTGTTCTGCCATGTAATTACGCATTGCTGCACGGTCCAATCTTTCAGTCAGTTCAATGTAACGGCAAAATTCAAGAGACAAAGCCGTACTGCTGTTCTGATGTTTCAGCATTGTATTTGTAGAAGCGTCGTCAACGGCCACTATCTGGAATCTGATATCAATTGATAATGCCTGACTATGCAGATCTGTCAGAAGCTGACGGCAATCCCAATTGAAAATAGGAATCAATATTGAGAGTTTCTCCATATAAATGACTCATCTTTGAGTGTGAGTACAAATATAGTAAAAATCGTTAAAGTGAAACCAAATTATTTCACAAAAAAGAGTAACTTTGCACGTAAAGAAAACAATTAAGATAATATACTTAGCAACATGAAAGAAATTCTTACTATCCTTATTCTCATAGGACAAACCTTTATGGTTAGCAATGACAAAGGAGATCGCATCAATTTTATCAATTTCAGCGGCAATGCAGAGAGCGAATATTTCACAGGCGATGTCATGCCAGGTGGTGTTGACACTCAAAAGATGAATGCAGAATACTCCGGTCTTTCAGCACGTTATGTTCTGAAAGGAAAAGACAAATCGGGACAGGATTGCTCAATCTTCATTGAAAATAACGGAAAATTCGGGGAAGAATATACAAGACCTGTTATTATTACTGACAGTAAGGAACTCGGATTCCTGAATGATCCTACCCACTTGAAAGGAAAACTTGATTTTGCCGGCGGCGGCCTCAAGATACGTATCTACTATTGCGATGAGCCCGTTGTTGATGAAGAAGACAAAAATGCTGAAGACAGCAAAGCAAAAGGTAAAAAAGAAAAAAAGAACAAGAAATAACTAGTATTACAGATATATGGTAGAAAATTCCAAAGAAGAGGCTCCAAAGCGCAGCTTGAACTTTATTGAAGAAATGGTTGAGAGAGATCTCGCCCAGGGCAAGAACGACGGTCGTGTGCAGACACGTTTCCCGCCGGAACCAAACGGATATCTGCATATAGGCCATGCAAAAGCCATCTGCCTTGATTTTGGAATTGCTCAAAAATATGGAGGCGTCTGCAATCTGCGTTTTGATGACACAAACCCTACAAAAGAAAACGTAGAATATGTCGATGCCATCAAAGAAGACATCAACTGGCTTGGTTTCCAGTGGGGAAATGAGTATTATGCATCTGACTATTTCCAGCAGTTATGGGACTTTGCAGTTGAGCTTATCAAAGAAGGAAAAGCTTACATTGACCAGCAGAGTCAGGAAGAAATAGCTGCTCAGAAAGGTACCCCTACACAGCCGGGTATCAACAGTCCGTACCGTGACCGTCCAATTGAAGAGAACCTGCAGCTGTTCTACCACATGAATACAGATGAAGCCGTTGAAGGCAGTATGGTACTGCGTGCAAAAATTGATATGGCAAGCAGCAGCATGCAGTTCCGCGACCCTATTATATATAGAATTGTAAAGACTCCGCACCACCGTACCGGTACAAAATGGAAAGCCTACCCTATGTACGATTTTGCGCACGGTCAGAGCGATTTCTTTGAAGGAGTTACACATTCACTCTGTACACTTGAGTTTGTGCCTCACCGTCCTCTTTACGATCTGTTTATTGACTGGCTTAAGAAAGGTCAGGACCTTGATGACCACCGTTCACGTCAGACCGAGTTCAACAAGCTTAACCTTAATTACACGCTGCTTAGCAAACGTAATCTGCTGGCGCTGGTAAAAGAGGGCTTTGTAAGCGGTTGGGATGATCCGCGTATGCCTACTATTTGCGGTTATCGCCGTCGTGGCTATACACCTGAATCAATCAAGATGTTTGTTGACCGCATTGGATACACCAAGTTTGACGCACTCAATGACATTGCACTCATGGAGTCAGCCATCCGTGAAGACCTGAACGCTCGTGCAACACGTGTTTCCGCTGTAATCAATCCAGTAAAACTGATTATTACAAACTATCCGGAAAATCAACAGGAAATTCTGACTGCAATCAACAATCCAGAAGATGAAAACGCCGGAACCCACACAATAAGTTGTGGACGCGAGCTTTGGATAGAACGTGAAGACTTTATGGAGGATGCACCTGCAAAATATTTCCGTTTGTCACCGGGTCGTGAGGTTCGTTTGAAGAACGCATACATTGTGCTGTGTACAGGGTGCAAGAAAGATGCACAAGGCAATGTTGAAGAAGTATATTGCGAATATATTCCTGAAACAAAGACAGGTCAGGCAGATTGCAACCGCAAGGTGAAAGGAACCATCCATTGGGTAAGTGTAAACCATGGTATTAAAGCCGAGGTACGCCTTTATGACCGTCTGTGGAAGGTTGAAAATCCGCGCGATGAACTTGCACGCCTTACCGGTGAAGAGGGTTTGCCTATCATTGATGCAATGCACCGCATGTTCAATGACAATTCTCTTGAAATACGTACAGAATGCTATGTGGAGGAATTCCTTGCAAACACCAAACCTTTGGATCACTTCCAGTTCCAGCGTATTGGATATTTCTGCACTGACAAAGATTCCACACCTGATCATCTTATTTTCAACCGCACGGTTTCCCTGAAGGACACCTGGAGTAAAATCAATAAATAATGGAATCAGTAGGTTTCATCGGGTGGTGTCTGGCTCACCTGAATTACTGGACCATAACCTTACTTATGGCCATTGAAAGTTCCTTTATTCCATTTCCGTCAGAAATAGTTGTCCCGCCGGCAGCATACCATGCTGCCGCAACGGGCAATTTAAATTTGGTTCTCATTGTAGTATTCGCTACAATAGGAGCATGCATTGGTGCTTTAATCAATTATTTTATTGCCTTGTGGATTGGCAAACCGCTTGTCTATAAATTTGCAGACAGCAAATTGGGACACTTGCTGTTATTAAGCGGAGAAAAAATTGAAAAGGCTGAAAACTATTTCAATGACCACGGAGCCATATCAACATTTATAGGGAGATTAATACCGGCCATAAGACAACTGATATCAATTCCGGCAGGACTTGCAAAAATGAATCTTGGCAAATTCATTGGCTTTACCGCCCTTGGAGCCGGTTGTTGGAATATTGTTCTTACAATTTTAGGATTCTATCTGGAAAGAGTTGTTCCCGAAGACGAATTAAGAGCAACCGTAACAAAATACAGCCACGAAATTGGCTATTCAATAGCCGCCGTCGTAGCTGTAATTCTTGTAATATTGATTGTAAAGAATATTCACCGAAAACGTTAGTCGGTGAAATTCTTTATCAATTGTTCATCTGACATTCGGCAAACCAACAGTTTGTCATCCTGTTCGGCAATAATACAGTCATTCATTCCAATAACAACAACTTTCTTCTCTTCATTGGAATAAACCAGACAATTATTGCTTTGGCATATATTGATATTGTTTCCTATTGACACATTACCATGTATGCCTTTGGTTTTAATGCTGTACAGAGAGCCCCAGGTACCTAAATCGCTCCATCCAAAATCGGCTGGACATACATAAATATCTTCAGCATTTTCCATAATGGCATAATCAACTGAGATATTTGGACATGTAGGGAATTTTTCATTTATAAGTTCCTGTTCTGCATCAGTATAGAAATCAGGTAACAGACTTTCAAAAATCTGGGCAATTTCCGGTTGATAAATACGGAAAGCATTTACCACCGTATTTACATTCCAGATAAATATTCCGGAATTCCAATAGAAGTTGTCGCGTTTTATATACTCTTTTGCCAGATCGATATCAGGTTTTTCCTTAAAAGAATCCACTCTGTATATCCCCTTTGTCAAGGTTGGCGTAAGATCAGACTCAATATAGCCATAACCTGTTTCAGGCCGTGTAGGTTTCATTCCAAGAGTAAGGATGGCATCGCTCAACGCTGTAAAATCAAGAGATTTCTTAATAATATTCTTGAATTTGGGCACATCCATTACAATATGATCACTTGGAGTAACAACTATATTTGCTTTAGGATTGCGTTTCTTGATTTTCCAACTGACATAAGCAATACACGGCGCTGTATTACGACGGCACGGCTCGCACAGGATATTACTTTGCGGGACACCTGGCAGTTGTTCCTTTACCAGATCAATATATGCAGCATTAGTAACAACCCACACGTTTTCTATTGGGCAGATGCCGTCAAAACGATCAACTGTAAGTTGAATCAAAGTTCTTCCACATCCCAAAACATCAATAAACTGTTTTGGGGTTGCAGCGGTACTCAGAGGCCAGAAACGGCTTCCTATGCCACCTGCCATTATAACCAGATGATTGTTACTTGCCATATATTAATAAACTGTATTATTCGGCATCAAATTAATCTATGTATTTATCTATATTGGCAACTTGATCTATGTTGTCAATTGTTACTAAGGAGACTTCGGAATAGAATACCGGAACATTTATTGCACCGTTATTGAAAGTCTTTCCGGTTTTTACAGGATTACCTGATATAAAACTGTTGACAACAATGGCAGCATTTCCAGCCATGGTCTGATTTTCCTTGTAAATACTCATGGCCTGTCTGCCGGCTCTGATATTGATACATGCCTGTTCTGTCAGGTCCTGACCTGTTATTACAGGGAAATCAGTAATATAGCCTTTTTCAATAAGTGCAAATATTACTCCAGTGGCAACATTGTCATTGGGAGCCAGTATCAGATCAGGCACTTCAATTGTTTCAAGACGGGCAAGCATTTCTTTTCTTGCATCTTCTTCAGACCAGCTGTCAAGAGCAACATCGCTGTACGATGTTTTACCGCTTTGAACCGTAAAATTCTGCGAAGAAAGAAGATTGTATGCACTATTGAAAAAACTTAAAGCATTGATATCGGTCTCAGGACCTGCAAAATACTCTATGGTCATTGACTCCTTGCCGCTTGCACGGAAATTCTGCAAAAGGAACTGAGCCTGCATCTCTCCAATACGGTCAAGATTGCATGTTACAAAATAATCAACAGCATCATTGTTCATAATCATTCTGTCATAACAGATAAAATCACAATCTTTATGATTCTGGAGCAAATTAGACTTATTGATTGCAGAATAATCAATAGGAGTAATAATGAAATGAGTATAACCGGCATTAAGAGCTTCTTCCAACTGTTTTACCTGCTTTTCAGCACCGTCCTGAGTTTCATCAGCTGTATATATCGTAGGCTCATAGCCATAACTTTCCAATGATGCAATAAGATAATGAGCATCATCTGCCCATCTTGAAACGGTAGTTCCCGAAGGAAGAATCAGAGCAACTCTTTTGTCAATTGAATCTGTTGAAGGATCATCATTGCTGCAAGAACAGATAGACTGAACCAATGCAGCGCAAACACACAAAAATAAATAGGATTTCTTCATAATAAATAGGGTTAATATTATTACGCAAATTTAGCCAAAGATAATCACCGATACAAATAAAACATATAAAAATTAGTAAATTTGTGGCACTATTGAACATTCAAACAAGGACAATGACTAAAAGAACAGTAAACATAATGATTAATATAGCAATGTGTACAGCACTGGGAAATCTGACTGCATGTCAGGACAATAACAATGATTTCAAATATACAGTAGATTCATTTGCAGACATTTCCGTATCCCGTTATCAGGTACCGGGATGGGAAAACCTTACATTACAGCAGAAAGAATATGCATACCACCTGAGCCAGGCTGCTCTGTGGGGACGTGACATACGTTGGGACCAGAACTGTCAGGGCAACCTTGATCTGCGCAAAGTACTGGAAAAGATTCTTACAGATTATAAAGGAGATAAAGAGAATCAGTATTATAAAGACTTTCTTGTTTATGCAAAACGCGTATTTTTCTCAAGCGGCATGCATCATCACTATGCCGAAGACAAGTTCTTCCCTGCTTGCCCAAGAGAATATTTTGCCTCTCTCATGAAAAGTGTTGGTCTGGACAGCCAGATTGATACAATGACAGATTACATCTACAATCCACTGCTCTACCCGCAGCGCCGTGCCACAAACGGTGCTGCAGATCTTGTGACGGCATCGGCTGTAAATTATTACGGAAAAGGCATCACAAGAGAGGAAGCAGAGGCTTTTTATGATAAAATTCCAAACGACACCACTGCCCCGCTTCTTCTTGGTCTGAACTCCAAGCTTGTAAAGGATGCCAACGGAAATCTTAGGGAAGAGGTGTGGAACATTGACAGCAAATACGGCCCTGCAATCAAAGAAATCTGCCAGGAACTGGAACTGGCTGCCGCATGTACAGAAAATGACCAGCAGCGCAAAGTAATAGCACTCCTTGTTGAATACTACAAAACCGGAGACCTCAAGACCTGGGATCAGTACAATATTGAGTGGGTCAAGGAGAATTCCGGCATGATAGATTTTATCAACGGTTTCATTGAGACATACAATGATCCGCTTGACCGCCGCGGCACTTGGGAGGGTTATATTGAACTGACCGATGCCGAAGCCACAAAGCGCACACAGATAATCAGCAGCAACGCACAATGGTTTGAAGACAATGCACCTGTTGATGACCGTTTCAAAAAGAAAGAGTGCAAAGGTGTAACAGCAAAAGTTATCAATGCCGTATGCGTTAGCGGAGACAGTTACCCTACCAGTCCTATCGGCATCAACCTGCCCAATTCCAACTGGATCAGAAAGGAATATGGAAGCAAGTCTGTTACCATTGCAAATGTTACAGCATCAAGAGAATACAGTTCATTGGAACAGCCCAACAGCTCATTGCAGGAATTTGCATATTCTAAAGAAGAGATTGAGCAATACCGCAAATACGGTTTCCATACAGAACAGATCCACACTGATCTGCACGAATGTCTGGGACACGGCTCCGGTCAGCTGTTGCCAGGTGTAAGCGAAAATGCCCTTGGAGAGTACGCATCTACCCTTGAAGAGGGCCGCGCAGATCTGTTCGGCCTATACTATGCTGCAGATCCCAAAATGGTAGAACTTGGCATCATGCCTGACAAAAACGCTTATAAGGCATTGTACAGCAGTTACATCCGCAATGGTCTTATGGTTCAGTTGAGCCGCATTGAACCTGGCAAGCAGATTACCGAGGCTCATATGCAGAACCGTAAATTCATTGCCGAATGGTGTTTTGAAAAAGGTGCTGCAGACGGAGTAATAAAACGCATTGAGAAAGATGGCAAGACTTACTTTGTGGTTAATGACTACAAGGCTTTGCGTTCTTTGTTTGCACAGTTGCTTGCAGAGGTTCAGCGTATCAAATCTACCGGAGACTACCAGGCTGGAAAAGCTTTGGTTGAGAACTACGGTGTGAAGGTTGACCCAGAACTGCACAAGCAGGTGCTTGAGCGTTACAAGGCTCTTGATCTGAAGCCTTACGGCGGTGTTGTCAATCCAACTATTGTTCCTGTTGAAAAAGAAGGCCGCGTTGTTGACTACAAGCTTGTTCCGTGCACCGACTTTATTTCCCAGCAGCTGGAATACGCACGCCTCTACTCCACCCTCTGAACAGTCTGAACAGGGGACAGGTTCCGTTCGCCATTTCCCTACGCTTGTATTTGGATATATG
>JAKSIO010000006.1 GCA_024398785.1 Bacteroidaceae bacterium | reverse complement strand
CGAACTGAACCACGGTGGTGAGCGTATCGATTACAATCCTTTCGTAGCTGAATAAGCCTTTCCAATTAGTTGGATTTAATACAGTAAATCAAAAAAATGCACAACGCAGAAAAAAATGACTCGTCAGGGCCATTTTTTTTGTTTTATGTATTAACTTTACAAAGTATTAAAATTTAACAGTCGTGGAGTATTTATCGGGGAATTTCTTATTGTTGGGCTCAGTACTGATATTTGTCAGTGTCCTGATCAGTAAAACCAGTTACAAATTCGGTTTGCCTACTTTGTTGCTGTTCCTGCTTGTAGGTATGTTTTTTGGAACTGAAGGACTTGGTGTCAGTTTTGATGACTCACAGGATGCTCAGTTTATCGGCATGATGGCCCTCAGTATAATATTGTTCACCGGCGGTATGGATACCAAAGTGAAAGACATAAAACCTGTCTTGTCACAGGGTATTGTCCTTTCAACAGTGGGCGTTCTGCTTACAACTGTTATTACCGGTTCATTCATATATTTTATTTGCAGAACATTTGCCGGCATCGGACATGATCTTGCGTTACTAACATCATTGCTTATGGCTGCAACAATGAGTTCTACGGATTCGGCATCGGTTTTTAATCTGTTGCGTTCCCAGAAAATGGACCTGAAATATAATCTGCGTCCGTTGCTTGAACTTGAAAGCGGCAGTAATGACCCTATGGCCTATATGCTTACAATAGTTCTGATTGATGTGATAGCCACAAATTCAGGCCAGATGGAGTGGAGTCAGATTCTTATCAGATTCTTCCTTCAATTCTTAATTGGCAGCATTGTAGGTTATCTGTTCGGAAAGGTGGCTATAAGACTGGTGAATAATCTGAACCTTTCAAACTCATCGTTGTATCCTATCATGCTGCTGAGTCTTGTGTGGATGAATTTCATTCTGGCTGACATGCAGAAAGGCAACGGGTATCTTTCGGTATATATCATGGGTCTGATGCTTGGAAACAATCGCCTGAGTTACAAGAAAGAAATCAGTTCGTTCATGAATGTGCTTACATGGGTGTTCCAGATAGTAATGTTCCTTTGTCTTGGATTGCTTGTACGCCCGTCTCAAATGATTCATGTTTTCTGGTTTGCACTGTTGATAGGTGTCTTTATGATATTTGTCGCAAGGCCTGCTTCTGTATTTCTGTGTCTGTTGCCGTTCAAAGGATTGACAAACAAGGCTAAATTATTCTGTTCCTGGGTGGGATTGCGTGGAGCTTCACCTATTATTTTTGCTACATATCCGGTTGTTGCCGGGGTTGAAGGCAGTGATTTGATTTTTAATGTAGTCTTTGTAATAACAATGCTCTCATTGCTTGCCCAGGGTATGACTATCACGCCTGTAGCCCGTTATCTGAATCTTGATTTGCCGTTGAAGGAAGACAAGAACGATTTTGGTGTTGAACTGCCTGAGGAATTTGAAAAGCAGTTATACGAACTGAATGTAAACCAAAGTCTTTTGGACAAGGGAAATACATTGGCAAAAATAGGACTTCCCAAGGGAACCCTTGTTATGATGATCAAACGCGGAGATCAGATTCTGGTTCCGAATGGAGCTTTGGAATTACAGGAAGGGGACAAACTTCTTATGATGTCAGAGAAGAATCAGGACATCTCTATGAAGGATATTCCAAAATAATCCCGTTGAATAATAATTCAGATGAATAAGGAATATATGTAATATATATATCCCATCAGAATTACAAGGCCGCCAATACGTCCAAGTTTCCCTTTTCGTAATGTGAATGCTACAAGCAATACGGAGAAGGCAATCATAAAGATAGAATCTTTCAGGTAAACGTTCCAATCTACGGATATTGGGCTTACTGCTGCCGAAATTCCAAGCACGCACAGTACATTGAAAATGTTGGAACCTATAATGTTTCCAATGGATATGTCCATCTGTTTTTTTATGGCTGCTATCAGACTTGCGGCAAGTTCCGGCAGAGAAGTACCGATTGATACTATTGTAAGACCTATTATACGGTCGCTTACATGCATTGCCTTTGCAATATCAGTGGCACTTTTTATCAATAGGTCAGCTCCGTAAGAAAGAGCAAAACATGACCCGATAATAACAAACACTGCAACCCAGACTGGCATTTCAGGAGTTGTCTCCTCATTGTTTATCTGACTGTATGTACTGTGACTTTTTTTCCGCTCAATGACAATGGAACCTGTTATGAAAACAATCAATAATGCAAAAAGTATGATTCCTTCAAGGTGAGTAATTATGCCGTTTGTGAAGGCGAACAGCATGAAAAGAGATGCTGATGCAATCATAATTACTCCATTGTATATAATTGATTCACGGTTGGTTGTGATGGGGCTGATCAGTGCTGTCAACCCCAAAATAAAACCAATGTTTGCAATATTTGAACCTATTACGTTTCCAAGGGCAATTCCTGAAATACCTTGAATTGCGGATTTCAAGCTGACTAACAGTTCGGGGGCAGATGTACCGAAAGCAACAATAGTCATACCTATCAGTAAAGGGGATAGCCGCAAACGCTGCGCAATACTGACTCCTCCTTCTACCAGATAGTTGCCGCCTGCCATAAGCAGTATTAGGCCTACAATTAGAAATAGAACTGCCTGAAACATAAATCTGAATTTTGTGACTGCAAAGTTACGCTTTTTTTCTCAACTATAACTTGATGTCTATATTATTGGCACCTATTTCGATAGAGTAACTGTAATTTGTATTGGATTTCAGGCTTCCTGCCGGCAATGGCAGTTCCAATGTGTTATGCTGGATACAATATCCGTCTGCCAGATTCCTGTCCAGTGTAACTACGTCGTAATCAATTACAATGGTCAGATCTCCATCGTGCAGCGTTCCCTGGTTGTTGTTTGCAGGAATAAGCAATATTTTCTTGTCCTTTTGAAACAGTTCTTTTACCGATGTGTTCAATACTTCACGATATTTTCCTCTGTTTCCTGACAAAGAATCATTGTTGGTTTCCTTGGGGTCTCTGGTTATGTCAATAATACCTGAAAGATCAAGATCCTGTGCTGACAAATCTTCAGATTGTGTTTCCCAATGCCCTATGCTGTCAGTATGCTGTGCGAAATAGTAACGTCCTCTTGCAAACAGAGCCGGACCTTTGCGTAATCTGAAACTTTTTATGTAAACAGTTGCTGCGGTCCCATATTCTTTTATACTGGTTTTGTCAACTTTAATCTTGCAATCCAGACCGGACAACAGATGTGACAGGGCGAATGTGATTCCCGTTTCTTTCCCGTTGACATCAAGCCCGGTCTGATCAATTTGCTGGCCGGCCAGCAAATCTGTCATGTTATCAGGATTTGAGAGGACAAAATCTATGTATGGTTCATCCTGTGAGTTGTTGGGCATAGGTGTTATGCCATATTCTCCGCTTGTTGAATATGGGGCATACGCAAAGAATGATATGTGCTCCGAATAGTCTGTTGCCCAATATTTGACCGGTGAGTACTGCCATGTTGTACTTGGTTTTGTAACCTGCTGGTTCCACATGAAGTTAGGGTGGTTCCTGACAGAACTGTCCCATGTGTCAGTGCCAGTGTTGTAGGCAATAATGCCAAAACCGCATTCTTTCACATCGAAAGAATAAGTTGTGCTTGCTTTTGTTCCGGATTTTGCTTTCTGAACTGCCTTGAAACTGATTGGATGACCTTCTTGACTGATGTTGTAGAGCGGGTCGGTGCAACCGAGTATGGCGGTTGCCGCCAATAATAAAATTGTGTGTCTCATAATAGTTAATTAGTTAGTTTAATTGTTTAGCAGCGTTGCTGTTACAAATATACGCATAATTGCTTCTTGTTGATATTTTAACACACTTTTTTTAGGTTGAATATGGTGTTTTGATTATCTTTGCGTCTTAGGTAATAATTATCAATAACATATATTGTAATGAATCAGGTAAAGGGTGTAATTTCTCAAATAATAGGACCGGTAATAGATATTACTTTTCCAACAGAAAACGGTCAGCAACTTCCTGCTATCCATCAGGCTGTTTCCATTACCCGTAGGGATGGTAAGGTTATTATTGCAGAAATTCAGCAGCATATAGGTCAGTCAATGGTTCGTGCCGTTGCAATGGACCTTACCATGGGGCTGAGCCGTGGCATGGAGGCTGTGGCTTTGGGTTCTCCTATTACAATGCCTGTAGGAGAGCAAATCAAGGGAAGAATGATGAATGTTACAGGTGAACCTATTGATGACCTCAAGCCTTTGAGCAAGGAGGGCGCGTTTCCTATTCATCGTGAACCTCCAAAATTTGAGGAACTTTCAACACAGCAGGAAATACTTTTTACCGGTATAAAGGTTATTGATTTGCTGGAACCGTATTGTAAGGGCGGTAAGATTGGTCTGTTCGGCGGTGCCGGAGTTGGCAAGACCGTGCTTATTATGGAACTTATCAACAACATAGCTAAGAAGAATAACGGATTTTCCGTTTTTGCCGGTGTTGGTGAACGTACGCGTGAGGGTAATGACCTGTTGCGTGAAATGATTGAATCCGGAGTTATAAAATATGGCGATGCCTTCAAAGAGAGCATGGCAAAAGGCGAATGGGACTTGTCAAAGGTTGATTATAACGAGGTGGCAAAATCTCAGGCAACACTGGTTTACGGTCAGATGAATGAACCTCCAGGAGCACGTTCTTCAGTTGCATTGTCCGGTCTGACTGTTGCAGAATCTTTCCGCGATGCCGGCGCTGACAAAGGCCAGTCTAACGATATTCTGTTTTTTATAGATAATATTTTCCGTTTTACACAGGCCGGTTCAGAGGTGTCGGCATTGTTGGGACGTATGCCTTCAGCAGTAGGTTATCAGCCTACTCTGGCATCGGAAATGGGTGCAATGCAGGAACGTATAACCAGTACAAAGCACGGTTCAATTACGTCTGTTCAGGCAGTCTATGTACCTGCCGATGACTTGACTGACCCTGCTCCTGCCACTACATTCTCTCATCTGGATGCCACTACCGTTCTCAGCCGTAAGATTTCCGAGCTTGGTATTTATCCGGCAGTTGACCCGCTGGATTCAACATCGCGTATTCTTGATCCGAACATTGTAGGAAAGGAACATTATGATACCGCCCAGCGTGTAAAACAGATTCTGCAGCGCTACAACGAACTGCAGGATATCATATCCATTCTTGGTATGGAAGAACTTTCAGATCAGGACAAACTGGTTGTAAACCGTGCACGCAAGGTCCAGCGTTTTCTTTCACAGCCGTTCGATGTTGCAAAACAGTTTACCGGCGTTCCCGGTGTTATGGTTCCTATTGAAGATACAATACGCGGTTTCAATATGATTCTTGACGGACAGGTTGATGAACTGCCCGAGCAGGCTTTTCTTAATGTGGGTACAATAGAGCAGGCTATAGAAAAAGGCCGCAAGTTGTTGGATGAAATGAAAGCGTAATGTTGAAGGTATCTGTATATTCACCCGTCAGGAATTTGTATGAAGGCAGTGCTAAAAGTGTTGAACTGCCGTCAGAGAAGGGCCGTTTTATGGTCCTGGAAAACCATGCTCCTGTTTTAGCTCTGCTGGAAACGGGTACTGTGTATATAATGACAGATAATGATACATTGGTTGAATTTGCAATCAGTGGCGGATTTGCTAAGGTTTGCAATAATGTTATAGATGTGTGTGTGGAAACGGTGCAGTAAGATGAAGGGAAAAATAATTGCATATTATCTGATATTGGCTGCCATTACGGCTGTTTTGGCATTGACTGGCAAAATGTGCGGATGGATTTATTATGTGTTGCCATTGTTCTTTTCCGTAGTAGGTGCCGCTTTCTTTGTCATTGTAAGCGTTACACGCCACAATCCAAAACGTATTCAGTTCTATTACACTTTCAGAACTGCCAAACTTTTTGTTTCGGCCGGTTTGATGGCAATGGCATATTTTGTTATGGAAAAGGTTGATATGTGGTGGGTTGTGGAACTTGCCGTATATTATCTTGTAACAATGATTCAAGAGACTCTGTATTTTGTAGCAGATAATAAGAAGTGAAAACATTAAGATACATATTACTGTTGTTGCTTGTACTGCTTGTGCCGTTCGGACAGGCTATGGCATCGGCATCGGAAACTGATGAAAAAGAAAAGGTGGACGTAAAGGATGTCATCTTTTCCCATATCAAGGACTCGTACAGCTGGCATCTGTTTTCTACAAACAAACGGCATTATTCCATTTATCTGCCGGTGATTGTTTACAGTAAGGAGATGGGCGGGTGGAGCGCATTCTCTTCAAGGCGTCTGGAACACGGTGCTGAGTATAATGGTTATCACATTTCCGAGACAAGCGGTAAGGTTGTTTACATTAATGGTGAAGGGGCAGAGGTGCGTCCGTTTGACATGTCTTATACAAAGGTGGCAATGTCTCTTACAATCAATGCATTGCTGCTTCTTGCAATTGTTCTCTGCTGCGGACGTTGGTACAGGAAACATGACAGCCCGTCAAGTAAGGTGCCCGGCGGTTTTGTGGGCTTTTTTGAGTATGTTGTCACAATGGTGGGCGATGATATAATCAAACCTGGCGTAGGACCTGAGTACAAACGCTATGAACCGTATCTGCTCAGTGTGTTCTTCTTTATAATAATGAGCAATCTGCTTGGACTTATTCCTATATTTCCGGCAGGTGCCAATGTTACCGGCAACATAAGCATCACCATGTTTTTGGCTCTGTGTACTTTTATTGCCGTCAATGTTTTCGGAAATAAGGAGTATTGGAAAGAAATTCTGTGGCCCGATGTCCCGGTATTTCTCAAGTGCCCGCTCCCGCTTATGCCACTTATAGAGTTCTTTGGCATTCTTACCAAACCATTTGCACTTATGGTCCGTTTGTTTGCCAATATGATGGCTGGACATGTCATTATACTTTCACTTACATGCGTGATTTTTGTTACTGCGCCAATGGGTGCGGCAATAAACGGTTCAATGACGGTTGTTTCCATTCTGTTTATGGTTTTCATGAATATGATGGAACTTCTGGTGGCATATATTCAGGCATACGTGTTTACAATGCTTTCAAGTGTTTTCATTGGTATGTCAAGGCCCAAGGAACATATAGAAAAGAAAGAATAGATTAACTAATTAAAAATAAATTATTATGACATTATTGGAAATTACAGCTGCTGTTGCAGCTCCTGTTGCAGCCGCTATTGCAGTAATAGGTGCGGCTTTCGGTATCGGTAAAATCGGTTCCTCTGCCATGGAGGCAATTGCACGTCAGCCACAGGCTGCAGGCGATATCAAGAGTTCAATGATTATCATTGGCGCATTGGTTGAAGGTGCCTGTTTGTTTGCAATCATTATCTGTTTCATGGCTATTATCCAGTAATACCGCATGGATCTTTTATTGCCGGAGGTTGGTACTCTTATCTGGATGCTCATTGCGGTCGGTATAGTTTTCTTTATACTGATCAAGTGGGGCTTTCCAATGATTACAAAATCTGTAGATCAGAGAAAGGAGTATATTGATGCTTCGATTGAAAAAGCGGAGCAGGCCAACAGCCGTTTGGAAGGTATCAGACAGGAGTGTAGTGACCTGCTGGACCAGGCAAAAAAGGAACGTGCCGACATTCTGCAGGATGCCGCAAGACTGCGCCAGGAAATATTGCAAAGTGCTCAACAGGAGTCCAAGGAGCAGGGCGAAAAGATAATTGCTCAGGCCAAGGCTCAGATTGAGATTGAAAGGGAAGAGGCAATACGTTCAATCAGGGCGGAAATTGCCACTCTTTCTGTTGCTGTGGCACAGAAACTTGTAGAGAAGGAACTTGATGACAGCAAGGAGCAGAAGGATTTGACAAACAAATTGATAGATCAGATTGTTAAGTAATGTCTGTAGGAATAATAAGTAAAAGATATGCTGTTGCATTACTGGAATATGCCAATTCCAGGAATGCTGCCGGTAAGATGTATTCTGATGCGTCTGCCATAACTGTTTCTCTTTCTTCAATTCCGAATTACAGACAGATTCTTTCAGATCCTACCGTTTCATCTGAGCAGAAAGCGGAATACCTTGAAAATATTGTCAAAGGTGTATGCGGTCAGGTGTCTCCCGTTCTGGACAGTTTCATTTCTCTTCTGACCAAGGAGAAACGTTCTGAGATGTTCGGGGATATACTGCATAATTATTCTGCTCTGTACAGATTGGAACATAATATTGTCAGTGCATGTCTCATGTCTGCGCAACCTGTTGATGAAGGCAGTATAAAACATCTTGAAAGCGTAATCAATCCTGACGGGAAATATTCTGTTGAATGGTCCCTGAAGATTGATTCATCGCTGATAGGAGGTTTCAAACTTTTGCTTGATGATAGGCTGCTTGATGCATCTGTCAAGACTCGTCTTGGCAACATAAAAAAACTTTTAATTGATAACAATAACAGAATAGTATAATGGCAGAACATATAAAAGCCGGAGAAGTGTCAAAAGTGCTGTTGGACAAACTTCAGAACTATGATACCAGCCTCAAGTTTGAAGAGGTTGGCCGCGTTTTGCAGGTCAGTGACGGTGTTGTACGTATTTGGGGACTCAACAATGCGTGTGCCGATGAACTGCTTGAATTTGAAAACGGCATGCAGGCTATTGTCATGAATCTTGAAGAGGATCATGTAGGTGCAATTCTTCTGGGACCTACCGACCAGATTAAAGAGGATATGATAGTAAGACGTACTAATCACATTGCTTCCATTGCGGTAAACGACAATATTCTTGGTCGTGTAGTCAATCCGCTTGGCAATCCTCTTGACGGCGGTCCCAAAATAGAAGGAGATACTTTTGACATGCCGCTTGAACGCAAGGCTCCTGGTGTAGTGTTCCGCCAGCCGGTAAATCAGCCGTTGCAGACAGGTCTGCGTGCAATCGATGCCATGATTCCTATAGGTCGTGGCCAGCGCGAACTTATTATCGGTGACCGTCAGACTGGTAAAACTTCTATTGCAATTGATACTATCATCAACCAGCGTTCTAATTTTGAAAAGGGTGATCCGGTATATTGTATATATGTAGCAATAGGCCAGAAAGGCTCTACAGTAGCTACAATTGTCAACACCTTGAAGAAGCATGGGGCAATGGATTATACCGTTGTTGTTTCGGCAACGGCATCGGACTCTGCCGCACTGCAATTCTATGCTCCTCTTGCCGGTGCTGCCATAGGCGAATATTTCCGTGATACCGGCCGTCACGCACTTGTTGTGTACGATGATCTGTCAAAACAGGCTGTAGCATACCGCGAGGTGTCACTTATTCTGCGCCGTCCTTCAGGACGTGAGGCTTACCCTGGTGATATTTTCTATCTGCATTCACGTTTGCTTGAACGTGCTGCAAAGATAATTAACCAGCAGGAGGTTGCCGAAAAGATGAATGATCTGCCTGAGTGTCTTAAAGGACATGTTAAGGGCGGCGGATCTCTTACCGCACTGCCAATAATTGAAACACAGGCAGGCGATGTATCTGCATATATTCCTACCAATGTGATTTCTATCACTGACGGTCAGATATATCTTGAATCAAGCCTGTTCAACCAGGGCTTCCGTCCGGCAATCAATGTGGGTATCTCCGTATCGCGTGTGGGCGGTAACGCTCAGATTAAGTCTATGAAAAAGGTTGCAGGAACACTTAAGATTGATCAGGCCCAGTTCCGTGAACTGGAGTCGTTCAGCAAGTTCAGCAGCGACCTTGACCCGGTAACAGCCATGGTGCTTGACAAGGGACGTAAAAACAACCGTCTGCTCATTCAGCCGCAGTATTCTCCAATGCCGGTAGGGCAGGAGATTGCTCTGCTTTATTGCGGAACACATGCGCTGATGAAAGACCTTACAATAGAACAGACGGACCTGTTCAAGGACAAGTTCATTGAACTGTTGTGTTCGGGCTATAAAGAGAGTGTAATCGATGTACTTGCCCAGGGCCGTATTGATGAACAGGTTGAAAAGAATATCCAGAGCATTGCGCAGACAGTTGTTGAGCAGATTAAGAGTAGCAAATAAGGAATAGGTATGTCCCTCAAAGAGATAAAGGCAAGAATAGCGTCGGTGCGCAGTACCCGCAAGACTACCAGTGCAATGAAAATGGTGTCAAGCGTCAAACTGCGCAAGGCACAGCAGAGCATTGAATGTGTAAAACCATATTCAAGTACGCTGCGAACAATGCTCTCACAACTCATTTCTTCAAACAAAGCCTTGACGCAGACGCCGCTTATTGCCGAACGAACGGTTAAGCATTGTATTATTGTGGCGTTGGCATCGGATACATCTCTATGCGGAGCGTTTAATTCCAATATCAATAACAGACTCAAGAAGGAATGCGATGCCCTAAGACAGCAGGACATTTCTTTCACAGTAATCCCCATGGGTGACAAGGTTGCGCAATTCGCTCAAAAACAGACGGACTGGAATGTTGATTTGTCCTATTCCCATCTGGCTGACAATAAAGAATATGCTCAAGTTCAGAATCTGTGTCATTTTCTTGTAACTGAATTTCTGGAACAGCATACAGATTGCGTAAAGTTTGTATATACTCATTTTGTTTCAGCCGGGCAGCAGAAAGTTGACATGCAGTGTGTATTGCCTTTCCCTTACAATGATTTTATTTGTAATGATGATGCCAGTCTGAATGCAGATTATATTATTGAACCGGACCAGGAACGCTTTTTCGGAGCGCTTCTTCCGTGTGTTCTGGAAAATCTGTGTTATTCTTTAGTTCTTGAATCATATACCAGTGAGCATGCGGCGCGTGTCATAGCTATGCAGACCGCCACTGACAATACCGACAAACTTATTGATGAACTCACAATGATGTACAATAAATTGCGACAGCAGGCAATTACAAACGAATTATTGGATTTGATGGGCGGTGAATCCCAGAATTAGTTTTTTTTTAATAAAACTTCATATTTCTATTTAACATTGTTGCACTTGCTATATAATAATGTAGTGTAAGTTCAAAATATTTGGTAAAACTTAATTAAATATCATATCTAAATGAAAAGATTTTCAACGATTCTTGCCTCTGTGCTGTGTTGTGCTTTTGCAATGGCGCAGGAGGGCAATCTGGAGTTGAGAGGTTCTTTGTACGACTTTGATAGTGCAGAACCGCTTTATCCTGGTAATGTGCAGGTATATACATTGCCTGATTCAGTGTATGTAAACGGTGCATCAACAAATGATGACGGTACGTTTACAGTTACCAAACTGGCTCCGGGTCAGTATGTGCTTAAAGCTTCTTACATTGGCTATCTGCCTACAGAAAAGAGTTTCACAATCAGATCTGCTTCTGTCAATGTGGGAAAAGTTACTCTTAAGGCTGATTCAAAAGTGCTTGATGACGTTGTAATTTCAGCAGCTGTAGAAAAAATGACCATGGTTGCCGATACAATGATGTTCAACACTGATGCATATCGTCTTCCTGAGGGTGCAACCGTTGAAGAACTTGTCCGCAAATTGCCGGGCGTTCAGATCAGCAGCGACGGTAACATTACCGTAAACGGAAAGAC
Organism: Bacteroidaceae bacterium; assembly: GCA_024398785.1. Lineage (GTDB taxonomy): Bacteria > Bacteroidota > Bacteroidia > Bacteroidales > Bacteroidaceae > Colenecus. Next base: position 72,647 of record JAKSIO010000006.1, on the reverse strand, counting down.
AGTATCAAGAATCCTTGTAAATGGTAAGGAATTCTTTGATAACGATAAGTCAGTAGCTATGCAGAACCTTACAGCAGAAATGATTGAAAAGGTTAAGGCTTATGACAAGAAGAGTGATATGGCCCGTATGACAGGTATTGACGACGGTAACGAAGAAACCGTTATTGACCTTCAGGTACGCAAGGGTATGGCAAAAGGTTGGTTCGGTAACTTCAATGTTGGTTACGGACGTCCGTTGGAAGAGAATGAATTCAATGTAAACAACCTGTACAACGTGTCAATCTCTATGAACCACTTTGACGAGGACCGTCAGATGTCTATCATTGCCAACGGCGGTAACAGTACCAGCGGTATGGCCGGCGGCTTTGGCGGTATGCGTGGTATGGGTGGCTTCGGCGGAGGCGGCGGTGTCAACCAGCGCGTTACTGCAGGTCTTAACTTTGCCCGCAACCTTGGTCGTGAGATCAACTCTGAATCTTATCAGTTTGAAATTGGCGGTAGTGTAAACTACAACTATAACAACTCAAAGAACCAGACAAAGTCTTCAAGTGAGAACTTCTATACAGGTGGTACACATACATGGGGCAACAGCTACAGCAGCAGCAACAGCAAGAGCAACGGTGTAACCGGTCAGATCCGTTTTGAGTGGAACCAGAGCGAAATGACCAGTCTGCTGTTCACTCCATCCGTATCTTATACAAAATCAAAGAGCAATTCTTTCAGCAACAACGCTACATTTGCTGATGATCCGTATCTGTATTCAGAGAATCCGTTGGACAGTGTACTCAAAATTGTTGACAAATGGAATAATGGTGAATTTGTAACAGAGAGTGCAGACCCTGCAATGGATATGTTGGATTCATTGGAACTTACTGTCCGTAACGCTCAGACCAGTATCCAGAATTCCATTTCTCCATCTTTGCAGACCAGCGGCCGTATTATGTTTACACAGCGTTTCAATGGAAAACAGGGCCGTAACCTTACTTTCAACGGTAATTATTCATATTCAAGCGGCAATAACGAATCAATGTCCCGCAATGACCAGTACACTGTTACACAGATGCCGGGTGCTGACAAGCCTAACAAACCGTTGAAAACTCCGATGAACCGTTATAACGATCAGCCTAATGACCGTATCAACTTGAGTGCCCAGTTGTCTTATACAGAACCTATCGCAACCCAGACTTACTTGCAGTTCAACTATCAATTCAGTTATGCAAAGTCAAACAGCGACCGTTCAACCTATTCATTGGACCAGCTTGGTGCATTTGATCCGAATATCAACTGGGGTGTTCTTGACTCAGCCGGAAATTACATCTGGAATCTTCCTGATAACTATAAAGAGGCATTAGATGCAAACCTGAGTCAGAGAAACAACTATTACAACTATGACCAGACTGCTCAGATCCAGTTGCGCCGTGCATCTGACAAGGTGAACTTTACAGTGGGTGTTGCAGTTCTGCCGCAGACATCGGAGATGAACTACAGATTTATGGGAGCCGATACAATTCTCAAACGTACTGTATTCAACTTTACACCATCTCTTACATACCGTTACCGTTGGACACGTCAGGAGCAACTCAACATCAGTTACAACGGACGTAGCGCCCAGCCTAACATGACAGATATGATCGATATTACAGATGATAGTAACCCGTTGGCAATCAAGAAGGGTAATCCTGGTCTCAAACCAACATTCACACACTCTGTAAATATCCGTTACAACAAGTCAAATACACAGACTCTTGCAAGTTATTCAATCAACGGTAGTTTCTCAACCACACTGCGCAGCCAGTCAAGCAAAACAGACCTGTTGGAGAACTTTGGTACTATTACAATGCCTGTCAACCTTGACGGTTTCTTCAGCAACTGGAACACACGTTTGAACTTTACACAGAACTACAACCTTATGGATGCACGTTTCGCTATTGTAAATTCAATCGGAGCAAGTTTCCAGCATCAGGAAGGTTGGGCATCAGTATTTGGCGGCGAGTCACAGCTTAGAACATCAAGAAACCTGGGTGCAAATACAGATCTTGAACTTTCTTACCGTGATGACTGGATAGAAGTTGCATTGCGCGGTGATTTGCGTTTCAGCAACAACACAAATGACTTGCAGCCAGACCGTAACATGAATACATTTGACTTCTCTTACGGACCTAGTTTCTCAGGTTTGCTTCCATGGCACAATGTCCGTCTGGCTACTGACCTTGAAATGTCAAGCCGTAGAGGTTATGCTTCAAAAGACATGAACACCAACGAACTGATCTGGAATGCCAGTGCATCCATTTCATTCTTCCGCGGCAATACCGGTACTTTGCAGATATCCGCATACGATATTCTGCGCCAGCGTAGCACAATCAGCCGTATGGTCAGCGCTACAATGCGTCGTGATACATATACCAACAACATCAACAGCTACTTCATGGTCAACTTCATCTATCGTCTCTCTATGTTCGGAACAAAAGAGACACGTGCCAACATGCGTAGTGCCCGCGCTATGGGCGGCGGCATGGGCGGCGGTATGATGATGGGTGGCGGCGGCATGATGGGCGGCGGCATGGGCGGCTTCGGCGGCGGCATGGGCGGCGGCATGATGGGCGGCGGCTTTGGTGGCGGCTTCGGCGGCTTCTAAAAAGTTATCCAATCAGCATACTTAAAAAATGGGTGCCATTCGGCGCCCATTTTTTTTGTGAACAGGGGACAGGTCCCGTTCGCCATTTTTGGAGGCCGAACGTTCTCAAATGCCCGGGGGGTTGCACACGTTCCAATTTGAATACTGCTGCTGGTGCCTTCACAGTACCGTGTGGACGGGGTGACGGTATTCTCTTTGTGGGAACGTTCTCAAATGCCCGGGGTTTTGCACACGTTCCAATTTGAATATTGCTGCTGGTGCCTTCACAGTACCGTGTGGACGGGGTGACGGTATTCTCTTTGTGGGAACGTTCTCAAATGCTCGGGGTTTTGCACACGTTCCAAATTGGATACTGCTGCTGGTGCCTCCAAATTCCGGCAAAAAAATGGTGAACGGAACCTGTCCCCTGTTCATTTTTTTTGTATGTTTGTGGGTAAGATACAAAATGTTGATAACGTAAAAATTGAATTAGGTATATGACACCATTGATTTTAGGATTGAGTGCTTGGGAACTGGTAGCTATTGTGCTGGTTGTTCTGCTGTTGTTTGGCGGTAAGAAAATTCCTGAACTGATGCGCGGCCTTGGAAAGGGCGTAAAAAGCTTCAAGCAGGGAATGAACGAGATTGAAGAGGAAATCAAAAAAGACGATACATCGTCATCTGAATCAGACTCAGATAAGCAACAAACAAAAGAATAACGGCTTGTAATATTCCAAACATGGCAGGTCCGGAAAAAGAGATGTCTTTCTGGGGTCATCTGGATGAACTGCGCAAGGTGTTGTTCAGAATGATTCTGGTTCTTGTTGTGGCAATGTTTGTGGCATTCGCTTTCAAGGAACCTGTCTTCAGAATAATTCTTGCTCCGTGCAAACCGGACTTCTTTTTCTATGGCTGGCTGAGTAAGCTTGCCGCTCTGATAAATTCTGACTCGGTTTCCCAATTCAGTCTTGATCTTATAAATATTGAACTTGCAAGCCAGTTCTTTGTGCATTTGCGCGTGTCTATGCTGCTTGCCGTTGTTCTGACTGCGCCGCTGCTTGTTTATTTTCTCTGGACATTTGTGGCTCCGGCGCTGTATAAAAACGAAAAACGTGCAATAAAAGGTGCATTTTCCTTTGCGGCAGTGTTGTTCTATTTAGGAGTGGCTGTAGGGTACTGCATAATATTCCCATTGACAATAAGATTTTTGGGAACGTATCAGGTAAGCAGTGATATTCCCAACCAGATATCGTTGACATCGTACATAGGAATGTTCATAGGGCTTATTCTTGTTATGGGAATAGTGTTTGAACTGCCGGTGTTGGCATCGATTTTGAACAGGATAGGAGTGCTCCCTAAGAGTGTGCTGAAAAAATACAGACGCCATGCATTGGTTGTTTTGATGATACTGGCGGCAATTATTACACCAAGCGGCGATATATTTACGCTTATGGTGGTTACATGTCCGCTGTATCTGCTGTACGAATTCAGTATTCTGATATGCCGGAATTAAACCGATGTCACTGAATCAAATAGACTCAACTGAATTAAACAAATCCAACAATAATTAGTCAAATATAAAATTTTTATAATATGGATAGACGTGAATTTCTTAAAGCTCTTGCAGCTGCCGGAGCGCTGGTTACAATAAAGAGTAACGGACTGATGGATGTAATGGCTGCTACTTCTGCAAAAAGTGGTAAGGCCGTTGATATGGCTGCTGTTATGAACGGTGAGCCTGCCGCTATGCTCGATGCCGCCCTTAAGGAACTTGGCGGAATAGAAAAGTTTGTAAAGAAAGGGCAGAAGGTTGTTCTGAAACCGAATATAGGTTGGGCACGTACTCCTGAACTGGGTGCAAATACCAACCCTGAACTTGTAGCACGTATGGTGCAACTTTGTCTTGAAGCAGGTGCCGCAGAGGTTAAGGTATTTGACCACTCCTGCGATAACTGGGTGCGCTGCTACGATTTGAGCGGTATTCAGAAGGCTGTAGAGGCTGCGGGCGGTATTATGGTTCCTGCAGACAATGTTTCTTACTATGAGAAGGTTGAACTTCCAAAGGCCAAGGTTCTGAAAGATGTCCTGGTACACAAGGCAATTCTTGACTGCGACGTATGGTTCAATATGCCGGTTCTAAAGACTCACGGAGGTGCAAAGCTGACTATCAGTATGAAGAACCTTATGGGTATTGTATGGGACCGCCGTGCAATTCATTCAAAAGGCCTGCATGAGAGTATAGCAGATTTGACAACATTCCATAAACCGGCCGCTCTGAATATAGTCGATGCCTACCGCATTATGACTGCAAACGGTCCTCAGGGTCGCTCAGAGAACGATGTGGCGCTTACAAAGGCTTTGTTTGCATCTACAGATATAGTTGCTGTTGACACTGCAGCTGTCAAGTTCTTCAATCAGTTCAAGAGCATGTCTCTGGAAGAGGTTGGACACATTGCACAGGCACAGGCTCTTGGTATGGGAACCATGGATCTTGAATCATTGAACGTGAAGAGAGTCAAGCTCTGATTATGTTACGCAAAATAAGAATTGCTTTTGCAGTTGCGGTATTGCTGCTGTTTACGTTGAGTTTTATGGAAATAGCTGAGCTGTTTCCTAACTTTCATATTCAGAATTTTCAGTTTTTACCCGCATTGCTTTCCCTCAATGTTATTGCACTTGTTATAATTATAGGTGCAACATTGCTGTTTGGCCGTGTATATTGTTCAGTATTATGTCCTTTGGGCATATTTCAGGATTTCTTTGACTGGTTGGCAAACCGCAAGTGTTTTACCCGCCGCAACAAAAAGAAATACGGTTTCAAGGAAAAGAATTATAACTTGCACCGCTGGATATGGCTTGGCATTCTGCTTGTTGCATGGTTGTGCGGAGTGACAATATTGGTAGGTCTGTTTGAGCCGTACAGCGCATTCGGCCGCATGGTATCGCAGTTGCTGCGTCCGCTGTTCGGATTGTGCAACAATCTTGTTGCAACTATAGCTCAGAGCAAAGGCAATTATGATTTGTTTCTTGTAGATGTATCGTTGCGCAGTGTTTTTGCACTGATTATTGCAATACTGACATTCCTGATTGTTGGCCATATCTCTTTCCATCACGGACGCACATGGTGCAATACGGTTTGCCCGGTTGGAACAATACTTGGCTTTCTGTCAAAGTATTCATTGTTCAAAATGCGTATTGACACTACAAAATGCAACCATTGCGGGGCGTGTGCAAAAAAATGCAAGGCTTACTGCATAGACTCCAAAAATCAGAATATAGACTACAGCCGTTGCGTTTCCTGTTTCAACTGCATTTCAAACTGCAAACAGGGTGCCATGTATTACGGATTGCCAAAGAAGGGCAGTGTGGCTATAGACGGTACTGATAAACCCGATGCCGGCCGCCGTGATTTTCTACGCAGCAGTATGATTGTAGGAGCTGCCGTTGCAAGTCAGCAGATTCACGCAAGAAGGACTGAACAGAGTGGTGCAGTTGTCAGTGAATTTGACAAGCAGATACCGCTGTCTCCGGCAGGTTCTGTCAGTCATGACAATCTGAACAGATTCTGTACAGGCTGTCATATGTGTATAGTCAATTGTCCGCAGCATGTTCTCAAACCGGCCGGTCTGGAATATGGTATTGGCGGAATACTGCAACCGGTTATGGCTTTTGACAAAGGCTATTGCAACTATGATTGTACAATATGCTCCGAAACCTGTCCCGCCGGTGCTATAAAACCTATTTCTGTTGAGAAGAAGCACATAACCCAGGTTGGACACGTTGTTTTCAACCCTGACAAGTGTGTTGTTGTAAAGAAAGAAAAATCATGCGGAGCATGCGCTGAGCATTGTCCTGTTGGCGGCATAGTTATGGTCAAATATCAGGGTTATCTTACTATTCCTGAGACTCACACCGAATATTGCATAGGTTGCGGCGGTTGCGAATACATCTGCCCCGAACACGCTGTACATATTGTGGGCAATCCTGTGCACACAGAAGCACAAGCTCCACAGGAGGATAAGGTGGAAATCAGCGATGATTTTGATTTCGGATTCTGAAAAACAGCAAATCTGAGAAAATTACAGCATAGAGACAGCTTCTTCAAGAACTGAAAGAAGTGTCTGCATTCTAATAGAGTTACGCTCACCCGTGTAGTGGTGCTGCGTAACTTTGCATTTTCCATTGTAATATACGGACGTAAAAACCAAACCAACAGCTTTACCTTCTGCTGCACTGGGACCTGCATTCCCTGTAGTTGCAAGTGCCATGTTGGCATGGCCTTTTGATGCGGCTCCGCGTGCCATAAGTTCTGCTGTCTGGCTGCTTATAGCTCCATGACCGGCAATGACGGAATGCGGAATGTCAAGCAACTGCTCTTTTGCCTGGTCCTGGTATGTCACAAGTCCTTGGAAAAAGGTGTTCGATGCCCCCGGTACACTAACTATTGTAGCTGCAACCAGACCTCCGGTAAGAGATTCGGCGCATGTCAGACGTTCACCACGCTGTGTCAAAGTTTCTACAAGCGTTTTTGCTGCGTTTTTTATCTGATTTTCTATCTCCATATAGTGCAAAAGTACGTTTTTTTTAATATCTTTGTGTTCAACAACCCAAAAATAACTATTATGGCAAATCAATTGGATGAAATTACAGGACCTGTTAACGGTCAGGGTCGCGATGTGAATGTTATTGAACGTCAGTTACCGGTCAAGACAGGTGCCGGTTCAGTCATTTTTGAAATAGCCCTGTGGCTTCTTGGTATTCTGCCGGGGCTGATATTCCTTTTCAAAAAGATAAAGGCAAAGAACTATTTCCAGCAGTTGGAACAGAAGATTCAGGCCGATGCCTCTCAGATTGACAATTATCTTGAGCAGAGAGTACAGATTCTGCAGAATGTTGTTGGTCTTGTAAACCGTGCCGTAGAACTGGATAAGGATGTTATGACATCTGTTGCCGCACTGCGTGGCGGAAAGATTGCAGAGGGCAACCGTAATGATATTTCCAATCAGATTGATACCATATCAGGCCGTCTGTTCCCGCAGGTTGAGGCCTATCCGGAACTGAAGGCTCATAATGCCATAGCCGATGCCATGCAGCAGAATTCCTATCTTCAGCGTGAGATTACTGCAGCCCGTGCCGTTTATAACGATACCGTAGCCCAGTGGAACAGCGACATTTTCAATTGGCCTACCAAAATGATAGTGGCATCGCGTCAGGGATATACAACAAGAATCCCGTTCACTGCAAGCGCAGCTGTTAAGGAACGCGCAAGAGAAACATTCTTCTAAAATTGGTGTATTCCAATTATGATAGAGGATATTTACGATCCGCTTGAACAGTATCAGAAGGTTTTCAAGGAAAAATTCAGGCAAATCTGTTTGGACACTTTCAAAGAATTGAAAGATTTGTCCAAGGTTGATGCTGCCCAGAATAAAAAGACCTGCGATCTGATTCGAAAATCACGTAAAGATCTTGAAGTTGCACAGCGGCAATTGTCCGGTCTCAGATTTTTATGTTTTCTGCTATGGCTATTATTTGCCGGAGGCATAACATACCTGATATATGTCTGGCAAACAGTATCTTTCAATCTTCAAGCCGGCATAATAGCAGCTCTTTTTTTACTTGTTGTATTGTTGCTTGCCTTTGTACATCCGAATATCAGAAAGAAAAAGCATAACAGAGATAATCTTCAATCTGTAATTGATTCCAATGTGCGTCTGGCATGGAATCAGATGGAACCGTTGAACAAACTCTTTGACTGGGATATTCTGGCACGCATGGTTACACGCACGGTGCCGCGTATTGAGTTTGATCCGTTCTTTACAGTACAACGTCTTGCAGATCTGAAGACACGCTATGGCTGGAGTGACAGTTTTAATACAGACAGGTCTGTAATAGTATCTCATAGCGGTTTGATAAACGGTAATCCTTTTGTTTTCTGTCGTACCAGAAAGATGGAAATGGGGGAGAAAACATATTCCGGTTCGCTAACTATAACGTGGACAACAATGGTTCCTTCCGGAAACGGACGTATGGTTCCGCAACATCACTCTCAGGTTCTGACGGCCTGCGTTACAGCTCCATATCCGCAGTATTATGAAAAGACCAGACTTATATATGGAAATTCTGCCGCACCTGATCTGATATTTAACCGCCGTCAGAATGATCTGGCCAATAATGAAGATTCGCTCAAATTCAAAAGAACGCTTAAAAAACTGCAGAAGTTTTCGCGCAATCTTACAGATGATTCCAATTATACCATGATGACAAATCAGGTATTTGAGGTTTTGTTCAACACTAAAGACCGCAATGACGAACAGCAGTTCCGTCTGTTGTTCACTCCGCTGGCTCAAAGCAGTATGCTTTCCCTGTTGCGCGACGAGAAAGAAGGCTACGGAGATGATTTTGACTTTTGTAAAGATAAAAAAATCAATACAATCATTGCCGATCATCTGCAGAACCTGTCAATTGATACTGACCCTAAAATGTATCATGGTTACGATCTGGATGATATTGAAAAGAACTTTTATTCTCTGAATGCGGAACATTTCCGTTCGCTGTATTTTGGCCTGGCTCCGTTACTCAGTATTCCTATGTATCAGCAAATCCGTCCTGTAGAAGATATATATGGTATTGATATGCCGCAACGCAGTGCGTTCTGGGAACATGAATCGTTGGCAAATTTCTGGGGCGAAGAACATTTCCGTTCAAAAGATTGTGTTACGGAATGTATTCTTAAGACTCAGGAACTTGACAGACAGGATAATACATGTCGCGTGCAGGTGTCTGCCCACGGATTTGGAGTGATACAGAGAACTACTTATGTTCCAAAACTGGGCATGGACGGACGCATGCATCAGGTGCCGGTCCATTGGGATGAATATTATCCCGTAGTAGGTACAGGTGATATCAATATCAAAGAGGTTTCTCCGCAAGCCGATGCCACCCTTAATCCGCTGGAGCGTGTTGATTTCATTGCCAACCAGACAGACTCTGTAGTCAAAGGGCAGTATCGTCGCCACATCACTTCCCACCTCTCCTGAACAGGGGACAGGTTCCGTTCACCAACTTTTCTTATTTGGATATATGTGTATCGGACGCTCGCAGTTAGCGCTCCGCTAACCTGCTTTGCTTCCACCTTCCTTACATTTGTATTTGGATATATGTGTATCGGACGCTCGCAGTTAGCGCTCCGCTAACTAACTGCTCGTCCCTCCCATAAGTTAGTCTTGCTTTGCTTTGCTTTGAAAAGCAGGCTTTTCACGCTCATCAATCCTAACTTACGGGCCCCTCCCGTTCACCTCAGAACGGGTGCTGAGGGTCCTCTACGCATATATCCAAATACGTTGTTGCCGGAAAACCTGAATTCAAGAACGCTTCAGCGTTCTGTTGCGGAGCAACGAGGGGGTGCGGGGTACACCCCGTATAAAAGGTGCGGCTGCGCAAAAAAAAAAGAGTCCAGAATTTTCTGAACTCTTTTTTTGTAGCGCCTACGGGAGTCGAACCCGTGATCCCCTGCGTGAGAGGCAGGTGTCCTGGACCACTAGACGAAAGCGCCATGGTGGCGGAAGCAAGAGGATTCGAACCTCTGGTACGGTTACCCGTACGGCAGTTTAGCAAACTGCTGGTTTCAGCCACTCACCCATGCTTCCTTGTCCCTTTGAACCTTCCATTTGGAGAACCACCGCTGTGGCTCAAAAGCGGATGCAAAGGTATGTATTGAAATTGTTTTTTGCAAAAGTTTTCAAGTTTTTTTTCTTGAGATTTGTATTTTTTAGTGAAACTGCGCTGTAAAAATAAACAATGAAAATAAAATAGTACCTTTGATGCTGTATTTTACAAATCTTGATTTGAAACAATTTATGTTTAATTAATATTTTAACATTATGAAGAAATTTTTATTGTCCGCTGCCATGCTGATGGCAGTTGTTCTTGGTGTTAACGCTCAGAATTTTGAGAAAGGTGACATGACCCTTGGTGGAATGGTTGATTTGGGAGCTTCGCTCAATAAAAACAATAACTCATTTACCTATGGTTTGAGACCCGAGTTCAATTACTATATTTCAGAACATTTTGCTGTTGGTGTATGCGGTGAAATATACCGTACTGGAAGTAAAGCAAAAGATTCTGATCCCAAAGTAAAGAACAGAGAACTTTCATTTGCTATTTGCCCGCAGGTTTGTTATGAACTTGCATTGGGAGAGCGTTGGGGATGGTCTAATACACTTTCTCTTAATGTAGAATGGAACAAAGGCAAATCAATTGTAGGTAATGATGTTCATAAAGGTGATTTGACAAATGCAGTAAGCTTGTATTACTACCCGGGTGTATACTGCTTTATGAATGACAACTGGTTCTTTGATCTTGGTGCCGGTGTTTTAGGTTATGATTTTAATGCTGATACTTTCAATATTGGCGTTTATGATGTTTATATTGGATTGCATTATAGATTCTGATAAGTTTTTTATGCCATAGAACCGGCATATAAAACATTATTTTATAAATTTGTGGTGTCTGACAGATTCAGACACCACATTTTATTATTACACTTCAGGATGAAAAAAATTTTATTGTCTGCAGTATTGCTTGTAGCTGCTATTGTTTGTAAAGCCCAGTCGTTCGTTAAAGGAGATATGCTGGTGGGAGGCTCAATGTGTTTGTCCGTAACGGCGTACCAGGAGAGTTCATCAACGTATCTGTCATTTATTCCCGAATTTGATTATTTTGTAGCAGACAATATCAACGTAGGCGCGGCTATGTCTTTTAGTGCGACTGCCGGTTTCAATAATTTCTATTTTATGCCCAAAGCTTCTTATGTTATGCAATTTGGCGAAAACTGGGGGCTGTCACATAATCTCTATGTAGGAATAGGAACAGAAGGCGGCGGAAATGTAACGTGGAAAGCTTTTTACTCACCGTCAGTATATTGCAGAATGACTGATCACTGGTTCCTTAATGCAACAGTAGGAAAACTTGGATACAACGGTGGCGAAAAACATTTTGATTTTGATTTGGGATCACTGTTGGTTGGTGTTGCATATAAATTCTAAACAGAATGATTCTTCCAAAAGGAGTAAGCATATTGAATTTTACACCGCATACTGATTCTCGCGGGAATCTGTCTGTGGCAGAAGCGGAACGTAATGTCCCTTTTGGAATTGAACGTGTGTTCTGGATATATGATGTCCCAGCTGGGGAGCACCGTGCCAGTCATTCCCATAATCAGACGTATGAGTTGTTGGTTGCGGTTAGCGGTTCTTTCAAAATCGATGCCGATGATGGTGTAACCAAGGTTACGCTTGCTGTAGATTCACCATCCAAAGGGGTGGTTGTGCCTCCTAACGTCTGGTGCGATTTGTATGACTTTGAACCCGGTACGGTATGCATGGTGATGGCATCGCATCATTATTCAAAGGAGGGCTATACAAATACATATAATGAATTTTTAGACTCTCAGATTGCGGTCAGACCTTACGATGCCGGAGCAAAGGAACAATGGAACTCTTTTGTGAAAGACTCTAAGAACGGAACATTTCTGTTTGACAGAGATTATATGGATTACCATAGTGACAGGTTCAAGGATTGTTCTCTGATGTTTTACTATAAAGACAGTCTTGTTGCTGTTTTGCCTGCAAACTATAACGACAAAGAAAACCGTATAGAGTCACATGGAGGTCTTACATACGGTGGTCTTGTCATGTCACGCAATTTGCATGCAACTAAAGTTCTTGATATTATGCAGACAGCTGTCCAGTACTTCAAATGCAATTATCAGGCAGACAGATTACTTTATAAACCTGTCCCGTACATATATTCATCCTTGCCTTCCCAAGAGGATATGTATGCACTCTTCCGTCTGAACAGCAAGCCTGTAGCCAGCGGCTTGTCCACTGTCATTGATTTAAGCAATATACTTCCAATGCAGACTTTGCGCAAGCGTTGTATTGCAAAAGCCAGGAAAAACGGAGTTTCTATAGAGCAAGGCAATTCTGGCAATGATCTTGAACAATACTGGAGTGTTTTGTCAGAAACATTGAAGTTGGCTCATGGAGTGAATCCGGTGCATACTGTTGATGAAATGCGTATGCTTATGGAACGTTTCCCGTCAAACATAAAATTGTGGGTGGCCAGACATGCCGGAAATATTGTTGCAGGTACTGTCCTTTATTGTACAGGAATTGTTGTCCATACACAATATCTTGCAGCTTCTGCTGATGGTAAGGAATTAGGCGCATTGGATATGCTGCTTGCATATCTTATTGACAATGAGTGTGGTGAGGCACGCTATTTTGATTTTGGAATTTCTACCGAACATTCGGGAACAATACTGAACAACGGCCTTGTTCTTCAAAAAGAAGGCTTTGGAGGAAGGGGAGTTGTTTATGATGCATATTCTATTCCCCTGTAGATACAGTCCGTTATTTTATCAGTGGTATGCTGTATAACAGACCTACTGAATAAAAATTGAACGGATAATCGTTGAGACCGTGCTGGTATGCTACGTACGGAGACCAGTTGCTGAATTTCAGGTCAAGCCGGGTCTTAATGACAGCGGGGTCATCGCCTGTGTGAAGACGCCCATGAATACCTCTTGCATTGACGCTGAGATTATAATGGTCCCCATGTGCGGATAGCTGCAATCCATATAATACTGCATCGTTCTGGCGGTGCTTATCAATCTGCCAACAGGAAAAACCAATCATTGCGGCTGCATTAAGGCCGGAAATGATCCGGTTGTCAAAATGCAACGTTTTGGATATTGTTCCGTAAAAATGATACGCGGGAACATCAAAATACCGCAAGTGTCCGGAATCGTCTCCAGATGCCGATTTGATCATGGCCGTGGCAACAACGTTTATCCGGTGATATTCTTCTTTAAGCACATGAATATCTGTTGCAACATAAATGTCTCCGCCAACGTTTCCTTTTCTTGAGTCTTCAGACAGATTGTAATGGAAAAGACTGTTGTTTGAGTGACGCCAGAATTCCGTTACAGGTGGAACAAAAAGTCTGAGGTGTACGCGGTCAGTATACAGAGGAATGTCTGTATATAGATTGATGTTGTGGGTTACATCTCCCGCGTATCCTGCTATGTAATCATATCCTGCCTCAACTTTAATGCATTTGTCGGCAGTTCCGTCAATCATATCCGGAACAAGCAGGGCGTTGGGGCCGTAATAAGCCGGCTCCATGGGAGGTTCTGCTATGACTTTGGCTTTTGTTGGCACAATAGGAATTATAGCAAAGACAACCGTGAATAAAACTGTTTTTATCTGTTTACAAAATCTATCCATCTGCTGGCAACAATTGAAGGAGTATGATACTTACCTATAAATTCAACACTTTCCTTTTTCTTTTCTCTTATCAAAACGGGATTGTGGATGAATTCCAGTAAAACGGCGCGTATCTCCTGTGGATCACATGGCAGGTCTATGACAGGACGCAGATTCTTTTCTCCCAACAGAATATAAGGCTCTTCCCAACCGCCGCCCGCAACTGCCAGTCCCTGCGACATGGCAAGCAGTGAGTTCATGTTTGGAGACGGGGAATAAAGCTGGTCAATAAGAATGTCACTGTCAAGCATCATCTTTTTATATTCGGCAAAAGGAACATTCTCTGCACGGAATACCTGCACTTTGTCCGGATACTCATTTTCCAGTTCTGTCAATATGTTCAACAAAATGTCAGTCCCTTTAAACTTACTGCGTGTTCTTTGTATGCCTATAAATAATCTGATTCTGTCAATATCCTGATAATATCGCTCTGGAAGTGAGTCTGCAGGCATGGGTTCTACCGGAAAAGGAATGTATTCAAGCTTATTGCCGAAGTCTTGTCTGTAGCACTGGTAGTATTCCCATAATCCGGCAATAATTCCATTGCAGGTCTGAGCTATATATTCGTTCAGTTTTTGTTTGTCGCTGTTCCCTGTCCAGTCTTTGATGGCATCAATGTTCTGGTCAATGGAACGTAATTCTCCGGCAGGAGTTATGAATTCGGAATAGCGGAACAGAGTTTGTCCCAAACAACCTTTGACATAGTAGTAGTCCATGCCGTATGCGGCAAGAAATACTTTTTTGTTATGACGTTTAATGTAGTTAAATATGGGACGTATATGTTTGGCTTTCAATTCCAGAAACATGGGATTTATAATCTGTACCACGTCAAATCCGCGCATCTTTCTTAATGCAAACAGTACTTTGCACAGATACGCTATGCTGTCCTTGATTTTATTGCTTTTCCGTTCAAGAAGTATATCGCAGGGATATTTTTTCCAGAAATCGCCATTGCTTATCACTACTACAGAGTGACCAAGTGATTTGAGTCCGCTTGCCAGTGTCCAATGAACGTTGCTGTATTCGCCTATAAGAAGAATATTCATTGCTTGTCCAGTTCATAAAGACGCAACAACCATCTTCCCACACCGAATCTGAGCACAATGGCGTAAACTGAAAATCTGATGCCCATACCTTGTACAACAGGAATTGGGTAGATGTGCATCTCTTTCAGGGCAGCTTTGGTGTTTCTAACCAATTCTCTATGATTTGACGCCCTTAGTGAACGGCGGAATACATCAATAGAGATTGTTGAAATACGTTTGATCAACGATTGGTTCTCTTCTGCCGGGAACTTGGCTGCAAAAGCCTGAATGCGTTTAATTGATTCAAGAGCTGCATGATTCAATTCTTTGTTTCTGGCATTTGAGACTGTGCGGACAATTGAACCCTGACGGCGGTAGTATGCATATACATACTGTTTTGAAGAACATACGTTTCTGGAAAGGTACAGGACTCTGGCTGTAAAATCTTCGTCTTCAATGTATGTGTTTTGGGCAAAACGTATATGATTGTTTATAAGAACCTTACGTCTTATAAAATACTGGCAGGCACTGCCGCTGGGATGATTGTTCAATAGAAAATCCTTACCAACAACAGGACCTGATATTACCGGATCCTGCTGGTGTAATGCCACCATACCCTTGCCGTCATAGCATTCAAGAAAACTGAACATGAGCAGATCTGTTTCGGGATGCTCGTTGACATATTCAACGTGTTTTGCAAGGGTGGCAGGGAAGTAGTAATCATCGGCATCGATAAATGCAATGTAATCACCCTTTGCGTGTTCAATTCCGTAGTTGCGGGCAGCACCAAGGAATCCGTGCGGTATAGTGTGGAGAAATATATTACCTGCCTCAACAACTGTGACAGGTGGTGTTGGAGAACCGTCGTCAATGACTAGAATTTCAAACTGATCATCGCTCAACTGCATGGTGATTGAACTGATAGCTCTCAACAAGAGCTGTTCAATCTCCGATGAAGATTCCAGGTTATAATATGGAATAATGAACGAAATCATAACTTTTTTGAAAATCCGGCTATTGCCTTTACTCCAAATTCTACTCCAAACAAGTTTATTATAAAATACTTAAAATTCATTTTTGCGCCCAAGCTGCATTTATTAAAACTCCTGCAAGATGGTTTTCCATTTTTCAGAATCTCCATAAATGTCTTGTTTACATCTGTTTTTTGTTTTGTCCTAATTCTGTACCAGTCAACTGTCAGGTTAAGACAACCGGCCCAGAGTTTGCACTGTGCCACTTTTATCCAATCATGCAACGTTCCGCTTTTCTTTCCCATTTGAACTATCATGTTATGCAAGTGGAAGTTATGGCGTAACAACGGCTCAATGTTCAGGTACGTGTAGTTGTTAGTAATACCTTCCTTGTTCAAATAGTATATATAGCAACCGCGGTTGGAATAATAGACCGAGCGGCACGCTTGTATTGCTTCTGTATATAGTGCAATGTCTTCAAAACTTTCTCCTACCGGGAATTTCAGTCCCTTTTCCTTGAAAATTCTTGCACTGAAAAATTTGTTGCAGGCATAACAGTGACGGTAACCTTCCGTCTGTATCCAATCTTTTAAAACATCTGCTCCCGTAACCTCTCTTTCGGGATTAAAAGAAAGCATGTGCTCTCTTGAACTGCCTGCGTGTTCCAAAATAGGATACTCAAGTATGTCAATATCGGGATGCTCTTCCAATATCCGTGCGTTTGAACTGAACGTTTCCGGTGTGATGGCATCGTCTGAATCAATAAACGTAATCCATTTTCCGGTAGCCATTTCAATGCCTTTGTTCCGAGCTGCGCTTAATCCACTGTTGGGACCGTGAAAAACTCTGATCCTATAATTGGAATCGGCATATTGCTGACAAATGTCACCACTGTTGTCGGTAGATCCGTCATCTATCAGCAAAAGCTCAATATCCTTGTAATCCTGAGCTAATATTGAGTCAACGCAACGCTTGATAAAACGCTCACTCTGATAAACGGGCACAATTACCGATATTAACATAGTAACAAAAGTATCTATAAATTTGGAATTGGGCATTAAAAATTGCGATAAAGTTGCTTAAATGGCGATTTTTTTAGATTTTTGCGATAATTTTATACAAAAAAGTGCGAAAAACAGGGGAACATAGCAATATTTACAACCATATTCTCAAGTGTATAGGGTTGTTTGGCTCCGTTCAGGGACTGATTGCCTTGGGTACTTTTGTGCGTTCTGTCATTATTGCACGTCTTATTGGACAGGTCGGATATGGACTGAACGAATCTTTTAACCGTACAATAAATCTTGCAAAAAGTGCAACAGATCTGGGAGTAGGTTTCAGTGCTGTAAAAAAGATAAGTGAGTATTATTCAGACAACAATCCACAGGCTATGTATAATGCAATAGGCGTTGTCCGTTCATGGGCTTTTCTGACTGCAATTATCGGCTCTGTAATAGCATTTGCACTGGCTTCGTTATTCAGTATGTGGGCGTTTAAGAATTCAGACTACACGGCCTCTTTTATGATGCTTTCGCCCATGGTTGCATTTGCTGCCGTTATGGGTGGAGAAATGGCTGTTCTCAAGGCCACACGAATGATCAAACAGGCTGCAATGTCACAACTGTTTTCTGCAATAGCAGCCATATTGGTATCTGTTCCGTTAATATGGAAAATGCGGTTGGAAGGTCTTGTTCCGTCCCTTGTCATTGTATCGTTAGCCGGATTGATTATAACAGCCTGTTATTCTTTTCATGCTTATCCGTACAGACTGAAACTGTTTTCCAGACATGTGTATTCAAGTGGTGTGGACATGATAAAACTGGGCATCTGTTTTACTGTTTCAACGTTCTTGAGTGCCGGTGCGTATTCAATCATTTCCAACTGGATGTCAAGTAATATAAATACCAGTGTTACAGGTGTTTACAGCATTTCAAATCTACTAATTTCTTACCTGGGTTTACTTGTGTTTTCTGCTGTGGATTCTGATTATTTTCCACGTCTTTCCACGCTGTATAAATCCAATCTCAAAATCAGAGTGCTGGCTATCAGACAATCCGAAGTTTCGCTTATTCTTATTACTCCGCTTGTTCTGTTGTTTTTCTTTGGAATCCCCGTTTTTATCGATATATTCTTTCCCAATTTCAAGGAATCGGTGCCAATAGCCCAACTGATGGCTGTTGGGCTTGTGTTCAAGTCTGTTACCATGCCTGTAGCATATATTTCACTGGTAAAATCAGACTCCAAAGTTTTTCTGATACAGGAATTCCTGTTCGATGCCTTCCTGGTTGCGGCAGTTATCGGCGGATACAAGATTATGGGCATGTGGGGTATAGGTGCCGCTTTTGCCCTGGCAGGCCTGTTTGATTGGATAATAGTATCGGTTATTGCTTATGTGCGTTACAGATATTGCATAAACAGGCAATTGGCATTCATGATACTTGTTCAGTCAGTATTGGTTTTTGCCGGTTATATTGTATTGTCCTGTTGCAGTGGACCTGCATATTGGGGATTTGGACTGACTGTATGTTGCTGTTCCTGTCTGTATTCTTACTACTGTTACCATAAACGCTCATGATAGATACTCATTCTCATATTTTTGTCGAAGAATTCGATGCCGACCGTGATGCTATGATGGAACGTGCGGCCAAAGCCGGAATCAAGGCCTTTATAATGCCGTGTATTGACATTCCAACATTGCCACGTCTGCTTGATTGCTACAACAGGTATAATGACAATACATATCCAATGTTAGGAATACATCCTACAGAAATCCGTGCAGAATGGAAAGAGGATTTGCAGGTAATCAAGGATTTATTGCAAAATTCCCCTGTTCCGTTTGTTGGAGTGGGAGAGGTAGGTCTGGACCTGTACTGGGATACATCTACAAAAAAATTGCAGATACAAGTACTGGATGAGCAGATACGTCTGGCTCTGGAGTACGACAAACCTCTTTCAATACACTGTCGTATGGCGTACGATGAACTTGCTTCCGTGCTTGACCGTTATGCAGGCGATGACCGGTTGCGTGGTGTTTTTCACTGCTTTAGCGGAAATGCCGACAGACTGGAACGCATGCTTGATTTCAAGGGCTTTATGATTGGCATCGGAGGTACTCTGACATACAAAAAAAGTATTGTTCCTTCACTTCTGCCATCAATTCCTTTGGATAGAATCTTATTGGAAACCGATTGTCCGTATCTGGCACCGGTTCCCTTCCGCGGACGTAGAAATGAACCTGCGTATATGGCTGATACAGCGCAATTTGCAGCTGACCTGCTTGGTACGGACGTTGAAAAATTGGATTATATCACTACCGCCAATGCAAAGCGTCTGTTCAGTCTTTCGGAGTAATGATTTCCTGTTGATTGTATAAAAAGTCCAGACTTATGGACGGTGCGATAATGTCCCTGTAAGAAGGACGTAACCAGATGAGAGAATCGCTGCTGTTATAGATACAGACTGAATCAGCAGGAATCAATTTGACAATAGCCTGGTCTTTCCCGGTATTCTTAAGGCCTTCAACAATGGCTTTACGCCGTGCCTCCTGCTCGGCATTATTGATGGAAAATATCAGTGATGACATGTCATAGGTAAGGTAGCTCTCATAGCTGGTTCCTCCCAGACTTGGTTTTGGAATATATGCATGCATGCTCATGAACAGGGTGTCTCTTATTACGGTATCGGCACAAAGGTAGTACTTGATGTCCTCACTATATCCTTTTGTTGTAGCGCAAACATCAAAGTTCAGAAAATGCCCGTTTGTCCAGATTGCGGGGTAACATAAAATAATGCCGCTTGTATTGTCAATGTATTTGAAATACGCATTTGCGGAATCAGGGTAAGCAAAAACCGGATATGATACATTCATTTTGCTTGCGCTTTGCAGCGTAAATGTCTGAATGTATTGTTGTCTGACAGCAATTTCTGCAAGAATTCTGTCATTAGGCTTTAACTGGAATGCAATCAGATCTTGTTCGCTTTTGAGATTATCCAGAGAAATCTCTTCATTGAAGTAATCAATTGACAGACCGGCCACTCCGTCTTTCAGTGTGACAGTGGCAAAGCGGTGGAATGTTGATGTGTATGACGGGGCTTCATATCCGTTGCATGACACAAGGATTAAAGCGGTACAAGCAATATACAATAGGTTTATATACCTTTTCATTTTTGATTTTTTAATTAAAATTCCGATGCCAAAGGTATAAAAAAAAGATTTATTTTGTAAATTTGCACTCGAAAAATTGTGTTTTGGATATATATACATTCAATTATATAAAATTATGATTTATTCTCACGAAGTTGAAAACATGTGCGTGGTTCAGAAAGGACCGCAGCATGGACCGGCTCCAATTCCTGAAGAAGGAAAATGGATTAAGGCAAAAGAGATTAAAGAGATCTCCGGTATGACTCACGGTATTGGTTGGTGTGCTCCTCAGCAGGGTGCATGCAAACTTTCCCTGAACGTAAAGAATGGTATTATTGAAGAAGCTCTTGTAGAGACAATCGGTTGCTCAGGTATGACTCACTCAGCAGCTATGGCAGCTGAAATCCTTCAGGGCAAAACTCTCCTTGAGGCCCTTAATACAGACCTTGTTTGCGATGCTATCAACACAGCTATGCGTGAACTCTTCCTTCAGATTGTATATGGCCGTACACAGAGCGCTTTCTCAGAGGGTGGTCTTGTTATCGGTGCAGGTCTTGAGGACCTTGGTAAAGGTCTTCGCAGCCAGGTTGGTACAATGTACGGCACAAAAGCCAAAGGTGTACGTTACCTTGAAATGGCTGAAGGCTATGTAAACCGTATTGCTCTTGACAAAGACAATCAGGTTTGCGGTTACGAATTTGTAAATCTTGGCAAATTCATGGACGAGATCAAGAAGGGTACCGATGCCAACGAAGCACTTAAGAAGGTAACTTCTACTTATGGTCGCTTTGCTAAAGAGGCAGGTGCTGTTAAATATATTGACCCACGTAAAGAATAAGGAGGTAAGACTATGATCAGAGAAGTAAAATTCGAATCACAGGACCGTCGTATCAAGCAGATTCTTGCTGCTCTCAACGCGCACGGTATTTCTTCTATTGAAGAGGCCAATCAGATTTGTGAGAATTATGGTATTGATCCTTATAAAGCTTGCGAGGAAACTCAGCCTATCTGCTTTGAAAATGCTAAGTGGGCATACGTTTGCGGTTGCGCCATAGCTCTTAAGGAAGGTGAGAAAACAGGTGACAAGAGCGCTGTAAAAGCTGCTGAGAATATCGGTATCGGTTTGCAGTCATTCTGTATCCCTGGTTCAGTTGCTGATGACCGCAAGGTGGGTCTTGGTCATGGTAACCTTGCAGCCCGTCTGCTTTCTGAGAAGACACAGTGCTTTGCATTCCTTGCAGGTCACGAGTCTTTTGCAGCTGCAGAAGGTGCTATCAAGATTGCTGCTAAAGCTGATAAGGTACGCAAGAATCCGTTGCGTGTTATCCTTAACGGTCTTGGCAAAGATGCTGCACAGATTATCAGCCGTATCAACGGTTTCACATACGTTCAGACAAAGTTTGACTACTATACAGGCAAACTCAAGGTTGTAAAGACAATCCCTTACAGCGACGGTCCACGTTCAAAGGTTAAGTGCTACGGCGCTGACGATGTACGCGAAGGTGTTGCAATTATGTGGAAAGAGGGCGTTGATGTATCAATTACAGGTAACTCAACAAACCCAACACGTTTCCAGCACCCGGTTGCAGGTACATATAAGAAAGAGCGTGTTCTTGCAGGCAAACCATATTTCTCTGTAGCTTCTGGTGGCGGTACAGGCCGTACATTGCACCCGGATAACATGGCTGCAGGTCCTGCTTCATACGGTATGACAGATACAATGGGCCGTATGCACTCTGATGCTCAGTTTGCCGGTTCTTCTTCAGTTCCTGCACACGTAGAGATGATGGGCTTCCTTGGCATCGGTAACAACCCGATGGTAGGTTGCTCAGTAGCTTGCGCAGTTGATGTAGCTCAGGCTCTTGCTGCTAAGAAGTAATATCAGACATACTTTTCAGATAAAGACTCCGGATTGATTTTCGGAGTCTTTTTTTTGTTTTGTAGTATTGATGTGCAAAGAATTGAATAACTTTGCGTACTGATATGAAAAAGCAGAAAACTGACGGCATAGTAATCAATAACAAGAAGGCGCGTTTTGAGTATGAAATACTTGATACGTACACAGCCGGTATTGTGCTTACCGGTACGGAAATCAAATCCGTACGTTTGTCAAAGGTCTCTTTGGTAGATACATATTGTACTGAAATCAACGGAGAACTTTGGGTTAAGAATATGAATATTGCCCAGTATTTCTACGGTTCCTACAACAATCATGCAGCCAAACGTGACCGCAAGCTTCTGCTTACCAAAAAAGAGTTACGTTCTTTGATTCACGATGCCGCCACACCCGGTCTTACCATTGTTCCGCTTAAAGTTTTTATCAATGAAAAAGGACTGGCAAAGATGGTGATTGGTCTGGCACGCGGTAAGAAAGAGTATGACAAACGTGAATCAATCAAAGAAAATGACGATCGCCGTGAGATGGCAAACGCCTTCAAGAAAACAATAATTATAGGGTGAAAAAAGAGATTGCCATAGCAAAACTGGCAAAGTGTGTCAAAAACGCACTTCCAAGAGCAGGCAGATTTATTCTGCTGCTGCTCAAGATAATGATTCCCATATCTTTTGCAATGCGTCTTTTGCAATACTTTGGTGTGATAGACGTAATTGCGGATTTTGTCCAGCCTTTGTTTACACTTATCGGACTGCCGGGAGACGCTTCTCTTGTTTTTATGACCAGTGTCTTCCTTCCGCTATATCCTGCAATAGCTGTAATGACATCTATTGCCCTTTCCGTGCGCCAGGCGACCATATTGGCTGTCATGTGTCTTATTACACACAGTTTACCCATTGAATGCACCATAACCACGAAAACGGGCTCAAAATGGTGGCAGATGGTTATACTCAGAATATCGGCATCGTTTCTGATGGCATTTGTCCTGAATATGGTTATGCCGGCCGATGAGACCATGTTTGCACTGTCAACTCCTTTGACCGACCAGACAACTTTCGGTCAGGTAATGAAACTCTTTGCCCTCAGTTCACTTAAACTTGCAGGATTGATTGTTGTGATAGTAGTTACCCTTATTTTCCTTCAGACACTGCTGGAAGAGTTTGAGATGTTGAATACCATTTCCAAACCGTTCAAACCGCTGATGATTATTATGGGGTTGCCCACAGCTTCCGCTCTCCAGTGGCTTGTTGGTAATGTGTTCGGTCTGTCGTATGGTGGAGCAATGCTGATTGACCAGGTTGAACGCGGATATATAACAAAAAAAGATGCCAATCTTATGAACTGGCATCTTTCCATATCTCATTCTCTGCTTGAGGATACAATCCTGTTTGCCATGATGGGTATCGGAGTGGAGTGGTTGATTGCTCCGCGCCTTATTCTGGCCATTATTGTCATTTGGAGCTACCGCCTGATAGCCAGAATTCAAGCCGATTAATTTGAATTGAGCAATCTGTCTCCGTATTCCAGTTTGTCAACCCATTTGAAAGCTTTGTACAAACCGGAAACGCAAGCTCCAACATGAGTGTCTCCGATATCAAGAATGTCATTGAAGTATGTAATGTCAGCGGTTATACTGCCGGCATTATTAAAGGCATCAAGTGCTTTGGCTGCACACACGGAAGGAATCAGGTCATCTGCAGGACACTGGAACATCATAAGAGGCATCCTTGGCATCCATCCGTCAAAAGAGTTGCAGTTCACAAGGAATTTGTGCGCAAAACTTTCAGGATCGAGCAATGTATCCACATACTCCTGATTCAAAGCACATAGAATATTTGTGTAATCTTCACCAATCAGACTACTGATATATGGCTCAACGTCAGAAAATGCGTTCTCATTTGCTGGGTCAGTCATGAATTCAAAAATCTTCTGTGGCAAATTCTCTACACCTTCTATGTCATTGCGGAATGCATTTGTGTAGTGGAAGAACGGCTGTGCTGCACTATATGTATCAGACAATGAGAACATAAGTGTAGGTATGTACACTGTTATGTCATTGTCGGCATATTGCTTTGGCTCATTGAATATTGTATTGGCCATTGTTTCTGCAATGTCATACGGACCGTCAATACATGCTGTTCCTTTTATGGTAAAAACATCAGAGTACTCTTCCTGAATAATTTTACTGCTTTCCATTGCAAGATATGCACCTTCTGAAAGACCAATCATGTAAACACTGTTCTCATCCCATGCTGCATCCGTGCATCCCGGTTCAATCTCTTTTGCAGCCAACAACGCATCGGCTATGCAATATGCTCCGGTTTTTGTACACATATTGTGCAGGTCATAGTTGGCACCCATAGCCAAGCCGTCGGGCAGCAGTACTGCGTAGCCGCAACGTGCCATGAATTCGTTGATCAGAGTAGTGGTATTAAGTATTTCAGCAATACCTTTCACACCATAATCCAACCCCTGCTGTACACATAACGATGGAGAATATGGTCGGTTAATGCGTGCATAGTACGGAAAGACAATAATTGGAATATTCCCGTCAAGAGATACACTTTTCTTAGGAAGCATCAGAACTGCCGATGCAATTGCAGGTTCTCCCTTACCGTTTACTGTCTTGTACGTGAAAGTATAGTGATGGATTCCGGTACTGCTGAATGTTTGTGTTGTGGACAATTTCAGGAATTCTGTCAGAATTGTTTCCACCGGTATGGCTGTGACACAGGTATCATCGGCACTTCGGGTTATTGCTTTCATGTCAGTTTTGGCATACGGATTGAAGTTGATGTCATCCGTGTTCTTCAGTCCTTCAACTATTGAGACAATTGTTTTAAGACTGCGTATCTTCAATTCAGGGTCATATGCCTCCCTTTCATAGTCAATGCTGATCAGATGGCGTCCGCCTGTACGGTACATCAGTTCAGGTACGGGAACATCTGTGATGGATGTCTCTTTTTCATTTGCATGTCCGCCGTTTTCTTTCTGACAGCCAACAAGTATAACTGCAAAAAGTAATATTACAGATGCGTATTTTTTCAATGTAGTGCAGGTATTTGAATATTCATCAGAGCATCAGGCAATTCAATCTCACTATTTAAAAATCTGTCTCCGTATGTCAATTTGTCAAGCCATTTGAATGCCTTGAAGAATCCTGTGAAAGAAGCTCCAAAATGGATCATTCCAAAGCCCATGTCAAGAATCTCATTGAAATATGTGATGTCAGCTGTAGTGCTGCCTGCGGCACGGAATGCTTCAATAGCGCGTTCTCCATTGCTTACAGGAATAAGATCATCTTCAATACACTGGAATATCATGAGGTTCATTTCAGGCATCCAGTTGTTGAATGCATTGCAGTCAACAAGGAATTTGTGAGCAAAACTGTTCGGATTGGTCAAAATATCAACATATTGTTCAGACAAAGCCGAAATGTTTGATTTATACATGTCTCCCAAGGTTTCCTTTAAGAATAGCGTAGTATTGTCCATATCTACATTCCTTGAAGGATCGGTATAAAAGTCATTAAAGTATTCAGGGAAGTTTTTGATACCCTTGATGTCGTTACGGAATGCATTCTTATAGCTGAAGAATGGCTGTGCCTTACCATAAGTGTCAGACAATGCAAAAATAACTGGTACAGAGTACACGTTAAGATCCATTGCAAAGCCTTCAATATCCCATGAAGGAAGATCATCAGCAAAAATTGCATTTATCATTGATCCGGAAACGTCATATGGTCCGTCAACGCATCCGGCGGCAAAAACATTGAAAACATCTGAATACTCTTCCTGCAATACTTTACATGTTTCCATTGTGGTATATCCGCCTTCAGACATACCCAATACGTCAACGGTTTTCTTATCCCACTGAACATCTGTCTTGTCAAACTGGATGTCGCGGCAGGCCAGCAAGGCATCTATTACCGTGTAAGCTGCTACCTTGGTACACATAATGTGATTGTCATAGTTCTCACCCAATCCAAGTCCGTCGGCGCAAAGAACCACATATCCGCAACGTGCCATCATTTCATAGAACAAAGAGAATATATTGCCCAACTTTTCGATGTCTAATCCGTCTACACCGTAGTTGATTCCACATTTAACACTGAAAGATGGAGACATGCTGCGTTCAAGAGCTCCAAATAATGGGACAACCAGCATTGGAGCCTCTTTAATATTTATTCCTGTTTTAGGAACGAACAGAGCAGCGGTAGCTGTAGTAGGCTCACCTTTGCCATTGACTGTTTTGTATGTGAAAGCATAGTTGTGTATGCCCGATGTTGAAAATGTTGCAGACTGGGATAGTTTCAGCATAAATGACAATACTTTTGTAATGTCCATTGCAACAACCTCACTGTTCTGTTCATCTGCAAATGAAAACATACTATTCCCGTTTTCACCCATTTCCTTCAATGATCCTATAAGGGAGTAAATCAGTTTGACATCGCGGGCTTTCAACTGAACATCATAGGCTTCCCACTCGGCGTCGATGCTTACAAGGTGCGTTGTTCCGCCGGTACGGTAGTTCAAATCTGGCACAGGTGCATTTATAATTGCCGGATCTGTAGGATCAACGTATGGTGTTGGTTCAACATTCTTTTCTTCTTCTCCTTTCTGGCAACCTGCCAGTATAAGTGATAACCCACAAATTAATAATAATCTTTTCATAATGGGTATATTTTGTGTTTCTAATTAGTCTACAAATTTAATATTGAGGTTCATCAGTCTGTTTCCGTAAACCTGTTTATCAATCCACTTGAACGCTTTGAACATGCCAACATAACTTGCTCCTACATGCAAAAAACTTCCAGCACTAGAGCTGCCTCCCAAGTTTAAATCAAGTGTTTCATAGAAATATGTGATATCTGCTGTTACGCTACCTGCGGCACGGAAAGCCTCAATGGCACGTTCTCCGTTGCTTGGCGGAATCATATTATCAGCAGGATGCTGGAATATCATAAACGGCATTCTAGGCATCCAATTGTCAAACGAGTTACAATCCTGAAGGAATTTGTATGCAAAACTGTTCGGATCAAGAATAGTCTGCAGATATTCTTCGGACAAAGCTGATATTGCAGATTTATAAATGCCAGGCATTGCTTTTTTCAAGAAACTGGTTGTACTGCTAAGATCAGTGTTTTTTGTAGGATCTGTATAGAAGTCATTTATATATTCAGGGAAATTTTCAATTCCTTCTATATCGTTACGGAATGCATTCTTATAACTGAAGAACGGCTGGGTAGCACCGTATGTATCTGACAGAGAATATACAACCGGAATTGCATAACTCATAATGCTGTTTCCTTTATCGTTATTGTTGAAAAGTGCATTTCTCATTGACTCCGATACATCGTACGGACCATCAACGCAAGCGCCGGCAACAACATTGAATGCATCAGCATATTCTTCCTGCAGCACTTTGCAAACTTCCATTGCAGTATATGCACTTTCGCTCAATCCAAGAACGGTAACAGTCTTTCCGTCCCACTGTACATCTGTATTGCCAAAATCAATATCTCGGCATGCAAGCAGAGCATCAATTACAGGATATGCACTTGTTTTTGTACAAATCATGTGGTTGTCATAATTATCTCCCATTCCAAGACCATCAGGACACAACACGATGTAACCTGTACGTGCCAACAGCTCATACATGATTGATATAATTCCACCCAATGATTGCAGGTTTGTCAAATCTGACATACCGTAGTCTATTCCAGCACTGACGCTGATTGATGTTGCCATTGCACGTGCAATACCGAAT
The DNA here is from genome assembly GCA_024398785.1 of Bacteroidaceae bacterium. GTDB lineage: Bacteria > Bacteroidota > Bacteroidia > Bacteroidales > Bacteroidaceae > Colenecus. The sequence continues at coordinate 44,900 of JAKSIO010000006.1, read as the reverse complement.
CCTGGCAATACAAGAACAGGTGTCTCCTTGATTTTAATACCCTTCTTTGGAACGAACAATGCAGCAACGGCAGTTGTAGGTTCACCCTTGCCGTTTACCGTTTTGTACGTGTATGTGTAGGTGTGTATTCCAGCTGTGGATAAAGTTGATGTTGTTAAGAGTTGCAATAAATATGAAACAACAGACTGAGCGTCAAGAGAAACAATCTGTTCAGCCACATCATCTCCAGATTCAGACAATTTGTATGAATTGCTGGATTCACTGTCCTTGTTGGTGTATTCCTGAATAATCTGTGCAAGTGAATATATCAATTTAATACTTCGTAGCTTAAGCTCCGGATCATAAGCTTCATATTCAGAATCAATACTGACAATATGCGTCTTACCTCCTGTACGATATTTCAACTCCGGAACAGGAATATCGGTAATTTCGCTTTCACTTGGATCATCAGGAACCGGTTTCTCAATTTTCTCTCCTTTCTGGCAACCTGTCAGAAGAACAAGTCCCAAAATCACAAATAAAATCTTTTTCATATGGAAATTTTTTTTTATGAATTTATCTTGGTCAATTGATTATTGGTTAACAATTCTATCCCCGTAGACCTGCTTGTCAATCCATTTGAAAGCCTTGAACATACCTATCACACAAGCTCCGCCGTGGAAATAAATCTGTTCCAGATATTCGGGAAACAATGTATAGTCAACTGTAACGCAACCCGCTTTATTGAATTCTTCCATAGCCTTGTACACGTTGTCAACAATAACTGTCGGATCGCCCGGGTTGTGGAAAAACATAACAGGCATTTCAGGCACCCAGTTATAGAAAGCATTGCATGTCCTGATATATTTCTGCAGATTGCTTGTAGGGCATTGGATGCTGTCAATAAACTTCTGGCTTAATGCCTTTGTCTCATCCTTGCAATCATATCCGAGTGCAGTTTTGAGATATCTGTTGGTGGCGTGGACAGGGTCATTCTCATCGGGATTCAGATAAACGCCGCTATATCCCTCCTGAAATCCCGGAATGTCATTACGCAACGTATTGGTATAGCTGAAATCAGGTTCGTATGCGCTGAATACATTGTCAAAAGAGAATACCAGTGACGGCACATAAAACTGGATATTGTCATTATGAAGCATGGCATCCATCATTATGCCGGAAATGTCATACGGACCGTCCACACATGCTGTTGTTTTAACTTTCAGTAAATCTGAATATTCTTGTTGGATTACTTTGGCTGTTTCCAAAGCGCTGTATGCTCCCAAAGACAGACTGAAAAGATTTATGTTCTGTTTGTCCCAAACGGTATCATCATTATCGATAACAATTTCCTGAGCAGCCAATATGGCATCTATCACATTATATGCACTTATTTTTGTAGCCATAGGAACTGCTTCATGGTTTGCTCCTATACCCAATCCGTCAGGATATATGAACGCATATCCGTTACGGGCCATCAATTCAATAAGAAATGTAGCCACATACTGCAAATCTTCAATTTTCTGAATACCATAGTCAAAACCTTTAAGAACACTGTTTGACGGTGCAAGATTGCGCTTAAAGTCTCCGTAATGAGGCATGACCAGCGTTGGTACACTATTGATGAAAAGTGATTTGCGTGGTAGGAAAAGAGTAGCGGATGCAGTAGTAGGTTCGCCTTTTCCGTTTACAGTCTTGTATGTATACACTATCTCGTGAATACCGTTGGTAATCGGAGTGGACGTTGCGAATTTCAGCAGTTCGTTCAGCATGGAGGCAACATCCAATGTGTATGGTTCAATATTTTCCTGTTCATTGTCTGTTTCAGCCATAGGTACGGCTTCCGCCAGTTTGAACAACATTTTTTGTGCCGTTTGCACGTTACTGTTTTCCGGGTCATAATCGCCTACCGCATTTTTCAAATCAGAAAAAGACAAAGACCCGTCATCTTCCATTCCTGAAATTATGTTGTAAATCAAATCCGCACTGCGTTTTTTAAGTTCCAGCTCTGTAGCGGTCTGCTCATACTCAATTTTGACAAGATGCGTACCGCCAGTCCTGTATTTGATAGGATCGTCATCCTGTTGCGGTATTGTATCCGTTTTTGGATGTTCGGGTTTATCTATACTCTTAGTTTCTGGTGAACATCCAATAACTACCGCCAAAGCGGATAAAATAATCGCGAAAGCTATTTTTTTCATTAATTCCAATGTTTTCTAATATATTTCCAAAATTCCAATCCTGCGTAAATAAGTGCAAAATGAACTGCAATCAATGCCAATAAAGCCAATCCGTGCCCTATGCTGTTTTCCAATGCTTTAAAAATAAGCATGTTAGGTATGGAGAAGAATAATATTTCATGAACAACCAGAACGTCTGTTGACATGGCGCCTATTCTTTCAAATATTGCAAGGAATTTGAGATTCAGACGGGAAACGCCAACTGAAAGACGCATCAGAACAAGACCTGCTCCTAAAGCGACAAACATACCAAGGTACAGATTCCCGGTAGAAGCTGCCCATGGAGTTTCAGAAACTGCAAAATAATTGTCTTCTGATGCAATACCGCACAAGAGATAACTTGCTACGGCAAGAACAATGTATCCTAGCAGATAGATGCCTCTTTCTTCAGTAAGCATCTTGAATTTCTTGACAAGATAACCTATGTAAACGAACGGCATAACATAGAAAGCCTGGCAGAAACACAGGTAATTGCGGTTGTCACCGCCTTTCATCGGTAACCAGAATACTTGGTATGTATTGAACATATATACAAATCCGCCGCTGATAGCAAAAATAATAAAAGCTCTTACCCATTCGTTGCTAATCTTGAACACTACATTGAAAAAATTCTTGATTAACCAGAATACAAAAACTATCCAATATGCAAAAATGAGAGGGAAGGCAAAAAATATATCCTCTATTACCATTTCTCCGCATGGAGGCAGAGGAAAGAAATTACCCATAAAGAACGATGCCACCAAACTGGTCCATCTGTTCAGATTAACAATTGCATTCTGACCGGGCCAGTCTGTCAGATACATTTCCCATGTAACAAACAGACCTGTAAACAGTCCAATGATGATATATTTGGAAAAGACTTGCTTTGTACTGATAATGAAAGCTTTTCCTATTTTTTTGTCCGGTTTGTAATTGTAGCCGTTAATCATGGCAAAAGCCAAGATAACAGAATAACTGCCCCATATCATGGGACGATTCCAATTCATCTCACTGAAACTACTGACAGACAAAACAATATGAAATATTATCAAGGCTGTAAGTCCCAGACCCCAGACTAAATTGAACATTCCCAAATAGTTCTTCTGTTCATTGACAATCTTTGTGGTGAATAAATTTTTCATCTTGGTTATATGTTTATGTTATTTTACTAAAGCTTCGTAATGCTTAATAGCCATCAGATAGTTAATCTGCGCCTGTGTCAACTCTTCGTTTGCATTAATTGATGTTGTATGTGCTTCCAGAACCTCTGCAGTAGTGGCCAGACCTGCTTTGAAACTGATTCTGGTCTGATTGAGATTTTCTTCTGCATCCTGAGCGTTCAGTTTGGCAACACCCATTATTTCCCATGTTTCAACAACAGTGTTCCAGCACTGCAGGTTCTGCAGTTCCATCTGGTTCATTGTATCGTCTTTCTGAATCTGGGCTTTCTCTATCTCATACTGCTGACGCTTGAGTGTATGTGATTTTTTCCACCAATCTGTCATTGGAATTGAAATGGTTGCAAATCCTAACATATTGTATCTTGGATTCTGTTCAAATCTCTCCATCATGCGTCCGTATGTAAACATACCACCGATAGCCATCTGTGGAAGAGCTTCACCAAGTGTAAGTTTTTTCTGCAATCTGTTTGCTGAAACTTGAAGGTCAAGCAATTGTGCTTCAGGTCTGGCCGCAACAGATTTGGAAGAACCATAGAATTTTATCTGTTCAGGAGAAGGTAGAGAATTGGCATTAATCCTATCCTCCAGACAAATATCCTCTGAATATTGAATGCCGGATATACGGCAGAGATTCATTGTTGAAAGCTTGATTCCATTCTCCAGTTTTACTTTGTTGACCTGCATATCACCCTTTTTCAGACGTACTTTCAAAGCATCATTGTCTGTGGCAATACCGGCTTTCTGTGCAAGTTCAACATCGTGTGTAAGAGTATCAAGCAATTCAATAGCCTTATTTACAGTGTTTGCTTTTTCGTTTAGGGATACTGTAAGCCAATAGTTTTCCTCAACATCCAGCAAAACATCTCTTTGGGTTATTTCACTTTGCAGGGCAGAGACCTCCTTGCCTAATTTGGCAAGTCTGTTCCCGTTGGTTATCCTTCCACCTGCATATATGGGCTGGGTTACAATTCCTGCTGCCATATAGCCATTCTGCAATTCAGTAAAACGATTGTCTATACCCAGATAGCGACCGTATGTATTGTATAGTGTGTTGACGGCGTTTCTTATTGCAGCATTTTCTATGGCTTCAACACCCACGTTAATGAATGGATCTGAAGCCTTGAAACCGAATGCAAGCGCTTGCACTGAAGGAAAGTAATTGGTAATCACTTCCTTTTTCATTTCAGCAGCCTGCTGCTGTGAAATTTTTGCATTTTTGATGGTTGCATTGTTTACAATAGCTGAGTCCAAGCAATTGTCCAACGATAGACGTTGTTGAGCCTTTACGCCTGTAAAAGCAGGAATAAGGACTGTTGCAATCAATAACAAATACTTATTTTTCATTATTATCAGTAGCTATTATATTTTCTCTTTTATTGTTGAATACCAGCCAATACATGACAGGCATTACACTTAATACTATAATGAATGAGAATAAAACTCCCGAGCAGATTACAACTCCCATAGGTGTCCACAATGACGATTTTGAAATAATCATAGGGACAACACCTAATGCGGTTGTTGCAGATGTAAGGAATATAGGTCTCATTCTGCGGCTTCCGGCCATCATTGCTGCCTCTTTTGCCGAATACCCGCCCTTGCAACGAAGTTCTTCAGCATATTCGTACAGAATAATACCGTTACGCATGATAATGCTCATAAGGCTGACAACTCCCAAAACTGAAGTCATACCAAATTCAAATTTGAATGCCCATTCTCCAAAAAATGCTCCAAAGAAACAAAGGGTAGTGGAGAACAATGTCAGCAGTGCAATGCTAACTTTCTTGAAATATATAAGAAGGAAGAACAGCAAGACAAGCACAGCGGCAATGAAACTGCCTACAATAGACGGAATTGTATCCTGGTTCATGGAATCAAGACCTCCATATTTTATAGAAATTCCGTTGGGCAGGTCTACATTGTTTTTTATGAATTTCCTTATTTTGGCACTACTTTCAATCTGAGATTTGCCGAACATCATGTCCGAATAAACGGATACGCACTTCTTTCCTTCATAACGCTGTACTGTAGCGCGGGTCCAGTTGGGAGTTATGTCGGCAACCTGTGACAAAGGAACTGTTGTACCTGTAAGTGTTGTTGCAACTCTAAGATTTTCCAGCTCTTTATAACTCTCTCCGTTGCTGTTTGTGTCAACATAAAGATTTACAGGAACCTCTCTGTCTTTTTCCTTGATGGATGTAATCGGAAGACTGATATTATTGGATAAGAGTCCCAGAGAAATGGCTGTTGCGGAAATTCCCAGACGTGCGCATTCTTCACGTTTGGGAGTGATGCGCACGCGTGCGTGAACCTTATCTGCTACACACTTTACATTTCGCAGTTCCGTTCCTTCAAGAGTGAACATATAATCTCTTATCTGTTCTGCAACTCCTATCATTTCAGACAGATCATTTCCCAGAACATTTATTTCAATAGGATGTGCAGTTGCCTGGAAATCCATTTGGCGTACACGAATGTACGCATCACAGAAATAATGGTCGTATTTTCGGTCTATGTACGGCAACAGATCTTCTGTTGTTGAGGCGGATTCTGTCTTGACAATAAGCTGTGCCACATTGGTAGACGGCATTCCAGGATTGTATGTGATATGGAATCTTGGTGCCGGGTCTCCGATGAAAGCAGATACGGCCTTGATTCCGTGTTCCTTCAACAACATGCGTTGCAGGCTGTCGCAAACTTCTGATGTTCTTGCAAGTGAACTGCCTTCAGCAAGCTCAATCTCAATTGCAAACATGTCTCTTGTTGAGTTTGGCAACATTTGGACATTAAGACGTGAAAACATCAAAAAGCCCAGTGCCATTGTACCGATACCGATAGATATGGTTTTCTTGGGATTACGGAAACATGCTCCCTGCAAACTGTCATATGCACGTTGCAGTCCGTTGAAAAACTTTTCCTGTACTCTTGCAAAATTGGAGGTAGGTGTTGTCTTATCAATAAACTTGACTTCCAACAGAGGAATAACCATCATTGCATACACCAAAGACCAGCCTAATGAAAATAAAACGGTCCATGGAAACAACTGAACAAATTCTCCAAGTTCACCTTCTATAATAAAGGTCATTGGAAAGAACATCATTGATATTGCTGTAGTGGCAATGAACATTGGCATGAACAATTCGCTGGCAGATGTAACTGCGGCATCCTTTGGTTGCAGACCTTTGTGAAGTTTGTCGATATAACCGTCAATGTTGATTATTGAGTCATCAACAACCATACCAAGTACCATTATAAGCGCTGCAAGTGTTACTGTATTCAACTCGCAACCTGTTATTGACATCAACCATATTGCGGCAGCCGTACAAATAGGCAAACTGCTGCTGGCAACAAGAGCTGTCTTTACAGGGAACAGAATCAGCATTACAAGGATTACAACTCCCATGGAAATGAGCAAGTCGCGCAGGAATGAGAATACGCTTTTGCTCACAATTGTAGGTTGATCCGTTACTTTGTACACATGAACACTTTCAGGCAGATCTTTCTGGAATTTTTCCAAAACCTTTTCCACTTCTTTGCCGTATGAAACAATGTTGTTACCCTTTCTCATGATAAGGTTCATGAAAATGGCATTGTTGCCGGAATAGTTTATGTCTGATGTGGGCTCCTTGTAGCGGCGCTCAATTTTGGCAATATCCTTCAGACGGACAATTTCACCTGTAGGAAGTTCTGAAACTATCTGTTCTGCAATTTCATATTCATTGTTGTTGGTCCGGTCCATATCAAGAGGGAAGAGCATCTGGTCCATTCCAAAGTCTCCGGCAATGGTCTTGATATTGTTGGACGTATATTTCAGCAACAGACTTGCAGGATCAATGTTCAGAGCGGATATTTTGTCCTGTGAAATTGTTATGGCAATTTCCTCTTCTCTTTCACCCAGGAATGTTACCTTGGCAGTTCTGTCCAGATTAAGCAACTCAGATGAGAGCTGTGTTGTATAATCGTGCAGTTCTCTATACGTCTTTTCCTGACTTTCAATTGCAATCAGCATTGTTGATGAGGCAATGAAATCATCAAATACAGTGATTGCAATTACTCCCGGAGGAAATAATAACGATTTGGATTCGTTAATCTTGAGTTTTAACTTGCTCCAGAATACATCAGGATCTTTTACGTTGTCATTAAGATATACATAGGTGTATGAAAGACCGTCCTGCGACATGGAATTGGTTTCGATGCGGTCCACTTCTTCCATCTTGAACAAAAAGTCTTCCATAGGCTTTGACAAATCAGATTCAACCTGTTCTGCATTTGCACCAGGATAAACACCTACAACAAGTCCTATTCGCATTGTAAATGCAGGAAATTCATCTTTCTGCATTGTGAACAGCGAATAGACACCTATGCACACCAGCAAGCAAATCGCAAAGATTACTATTGCCGGGTGTTCTATGACGTTAGCTATTAATTTATATTTTTTATTCATTTACCTCTCTTCCAGTACTTACTTTCTGATAGCCTTTGACAATAACGCTGTCTCCAAATGCGAGACCGCTGTTTATTACTATTCCGGTTGAAAGATATTCTCCAACTTCCACATCGCGCATATATGCCTTACCGCTGTCAACAACCCAAACAAACTTGCTGTTGTCAAGATGCAGCAATACGCACTCTGGTGGGAGAACAATCTGACCGTTCATACTCTCAAGAAATTTGACTCTGCAGAGCATTCCGGGCATCAATTTGACGTCACCTTTATTTTGTAAAGCAATTTTTACAGAATATGTGTGTAACACTGAATTGGCCTTAATACTTTTTTGCTCGACTACACCCTGTATTTTGGTACCCAAAGTGTTGATTTCAACCATAACTTTGGCTCCGATACGTATTTGTGATATCTTATCTTCTGCAACTGCTATTGTTGCATACATATTGTTTATATCCATGAGAGACATCACAGTAACGCCTGGAAGAACATTTTGTCCGACCTTGATTTCAAGATTTCCCACATAGCCATCAACAGGAGCTTTCAATGTACAATCTTCAACACCTTTGAGTGCAATGTTATAGGCAGATTGAGCTTTTTCCAATGCAGTTTCAATCTCCACCATCTTAACTTCCGAAACGGCTCCTCCGGAATACACTGATTTGACACGATCATATCCGTCTTTTGCTCTTTTGTAGTCGGCCTTGGCTATGTCCAACGCATTGTTTGCTGAAGAGTTGTCAAGAGTTGCAATTACAGTGCCTTTTTTGATATAATCACCTTCTGCAACATTCACCTTCATAACTGTACCGGGTGTTGAAAAACTCAGTGCAGTTGAGACCGATTCTTCAAGAGTGCCTGCATATTCCTGACCGGCAACCTGTTCCATTGATTCAATGGCAAGAACTTCTACTTTTATAGGTCTTTGACTGGCCGTTTCTGCAGTAGTAGATTTGTGCAGAAACTTATTCACATACTCGCATCCCGTAAATAGAATGCAGAGTGACAATAATCCACAAGTAATTTTGTATTTCATATCAGTTTCTTTCTGCAATGGTAACAACTGAACCTGTGTCTCCAAGAATTGTTGTGAACTCTTCTCTGATCTGGATGACATCATTGGTTCTCATGATAATGCTACCACCAGTGATGTTGATTTGTACTTCTATCGGAATATTCAACTTGGTGGTATAAGGAACTATATCCAACTGCTGACCATTGGATACTGCCTGGAATTCGCGGTATGTGCCAAAGAGTGTCTGCATCATTATTGATAGCGTATCTGAATTTTTATGTGACAGAATACGCATCTGGCCCATTCCTCCTGAGTATGTGGTTGATCCGCCGATGATGCTGTTTACAGTTATGGTTGAATTGTATGAATAGGAACCTGGATAAGATTTTTCATTCTTCTGACAGGAAACAACCATCAGTGCCAACAACACAGTGACAAGTAAATACTTTTTCATTTGTTTATGCAAGTAATTCAGTTCGTTGTATGTTGAAAGCCTTGCAGCAACCCATTATTGCTGTTTACTCTCAATGTAGTCTATCATATCACCGACTGTGACGCATGTTTTACTGTCGGCACCGAAAGTCATAGAACATTTTGTTTCCAACTCTGACATGACAATCATAATCTCCATTGATGACAGACTGAGATCATCCATTATTGAAGCATCTTCAACAATTTCTGCTTTATCAACTTCTGCAGCACCTGCAATAGCATCAATTACCAAATTTTTAATTTCGTCTCTTTTCATATATAACTCAATTATTCATGTTTTTAAATATGTATATGCATAAGTATACCATCCGGCAAAGGTAACTCTTTTTTTTATTATGTGTTGATATTTCTTTATAAAAATACTTGAAGCGCTTAAATATACTAAAAAAAAATATTTAGTCAGTATTTTTTGCGATGTACAGGAAATATTATGTAACTTTGCGCGCTGAAATGAATAACAATGAGCAAAACGAAATGAAACAGTCTTCTATTTACGGCTTGCTGAAAAACGCAAAAGACAACTATTCAGACAGGGTCGCAGTCCGTTATGTTGGACAAGATGATGCAGTAGTCGTCAAAACATTCAAGGATTTTTATACGGATATACAGAAGACAACGGGTTGGTTGTATTCGCAGAATATTCCTGTTGGAAGTCATGTGATGATACTCAAGCAACCTGATTACAACGAGTTGTGCTTTTTATTCGCTTCTGTAATGGCTGGATTGGTGGTTATTCCGGCAAATGTTACGGAGGCCAATCCGGAGCTGGTAAAGAAATTGATTGCAACTTCTGATACACAGTACATTTACACTGATGATGAACTTCTGCCAATGTTTCAGGGCTTACCTTTACCCTTTCTCAATCCTGGAGACATAACCCAGTATGAACCGGTGGAGATTGTTGACAAATCACATCCGGATGAGTTGTCATTCATGTATTTTACAAGCGGTACGACAGGTTTTTCAAAAGCGGTCATGCATTCACAGAAGAGTATGATGTCGGCGTCACACGGTGTAACGGAACGCTTTTTGGGATACAAGTATTTCAAGGATGTTCTTTACCTTACAACATTCTTCCACGTTGCCGGAATAATTATACCGCTGGTAACAATAGAATATGGATGTGCAGTAAACTGTAACTTCAATCCCAAGTTCTTCTATCGTGATTTTCAGAAGATGCCGAGTTCTTCTACAATAGTACCTCCTATCATCTATTATATGCTGATAAAGGTTTACAAAAAAGATCCGAATCTTCTTCACGGATTGCACGGAATTCTGGTTATTGGAGCATCTTGTGAACCGAATTCAATTATTTCCGGTCTTCAGATGGGCTTTGACGTATTTCCGTGCTATGGAATGACAGAAAGTGCCGGCTTGGTGTCACAGAATCTTTCCAAGCAGTTGGATAAAGTGAATTCTGCAGGTACAATGAATCCTGGCGCTGAAGTCAAGTTTATTGACGGCGAAATATGTCTCAAGGGCGCTTGCATCATGAAAGGGTATTACAAACAGCCTGAACTGACTGCAAAAACCATGACAGAAGACGGCTGGCTGCTGACTGGAGATCTTGGACATCTTGACAAAGACGGATATCTTATCATTACCGGAAGAAAGAAAAATCTGATTATTCTGGCATCGGGAGAGAATGTTTCTCCTCTTGAACTTGAGTATCAGATAGCAATGAGTCCATTGGTAAATGAGGTGGTTGTAAAGGAATTTGATGGCAAAATTGCTGCATACATATTCTGTGACGATTGTCATCAGGCTAAAATCAAAGAGTTTGTTGAGGAAATAAACCATCGTAATCCGGCATTCAAAAGGATCAGCAATGTATTTTTTACAAATGAACCATTCCCCAAAACTGCGTTGGGTAAGATAATCAGATAACAAAACCTGTTTTTTGATATCAGTCACCTTCCCAGGCAATCGGGAAGGTGATTTTTTTTACCCAATATTTGACATTATGCCATTATAATAGTAACTTTGCGAATTCAAATCAAAACAAATCTTTATACAATTATGCTGCGTATTGCTGTACAATCAAAAGGCCGTCTGCACGAAGAGACCATGTCACTCCTGAAAGAGTCCGGAATAAAACTCAGTACTTCTGACCGTATTCTGTTGGTAAGAAGTTCAAATTTCCCTATTGAAGTCCTGTTTCTGCGTGACGATGACATTCCGCAATCAGTTGCAAACGGTGTTGCCGACATAGGTATTGTAGGTTATAATGAATATGTTGAGCGCAAAGAGGATGCCTGCATTATAGACCATCTTGATTTCAGTAAATGCCGTATATCTTTAGCTATTCCGAATGCTGTGGACTACAAAGGAATTGAGTGGTTCAACGGCAAGAAAATTGCAACATCTTATCCGAATATTCTGAAGGATTATCTTGATAAGAATAATGTAAAGGCAGACATTCATGTTATTACCGGTTCTGTTGAGATAGCTCCGGGTATAGGTCTGGCCGATGCCATATTCGATATTGTAAGTTCAGGTTCCACTCTTGTAAGCAACAATCTGAAAGAGGTTGAAGTGGTTATCAAGTCCGATGCCGTTCTTATTGGCAACAACAACATAGATGCTGAAAAGAAAGCCATTCTTGATGAACTGAAATTCCGCTTTGATGCTGTCAAGCGTGCTCAGGGAAAGAAATACGTTCTGATGAATGTTCCAAACAGCAAGATTGGAGAAGTTGTCAAAATACTGCCGGGTATGAAGAGTCCAACTGTTATGCCTCTTGCAGAACAGGGCTGGAGTTCTGTACACAGTGTAATCAATGAAAAGGAATTCTGGGAAATAATAGGCCAACTCAAGAATCTTGGCTGTGAAGGCATTCTTGTATGTCCTATTGAAAAAATGATATTATGAAAGTTGTAAAATATCCATCAAAAGAACAGTGGCCGCAGTTGCTGGCACGTCCGGCACTAAGTGTGGAAGGCCTTTATGACCGCGTTCAGACTATTCTTGACAATGTCAGGTCAAATGGAGACAAGGCTCTGTTCGAGTTGGAAGAACGCTTTGACAAGGCTGTACTTACCACTCTTGAGGTAAGCAGTGCAGAACTGGAAGAAGCCAAACAGATGGTCAGTGCAGACTTGCAGCAGGCCATCCGCAAAGCTGCAGCTAATATTGAAAAATTCCATGCATCGCAGTTGCCTAAAATAAATAGGGTAGAAACCGTTCCAGGTGTTGTATGCTGGCAGAAAGCAGTGCCTATCAGCAGGGTAGGTCTTTATATCCCCGGCGGCAGCGCACCGTTGTTTTCTACACTGCTCATGCTGTCAATTCCCGCAAAGATTGCAGGTTGCAAAGAAATTATACTTTGTACACCTCCAAGTGCTGACGGCAACATAAATCCTGCCATTCTGTTTGCCGCAAGTGTTGCCGGAGTAAGCCGCATATTCAAGGTAGGTGGCAGTCAGGCTATTGCTGCTATGGCATACGGTACTGAAAGTGTTCCAAAGGTGAGCAAGATATTCGGTCCGGGCAATGCTTATGTAACTGCAGCAAAACAGCTGGTTTCTTTGAAAGAGGTTGCCATAGACATGCCTGCAGGACCATCAGAAGTAGCTGTTATAGCCGATGCCAATGCCAATGCCGCATACGTTGCCAGTGATTTGCTTTCACAGGCCGAACATGGACCGGACAGTCAGGTTATTCTTGCAACAACCAGTGCAGAACTTATTGAGCGCGTGGAAAAAGAAGTTTCCTTGCAGCTTGAACAGTTGCCGCGTAAAGATATAACAGAAAAGGCACTTGGCCATAGTGTGCTCATTCTTATGGATAATATGGATAACGTAATTGATATGATCAACGATTACGCTCCTGAACACCTGATAATTCAGACAGACAACTATGCTGAACTGGCAGAACGTGTTGTCAATGCAGGCTCGGTGTTCCTTGGACCGTATTCTCCGGAAAGTGCCGGTGACTATGCTTCGGGAACCAACCATACACTGCCAACCAGCGGTTATGCGAAAGCATACAGCGGTGTGAATATTGACAGTTTCATGCGTAAGATAACATTCCAGGAACTGTCAAAAAACGGTCTCGGTTCACTGGCAGACACTATAGAAACAATGGCTGCCAACGAGTTTCTGGATGCACACAAAAATGCTGTAACTGTAAGACGTAAATAATTGTAAATTAAACACTTGTATGAAATCACTTGAAGAATTGGTCAGAAAGAACATCTGGAGTTTGAAACCCTATTCATCTGCTCGCGATGAGTATAGCGGTCATCAGGCTCATACATTTCTTGATGCAAACGAAAATCCGCATCATACAGGTGTGAACCGTTATCCCGATCCTTTGCAGCGTGATCTGAAAGCGCGTATTGCAAAAGTGAAAGGTGTACCTGCCGCATCCATTTTCCTTGGAAACGGAAGCGACGAGGCTATTGACCTTATGTACCGCGTGTTCTGTGAACCGCGTGTGGACAATGTTGTAGCGATTGATCCAACATACGGCATGTACGGTGTGTGTGCTGACATCAACAATGTAGAGTACCGTACTGTCAAACTTGACTCTTCTTACAATTTCAAAGCCAAGGAACTGCTTGCTGCAACTGACAGCAATACCAAGGTTATTTTTCTCTGTTCTCCGAACAATCCTACAGGCAATGACCTGGATATGGCAGAGATTATCAGCACAATAGACTCTTTCCAGGGCATTGTTGTTGTTGACGAGGCCTACATAGATTTTGCCGGTCGTGAATCTCTGTTGCGCAAACTTGACAAATACCCTAATCTTATTGTTCTGCAGACCTTCTCAAAGGCATTCGGTGCAGCGGCTCTGAGATTGGGAATGGCGTTTGCAAGCCCTGAAATCATTGCAACGATGAACAAGGTCAAGTATCCTTACAACGTGAATGAACTGACACAGGAACGTGCAATGCAAATACTTGAAAATGTTGATGTTGTGAAGAATCAAGTAAAGTATATCCTGCAGCAGCGTTCCATAATGATGGAAGAGTTTGGAAAGATAGATATTGTTGAAACCGTATATCCTAGTGCCGCAAACTTTTTCCTTGCAAAGATAAAAGATACAGCCGATGCCACCGCAGTCTATAACTATCTGGTTGGGAAAGGTGTCATTGTACGCAACCGTACAAAGATAACTCTCTGCAAAAACTCACTGCGCATTACCGTTGGTCTGGAGAACGAAAATCAAGAACTTATTAACTGCCTTAAAGCCTATAAAGCATGAAAAAGGTCCTGTTTATAGATAGAGACGGAACTCTTGTTGTAGAACCGCCTGTTGATTATCAGTTGGATTCTCTTGAAAAGCTGGAGTTTGTTCCAAAAGTTTTCAAAAGCCTCTCATTTCTGCGTGCAAAAACAGATTTTGAGTTTGTAATGGTAAGCAACCAGGACGGTCTGGGAACGGCATCGTTTCCGGAAGATACTTTCTGGCCGTCCCATAATCTTATTCTCAAGACTCTGAAAGGAGAAGGCGTGGAGTTTGATGACATTCTTATAGACCGTTCCATGCCGCAGGACAATGCCCCTACACGCAAACCACGTACGGGAATGCTTGGCAAATATATGAAAGGTGATTACAGTCTTGCGGACAGTTTTGTTATTGGTGACCGTGCAACAGACGTTGAACTTGCTCTGAATCTTGGTTGCAAGGCTATATTGCTGCAGGATAATACGAACTCACTGCCGGATTCACTGAAAAGTACCTGCGTTTTCTGCAGTACAGACTGGTGGAAAATAACTGAATTCATCTATGCAGGACAGCGGAAGGCACGTGTAGCGCGCAAAACAAAAGAAACGGATATTCTGGTTGAGATGGATCTTGACGGCAGCGGCAAGTGCAATATCTCTACCGGTCTTGGTTTCTTTGACCACATGCTTGAGCAGATTGGCCGTCATGGCGGTATAGATTTTACAGTACAGGTCAAGGGTGATCTTAATGTAGATGAACATCATACAATTGAAGATACCGGAATAGCAATAGGAGAGTGCATCAAAATGGCTTTGGGCAATAAGATGGGCATAGAACGTTACGGTTTTGCACTGCCTATGGACGATTGCCTGGCACAGGTTGCCCTTGATTTCGGCGGACGTTCATGGCTTGTATGGAAGGCCGATTTCAAACGTGAATACGTAGGGGATATGCCAACAGAGATGTTCCTTCATTTCTTCAAGTCTCTGAGCGATGCCGCATCCATGAATCTGAACATTCAGGCCGACGGTGACAATGAACACCATAAAATTGAGGCCATATTCAAGGCATTCGCCCGCTCGTTGCGGATGGCTGTCCGCCGCGATATCACCCATTTCCAGTTACCCAGCACCAAGGGCCTTCTATAGCCTACCTGGTGAGAGAAGTAAGGATGGCAAGAACGTGGCGGAAGACGCGTTCAACCGATGCCACCTCAAGAGCTTCGGCAGGGGAGTGAATGCAGTTTACATTCGGTCCTATGGAAATTATATCCAGATTGGGATATTTGGTTGTAAACAAACCGCATTCCAGACCTGCGTGTATGGCACGTGCCTCTATCGGTTTGCCAAACAACTGCAAATACGTTTCCTTGGCGCGTTTCAGGAGGAAAGACTGCGGATTAGGCGTCCAGCCCGGATAATCGTTGCTGCGCTCAACTGTAGCACCGTAATTTTGTAAAGTCTCCGCTATTCTGTCAGTCATTTTGAAAATGTCCTTGTATACAAGACTGCGCTGGCTTGTCACAACGCGGATACAATCATTTTCCATGCGTACCGATGCCAGGTTTGAAGATGTCTCAACCAATCCGGGACAATCGTTGCTGAAACAGAGTACACCGTTGAACATATTGGCAAGACACTCAATAAAGTCTGCAGAAATCTGTTCACAAAGCATATTCTCTGCCGTAGTGCTCTGCATTATATAACGTGCGTCAGGATCTTTTGTATATTGTTCCTGCATCTGTGCCGCATAGATATTGAAATCTACGCGTATGTGTTCACGGTGCTCAAAGGGAACGCAGCAGACAGCGGTGGCATCGCGCGGAATAGCATTGCGCAGGTTACCGCCTGTAAAACTGCAAAGACGCAGACCGTAACGGTCCTTTGCCTGCTTTAGAAACTGTGCAAGAATCTGGTTTGCATTGCCGTAACCCTTTTCAATATCATCTCCCGAATGACCGCCGTGCAGATGTGTAAGAGATATCTCAAGTGCAAGCCAGTTCTTTGGTAAAGACTCAAATTCAGTTTTGAAACATGCTACCAGGTCCTGACCGCCTGCACATCCCATAAATATCTCTCCCTCTGTCTCAGAATCCAGATTGATCATAAGCTTGCTCTGCAGTATTCCGGCTTCAACATTTTTTGCACCCATCAGACCGCGTTCCTCATCAACTGTGAACAGGGTTTCAATCTGCCCAAGCTGCAACGAATCATCGTCAAGGATTGCCAGTGCCATTGCTACGCCAATACCGTCATCACCTCCAAGTGTGGTACCTTTAGCTCTGATAAAGCCATCAACAAGTTCTGTCTGAATGGCATCTGTTTCAAAATTTATGTTGACATCGGGGTTCTTTTCACAAACCATGTCCTGATGTCCCTGCAGAACTACACTTGGAACCTGTTCCATTCCTTTTGCAGCGGGTTTGCGCATAATAACGTTATTGACCTTGTCACGGTAGACAAACAATCCGCGTTCTTTTGCAAAATTGACCAGATAATCTGTCATCTTCTCCTCTTTGCCTGAAGGACGGGGTATCTGGTTTATCTGATTAAAGAAATAAAACACTCTTTCCGGTTTCAAATCTGCTGGTATCATGACTCTATATGATTGTATCTTAAAAAATTATAACTAAAAATGATGTTAATTTAAGGATTTTTGATGCACGAAGATACTGAATATATTGTACATTTGCAAGATTTCAAGTCCAATAGGATGTTTGCAATAAAATGATACGGGTATTTTTGATTGCGGCAGCATTGCTCATGGCAGGTGTTATCCTTTTATCAGTAAGCATCTGGGCTAAAAAAAACGGCAGGTTCCCGAATATTCACGTTGGCCGCAATCCGGCAATGAGAAAACGCGGTATTGGTTGTGTTGAGGAACAGGACAGACAGGAAAGAAAAGCCAAAAACCTGATGGCAGTCAAAGAAGTAACTAAATAACTAGCTATATGGTTAATAAACAAACCTTTATCGGTGCATTTTTTGTTGCAGTCAGTGTCAGTCTTTTGACAGGTTGCACATATTTCAGCAAATCAGAAACTAACAGCAAAGAGGATTATATACAGGAATCTTATGTTGTTCCTGAAGGAGGACTTAAGATTGCTTATGTAGATGTTGACACTCTTCTTGTTCACTATGCGTTCTTCAATGATCTCACAGAAGAGATGTTGCGCAAGGAAGAGAACAGTCGTATATTGCTCAATGAGCAGGCTCAGAAAGTTCAGGCTGAATATGATGAATATCAGCGTAAGTTGAACAATAATGTCTTTTCAAGCCAGGCCCGTGCCGAAAGTGAGCGTAAGCGTATTCTTCAGTTGCGTCAGGACTGGCAGGATCTTAATGTGAAACTTACAAATGAAATTGCAGCCGCTCAGGAAAAGAATAACGCAGTATTAAGTGAGTCAATTCAGGTATTTATTAAGAAATACAACAAGAGTCACGGCTTTAATCTTATCCTTACAAAAAGCGGTGACAATATCCTTTTTGCAGACAAAGCCCTTGACATCACAGAAGAAGTTCTGGAAGGCTTGAATGCAGATTATCTGGATAATCAGAACTGATTTCCCTTTTTCAGGCGGGACGTACCAGCGTAAGTGTGTTGGTAATACATTGCGGAAGTTCCTGCGGATAGTGCGTAACAATAATTGCAGCCTTGTCAAAGGTAGTGCAGTATTGGTTTATTATATGCATTACCTTGATTCTGTTCCTTTGGTCCAGTCCGTGCAGAGGCTCGTCAAGAATAACCAGTTCAGGGTTCTTTACAAAGGCACGCGACAGCAGAACCAGGCGTTGTTCTCCGCTTGACAGTGTCATAAAATCACGTTCGGCAAACTGTAAAATATCAAATATCTGCATCCACAGGCGGCATCGGTCTCTATCATTGTCCGTAATGGTACGGTAAAGACCTATTGTATCATACAGACCTGAAGCTACAATATCTACAACGGGTAAATGGCGCATATAAGAACGGTGCATTTCCGGTGACACATAACCTATATGCTTTTTTATCTGCCAGATGCTTTCACCCTGGCCGCGTTTGTTTCCGAAAAGTTCGATGTCACAGGCATAAGACTGCGGATTGTCTGCATATATAGTGCTCAGCAGTGCCGACTTGCCGCAACCGTTTGGACCAAGCAGTGCCCAGCGTTCGCCTTTTCTTATAACCCAGTTGACAGGATTCAGAATGGTACGTGAACTGTAGCGCAGTGTTACACCATTGCAACGCACCAGTTCATTGCATGGAACGGATTCTACAGGCAGAGTGCCTATCAGGCTGTCTTTCTGATCAAATGAGAGTAGAGTGGCATCAGATTCCTGTTGTCTGTACTCTTCAAGATACTGCTGCAGTGTCATGCGTGGTTTGAACTCGCCGTCGGCAACAGGCACAACATGTGTTATGAACGCCGGTATTTCCTGCATACGGCTCAATACAAGAATGATCTGCATGTTCCATTGTTTGATCAAAGTCTCAAACAAACGGTCCAGTTCCTCTCTTGTGGGTTCGTCAAGACCTATGTACGGACTTTCTACAATCAGCAGATGCGGGTGTACTGCCAACATTTTTGCCAGCTGAAACTTGCGCATCTCTCCGCTGGACAATGTTACAATCCTTTTGTCAAGAATGCGTTCCAGAGAAAACACGCTGTATAACGTTTCCTTCCATTTGCTGTCCTTAATTGAGGGCATTATGTCTCTGATGAAAGGATAGTCGTCAATTTCTGTAGAGTTCCAGCGCTGCTGGTAGTAATATGTACTGTCAGCAGAACCATAACTGTCACGGAATGTTATGTAACGTGTAAGTTCTTTTATGGAATGTCCATCTATTGTGGCATAGAAACTGTTTGTTCCGTACTGTGGCTGTTTTGCTCCGCGGACATACTCAATAAGCGTACTTTTACCGCTTCCGTTAGGTCCTACAACAGCTATCTGCTGTCCCTCCTGGAGCAGAAAATTATGGTATTCAATTATCTTGTTCAATCCTTCTGATTTTTTTCAATTTTGTCCCACAGGATTGCCTGCAGTTCCAGCATTCTGGTTTGTAGCTGTCCGGTAATATCATTGATTACATCGGCGCGCATACGTCCTTTTTCTGGAAATGTGGGCATAAAGGCAACATCTATAATTATGCGCGGTCCCCGGAACAACCTGTACGGACCGTCAGTGTAAACCAACAGAACAGGAACGTTGGAAAGAGCGGCCAGCATGGTCACACCATTGTGGAACGGAAGAATGCTTTTGTCTGGACTTAGACGACCTTCGGGGTAAATGCAGACCGCCTCTTTGTATTCCTTCAGACACTTTAAGCTCTCATGTATCCAGCTTGTATCAAAATCTTTCCTGTCTATTGGTATGCAATGGGTCTTTGACAGATACCAGTTCATAAGCCTGTTCTGTTCAAACCGGTCTTTTGCGGCAAGGAAATGTATTCTCTCTTTACGGAATACACATCCTCTCAGAATTGTTCCGTCAATATGTGATTTGTGTGTTTCAACAATAATACACGGATGCGGAAGTTCTTTGGCGCTCTGTTTTGATTTGTCAGTATAATACAGTTTCGGTCTGTAGAATGTTCTCATGATCAATCCTACAATATACTGCAGCAGGTGTGATGAAAAACTGTCCGGATTGTATTTTTTTGCCATGTCTTATTGTTTGTTATGATGTTGGTTTTTACCGTATTTCTTCAGATCCTTGCGGGAACCCAATCCTGGAATAGGCTTGAGATCAGGGTCTGAAATGGTGGCATCAACTATATATTTCTTTCCCTGCATGACATTCTTTTCAAGAAACTGCAACTGCAGATCAAACGAATTGTTCATATTGCCGGAAATTTCGTGGCTCTTGTCCTTATAACGGTAGATGCAATAATTCAGGTCCTGCTTTTTCATCTTCCTGGCAATTTTTTTTGATCCCTGGACGCCTATGTCTCCTATACCGATTTTTTTGTAGGAAACAATTATGTCTTTTGTGCCATGTTCAAGAAAGGTAGGAGCTGCTCCGCCGGAATATTTGAAACTTCCTTTCATTGAAAGTACGCCGCCGGCAAACGACATTACACCGGCATACTTGAAATCTTGCGGTAAATTGCTCAGTTTTAACTTACCGTTGTACAGCATATAATCAGCTGTGAGCGATGTGATAGCTCCTGCAGATGAACCGGAAAGGACAATATTGTTGGCATCAATGCCGCATATCGGATTTTCAATCAAGAACTCTGTTGCAGAGTACATGTCCTCTACGGCAAGATATATTGAAGATATGTATTGTTTGAGCATTTTTACACCCTTGGTGGTATAGCCTTTCATTCCCAGACGGTAATCTATTGAAACTACGCGATAACCGTTTTCCGTCAGGCGTTTGAACCATTCGATATATGAGAAGTCGTTGCGGCGTCCGAACTGGAACCCTCCACCGAAAGCAAACATGATGGTAGGTTTTTCAGTAGCATTATATGTGTTACCGTCTGAACTTGGCTGATATATGTCCATGTACAGGTCTAAACCATCCTTTTGAGCATATAGTACTGTAGTGTCGGGCATAATGGGTGGTGTCTGTGCCTGAATTACAGTACAAGCACAAAACAACATTAGACTGGATATTATTTTTTTCATGCCGCAAAGTTAGTTATTTATAATCTATAGTATAGCAGATTAAAGTGCTTTTAACGTTATTATCTGTTCCAAATTTGTTGTGTACTGACGGCTTTTGTGCTCATTCTTCAGATGCCACTGCTGTGAATAACCCTGCACGGCAGTTCGCAGAGTGTCATGTCCGTTCTTGTGATTGATGTTGTCTACGGCTTTCATCAGGGCTTCCATACGCGAACGGTCCACAGTATCAAACAAGTCTCCCTGAACAGATCCGGCATCGGAAATGTTCCATACAATAACACCTGCTTTTTTGTAAAGATATCTGTGATTTGTGTCCCATTCCGAACGCAGTGCGCCACATGCCGCCGAAACTATTTCCTGCTGGTTTGACGTTGGTACCTGAAAATAGACATTGCGGTATATGCAGTTTTGTTCAATATCAGTTCTGAAACGGCTTGTATAGGCAAATACTGTTATGGAACCGCAGACGGAATGCTGTTCACGCAGTTTACGGGTACATGCTGTTGCAAAGTTTGCAACGGCTTGCTCCACCTGTTCCAGTTCACAGAGTCCCGCATCAGGAAAACTGCGGCTGGTGCATATTGATTGTTTTTGCGGCAATGTTTCAATCTGAATACAGCTCTGACCGTTAAGTTCTTTCCATGTACGCAAGCCGGTAATATTGAATTCATGTTGTACCCAAGAAGGTTTTTTAGCTGCAAAATCGGCAGCAGTATGAATCCCGAACTGTTCCATGCGTTTGACAAGATTGCGGCCGATGCCCCAGACATCTCCAATAGGAAACGGTTCAAGAGCCTTGTGCCGTTTTTCCAATGTGTCAATAATTGCAACACCATGGTAATCGGGATATTTCTTTGCATATTTGCTTGCCATTTTTGCAAGAGTTTTTGTTGGAGCGATGCCAACTGATACAGGTATCCCGGTTCCTTTTGCTATGGTGCGGACCATGTCGCGGGCATATTCTCCAAGTTGGTCTGTATTGCCCATTCCGCTGAAATCAAGAAAGGCTTCGTCAATGCTGTAGATGTCAAGATGCGGAGTATACCGGCTTAACAGTGACATAACGCGGCGTGACATATCTCCATACAGGTTATAGTTGCTGCTGAAGACTGCAACTCCCTGTTTTTCAAGCTGGTCCTTAACCTGATAGAAAGGCTGTCCCATTTTCAGTCCCAAGGCTTTGGCCTCATTGCTGCGTGCAATGATACAACCGTCGTTGTTTGAAAGAACAACCACCGGCTTTCCGTTCAAATCGGGATGGAAGACCCTTTCGCATGAACAGAAAAAATTGTTGCAGTCAGCAAGACCGAAAAGTTCCATTTATCTTAATTTTTTGATAGTGTGTGTAACAACACCCCAAATGATAAAGTTGTTCTCTTCTGTGACTTTGATTGGCGCAAATGCAGGATTGGCAGGCATAAGCCAGGCGCAACGGGCGGTGGCATCGGTTTTATATTGTTTCAGAGTAAACTCGCCGTCAATAAATGCTGCAATATAGTCGCCGTTGCGTGCATCCAGAGATTTGTCAATTACAACGATGTCTCCGTTACAGATACCCGCGCCTTGCATTGAATCCCCGTCAACACGTGCATAGAATGTTGTTTCTTTATGTTTGACAATCTCTTTGTTCAAGTCTATGCTGTCTGTCAGATAATCCTGGGCAGGGCTTGGAAAGCCGGCTTTTATTCCTTCTGCGTATGGCATTTCCATACTTGTACCATATTCCACTTGTGCCAGTTTCAGTTTGGTCTGGTCCATTCTTTCAATATCTTAGTTATAATGCAAATTTAAGCCAAATTTTTTATACATTTGCGGACAACAATAAATAGAAATATTATGAAACGCAGATGTATCTTATTTTTAGCTTGCGCAATGCTTATGGCAGGTAATTGTATGGCCGGTAAAGTTGCAGATGGTGCTGAAAAGGCAGGCAGTGGTATAGAAAAGGGGGCTGATAAAGCTGGAAAGGGCATCAGTAAAGGTGTTACAAAAGCCGGAGAGGGTATAGAAAAGGGTGCAGACAAAGCTGTCAAAGGTATCAAGAAAGGTGGTCAGAAAGCCGGACAGGGCATTGAGAAGGCCGGACAGAAAATAAGTAACGCATTCAGCAAGTAATTGCAAAAAAAAACGGTTATTCCGTTTTAACCTTCGCATATAATGAGCATATATAGATACGTTGATTATTGAATTACATAGATTAAATTTTAGATAATATGACAAAGAAAGTATTGTTTTTTGCAGCCATGGCGCTTGTATCAAGCGTATCTTTTGCCAAGAAAGAGAGCACACAAGCTCTGTTCGGCATAAAATCAGGTATCATAACACTGTCTCAGGATCCTAATGCCAGAGCAGAAATGGAAGAAATGTTTGCCAATATGCCTGCCCGTGAAGGCAGACCTGCCGGTATGCCGGGTATGGATTCCACAATGACTGATATGTTCGGTTCATGGGGTGGTGACCAGGTTATCTATTTTGATGATTACGGTTTGAAACAGGTTACAGTCAGCGGCAGCACAAGAACACTTGTAGATCCTGCAGACGGAGCAAGAGTTACTATCAACGATGAGAAGAAGACAGGAACAAAGATGCCTTCATTCGGTGGTGGTGCAGGTATGCCTGGTATGCGTAACATGGGTGGCGGAATGGCCAGCGGTCTTACAGGTTTTACATATGGTAATAACGGCAAAGCTATTGACTGGTTGCATATTGACGAAAAAACACTCAAGAAGAACCGTATCAAGTCACTTGGACAGGAGGAAATTCAGGGTGTTGTTTGTGATAAGTATTCAATGAAGACAGCCCAGTTCCAGACAGTTGTAGAAAACACAATGTGGGTTTACAAAGGAATTGTACTTCAGACTGAAAATAATTCCGAATGGGGTTCTATGGGCGCAATGCAGTTTGCTTCCATTCAGGAGTGCGAAGTTCCTGCAGAATTGTTTGAAATAGGTAGCGATATTACCATCTCAGAACCGAACTTTGGCGGCATGGGCGGCTTTGGTGGCGGCTTCGGCGGTGGTGACTTTGGCGGCGGCATGGGCGGCTTCGGCGGCGGCATGGGCGGCGGCTTTGGAGGTTTCTGATCCTGATACCAATTTGATACAAAAAAAAGTCCGGTTGTCTGACCGGACTTTTTTTATTGTACTTTATTCTGAATGTTTGAATTAGGATATTTGGTTGACTCTCTGTATTTGGAGGGGCTTATTCCCGTAACCTTTCTGAACAGACGGTTAAAATATGAATTGTCTGTAAATGACAGAGAATAGGCAATTTCCTTGACACTGCAGTCCTGTGTCAGTAACAGAAGCTGCGCCTGTTCAATTTTCTTGTGGTTTATATACTGCACCGGTGTTTCTCCAACTTCTTTACGGAACAGACGGATAAAATGGTCTTTTGACATACAACACATTTTTACCAGATGGTCCATGTCTATATTGTTATATATTTCCTTCCTTATATATTTTATTATATCGTCAATACGGTTATCCTTTACGGGAGTTTTGGGTACAGCCTGATAGAAGAATCCCGAAATGAGCTGATATATTATTCCGCGTGTTTCAATTCTGACGGAAAAAGTACGTCCTTTATTATGGGCAATACTTCTTATAATTGTGTTGCTGTCTTCCAGTTTGTATGTATTTGAATCAGGTAATACCATTTCAGGATTTATCTGACAGATTCGCTCGAACAGAGGACGGGTCAGCGTATCTGCCTGTATTTCAAATGGAAAATCATAATCGTCCAGCAATGTACCTTGTCTGTTTTCCTGATAAAGATGCAGATAGTAGTGCTCAAAATCCCCATTACATGTGCAACTGTGTTTTGTAAATGCGGGTATCATGTAAATATATCCCGGCATCATGTCATACGTCTTATCCCGTACTGTTATTTGTGCAGAACCTTTAGTTACATACAACAGACGGGTGAAAGGTACTTTGATGCTCAGCCCATTCCAGTTCCCAATATTAGCCGCCTTACCTACATTAAGAGTAATCAGTACAAATTGTATTATGTTGTTGTCCATAATGAAAATTTTTCCAAATATATATATTTATGTCGATATTGTGCTATAAAGTTCCGTTTTTGTGCAAAGAAGATACATAAAACACTTTCTATATTTGCAGTGTCAAAATGATACTTTTTTGGCTCGTTGTGATTAATATATACAACACACGTCTTTTATGTTATTAGTGGAGCACAGTTAATCTGTGTGCAAAAAAAGGGTCGGCATTATCTGATGCCGACCCTGGTTTTTATGTCTGAAATTTAAAATTTGAAGAAGCGTTTTGCATTGAAATAACTTATGTCACGTACCATTTCTTCAATACGAGGCATTTCTTCAACCGGAAGTTCACCGTTTTCGACATCGGCAGCAATAAGGTTGCACATTATGCGGCGGAAATATTCATGGCGGGCATAACTTACAAACGAACGGCTGTCTGTGAGCATTCCTACAAAGCGGCTCAGAAGACCTTGCATACTGAGCACGTTCATCTGGTCAATCATTCCGTATTTCTGATCAAGGAACCACCAGCCTGCACCATACTGCATTTTGCCCGGAACGGTTCCGTCCTGGAAATTAGCCAGCATAGAAGCTACCATTGTGCTTGAATTCGGATTCAGGTTATATACAATGGTCTTTGCCAGTTTGTCCATGCTGTTCAGGCGATCAAGGAACTTAGCCATTGATTTGGCTGTCATGCATTCACCCATTGAATCATAACCGGTATCAGGACCTATTTTTGCAAACATCTTGCTGTTATTGTTGCGCTGCGGACCAAAGTGGAACTGCTGTGTCCAACCGCTTTCAGCATCCATAACGGCAAAGTCTGTGAACATGGCACTTTTGAACTTAAGCTGTTCCTGCTCGGATAACTCCTTGCCTGAAAGTACTTTCCCAAAGATGGCATCGATTTCATTTTGCGTGTAGTCTTCTGCAAAGAACTGGTCCATACCATGATCACTGAGACGGCATCCGTTCTCTTCAAAGAAAGCATGGCGTTTTTTCAGTGCGTCAATCAGATCTGTGTATGTCTTGATTTCTATTCCGCTTGCTTGAGATAATTTGTCTATATACTCTCTGTAAGCTTTCGGATTCTCTACAGCCTGAGCTTTGTCCGGACGCCATGTGGGCAGAACCTTACATTCAAAACCACTCTCTTTTATGGCCTTGTGGTATTCAAGAGAGTCAATAGGGTCATCAGTTGTGCATACCACTTCAACATTGTATCTACGCATCAGACCGCGTGCTGAGTAGTCGCTCTGATTCAATTTCTGGTTACACTCATCATAAATTTCCTTGGCAGTGTCCGGATTAAGAATTTTGTCTATTCCGAATGCAGTCTTGAGTTCAAGATGAGTCCAATGGTAAATGGGGTTGCGCATCATGTATGGCACGCTTTGAGCCCATTTCTGGAATTTTTCCCAGTCCGATGCATTTCCTGTTATATATTCTTCAGGAATGCCGTTTGCGCGGAGTGCACGCCATTTGTAATGGTCTCCGCCAAGCCAAAGTTCTGTTATTGAACGGAATTTATGGTCTTCTGCCACTTCTTTAGGGTTAAGGTGGCAGTGATAATCTATGATGGGCAGTGCTTCTGCATGATTGTGATACAGTTCACATGCAGTTCTGGACTCCAGCATAAAGTCTTTGTCCATGAATCTTTTCATATTCTCAACTTTTTAATGTTCAGTTTTAAAGGTCCGTACGCAGTGCGTTTGGTGGTGATTAGACACCACGCGAGCATCAGCGAGCCGTGCCGTAAGGCACGAGGGGTCTGGGGTATCCCCAGTATCAAATGTTCGCACCCAGTGCGTTTGGTGGTGATTAGACACCACCGAACGCACTGTAACCGCCGTCAACAGGGATAATTACACCTGTTACAAATTTGCTTATATCGCTCAACAGATAGAGCAGTGTTCCAACTATATCTTCCGGTTCTCCGAACTTATGGGTAGGAGTATTTGCAATAATCTTCTTTCCGCGGGGTTTAAGCTCACCGGTGGCCTCGTCTGTAAGCAGGAAACGGTTTTGCTTTGTAAGGAAGAAACCTGGCGCAATTGCGTTGCAGCGGATACCGGTCTGTGCAACATGTACGGCATACCATTGCGTAAAATTATTGATTGAACCCTTTGCCGATGAATATGCCGGGATTTTTGTCAGCGGACGGAAAGCATTCATGGATGAAATGTTGATTACGTTTCCTTTTCCTGCTTCCAGCATATCGGTTGTGAATACCATGGTTGCCAGGAGAGTACCTTTGAAATTAAGGTCATATACAGCCTGAAAACCTTCAATGTCAAGTCCGTAGAATGTGTCGGCAAGATTGTCTTCCGCACTCATCTGCTCAACGGCGCAGGTTGCTTTAGGAGAGTTGCCGCCTGCACAGTTGACAAGAAAATCTATTTTGCCTAATTCTGCATGTATCTGGTCTCTTGCAGCTTCCAGAGCAGCTTTGTCAAGTACGCTTGCACGAATACCTATACACTTGACTCCAAACTCCTGTGCAATGGCTATACCTTTTGCAGGAGTCTGCTCATTCTGTCCTATTACGGCCAGATTGATTCCGGCAGCAGCCATGCCGCGTGTCAGTGCGGTGCCGATGACACCGAAACCGCCTGTGATGACACAGTTTTTTCCTTTTAAATCATCAAAATTCATAAATATGCTTTTTAAGAAATGTTTTATTTGTTCAAAGATAGTGCAAAAAGAGAGATAAAATATTACTTTTACAAAAATTTTAAGGCACAATGGAATTAGGAAGATTTTCAATTGGAATAGGTGACCGTTTTGGTCATCAGGGCAAAGCCCAACTCAAAGCATTGTTGGATGCTGAACGCATTTTAGGATTAAAGTTCACCCCGGTATGGAACAAATCCAACAGAGAACATACATTGGTGGGAACAGTCCCTGCCGATACCCGTGCCGAGGCTGATGCCGCCGTACGTGCGCTTGGCTACAGCGGCCAGTATTTTGTAGATGCCGATCACATCAACCTGAACAGTGTTGACAGATATGTTGACACTTCTGACTTCTTTACAATTGATGTGGCCGATTATATAGGAATGCCTGCGTCTGGGGAACAGGTGGAGCAGTTTGTTGCTTTGAATTCAAAATACATAGGAAAGTTGCAGATTCCGGGTATTCCGCAGCCTTTCAATGTTGACAAGAGTCTGCTTGAGAAAATTGCCGGCAAATTCTTGTATGCCGCCATTCAGGCATCTGCTATTTACAGTCACATAGAAAAAGCCAAAGGTGCCGGAAATTTTGTAACGGAAGTTTCTATGGACGAAGTAAACGATGCCCAGACACCGGTAGAAATGTTTTTTATTCTGAGCGCTCTTGCTCAGTACAATGTTCCGCTTCAGACTATTGCACCTAAATTTTCAGGCCGTTTCAACAAAGGTGTGGATTATGCAGGTTGTGTGAATACTTTTGAGCAGGAATTTGAACAGGATCTGCTTGTAATAGATTATGCGGTCAAGGAATTCGGTCTGATGCCGAATCTCAAACTCAGCATCCATTCAGGCAGCGACAAGTTTTCCATATATCCCATAATGGGGCGTCTTGTACAGAAATACAACAAAGGTCTGCATTTGAAAACTGCAGGTACAACGTGGCTTGAAGAGGTAATAGGCCTTGCTATGGCAGGATGCGAGTCTCTTGAACTGGTTAAGAAAATATATTCAATCGCATTAAGCCGTATGGATGAACTTTGTGCGCCTTATGCAACAGTTATTGACATAAAAAAGGAAAATCTGCCTTCAGTTGACGATGTCAACCTTTGGAGCGGTGAAAAATTTGCAAACACGCTGCGCCATATCGAGTCTTGCAAGGACTACAATCCTGATTTCCGTCAGTTGATTCACGTCAGTTTCAAAATTGCAGCAGAATTGGGAACTGAATACTATCCTGCACTTGAGAAAAATGCTCTTATTGTTGCGGAACAGGTCATTGAAAACCTGCTTAACCGCCATTTATTACTGATGTTCCAAAATAAATAACAGAATATGAAAAGCAGTTTGTCCGCATTGAGAAAATGCATGGAGCAATGGGGATGGGATGTTGCCATTGTCAGCGGCAGTGATCCTCATGGTAGTGAATATACCCCGCAGCGCTGGCGTTTGCGCGAGTATGTCACAGGTTTTACAGGCTCTGCCGGAACGGTAGTTGTTACTGCAGACCATGCAGGGTTGTGGACAGATTCGCGTTATTTCCTGCAGGCTGAAACTCAGCTCAGCGGTAGCGGAGTCACATTGCACAAAGTCCAGCCGGGAGCACAATCCTGGCAGGAGTGGGTGGTGGAGTATTGCCGTATGAATCCCGGAGTTGTTGGTTTTGACGGTTTCTGCCACAGCTTTGATGAGATAGACAAACTCAAAACAGATTGTCCCGGCTCAATCTTTGAGTCAAGACCCAATTATATTGATCAAGCATGGCATGACCGTCCGTCATTACCCGATGGAGAAGTGTGGGTTCTCAAGCAGGAATACTGTGGTCGGGAGGCATCAGACAAGCTGGCTGATTTGCGTAAATTCATCAAACAGAACGATTGCAGCAGCGCATTGATAAGCGATTTGTCAGAGATAGCATGGCTGCTGAACATTCGCAGCAGTGACGTATTGCACACCCCGGTAGTAATTTCCTACTGTCTTGTTGAACAGAACAGAGTGCTGTTGTTTGCAGATCAGAAGAAATTCGGGAACAGTGTTCTTGCATATTTTGAAAGTCTGGACAATATTGAGATACTTCCATACGAAAGTATTGAAACGTACCTGCCTTCTTATCTGAACAGGAATCCGAAAACAAGTATTGTGCTTGATTCACACAGTTTGAATTACCAGTTATGTTCAATATTCAGAAATACGGATTCTGTCCGCATTGTTGATAAGGTTTTGCCTATATCACTTTCAAAATCGGTAAAGAATCAGACCGAAATTGACGGCTTTATACAGGCATATATTTATGATGGTTTAGCGCAGACCCGTTTCTTTATGTGGCTGGAAGAAATGCTTGCCAAAGGTGCTGATGTTACTGAGGCCGATGCCGCCGCCCGAATGACGGAATTGCGTAAGGAGAATCCTCTTTATATTGATGACAGTTTTGGTACAATTTCAGCATACGGTGCAAATGGAGCAATTCCTCATTATGACTACAATACTGCACAGACAGAAACAAAATTGCAGCCCAAAGGTTTGTATCTGATAGACTCAGGAGCTCATTATCAGTGCGGTACAACAGATATTACCAGAACCGTTCCGTTAGGTCCTCTTACAGACAAAGAACGTTTTGATTATACCATAGTGCTCAAATCCATGATAGATCTGTCAATGGCAGTCTTTCCGCAGCATACAACAGGCGCACGTCTGGATTGCCTTATTCGTGAACCAATGTGGCGTTACCGTCTCAATTACGGTCATGGAAGCGGTCATGGTGTAGGACATCTGCTGTCTGTTCATGAAGGACCTCAGGGAATACGTCAGGATTCAAACCCTGAAGAGTTCCGTCCCGGTATAATTATGTCCAACGAGCCTGGAATTTATATTACAGGCCAGCATGGAGTGCGCCATGAAAATATGTTGCTCTGTATTGAAGACAGCGTTAACGAATACGGAACATGGTACCGATTCCGTACACTGACATGTACATACATAGATACAACATGCCTTGCTCCCGATATTCTGAGCCAGGAAGAATTGGACTGGGTAAAAGATTACAACAAGGCTTGTATTGAAACCCTGAAACCCTTCCTCAAGAAATCTGAAATAGAGTGGCTGAAAAGCAAATGATTATTTCAAATCAATAAAAGGAACTGCGTCGCCAAGCATGTATGTAGGGAGCTTTCCGTCCCATTTCTGTATGGCTTCCAGTTCTACCAGTTTCTGATTCTTTTCAAGAGCACTGGCCTTGAGTTGCAGAGCTTCGGCCTCGGCTTTGGCTGCAATAATCTTCTGGTTAGCCTCTTCCTGAATCTTGACTGTTACATTCTTTGCGCGCAGAGCCTCCTGTTCAGCAACCTGCTTCTCAAGAATTGACTGCTCGAATTTGTCTGCATAGTCAATGTTTGAAAGTTGAATGAATATGTTCTCAAAGTACTTGTCGTTCAACTCTTTGCGAATATCCTGCTCAATAACCATGCGTATGTTTTCGCGGTTGTTTACAATGTTGGTGGCATCGTATGTACCTATAACGTTCTTGATCACACCACGGATGATAGGCATAATAACCTTATCTTCATAATTCCGGCCAACTTCGGTAAATAATTTTGCCGTTGCCATAGGAATTACGTTATAGTTGATTTCGCAATACAATGTTGCAGTCTGGACGTCTTTTGTATAACACTCCTCGCTGACGGTGATTTTCTGTGTCTGTGTTGATACTTTTGATACAGTCTGCATTACCGGAACTTTAATGTGAAGACCCGGTTTTACAGGAGTTTCAGACACCTTGCTGAAAGTGGCCAGCACACCCATCTTACCACTGGGGATAGTATAGAATGACAAACAGAATATTACTATTATTACAAGCGCAATCAGTTGGGCAACAATTTTCTTTGATTTCATATATTGGTTTTTGTTTAATTCCACGCAAAAATAACTAAAGATTGTCTTATATGAAAGTTTGAAAAGAGAAAAAAATGTTGTACTTTTGCAAAGTAAAAAGGAAAACCGGCTTAAAGCATGGATTTAGGGAAGGTTATTGATGCCCTTGAGAAATTCGCGCCGCTGCCACTGCAAGACGACTATGATAATTCGGGTTTGCAGATAGGATTAACAGCGGGGCAGGAGGTCACAGGGGCTTTATTGTGTCTGGATGTCACGCCTGCCGTGATAGATCAGGCTATTGCATGCGGCGCAAATCTGATTGTATCGCATCATCCTATTCTGTTCCATTCTCTTAAAACAGTTTCCGACTCTGATTATACGGGCGGAATGGTCATGAAAGCCATAAAGAACAACATTGCAGTTTACTCTGCGCATACAAGTCTTGACAATGCTCCTGGCGGAGTCTCGTACAAAATGGCGCAGTTGCTTGGCCTGCAGAATGTAAAGGTTCTTGATCCTATTTGTAATGCTGTCAGGGAAAATGCGGGAAGCGGCGTTGTTGGACAATGGGAAAATGCAGTTCCTCTTGCCGATGCCCTGGACAGAATAAAACGCACGTTCAGCGTAGAATGTGTGCGCTATGCAGCCTCTGCACAAATGAATGTAAAGACAGTTGCCTTATGCGGCGGTGCCGGAGATTTTCTGACAGATAAAGCCAAAGCTTTGGGTGCTGATATGTTTGTTGTAGGTGAGGCTCATTACCACCGTTTTTTAGGCTTAGACAGTATGGCTTTGGTTGAAATAGGACACTACGAAAGCGAACTGTGTTCAACTGTACTGCTGCAGGATATTCTGCATGCTGCATGTCCCCAGCTTGAAACCAGGATAGCGCACAGTGAATGTCCTGTCAGATATTTGAAATAACTTTAACAAAATAAACTTTGTAACATGGCAAAAGAAACAAAAAAAGATCCTGCAGACTACTCAGTTGAGGAAAAATTGCAGCTTCTCTACAAATTGCAGACTATTTTGTCTGAGATTGACAAAATCAAGACTTTGCGCGGTGAATTACCTTTGGAAGTACAGGATTTGGAAGATGAGTGTGCAAGACTTTCCACACGTATCGAAAAATTCCAGAACGAGATTGTTGAATGCGGTCAGGCAATAAAAGACTTTACCAACAGAAAGACAACAGCTCTTGCTGCCATTGAGAAATACAAGGCTGATCAGGACAATATCCGCAACAACCGTGAATACGATGCTCTTAAGAAAGAGATTGAGTATCAGTGTCTTGAAGTTGAACTTTGCGACAAAAGAATAGGTGAGTACACAAAGGCTCAGAACGACAAGAAGGCCGACCTGGAACATGAAACAGCTATGTTGCAGGAAACCAAACTTGACTTGGAACTCAAGAAAACAGAACTTGACGAAATTATAGATGAAACACGTCAGGAAGAGGAAAAATTGCGTGAAAGCGCCAAGAACCTTGAATCAAGCATCGATCCAAGACTTTTGCTCTCTTTCAAACGTATCCGCCGCAACAGCCGTAACGGTCTTGGTGTTGTTTATGTACAGCGCGATGCGTGTGGAGGTTGCTTCAATAAGATTCCACCACAGCGTCAGCTTGACATACGCATGCGCAAGAAAATCATTGTATGCGAATACTGCGGCCGTATTATTATTGACCCAGAGCTTGCAGGCGTTGAAATGACAACTCAGCAGACTGCTGAACCTGTTCAGAAAAAACGCGCAAGCCGCAAGTCTACAGCTGCTGCTGAATAATGGTAGAGTAGTCAGGGATATGGTCTAGAAAGACCCAGTTTGAGAAATCGTTGTCCATTCTGGCACAATAACTTTCACTACCGTTACTGACAATAAGATATTGCACCCTCAGTGCAAAATTATAGCGGGCTATCTGATTGAAAACCTTTTCTGTAATTTGCACTGAGGGTGCTTTGTATTCAATAATAACCAACGGAACCAGTGATTTGGAGTAAACCACGGTATCACAGCGCTTTTTCAGGCCGTTCAGAGCAATAGAGACTTCGTTCTGCATCAAAGCACGCGGATATCCTAAAGACTCTGTCAGAAAGGAAATAAAGTGCTGACGTACATTCTCTTCCGGAGTCAGAGCTACATACTTGCCCCGCAGAGGGTCAAATATCTGCAGCTTACCGTTTTTGTTTTTGCGTATTTTAAATTGTTCTTCCATAAAATTGAGCCTCTAAAATACAAAAAAACGGTTGGTATTTACTATCTTTACAACAAAATAATTACGTTTTCTATCAAATGGCAGCAGCAAAGGGTATATCATACAGTTCTATTATGCAGGATTTGAAATCAGGGCAGTATGCCCCTGTATATTATCTGTATGGTGATGAACCGTATTATATTGACCGTATTACAGACTTTATTGAAAACAATGCACTTGAAGAAGAGAGTCGTGATTTCAACCAGGTTGTTCTGTATGGTCTTGATACTACCATGATGCAGGTCATTGACAATGCCCGCGCTTATCCTATGATGGCGCAGCGCCGTGTGGTCATAGTTAAGGAATCCGCTCCATTGTTCAGGACTGAATCAATGACGGGAATACTGGAAAACTACCTTCAGAATCCATCAGAACAGACAGTTCTTGTATTTACCAACAAACACGGCAAGATTGACCGCCGTACAAGAATATCGGCTATGTTGGAGAAGACCGGCGTTGTTTTTGAATCTGCACCTGTCAAGGAAGAAAAGATTCCCGATTTTGTGAAGGAATATGTCAATGCTCAGGGTAAGGATATAGATAACAAGAGTTGCAGTCTGATGGTAGAGGCAATAGGTGCAGATCTGTGCCGTATCACTAATGAGTTGGACAAACTGATTATTGTATGCAAAGATGACCCTGCTATCACTCCGCAAATTATTGAGGAACACATAGGAATAAGCAAAGACTTCAATATCTGGGAGTTCCGTAAAGCATTGGCTGAAAAAGACGTTCTGAAAGCCAATAGGATAGCTGTCTATTTTGACGGAAACAAGGACTATCCCATACAGAAAATTACCAGCATGCTGTTCCCGTTTTTTCAGAATCTGCTCATATCATACTGGGCTCCGCAAAAGACTGACCGTGGTCTTATGTCGTTTCTGAAAGTCAATTATTATGAGGCTGTTGACTGCCTGTCGGCCCTGAAACGCTTTACTGCATCAAAAGTAATAGCAATAATATCAAAAATACGTCAGACCGATGCCGCCAGCAAAGGTTTTGAAACTACCGGAGCTGGTGCAAACGGTCTGCTTACAGAGCTTGTTTATTTTATCCTGAATTAAATCTTCAAGGCCCCGCGGAGGGAGTTTATGTTGTCAATCTTATGGCGCTGCATATAGTCAGCTATGCCATCCACAACCTTCATTGTGATATTTGGATCAACAAAATTAGCCGTACCTATTTCTACTGCGGTAGCGCCTGCAAGAATGAATTCAATGGCATCGGTTGCTGATTGGATTCCGCCAATGCCGATAATTGGAATTTTTACCGCATTGTAGGTCTGCCATACCATACGCAATGCAATTGGTTTTACGCATGGACCGCTTAGTCCTCCCGTAATTGTAGACAGTTCAGGACGTTGTGTTTCCGCGTTGATGGCCATGCCAAGAAGGGTATTGATAAGTGAAACACTGTCGGCACCTGCGCCTTCTACAGCCTTGGCAATGTCAGTTATGCTTGTTACGTTGGGAGACAGTTTGACTATCAATGTTTTATGATAAGCCTTGCGTACAGCCTTAACAACGCTTTCTGCGCCGTTTGGTGTAACTCCGAACGCCATACCGCCCTGTTTTACGTTAGGACAGGAAATATTCAGTTCTATGGCCGGAATTGAATCCAGAGCGTCTATTTTCTCTGCGCAAGCTACATAATCTTCAATAGATGCACCAGATACGTTTACAATAATATTTGTGTTGATATCCTTGATTTGCGGATAAATGTGTTCAATAAAGTAATCAACACCTTTGTTCTGAAGCCCCACGGCATTCAGCATTCCGCTTGGTGTTTCAGCCATACGCGGATATGCATTACCCTCACGGTGATGCAGGGTAGTTCCCTTGACAATGAACCCGCCAAGACGTTCCAGATCAACAAAATCCTGATATTCCAGACCGTATCCGAACGTTCCGGATGCTGTAAGCACCGGATTTTTGCACTCCAGTGCACCAATTTTCACGTTCATTCCATTCATTTCCATTGCAATCTGTCAGATTTAAATACAGGACCATCCTTGCATACACATGTGTTTGTACCGTCAATAACCTCAACGCAGCACAGGCAAGCACCTAGTCCGCATGCCATTTTATGCTCCAGAGATACGTAACAGTCAATTTGAGACAAAGCAGCCTTTTGTACTACAGCTTTCATCATAGGTGTTGGACCGCAAACGTACAGTGCGTCAAATTTCTTTATATCAGCGTTCATCAGAACATGATCTGTAACAAAACCCTTAGTAGCAAAACTTCCGTCTTCAGTGGTATATTCCAATGGAGCTATACGGCTGTATTTATCCATAAGAATTATATCCTGTTTTGAACGTGTGCCAAAGAGAAATGTGGGTTGTATGCCGTTCTTGGCCATATCTACGCCAAGTTGGTAGAGTGGAGCTATGCCTATTCCACCGCCTATCAGAAGCGGATGTTTATAAGTCATATTCTCCACATCAAATCCATTTCCCAGCGGAAGAATAGTGTTTATTATCTCTCCCGGCTTGACAGCGGCAAGTGCATTTGTGCCTTTCCCTACCAATTGAACCAGAAATTCCACACGGTTATGCTCCGTATCAACGGCATGAATTGAAATAGGCCTGCGCAGATATACGCCAGGGCAGTCTGGGACCAATAATTCAGCAAACTGCCCTGCACGAATGCGGGGCAGTTTGTCTATACTTTCTAATGTAATAAGGCAGGCTCTTGCGCTTAAACGTTGGTTGTCAACAACGCGCAGATCTGATTGGATTTTTTGCATTGTAATTGTGCTATTCTTCTACATAATTCTGGAATTCAAGCCATTCCAGACGGCGTTTGTAATTACTTGTCTGACCTGTTGGCACAACCACCTTGCATGTAGCTTTGATACTGCGTTCAAATACAATTGGGCAGTTATGCGGAGCAAATATATTGGCAGAACGAATTTCACTGATAGAGTTACAACCGCGGAAAGCGCCCTTTCCAATAATTCTGAGGCTCTTTCCTAATGAAATACTCTCAAGATTTGAACAATTCTGGAAAGAATAATCGCTGATTGCGGTAACATTATCAGTAATAACAATACTATGCAGTGCACTGTTGTTCTGGAATGCATTGGGGCATATTATTGTTGTTGCTTCAGGTACTGTATATGCCGTATTCTGCTTCTGTGCAGGGTATAATATGAGGATATTCTGTGACTTGCTGAACAGAATACCGTCCTGCGACATATATATGTTATTATTGTCATTTACATTGATAGATTCCAGCTTATCACAGTCTGAAAATGCGTTCTGGCGAATGTTTCTGACGCTATAAGGGATAGACACTGATGTCAGTTCAGAACAACCGTTAAAGGCATTTTCGGCTATTTCGCATACGTTGAAACTCATTACAATGTCTTCTTCCTGATCACCTTTACTCTCAATGGTGATAAAAGAGGGTATTTCAATAGCACCTTTATAAGCGCTAACACCCTGATTATATGATGTTTTACCATCACTATGATCCCAGGTAAGAGCAACGTTGCCAAAGTTGTCCAAAATAGTGTAATATAGGGTAGAACCATTGCTGTATTTGACGGTTAAGAGCCCTTCAGGACTGATTTGAGCATCAAGCTGCTTAACCAGAAGGTTCATGTATAGTTCTTTGGCGTTTTTGGCAGTTCTAGCTTTGTTTTTTGAACTCTTAGCATATAAAGATGTGCTGCAGAACAGTGCTGCAAGCAGTGCAACCAGACAAAAAATATACTTTTTCATAACCTTAGAAATTTAGAATTCCGTTTTCCAAAATTATGAACAAAAATTAATAAATGCAAATTTATTTCTACATTTATTTACAAAAAAATAGAGACTAATTTGACTGGAAATTCTGGAATGTACCATCTGAGTACAAAACCATAATCTTTTCAATTTTTCTATTTTGAGCCTGTGTACTAAGTTCTTTCAAAATATTGAATTCTGAGAGGGGTAGAGTGACACTATTTTGTGGCTTAACTTCTTCATTGTCAATTTGTTGTGTTGGAATTATCTTTGTAAATTCCTGTTGTGAATTTTGTTCTGTTTTGGAACATTCACTAACCGGTTCCGGGGTAGTGATTTCTTCGTTATTGTCTGATAATGAGCTGAATAAGTCATCAGGAACCACGTTTTGGGGTACATATTCGCCCTCTCCTTTCAACAACCAGTCAAGTTTGACATCAGGAAAAGAGTCGCAAATTTTCATGATCACTTCAAGACCAGGATTGTTCCTTCCACTTATTATGTGGTGGAATGTAGAACGTCCTACACCAATTCTGTCTGCAAAGGTTGCTTGGTTCATTCCATGAGAATCCATTATTTGCTTAATTCGGTCAATCATACGGCAAATTTTTTAAAAATTTCTTACTGTTACAAAAGTACATAGCATTTTTTACATTTCCAAATTATTTTACAATTGTTTATTGTTACATTTGTGTATCATTAAATTTACATTTGAACAATCTATTAACATTTAAGATTTCAGATGTTAATATTAAATGTATACTTTACTTGAATACTTTTGCGTAATTAACTGGTTTTTTTGATGATAATAGTGTTTGTATTCAAGCTGAATAGTGCTGTAGTTCAGATTTTAGCTCAAAACGGCTTTCAGACCGTATTTTGATGTATATAAAATATCATAAAATACTTATAATCAATCAAATACACTCATAAAAGTATTTTGTATAATCGACTGTATAATTGTATATTGCATAAAGTTGAATTGTAAATTCACAAATGTACAATGGGTATATACCCGTTTATTTTTGTAACCTAGAACCGCCATATTTACAAATGTAACCACGATTTACATTTGTAATATTAGCCTAAAATGACAAATGTGAATAGATTTTTATTCCGAAATGTAAATAGTGAATGACTGCAAACAATTGTAAATAATGGTGAAATAATGGCATTTTTGTGCTATTTTCACCAAAATCGAATATTTGGATATTTATCTGATAAAATGGTTGAATATTGAAATCTGGAGAAAATGCAGATTTCCCCCGATAAATTCAGAATTTTTGATTTTTCACCTAAAATTCTGTTGTTAATTTCCTGAAATAAGAGATTATTTGAGCAGATCAGGACGTAAGGCAAGTGTTCTTTCCATGGCTTGATCCATTTGCCATTGGTCTATAAGAGCCTGATTGCCGCTTAAAAGAACATCGGGTACGCTCCATCCGTTGAATTCCCTGGGGCGTGTATATACAGGCGGCGCCAAAAGATTGTCCTGAAATGAGTCTGACAGCGCGCTCTGTTCATCTGTAAGGACTCCGGGAATAAGTCTTACAATTGAATCTGTCATTACAGCTGCGGCAAGTTCGCCTCCTGTAAGCACATAATCGCCTATACTGACTTCTTTTGTTATGAGATGTTCCCGTATGCGGTGGTCTACTCCCTTGTAGTGTCCGCAAAGAATTATAACATTGTTCAACAACGACAATGAATTGGCCATGGGCTGGTTGAAAGTTTCACCATCAGGCGATGTATAGATAACTTCGTCATACTCGCGTTCAGATTTGAGTTTGGTTATAAGCCTGTATATAGGCTCAACCTTCATGACAAGACCGGCACTGCCTCCAAAGCTGTAGTCGTCGGCTTTGTGATGCTTGTCTGTTGTGTAGTCACGTATGTCGTGAAGAACAATCTGAGCGAATCCTCCCTTTTGTGCGCGTCCAAGGATAGATTCGTTCATAAAACTCTCTATCATTTGCGGAAAAAGGGTCAGTATATCTATTCTCATTATTTGTTGATAAGTTTTTGTGCGACAAAATTACAAAAAAGAGAAATATGCTCCAAAATCCAATTAAATAATAGTATTTTTGCGTAATTTAAGTGTACGCTATACGCACGCGCATGGATCAGGTTCAAAGGATTACGGAATTAAGAAAACTTCTGCATGAGTACAATTATCTGTATTACGTGCAGAATGCGCCTGTTATTTCAGATCAGGATTTTGACACTCTGATGCATGAACTGCAGGATCTGGAAAAGCGGCATCCGGAGTGTTTTGACCCTAATTCACCAACCCAGCGTGTTGGAAGTGATCTTAACCAAAAGAGTGGTTTTGAGCAAGTTAAGCACAAATATCCCATGCTTTCCCTTGACAATACATATTCCGAGGCCGATGTCACCGAGTTTTATAATCGTGTGAGCCGTGACCTTGGCGAACCGTTCCGCATCTGCTGTGAACTTAAGTTTGACGGATTGTCCATAAGTTTAACATACAGACATGGAAAGCTTGTTCAGGCTGTTACCCGAGGTGATGGTGTGATGGGAGATGATGTTACCGCCAATGTGCGTACCATCCGTTCCATTCCGTTGGTCCTGAAGCCTGATTCCGGCTATCCTGATGAATTTGAGATACGCGGTGAGGTTCTTATGCCTTGGGACAGTTTTAACGCTCTGAATGCCAAAAGACAGGCCGAGGGGGAACAGTTGTTTGCTAATCCGCGCAATGCGGCAAGCGGTACTTTGAAGCAGCAGAATGCTCAGATTGTTGCGGAACGCGGTCTTGACGCATATCTGTATTATCTTTTAGGAACTGATATAGAAGGTAATTCCCACATTGACAATCTGTTAACTGCACGCAATTGGGGTTTCAAGATATCTGATCACATTAAAATCTGTGATA
This sequence comes from Bacteroidaceae bacterium, assembly GCA_024398785.1. GTDB lineage: Bacteria > Bacteroidota > Bacteroidia > Bacteroidales > Bacteroidaceae > Colenecus. Next base: position 4,360 of record JAKSIO010000006.1, on the reverse strand, counting down.
CTTTACAGCAGGTTCTTGATTTTCTGGACTATTGGGACCAGGCACGTAAGTCTTTGCCTGTTGCAACAGATGGAGTGGTATTGAAGGTGGACAGTTTGTCCCAGCAGCAGGAGTTGGGTTTCAAATCCAGGTCTCCGCGTTGGGCCATTGCGTATAAGTTCCACGCGGAACGTGCTGTAACACGTTTGAATTCAGTTTCTTACCAAGTTGGACGTACCGGTGCGGTCACTCCAGTGGCAAACCTGGACCCTGTTTTGCTGGCGGGCACTGTGGTCAAAAGGGCCACTTTGAACAATGCTGATTTTATTCAGGCCTTTGATTTGTACATTGGCGATATGGTCTATATCGAGAAGGGTGGGGAGATAATTCCAAAAATATGTGGTGTTGACTATGATTCACGTTCGTTCATGATTGGGGATAAGGTTACCTTTATTACTACATGTCCTGAATGTGGTGCCAAACTTGTGCGCATACCTGGTGAATCTGTCACATATTGCTCAAATACAAACAATTGTCCTTCTCAGCTTAAAGGCCGCATTGAGCACTTTATACAGCGCAAGGCTATGGATATTGAAGGTCTTGGAACGGAAACCATAGACTTGCTTTTCTCAAAGGGACTGGTACGTACATATTTTGACCTGTATAAGCTTAAAGTTCAGGATTTGTGCTACTTGGAGGGGTTGGGCGATAAATCAGCCAGAATCATAGTACATAGCATAGAGGACTCAAAACAGGTCCCGTTTGACCGTGTCCTGTTTGCAATGGGAATACGTTTTGTGGGGCAGACTACCGCAAAGTCCCTGGCACGCAAGTTCGGGTCGTTGCATAATTTGGCATCGGCAAGTTTTGAAGAGCTTAAAAATACTCCCGATATAGGCGAAAGAATAGCGCAGAGCATTATAGATTTCTTTAGTGAGAATCCCGGTATTGAAGATGCTGTCAGTGCTTTAGGACTCAATACGCAAATGTCTGTAAATGTGGCAGAAAACGGTGCTCAGTTGAATATGAGTCTGGACGGTATGAGTATTGTTATCAGTGGTGTCTTCAGCCATCATTCACGCGATGAGTACAAAGATATAATTGAAGCTCATGGCGGCAAAAACAGCAGCAGTATATCGTCCAAGACAACGTTTGTTCTTGCCGGAGAGAATATGGGACCTGCCAAACGTGAAAAGGCAGCTCAGCTTGGAGTGCCCGTCAAGTCGGAAGATGAATTTTTAGAGATGATTAAATAAAACAAGATAATATATTATGAGTAAGACAAAAAATCCTTTTACAGGGCTTGGAATAGCGTTGGTAACGCCTTTCGATGCAGAAGGAAACATTGATTATGCCGCTTTGGCGGACATTATTGAGTTTCAGATTGCCGGCGGTATCGACTTTTATTGTATTCTTGGAACAACCGCAGAGACACCTACATTGACTAAGAAAGAACGCAAGGAGGTGTTTGATTTTGCCGTAAAACAGATTGCCGGACGTGTTCCTGTACTGGTTGGTTTGAGCAATAACTGCACTGCTGCACTGGTAGAAGACCTCAAGAACTTTGAGTATCAGGGAGCCGATGCCATTCTGAGTGCGGTTCCTTTCTATAACAAACCTACACAGGAGGGTATATATCAGCATTTTAAGGCTGCTGCTCAGGTTAGCCCGCTTCCGTTGGTGCTATACAACGTACCGGGCCGTACAGGCCGTAATCTTGAGGCTGACACCACAATACGCCTTGCAAACGATTTTGACAATATTATTGCAATAAAGGAGGCATCGGGCAAAATTGACCAGATAAGAGATATTCTTAAGCGTAAACCTGCAGACTTTGCCGTTATCAGCGGAGATGACTGTCTTACAATAGACATTATTCCGGACGGATGCGTAGGTATCATATCAGTTATAGGTAATGCTTTGCCAAAAATGTATGGTGATCTTGTTCATTATGCCATGCAGGGACAGATGGAGCAGGCTCAGGCTATTCAGGCAAAACTGCTCAAGATGTATGATCTGATGTTTGTTGAGGGTAGTCCGTGTGGTGTTAAGGCTCTTATGGAGCAGATGCACCTGCTACGGAATACAATGCGTCTGCCTATTGTTCCTGTTACCGACAAGACCTATAAAGAGATAGCAGTGGAATACAAAAAGATTATGGGCGTATGAGAGTTCGTGGTCTTTTGTTGAACCTCTTGGCATTATGTGCACTCGTAGAGTTGGCATCGTGCTCGTGCAGCGGAAAGAAAAAAAACGTTGGCGAACAGGAACAGGAACCAGTACATGTGCCGGTATATAAATGGGGCATCTGTATTGATGACTACAACGTAACTGACAGTATTATAGGCAAAAAGGAAACTTTGTCTAAAATACTTCTACCTTTCGGAGTGTCAAATCTGCAGCTGATAAACATGGAGAAATGCGCCAAGAAGGTGTACAAACTCAGTGACCTGCAGGCGGGCAAATCCTACCACGTTCTGACACGTACTGACTCCACCGCACGTACAGATTATTTTATCTATGACATAAACGCGGTAGAATATGTGGTCTATTGTTTCGGTGACAGTATGTATGTCAAGCGCGATGCCTATGCTACCGATACCGTGCGCAAGTTTGTGAGTGGCCCAATTGAAGGTTCACTGTGGAACGGTATGATAAGTGCCGGCGCCAGTGATAACATTGCCGCCCAGATTCCCGATATCTACGCATGGACTATAGACTTCTTCGGTATACAGCCGCAGGATTCGTTTGCAGTGTGCTATGAAGAGGTTTACAAACGCGAAGACACATCGCTGGTAAGTACGGGCAGACTGCTTGCTGCCAATATTATTCACGGCAAGGAAGACCACTATGCCATACGGTACAATTACAGAGGTGGTAAACTGGAGTATTATGACCTGGAAGGCGGCGGAATGCGTCAGCAGTTCCTGAAAGCTCCGTTACAGTATACCCGTATATCATCCAAGTTCAGCAATGCACGCAAACACCCGGTACTGAAGATTGTACGTCCGCACCACGGAGTTGACTATGCCGCACCAAGCGGTACCCCTGTCCATTCCATCGGTGACGGAAAAATTATCAAGATGGGGTGGGATACCAAAGGTGGAGGCAATTATATCCGTGTCAGACATAATTCTACGTACGAGACTGTATATATGCATCTTAAAGGTTTTGCCAAAGGCATGGCCGTAGGCAAACAGGTAAAACAGGGACAGACAATAGGATATGTTGGACAGACTGGCACGGCAACTGGCCCGCATCTTGATTTCCGCGTATTCAAGAATGGTACTGCAATAGATCCTCTCAAAATGGAACGTACCAAGAGTGATCCTATTGCGCCGGCAGATCTGCCTGCATACAAAACATATATTGAGCAATTCAGAGCCGATTTCAATTTTTAATTACAAATATTAATTTTCAAATCATTAAATGTTATGAAAAAACTATTTGGTTTACTGTCGTTACTGGGAGTGTTGTGTGTAAGTTTTGCATCGTGTGAAGAAGAAACTGTTGTCCCCCCGGAACCAACGCCTGGAGCAAGCGTTTCAGCTTCTTATACCGCCTACATCAGCGGTTCCGGCATAGAGTATTTTGAAAAACTGACTGCGCTTGTAAAGAATCCGTCAACAGGCAGTTTTGATACTATCCAGTATGAGAAGACAGATTCCAATTTTATTTTTAAAAAGGATTATGACGATGTCCCCAGTGCTTTCACCCAGGACAGTCTTGAAATGTACACTTTGATGTTTGTAAAATCACTGCCGTCAATAGAAACAGACTTGTATTACGGTTTCGGTGCCCAGTTGTATAATCCAAGTACAAGTTTCACACAGACTACCATAGATCAGGAATTGATAGGCATTGAACCGGATGGTTTTATAACCATTCTGAATTTGGTTGCAGATGATCTGGCTGTCAATCATATTCATTCTGCTGTAGCAGGTTATGTGTTTGTTGCCAATAATTAAGAATCTGTTTTGATTGAATGCCTAAAACACATTCTGTTATTTTTTTTGATAAAAAAGTACCCAAATGTTTTGTGCGTAATAAAAAAGGGTGTACCTTTGCACACGCAAAACGGAATTTGTTGGTTCCGTAGCTCAACTGAATAGAGCATTTGACTACGGATCAAAAGGTTTTGGGTTTGAATCCCAACGGAATCACCAAAAATTGAAAAAACTGCTCAGAACATGGTTCTGGGCAGTTTTTTTGTTGGAAGGGGGCACGTTGAAAATTTATTTTCATAAGAGCTCCCTTCCAACAAAAATCGCAGCGTTCGCTGCAGAATTTTCAATTTTTGAGTAAGATTAGCCCCCGGCAGGGGTAAGGGATGGAGCGAACGTTAGTGAGCTCAATTCCAACAGCCTCCCCGGCAGGGGTA
>JAKSIO010000005.1 GCA_024398785.1 Bacteroidaceae bacterium | reverse complement strand
TACGCCCTTTTTTTATACCCACAAAACTTTTTCAAGACTTTTTTTTACTAAAAAATGCAGTAAAAACAAAACGCCCTGATTTTCAACAAACCAGGGCGTAATTTTTTTTTGAGAAATCAATTATTTGCCAGCTTCGTCTTCAGAAGGGACTATAAGTTTATATCCCTTACCATGAATATTGATTATTTCAACAGACGGATCATCCTTAAGATGTTTGCGTAATTTGGTAATATAAACATCCATTGAGCGGGCGTTGAAATAATTATCATCAACCCAAATTGTCTTCAGAGCATAATCTCTCTGCAACATTTCATTCTTATGAGAACAAAGCAGAGACAAAAGTTCAGACTCTTTGGTTGTAAGCTTTGTCTGTTTGTTGTTAATGGAAAGAATCTGCTTTCTTGTATCAAAAACAAAAGCACCTATATTATATACACTGACTTCACGAATTTTCTTACCGCGAACACGGCGCAACACAGCCTCAATACGGAAAGTCAACTCTTCCATTGAGAACGGTTTGGTAATGTAATCATCCGCACCAATTTTGAAACCGGCAAGAATATCGTCCTTAAGATTCTTTGCAGTAAGGAACATAATAGGAATTGTAGCATTGATGTTGCGGATTTCAGTTGCCAATGTAAAACCATCTTTCTTTGGCATCATTACATCCAGTATGCAGACATCATACAAATTGGAGTTAAAGGCCTCAAATCCGGCTTCGCCGTCAGGGCACAAATCGGTAATATAACCCTTTGCCTGCAGATACTCCCTAAGAAGCATTCCCAGATTTTCGTCGTCTTCGCACAACAAAATTTTCAATTTCTCTTCCATACTTTAATTGTTTTGTGTTTTTATATTTTTCACTATTCTATACTACACGATGGTAACGTGATAATAAAGTTTGTACCTTTATTATATTCACTTTCAGCATGAATTGTTCCGTTATGGGCTTCAACAACCTTTTTGACATAGGCAAGGCCCAAACCGAACCCTTTCACATCATGGCGGTTTCCGGTATGAACACGGTAGAACTTTTCAAAAATTTTCTTTACATCTTCTTTCTTTATACCGATGCCATTATCACTGACTACAACAACCAGATGATCATCCTGGTTACGTAACGTAACAACAAGCTTCAGATTCACATCATCACGTTTATACTTGACGGCATTGTCAAGAAGATTGAATATAACATTTGTAAGGTGCATCTCATCGCCCATAACAAACGCATTATCCGCTTCATCATGCAAAAACTCAAGTGTACCGTCAATATTCTGAACCTTAAGCGTAAATGTCTTCACAACACCCTCAATCAGATTTTCCATATCAACCTCACGCATCTTGAGATTTGTATTCTGCCTGTCAAACATTGACATCTGAAGAACCTTTTCAACCTGGAAACGCAAACGTTTTGCCTCATCATTGATAACACCTGATATATGCTTGAACATTACCGGAGATTTCACAACCGATTCATCATTCAGCATCTGTGCCGCCAAAGATATGGTAGATATAGGTGTTTTGAATTCATGTGTCATGTTGTTGATAAAGTCATTCTTTATTTCCGTCAGCTTCTTTTGTCTCAAAACAAGATAAAGAGTAAAGATGAACGTCACAACCAGAATGGCAATAAAAGACAATGAAGGAGCCAGGAATCCGACAGGAGTAAGAATATAATCCTTCAATGTAGGGAAATACACATATAGAGTACCCATACGCTGGATATTATCTCCACCGAACACTGTCTGAGTGTAACAATTGCGATTATGACTATTAGGATCAAAATCGGAACATCCACATGAACAAACCATACGGCCGGCAGCATTGGTTACCATATAATGGTACTTGAGATCCTGCGGAATGCCGTTATATTCAAGTTGTTCCTTAAGATCCATTTCCATCTGTTTCTGGTCAATTCTGTCTCCGAGAGTAACATTACGTGAAGACCTGAGCATGGAGAGTACAACTTCATCAAGGAGTTCTTTCTGTTGAATATAATTCTTCAGATACAATTCCTGACGTTCTTTGCTGATATTGTTGATTGATGAATTCTGACGTGAACCAGCCTGTGGTAAAGGTACAGGTAAAGAAAAGCGGAATTGCTGTTCATCTTCCTGCGCCACATCACCGGGAAGTACCTGAAAAGACTGGAACTGTGTAAAGAACACACCGTTATTCGATTGGAATACATTATTCGCTCCATACATCTGCTGCTGAAGTTCCATCTGCGCCATATCTTCTTCCAGATATCTTTTCGCTTCAGCAAGTTCAATATTTCTGGCAACAGAAGACAATGCACGATTTACAGAATCATCAAATTGATCCTGCCGCATGGCTACCATTCTATTAATATACTTGACCTGCAATGTGATCAGCATAATAGAAGAGAAGCACATGATAATACACAATATCCAGATTGTTCTTTTCTTCATAAAACAAGGCTATTACACCTTTAACGAGAACAAAGGTAGTACACTTTTTTTATTAAAACAATTAACAATGTATATTTTTTTTAATTTAACATAAAAAAGCGGCCCACATTAACATGTAGGCCGCTATAAATATTCAATAATACTATAATATTATTCCTCTTCTTTCTGATTTGCTTCAAATTCCTTGATAAGTTCATTCTGAACATCGGTCGGAACAAGTTCATAACTTGAGAAGCTCATGGTAAATGAACCGCTACCACCTGTTATAGAACTCAAAGATGTTGAATATGTTGACATCTCTTTCAATGGAACTTTTGCACGCAGAACCTGATATTTCCCTTCTGAATCCATTCCCATTATCATACCGCGACGTCCCTGCAAATCACTCATCACATCGCCCATATAATCAGATGGGACCAGAACTTCAACATCGTATACAGGTTCAAGAATCTTTGGACCAGCCTCCTTGAAAGCCTGGCTGAATGCGTTACGTCCTGCAAGAAGGAATGAGATTTCATTTGAGTCAACCGGGTGCATCTTGCCGTCATAAACAATAACGCGAACATCGCGGGCATATGAACCGGTAAGAGGTCCCTGTTCCATTCTCTGGTTTATACCTTTAAGAATTGCCGGCATAAAGCGGGCATCGATAGAACCACCCACGATACTGTTGACAAACACAAGTTTGCCACCCCACTCCAATGGATATTCATCTACACCCTTGACGGTCACCTTAAATTCCTGGCCATTGAACTTGAATACATCTGGAAGAGGTTTACCTTCTTCATAAGGTTCAACAATCAGATGAACTTCACCAAACTGACCGGCACCTCCAGACTGTTTCTTGTGACGGTAATCGGCACGTGCAGCCTTGGTAATAGTCTCACGATATGGAATTTTAGGTTCGTCAAATACTATAGGCAACTTATCAATATTTTCAATACACCATTTGAATGTACGCAAGTGGAATTCACCCTGACCGCGCAGAATAACCTGACGCAATTCCTTGGACTGTTCAATAACAAGTGTAGGATCTTCCTCACGCATACGGTTTACAATACTCATCATCTTCTCCATGTCAGATTCGTTAACCGGTTTGATGGCACGTGAGTATTTGTAATTCGGGAATACAATGAAATTGAATTTATTGTCAGCACCCTTTGAATTAAGAGTGTTTCCGGTTTTTACATCTTTAAGTTTTACAGTGCAGCCTATATCTCCGGCAACCAGTTGCGGAACCTGTGTACGGTTCTGGCCGTTGCTTACAAACAGCTGAGCTACACGTTCTTTTGAACCACGGTCTGCATTCACATAATCCTCACCTTCATTTACGGTACCGCACATAACTTTGAAATAAGAAACAGCACCGATATGTGGCTCCATGGTTGTCTTGAAGAAGAACAAAGATGTACCACCTTCCGGATTAATTGCAACGGGAGCCTCAGCCGAATTGCATACCTGAGCACCTTCATTTGATGCTGGAGCAATATCAGCAATAAAATCCAGGAAACAGCTTACACCTACATTTTTCAAAGCTGAGAGACAGAGTATCGGATAAAAGCCGTTGGCAACAACACCCTTGTGCAATCCTAATATAAGTTCCTCATCAGACAATTCGCCGGCATCAAAGAATTTATCCATAAGAGATTCATCATTCTCAGCAGCAGCCTCCATAAGGGCATCGCGCAAAGACTTAGCCTTATCAGCAAATTGAGACGCAATTTCAGACACCTTAGGTTCTTCACCATCAGCACCGAATGTATACTGTTTCATCGACAAGACATCAATCACACTGTTGAAACCGTCACCGGAACTTGCCGGGAACTGAATGGGATAAGCCTTTATTCCAAGTGTAGAATGAATCTGTTCAGCAATATTGTCATATTCGCACTTTTCGTTATCAACATTGTTGACTACAAAGAACACCGGCTTGTTGTATTTCTGTACAAGACGGAAATTATTGATTGTGCCAACTTCAACGCCATACTGACCATTCATCACAATGGCAGATGCATCTGTAACATTGATTGCCGTTACAGCCTGACCAGAAAAATCATCAGAGCCCGGGCAATCAAAGAAATTTATCTTCTTTGCCTTACGTTCAACGCTACAAACTGTAGAATACACTGAATAACCATATTCCTGCTCAACTGCAGCTGTATCGCTAACTGTGTTTTTTCCACCTACACTGCCACGACGTTTGATTATTCCACAATCAAGTAAAATACTTTCGGTAAGGGTGGTCTTACCGCAACCCGCACCTCCAACAACGGCAATGTTTTTAATTTCTTCAGATGAATAAGTCTTCATGAGGATAAATATTGTTTAATTGTTAATATTAATAAAAAGTGCACTCATTCTCATGGGTGCCATTGGCAAATATAAACAATATTTATCAAGAAACAAATTATTTTTGCACTTTTTCAAAAAAACAGATCAGCAATTATCATATTGCTTACGTAAATATGTTTCTGGGGAATTTTCATACAATCATCAGAAACAATCAGATGTCCGCTTTCCAGATAATTATTAGAAACAGTCAGCAGTTTTTCATAATATTCAGTACCGAAACGATCTCTGAAAGTTTTAAGATCAAGACCATGGATAGTTCTCAAAGAGAGCATTATAAATTCATTGACACAATCCGTAACATCAAGATATTCCGTTTCATATCTGCGGTTTGCTATATACTGTTCCAAATCAGGTTCATTACTGCGTCTGCAGTCCGTTCCGTTATAGGAATGAGCACCTGCACCGGCGCCCATATACGGAGAATTATTCCAATAGCCGCTGTTATGTCTTGATTCATAACCGGGTTTTGCAAAATTTGATATTTCGTAATGCACATAGCCGGCATCGCTCAGACGTTTGCATATAATACGGTACATATGACTGCAACATTCATCGGACAACGGCTGTACAATACCGTCATCTGCCATTTTGCTCAGTTTGGTACCTGGGGAATATGACAGGGAATATATTGAAATATGTTGCGGATTCAATTCAAACATATTGTCAAGATCAGTATTCAGCATATCCACATCCTGTCCCGGCACACCGAATATCAAATCAAGACTGATGTTGTCAAATCCGGCATTACACAGATTACGGTAAGCCTTGACAGCTCCGGCTGAATTATGGCGGCGATTCATAAACTTAAGGATGTCATCGTTAAACGATTGTACACCCATGCTGACACGTGTTATTGGCAGTTTATGCAATTTTTCTGCAAATTCCGCCGACACATCGTCAGGATTCAGTTCAACAGTAAACTCACGCAGAGAATCAAATCCCCATATATGTTCAATTTTACGCGAGATTGTTTCAAGAAGTTCAACACCTATAGATGAAGGGGTCCCTCCACCTATATATATTGTATTCAGGGCTCCACCGTCAGAACACCACGAACGGCTTTGTCCCCAGTCTTCCAATTCGGACAACAAAGCGGTAACATACCTGTCTTTTGACGACAGGCATGTTGTTGAATAAAAGTCGCAATAAATACAGCGTGACTGACAGAAAGGAATATGAATATAAAGACCTGCCAATTACATCATTGATTGTATAACATCCATAACACTCTGTCCAATTTTATCGGCATCTTCCATAGTATGAGCCTCAGAATAGACACGGATAATCGGTTCAGTGTTACTTTTGCGCAGATGTACCCACTTATCGGGAAAATCAATCTTGACTCCGTCAATATCGTTAATCTGCTGATCGGCATATATACCCTTAACCTTGTTCAGGATGGCATCAATATCGGTATCAGGCCTGAGATCTATTCTGTTTTTTGCTATGAAATATGGAGGATAGGTCTTACGCAGTTCACTTACCTTGATTTTTTTATGTGCCAGATGACTCAGGAAAAGAGCTATACCAACAAGGGCATCGCGACCGTAATGGGAAGCCGGATAGATAACACCGCCGTTACCTTCTCCGCCAATCACTGCACCGGTCTCTTTCATTTTAGTAACAACATTGACCTCGCCCACTGCAGCAGCATTATACTGACCGCCATACTGAACGGTGACATCGCGTAGAGCACGTGTGGAACTCAGATTTGAAACGGTATTGCCGGGAGTATTCTGCAACACATAATCAGCTACAGTAACAAGAGTATATTCTTCACCGTACATATTGCCGTTTTCATCAATGAATGCAAGACGGTCAACATCAGGATCAACAACAAAAGCACAATCCAACCCACCATTTTTCATAACATTCATTATAGCACCCAGATTCTTTTCAAGAGGTTCAGGGTTATGCTGGAAATCACCGGTAGGTTCACAATAGAGTTTTTCAACATGTTTGACACCGAGAGCCTCAAGCAATTGGGGAACAACAACACCGCCAACTGAGTTCACTCCGTCAAGCGCAACTTTGAAATCCGCCTTACGGATGGCTTCAACATCAACCAGTTCAAGACCGAGAACAGCATCGATATGACGCTTGTTCATAGTATCGTCAGAATAATAATGTCCAAGATTATCTACAGAAGCATAGTCAAATTCTTCGGCATCGGCTATTCGCAGTACCTCATTGCCGTCGGCAGCGCTCAGAAATTCACCGTTGCAGTTAAGCAGCTTGAGTGCATTCCAGTGGCGCGGATTATGGCTGGCTGTCAGAATAAGTCCTCCGTCTGCCTTAAGCATAGTCACAGCAAGTTCCGTTGTAGGTGTCGATGCCAACCCTATATCGGTAACATCCAGTCCCATTCCCATAAGCGTACCGCAAACAATCCGGCGCACCATGTCTCCTGAAATGCGGGCATCACGGCCCACAACAACCATCTTGGCTGCAGGATTTGATTTTTTAAGCCAGGCTGAATATGCAGATACAAATTTCACAATATCAAGCGGTGTAAGACCGTTGCCGGCCGGACCGCCTATTTCTCCGCGCAAACCGGAGATGGATTTTATCATTGCCATTTCAAAGAACTTATTATTTTGACGTTATTTTAATGTCATAATATGTAGGGTAAACATTCGATGCCGCCGTCGATGTTCCCTCATTATGAGGTAGAATCAATCTTACATGAGCATTTCCTGCACCGCTGTAAAAACCGGGGGTTGTAAATTCAAACGGAATAAGCCAACCTGAAGGAACCTGACTGCCGTATGCTGTATACATAACACCGCTGGTGAATGTTGCAGAATATATTCCTTCGGAAAGAGATACTGTCATTTTATCCGGTTCATTATTGTAATAATTATACAGCGTAGTGTCTTTCTTTTGAATATTATATTCGCAGAAACGTATCAGATAATCGCGGGATTCGCCTTCACGCAAGGTATCTCCATTGCCCATACTGATAATCTGCATATACAGATTCTTGTCGGTAAAGCAGATATATTTATTATCTTCAACTGAAGTATAACCCTTCTTCTGATATTCACTGAGAGATATGGTCTTTATACCATTTATTGCCAGGAAATTATTGATATTGGCATTCTCACGTTTTTTCTTCTTAGCATAAGTATCGTCTTTGGAACAACCGGAGAACAATACGGCAAAGCAAAAAAGTATAGTAAGTATTCTATTCATATACAACCAATTAGAATTCAAAATTCCACTCTTTGATAGCATTTTCAAAAATAGATATGGCCTGTTCCAGCGAGCATCTCAATTCACCACCAGCCGCATTCAAATGTCCGCCACCGTGAAAAAACTGCGACATAAACTGGTTACATGGCACAGAACCTACAGAACGTGCAGAAAATTTAATCTGATTAAGTTCGCAGTCCTCACGTATAAAAACAGACATTTTAACACCGGAGATCTGCAACGGAAGATTAACAAAACCTTCGCTGTCGCCGGCATGATAATTGAATTTCTGCAACTCCTTATCACTCAACACCATCAAAGACACATTCCCGTTTCGGTACATCTTAAGATTCTGCAAAGCACGTCCCATAAGCTGCATACGGTCTTTGGAATAACAATAATTTACCGCACGATATATTCTGTCCCTGTCAACGCCTAACTTCAGCAGTTCATTCACAATAATATATATGTCCGGATTACTGCAATTGTAGGCAAAACAACCCGTATCCGTCATAAGTCCCATAAACAACGCCTGCGCAATAGACAGATCTATAAGTTGGAAATCGCCCATAGCACAAATAAAATTGTACACCAGTTCACATGTGGACGATGCCGACGGTACAGACAGTGTTATATCACAGAAAGGCTGGGGATTCAAATGATGGTCAATCATTATCTTATTGCTCGGACTGTTGATAAGATAATACTGTAGTGAAGAACCTACACGGCCCGTTTCGTTAAAATCCAGACAGACAATGACATCGGTTTTTGAAATAAGGTCAATGTACTGTTTGGTTTCCGAAAAGACAATTATATTCTCAGCCCCACCGGCAACAAGATAATAATCAGGAAAATCGTTCGGAACAACAACCTTTACGTTTTTTCCCTTGTTTTTCAGATAGCCGGCCATAGCCAGTGAGGAACCGATTGCATCACCATCAGGCGATATATGAGTCAGAATGACAAAATTTTTAGCCCATCTCAGCCACTTGGCAAAAATGGTAACCTGATCGCCACGAAAATAGTTTTGAATCATTTTCCTTCATTTTTTTGCAAAAGTAAACAAAAAGTCCATAACTTTACAGTCAAATTATAAAAATACAATCCTAAAACAATCATAACATGCTGGTAGCGCCGTCAATTTTATCCGCAGACTTTGGTAACCTGCAGAAAGACATTGAAATGATAAACAACAGTAAAGCAGACATGATTCACATAGATATCATGGACGGTGTTTTTGTACCCAACATCAGTATTGGTTTTCCCGTTGTCAAATCTGTTGCCGCAGTTGCAAAAAAACCACTTGATGTACATCTTATGATTGTTAATCCGGAAAAATACATCTCCCGTTTCAAAGAAATCGGAGCAACATGGCTCAACGTGCACTACGAAGCATGCACTCACCTTAACCGCGTTGTACATGAGATTCATGAAGCAGGGATGAAAGCGGCGGTAACACTCAATCCGTCAACACCGGTAAGTGTTCTTGAAGAGATTCTTCCTGAACTTGACATGGTGCTTCTTATGACTGTAAACCCCGGATTCGGAGGACAAAAGTTTATTGAAAGTTCAATAGCAAAAGTAAAAAAACTACGCAACCTTATAAATCTTACCGCATCGAAAGCTATCATTGAAGTTGACGGCGGGGTAACCTTGGAAACAGGAAAACGTCTTGCACAGGCAGGCGTTGACGTACTAGTATCAGGAAACACAATATTCAAATCAGAAGATCCTATCAAAACAATAGGACAGCTTAAAGAACTGTAATAAATTGTACATATTAGACTCCTACCCCTCTTTCAGAGTGCTGATGCCTCTGACGGTGGGCATATTGCTGTATAAACTGCTGGCAAACGGTGCGGATATCTGTCTGCCTCCTGCGGCAGTTATTGCTGCGCTGACAGGGACAGTTATTTTACTGATAATCTGTTACCGTTCAGAGTGGCATATTCTGTTTGGAGTAATAACAAATATCGTGTTTGCAGCGTGTGGTTTTTCAGGAGCCCTGCAAGCCGACAAAAAAGCTGAGCATTATTATTCCGCATTCAGCCATAACAGCAAGTCTGAATACACAGTGTGCATTACAGACTACCCCATCGCCAAAGAAAAGAGCACTATGGTACGCGGCAACCTTACCGGCGGAGAGTGTGGAGTTCTGCTATATTTCTATGCTGGCGACACTGCGGCACTGGAACTGGAACCGTCAGATACAATAACAGTTACAGCAAACATACAACCTCCGCAGCAGTTTGTTCCGGATTTTGACTACAAGGCCTACCTTGCACGTCAGGGGGTATATGGCACAGCATTCATAGCAAAGGAAAAATGGAGTCTGAACAGCCACTCCGTAACAGGCTTTCCGTTGAAAAGAATACGCCATAAACTGACGGCCGAATATGATACTTGGGGAATAGACAGCAAAGAAGTTGCAGTGCTCAAAGCACTCACGTTTGCAGACAAAACCGCATTGGATCAAAGCCTGAAAGACACATACTCGCATTCCGGAGCAAGCCATGTACTTGCCGTATCGGGATTGCATGTAGGAATACTCTATTTTCTTTTGTCGCTGCTTATTCCTGTTGTGCGCCGTCCAAAATGGTTAGGGTGGATTAGAGAACTTGTAATTATTTTACTGCTCTGGAGCTACGCATGTATGATAGGTTTGCCGTTTTCAATAACACGCTCGCTTATCATGTTTTCTTTCCTATCATTAACAAGAATACTGGGTCGGGACAACAACAGCATCAACACACTCTGTTTTGCAGCAGTTGTCATTCTGGCTGCCAACCCTTTGGCGCTGTTCGATTCAGGACTGCAGTTATCCTTTGCCGCAGTATTTTCAATTCTGTACTTTCAGCCCAAGATTGCACTGTTATGGACTCCAAAGAACATTGCAGTAAAATATTTCTATGACATAATCACAGTTTCCATAGCAGCACAGATTGGCACTGCCCCGCTCATAATATATTACTTTGGAGGCATATCAGTATTATTCCTGCTTACAAACATTATTGTAATACCATTGGTCTATCTCGCACTCATGGCTGTAATGGCCACATGGATATTCAGGTCCATTCCATGGATTTTGTTTAGCAGTACTGTTGCCCATGCCACCGCACACATTGCAGGATGGTTTCTGCATATTGTAAACGGTGCACTGGAATGGATAAGCGGAATTGGCTGGAGCTACGTAGAAATGGATATCAATAATTTCAGCATAGTTTTTCTGTTCTACTGCATACTGTTCGCTACCTGTATATGGCTATGGAATAAAAAAACAAAAGCGCTCATTTTTTCAATGAGCGCCCTTGCTATTCTGTTATTAATCACATTGCCATTCTGGCATATTTTCTGATAAAATCCACCGTCTCAGCCGGAGCCTTGTCTTCTGCAGACCTCTGCTGCGCATCCAACCTGACAGCCTCTTCTACCAATTTTTCAAACAATAAAAAAGGAGTAGCGTTTTTATCCATAGGCACAACCATTTCAGTTTGTTTTACTTTCTGGATATAAAACGCATGCCCGGCAGATTTATTATATTTACACAGAATCTTTTTAACAAAACGCTACTACTCTGCCTTATTCTGTTTCAGAAAACGGATATCAAAGAAAAATTCAAGCAGCAGAATTGTAAGCCATACGTACATTACAGAAAACTCAACATTATCAGAGACCGTTTTTGTGGAATCTCCACGGGAAATGGCAAGCATAATTACACTTATGCCCACACCGGTCAGAATAATAAGGTTTGCAATTTCTGACAACAATGTAAATACTCTGAAACGTACAGGCGATGCCTTATCCCGTGAGTATGTCAGCCACCCTGCGCACACCATTACCGCCAGTACTACAAATCTTTGCATTTCGTAGTTCCAGAACACTGACTTTGGTTTGGTTACGGTTGCCACATAATCCCAATTGTAGTATGTGCCTATGTGAGACGGCAGATACTCATAGTTTGTGTAAACCAGATAAGAATCAACAAGTATGGCTATCACAGACAGGGATACCGCAATTATCAGACGGTTTCTCATACCCTTTCTGTTCCTGCCTGACAGCCCATCAAAAAACTTTGCCAGACCACGGCCCACACATTGAAATACATTGCTCATATAAATTCCGTTTGTACGTAAGTATCACAAATATACCATAAATAAGTTTTGATAGTACACTATAATCAGTATCTTTGTAAGGGAAAAAATCAAAACAGATATATGAACAACAAAAAAACACTTTCCAGTTTTCTGTTACTGTCTTTATTCCTGACAGTACAGTCTCAAACAATAGAAACGGATTCTTTGGTTATTGCAATGCAACAGGAACTCAAATACAGCATGGATCAGCTGAAAGAGAAGCCTGTTCCGGCATATTACATGTCACTCAGACTGAATGACACATACAGTGCAACTGTAAGCAGTAATTTCGGTGTATCAATCACCCAGGAAAGCCGCGAGCGCATTCTTACGCCACAGGTCAGAGTAGGTTCACCCGAAATTGACAACTTCAAGTACGAATGCCAGACAAAAGAGACATCGGGCAACGGCAACGGTATGCAGGGACTGACTGTTCCTTATACGGACAATGCTATCATGGCAATCAGACAAGGAATCTGGAGCGAAACCATGAAACGCTACAAAACAGCGGTCAACAACTATAACGCCGCGCTGTCCAAAATGAAGACCAATGCCGACAACGAAGACAAGGCACCATGCTTTGCCCCCGCACCGGTAGAAACGTATTATGAGCAGCCATACCCGGAAGAAGCCTACACCTTTGACTGTGATTACTGGGAAAAACGTTTGGACCGCATTTCGGCCACATTCAAGGAATGCAGTCTGCTTGAAGCTGGAATAGTAAACCTGAACTACAACGTAGAGCGCATAACAACAGTCACATCGGACGGTTCTGTAGTATCACAAAACCGCAAATCGGTACGTTTGATGCTCCAAGGTCTGTTACGTGCTACAGACGGTATGGTCTGCCAACTGTACAAAGACTGGTTCTCCTATTCATTGGATGATCTGCCCGACGATGAGACCATCATTGCCGCCGTACGCGATCTGATAGAGCGTCTGCTTGCACTGCGCCAGGCTCCTATTGCCGAACCATATGCAGGTCCTGCTCTGATGTCAGGTTCTGCCAGCGGCGTATTTTTCCACGAAATTTTCGGACATCGGCTGGAAGCACACCGCATGAAAAGCGGCGGTCAGACATTCAAGAAACTGGTAGGACAACCGGTTCTGCCAAAAAGTTTCCAGGTATTTGATGACCCAACATTGGACAATTATGCAGGTACAGCACTCTACGGTCACTATAAATTTGATGACGAAGCTGTCAAGGCACAGCGCGTTACATGTGTGGAAAACGGAGTTCTCAAGAACTTCCTTGTTGACCGCACTCCAATAGACGGTTTTTCCGCAAGCAACGGTCACGGGCGTGCAAGTGCAGGCTATGACCCGGTATCGCGCCAGTCAAACCTCATCATTGAAAACACCAATCCTTATTCAGAAGAGGAATTGCGCAAGATGTTCATCAAAGCCGTGAAAGATGAAGGAAAAGAGTACGGATATTATTTCCGCACTGCCACAAGCGGTCTTACATACCTTGGAGACGGAGGCTCTATCAACTCTTTCGGTGTTGACCCGGTAGAAGTTTACCGCGTGTATGTTGACGGCCGTCCCGATGAGCTTGTACGCGGAGTAACACTCATAGGTACACCACTTGCCATGTTCTCCGGTATTGCTGCCGGAGGTGCCACCCCATCAGTATTCACCGGTCAGTGCGGTGCAGAGTCAGGTTGGGTTCCTGTTACTGCAATATCGCCTACAATCTTCATAACCAAGGTTGAAACACAACGTTCTGCAACAGGTTACCAGCTTCCGCCTATACTTGAACGCCCAGAATACAAAAACCTGGAAGGCAACGAAAGCGACATCATTTTCAGTGCCCTGCAAGACGAAATGGAACGTACAACAACAAGTTTGAAGGCTGAAGGTCAGGATGCTCCGTTCTATGTTGACTTCAGAATGAATTCGGCAAAGACATTGAACATAGGTTCAACATTGGGAGGCCTATACAACAGCATATATAAGCCAAGCCAGTTGACAGCTACAGAAAACATCGTTCTGGGAGACTCAATGGTTATTTCCATGCCTCTTTCCACATCGTTCAGCTGCGGAAACAAAGCAGACTATGATTGCATAAGATATACCTTCTGGCAAGTAAGCGATGCCCTGTATAAAGGTGCTATCGGACAGTACAGCAATAAACTGAACCTTCTCAAGAACAACCCAAAACCTGAGGACGAAGCTTTGCTTCCCGAGCATGTCGTATTACCGGCAGTGGAATACATAGAGCCGAGTGTAAAAGAGACTGGTATTGACCGCAAGCAAATGGAAGAACTTGCCAATACTCTTTCTGCAATCTATCTGGAATACCCCACTCTGTACAACACCAGCGTAACTCTGGACATCCAATATTCAGATGTTTACCATATCAATTCAGAGGGACTCAAGATGCGCACCCCATACATCATGAATTCATTGGAAACAAAAGCATCAGTAAGGACAAATACCGGTGCAGAGATTTCAGAGTATTACGATATTCCTTTTGACTGTTCAGACTACAGCATAGAAAAGCTCTCTGCCGAATTACGCGAATTTGCCGATGCCATGATAACAAAAAGCCAGGCAGAAACTGTAAACGAATTCTACCTTGGTCCTATTCTGCTGGAAAAGCAGAGTGTTTCATACTCGTTCAACACTGTTGTTAACAATTACGGCATAGCACAAACCACATGGGACATGTACCAATATATGTATGGTTACATACGCGGAGCCTCAATACACGGCGGAATGCTGCTTGGCAAGCGTTTCCTTGATCCAAAACTCAACATTCACCTGTATTCGGATATGGAAAGTTACAACGGTGTGAAACTTGGAGGCAGCTACAAGATTGATTACAACGGAGTAAAGCCGGAATCTGATTTTGTTATGGTAGAGAAAGGTATGCTCAAGAATCTGATTTGCGGACGCGCTGTGGGTATCGGTGCAACAAAACCTACGGGACACTCAATTTTTGATCGGAACAGAATGAGTATTATGCATGTCACATATGAAAAACCTGTTCCACTTTCAAAAATGAAACCAAAGCTCATTGCCGAGGCCAAAAAAGCCGGTCTTGACCACACTTACATGCTGCGTAACATTTCCTACAACTGCTACATTCTTACACGCATCGATGTCAAAACCGGTCAGGAAACAGTAATTCACTCTGATACCCCAAGTTTTGAAAGACGCGAACTTATGCACGTTATTGCAGCATCAAAAGAGGAATCAATTCAGAGTTACCCATGCAACTCCAACGATTTCCCAACAATGATTGCTCCTGAATCCATGTTGCTTGAGAGTGTGGAGATGAACCTGAAAAAGCCCGATATTGCACAGGAATTCCAGCTTGTCAATCCTGCTTTGCGCTGATTGGCAGTAGCTTGTACAGCTGGATTTTGGAATTGAATTTGTTTTGAAACAATTGATTGAAAATAATATGAAAGAAGTCAGTTTAGAAATACTGGGACAGAAAAACCAGTTTGATCTTATTGGAAAGGAATGGATGCTGATCACAGCCGGCACCAAAGAGTCATTAAACACCATGACAGCATCGTGGGGCGGTCTTGGATGGCTTTGGAACAAGCCGGTTGCATTCATTTTTGTCCGCCCCGAAAGATATACCCACAATTTCATTGAGCAGAATGAACACCTTACTCTGTCATTCTACCCGGAGAGTTGCCGGGGTGCACTCCAGATATGCGGCACAAAAAGCGGCCGTGACTGTAACAAAATCTCCCTGACAGGTCTTACTCCTGTTGAACTTGAAAACGGTGTTATGACATTTGAACAGGCAACCCTTACCCTTCAATGCCGCAAGCTGTTCAAGACAGATATGCAGGAATGCAATTTCATAGACAAGAGCCTGTTCAAGTGGTACGGCGCCAAAGGCGGTCTCCATACCATCTACGTTGTAGAAATTGAGCGCCTTTTTGCCTGAACAGGGAAAAGGTCTCTGCTCGCCAATATTGATAGGATACTTCAATAACAGCATATTAAACATGTCAAATTTCAAAAAATGAAAAAAATTACATTCTCACTTATTGTAGCTCTGGCAGCATTTGTAGCACTGCCATTGGCAGCCAGACCAAAGACAGATGCTTATCTGATGGTTTATTTTTCAGACAATGACCACTGTCTGCACATGGCAGTAAGTATGGATGGCTACGAATTCACAGCTGTAAATGACAATTATCCCGTCATTGCAGGTGACACAGTTGCAGAACAGAAGGGACTGCGTGACCCTTATATCATGCGCGGCCCTGATGGTACATATTACATAGCAGCCACTGACCTTCACATCTTTGCACAGCGTTACGGTTACAGGACCACACAGTTTGAGCGGGACCAGAATGAATTCGGATGGGGCAACAACAAGAATCTTGCACTGCTCAAGTCTAAGGATCTTATTCATTGGAAACACTCACTGGTACGCGTTCAGCAGATGGATGGATTCCATGACATAGGTGCCACATGGGCGCCTGAACTTATCTGGGATGACCAGAAAAAGGCAGTCATGATATACTGGACAATACGCCGCGGGAATGGTGCATGCAAGCTCTACTACGCCTATGCAAATAAGGAATTCACAGGATTTGCCACAGAGCCACAACTTATGTTTGAAAAGACTATAGGCGACCACACAGCACTTGACGGTGATATTGTAAAAGGTAATGATGGCAAATACTACCTGCATTACGCAGAGTATGACGAAGGATTCTCAGGCATAATGGTAGCCGTGAGCGACAATATCAGCGGTCCATATACCTTCCAGCCGGAAATTGTTGACAAAGAGGAAAAGGCAGCAGAGGCTCCAAACTGCTGGAAGCGTTACGGCACAGATACCTACGTTCTTATGTACGACTGCTTTGGCCGTTTCCCAAGCAATTTCGGATTTCTTGAAACTACAGACTTCAAGACCTACACAGACATAGGCCACTTTAACGAGGAAGGTTCAAAAATGAAAGCAACCAACTTCTCAAGTCCCAAACACGGAGCGGTAACCCCAATCACAAAGAAAGAGGCCCAGAAACTTCTTGACTATTGGAATGAGAATCCGGTTCACAACGATCACGGCATGAGACGCTGAATCACAGCACCGTCCCTGCTAATTCGCCTAAAATGCGGGGGACGGTGCGGTGAAATGCCACGAATCGCAGCACCGTCCATGCCAATTCGCCTGAAATGCGGGGGACGGTGCGGTGAAATGCCACGAATTGCAGCACCGTCCATGCCAATTCGCCTAAAATGCGGGGGACGGTGCGGTGAAATGCCACGAATCGCAGCACCGTCCATGCCAATTCGCCTGAAAAGCAGGGGACGGTGCGGTGAAATGCCACGAATTGCAGCACCGTCCCCATCAGAAGCCAAAATAAATGCCGAAATGCCTTGACAATTAGAAACAATGACTTACATTTGCATCACGACCAACGGATGAAACAATAAAGACTGTTGTTTTGGCAATATTACGGCGCAAAAACACTATGAAAACCGCCGGAGCGAAAACATGTCGTTAAACGTATATTGTCAAACACTATTAAAACACAATGTCACACCATGAAATTAAATGAAAGCCCTTATCATGTTTATAACCATGGGCATTTTGTGCTCTTTAGAAATCACAAGGATTTTGTCTATTTCATCAACAAATTCGCTATTCTGTCAAGTGAATTGCATTTGCAGATTTTAGCAGTAACAGCCATGTCCACACATTTTCATGTAGTAATTGAATGCATGGATCAAGATCTAATTGATGAATTTTTAATACAATTGAAAAAAACATACGGTTTGTATTATCACAACAAATATGGAGGTAGCACTTCAAGACAAATCAAAACAGCGTACAAACAATTGGAAAATCTGCAAGTTATAAAAAACGCCATGGTTTATGTGTATAGAAATCCTGTGCATCATTATATTGCCAATTATCCTTTGGAGTATGAATATTCAAGCGTATGCACGTTATTTGCAGATTGTCTGATGCCCTCTGAAATCTATCAACAATACATTTCAAATTTCAGAACTTTAGATAAGTTGTCATACATAGAAAAGAGATTAATCTATGGAAAAATGAAATGTCATACTGATTTTCGATATAATTCTAAAGGAATGATAGTGTTTTCTTCATTTGTTAACCAAAAACGAGCCCGCGCCATATGGGGAGGGTTTGTCAGAAATTTTATAAAAGATATGAATCAACTACCAACAGACACATCCGATGTCATCATTGATGACGATGTTATTGATCTCCGTACTAACGGATTAAGTGATATTGATGTATGCAAAATCATTGATGACTATGCAGCACAGTTACACTTGAAAAGCTTTCATTTCTTCAATGAAGAGCAGTTGTCAACAATCATTAAAGTGTTACAAAAGAAATCCGTTCCCCAAGCGCAAATCAAAAGATGCCTTTGGCTGAACTGACAACTGAATTGCGGGGGACGGTGCGGTGAAATGCCACGAATCGCAGCACGGTCTCTACGGAGAATCAGGCAGTAAGTTGCAGATTGCGGTCTAAGGCCTCTTTGCGCAAATTTAGGATTGCGTAGCGCATGCGGCCAAGAGCAGTATTGATTGAAATGCCCAGAATATCGGCAATCTCCTTGAAACTCAAATCCTGGTAATAGCGCATATAAAGAACCTCGCGCTGGTTTGCCGGCAGAGTCTGAACAAGAGCACGGACATCGTGCAGAATCTGGTTTGAAACCATACGGTCTTCAATATTATCCTCCATCAGACTGGCACCTGCAAACAGGTCAACCGGGCTGGCATCGTTAGAAACAACATTATCGCTGCTGTTCTGACGGTAATAGTCAATAATCAGATTATGGGCAATACGGCTCAGCCATGCGCCGAACTTTCCTGTATCGGTATAGGCGCCGCGCCTGATTGTAGTAATGGCTTTGACAAAAGTATCCTGGAACAAGTCTCTTGCCAAATCAGTATTGCGCACTACATAATTGATGTATGCGTACAATTTATCTTTATATCTGTCTATCAGGATGTCAAATGCCTTTGCATTACCCTCCGTATAAAGAGCCACCAACTGGTTGTCGCTCTTCTCTGCTAATATGTCCATTTAATAAAAAATGAATTGGTTCGGAGTAGCTTTCTAATCTATAGGCACTTGAATTTTAGAGTTATTACGGGTGCAAATATAAATCAAGAATTTATTTGTGCCAAACAAAAATGCAAAAAAAGTTAAAAACACCGTCATTTTATAACAAAACGGGCGTTTCAAGACAAATAATGGGGCGTTACGTAACTTAAAACCTGGCATTTTCAGCTTTGAAACCACACAAAAAGGCTTTGATATCCATAGTTTTCTTACCTGCAGGTTGCAAGGAAAGGATGCTTAACCATCCGTTTCCAGTAGCCACGTACATGTAATTCCTGTAATTGGTCACTATTGTTCCGGCGGAAACTGAAGCGGCAACAGTAGCAGCAACAGAACCAGAACCAGCAGCAACAGAACCAGAACCAGCAAGAGCAGTAGCAGAACCAGCAAGAGCAGTAGCAGAACCTGAACAGGCACCAGCAGCACCAGCACCATCCACAACAGCGGTAGCAAATATCTTTATTTCCTGTTCCGTGCCATTATCAAGGTGCAGTACGGCGTAAGCAGCAGGATAAGGCGCAAGACCGCGCACAAAATTGTGAATCTGCCATGCACTTTTGTTCCAGTCAATAAGACGGGTCTCTTTGAATATCTTGGGCGCAGGAGTGGGTTCTATTCCACTTGCTATCATATCTTCCTGACTGCGCAATGCGGACGGGTCAATACCCTTTTCTATCTTTGCCAGAGTCTCCAGTATAACGTCGGAACCAACAAGCATAAGTTTGTCATGCAGAGTCTCAAAATTATCCTGCGGTAGAATCTCAACAGTGCGCTGCATTATTATGTTTCCGGTATCTATTTCGTGTTTTAGGAAGAACGTGGTCACACCGGTCTCTTTCTCTCCGTTTATCAGAGCCCAGTTTATAGGAGCGGCACCACGATAACGCGGCAAAAGCGATGCATGCAGATTGAACGTGCCAAGACGCGGCATATTCCAAACGGACTCAGGCAACATGCGGAAAGCCACAACAATCTGCAAATCGGCATTGTAACTGCGCAACTCTTCTATAAACTCCGGTGCCTTGAGATTTTCCGGCTGCAGTACAGGCAGATTGTGTTTGAGCGCCATCTCCTTTACCGCACTGGGCTGCAACGTGTTACCGTGGCGGCCAACGGGTTTGTCAGGCATGGTAACAACAGCAACTACATTTGCACCGCTCTCCACAAGTTTGTCCAGAGCGTATGCCGCAAAATCCGGTGTTCCTAAAAATATTATCCTTAATGCCATAATCTGAATTCAAAAAACTATCTTTCCAACCAATCAGGATGTAATGAACGGGGTGCGCTACTCTTCAGAGAACTCAAGCAA
Source organism: Bacteroidaceae bacterium (assembly GCA_024398785.1). Taxonomy (GTDB): domain Bacteria; phylum Bacteroidota; class Bacteroidia; order Bacteroidales; family Bacteroidaceae; genus Colenecus. Next base: position 63,958 of record JAKSIO010000005.1, on the reverse strand, counting down.
GAGATCACGATATACGCTCAGCATCTTTGACTTTGAGATATAACCCACATAGACGCCGTTTTCATTTTCAACCGGCAGGTTCCAGGCCTTTGTCTTGTCAAATTTTTCCATAACAACCTCCATTGGGTCATTCACGGACAAACGTGCAGGAGGGTCAATCATAAAATCCTGAACCGTAAAACGGGTATAAAGTTCCGGACGGAATATCACTTTGCGAACCTTTTCAATGGAAATGACTCCCACAAGATGATTGTTGAGATTCAGAACCGGGAAAATGTTGCGGTTGGACTGTGACATGATGTTAACCAGATGTCCCAGTTCCATATCAGGCTGGACAACCTGCAAGTCCCTTTCCAGCACCTTGTCCATACTCATAAACAGCAGAACAGCCTGATCTTTATGGTGTGTCATAAGTTCACCCTTACGCGCCAGACGCATGGAATAGATGCTGTGCGGCTGGAACAGACGGATTGTGAGATATGATATGATAGAGACCATCATAAGCGGCAGGAACATGGAATAGCCTCCGGTAAGTTCGGCAATAAGGAAGATACCTGTAAGCGGCGCATGCATAACACCGCTCATAAGACCGGCCATACCGAACAGCGCAAAGTTCTCAACAGGAATAACGATGCCGGGATTTATCCACATTACCGCTTTGGAGAATACAAAACCCACAACACAGCCCATAAAAAGTGAAGGGGCAAATATACCGCCACATCCGCCGCCAGAGTTTGTAGCCACCGATGCCAACACCTTGAACAATATTATCAGTATAAAGTAAACCGGCAGATGGGCACCAAGATTTTCTGCAGACAGCAGATTGTCTATGGTATCGTATCCTTCGCCGTACAATTCCGGGAAAAGGTAAATCAGGACACTCAAACAGACTGCGGCAATGGCGAATTTGGCATAATAGTTCTTGACAAGTGCAAAACCGCGTTCCAGCTTGTTCATGGTCCATGAAAAATAAAACGAGATCACACCGCAGACAACACCAAGCAGCAGAACATACGGAATACGTGCCAGCTCAAACGGAACAGCATCAACATAATTGAACAAAGCATCGTTTCCGGTAAAGATATAACTTACCGTAGCACTGGTAACAGATGAAAGCAGCAGCGGCAACAGCGAACTCATGCTCATGTCAAGCATCAGAACTTCCAGCACAAACACAACACCGGCAATAGGCGCCTTGAATATTCCGGCAATGGCACCGGCCGCTCCGCAACCTATAAGCAGCATCAGCGTTCTGTGCTCCATCTTGAACATTGAACCTATATTCGAACCTATGGCAGAACCGGTAAGCACTATAGGAGACTCCGCTCCTACAGACCCGCCCAATCCGATAGTAATTGCACTGGCAACCACACTGGACCACATGTTGTGCGCCCTGATACGTCCCTGACGTTTTGACAACGCATATAGAATCTTTGTCACACCATGACCGATGTCATCCTTCACCACATATTTGATGAACAGTCCTGACAGCAGAATACCCATTACAGGGAAAATCAGATACAGCCAACTGCTCTCCGTATTGTCAATAAGGTGCAGCACAAGTGTATGGAAATGCTCAATTGTCCATTTCAGAACAAGAGCCGCCAACGCTGTCAGAGCACCTACAATAAGGCTCAACAGCAGAAGAAACTGTCTGTCGCTGATATGGGACGAACGCCATACCAGAAAACGGTTGAATGCGGAAGCTTTAGCCTGCTGCGGCTGAACATTATCCATGATTATTCACGTATTACCTTAACCTGATTGTCATTTCCAAGCTTGATTATGCCCGATGCCTTATGCTCGGAATTGTCATTCTGACGGTATTTGACAACATAATCCACAGCCTTTACAATTTCCGGATCTATCTGTGCAAAGTTCTTTGCTGACGGTTGTCCGCTGATATTGGCCGATGTGCTCACAACTGCGCCGCGCATACGCATGCACAGTTCCTTGGAAAATTCTTCCGCTGTAACACGAATGCCTATACTGCCATCTTCTGCAATAAGCTTGGGAGCCACATTACGCGCCTTGTCATAAATTATAGTCAGAGGCTTGTCTGCCAGATCAATAAGGTCATAAGCCAGACTTGGAACAGACTCAACGTAATACTCCAGTTTAGAGAAAGAGTCAACCAGACACAGCATTGATTTGGCATCGTCTCTCTGTTTGATAGCAAAAATACGCTCAACGGCCTGCTCATTTGAAGCATCGCAGCCCAAACCCCAGATTGTATCCGTAGGATAAAGGATTACACCTCCACGGCGCATAACCTCAACGGCCTGTTTAATATCTTCTGCGTACTCTTTCATTGTATAAATGTTTTAGAACTCGCTTGTAAAATGGAATTTGATATGTTTGAAATCAATCTGAGCCATCTGCAGCACATATCCGCTGTCTGCCAGGAACACATCCCTGCCCTCCTTGTCCAGCGCCATGAACTGATGCTTGCGCATCTTGAACTGAGCCAGCTCTTCCTTGTCATCGCTCTCAATCCAGCAGGCTTTATACAGACTTACAGGTTCCCAACGGCAAGAAGCATTATACTCATGCTCCAGACGGTACTGTATAACCTCAAACTGGAGTTGTCCAACTGTTCCAATAATTTTGCGCCCGTTGAACTGATTTACAAACATCTGCGCTACACCTTCACCCATAAGCTGTTCCAGGCCCTTGGCAAGTTGCTTGGCACGCATAGGATCAGCATTGTCAATATATTTGAACATCTCCGGAGAAAAACTCGGCAAGCCCTTGAAATGCAGAACCTCACCCTCAGTCAGCGTATCTCCAATACGGAAGTTGCCGGTATCAGGCAAACCTATTATATCGCCAGGATAAGCCTCTTCAATGGTACTTTTGCGCTGGGCCATAAACTGTGTAGGAGATGAAAAGCGCAATGTCTTGTCCAAACGGACATGATAATACGGATTGTTGCGGACAAACTTTCCTGAACAAATCTTGCAGAAAGCAACGCAAGAACGGTGGTTCGGGTCAATATTGGCGGTAATCTTGAAAATGAAACCGGTAAACTTGGGACTCTCCGGTTCAACCATACGCTCTTCGGCCTGTGTTGGACGCGGACTCGGTGCAATCTGGACAAAACAGTCAAGAAGTTCCTTCACACCAAAGTTATTCAGTGCCGAACCAAAGAAAACAGGTGCAACCTGAGCATCAAGATAAGCCTCACGGCTGAACGGTTCATACACACCGTCTATAAGTTCAAGGTCTGTACGCAGTTTCTTTGCAAGATCTGCACCAATCTGGTCTTCAAGTTCAGTTGTATTGATATCAACCTCTACCTTTTCCGTAACAAACTGTTTGCTTGGAGAATAAAGGTCAAGTTTCTGTTCATAGATATTGTACACACCACGGAAACGGGCACCCTTTTCAATAGGCCAGCTGAGCGGACGCACATGAATCTGCAATTCCTCCTCAAGTTCATCAAGAAGGTCAAACGGGTCGTTACCCTCGCGGTCCAATTTGTTCACATACACAATGACCGGTGTCTTGCGCATACGGCACACTGTCATAAGTTTACGTGTCTGCTGCTCAACACCCTTGGCAGAGTCGATAACAATGATAACACTGTCAACAGCAGTCAGCGTGCGGAATGTATCCTCGGCAAAATCCTGGTGGCCGGGAGTATCCAATATATTGATTTTGTAACCGTTGTAGTCAAATTCCATAACAGACGTGGTAACGGAAATACCACGCTGTTTTTCAATATCCATCCAGTCCGATGTAGCCGTTTTCTTTATTTTGTTTGATTTCACAGCCCCGGCTACCTGAATCTGTCCTCCAAACAGAAGCAGTTTTTCGGTAAGTGTTGTCTTTCCGGCATCAGGGTGCGATACAATTGCAAAAGTACGTCTGCGACTTATTTCTTCCATTATTTATATTCTGTAATCTTAATTATTCAAGTGAATCAAAATCAAGTTCTCCATTCTCATATTGTACAAAATAACCGGCAAGCATGGAAAGCATACCGCTGATGGCATCAATCACCTTCTGTGTCTGCTCCAGAATTTCTCTTTTCTGCAATTTGAGCAGCCATATTTCATACATAAAATCAAGACAACTTTCAATTTCGCTGCAATCCTTTTTGCCGCTTTTTGCACGGAATTCCACTATAAAAGACAAAGCCTTGTAATATTTGTCCTTATATTCTTCCATCGCCTCAAGGTCAAGAAGATGTTTGTGGACATCAGCAACTTCTTGCAGCAAATTATTGTTCATTCCAAGATGCCCTCTATCAGTAACACCCTCAAGACGCATCATGTCAGCAAGACCGCGATACCACTCTTTCCATGCCACAGCAGTTTCCTGCGGTATTGCTGCATTGTACAGCACTTTCTGGGCAAGAGCATCGGCATCGAGCTGTACACCGCGCAACAAATCTTCAACCTGCCACATGTAAAGCAGATATTCAATTACGTTTGATTTTCTTAATTGTCTAGATACCAGCATTTTTCAATGTATATATCAACCACGCAACAGCAGAGGCAAGAAGCAGAGCGCCAAACCAGATGTTTATGGTACGGATCTGCTTCAGATCAAACTTGTTGCGCACTTTATTTATCACAAATGTCAGCAAAAGCCACCAGCAAAGATCTCCAGCCCACACAGAAAGCATGGCAAAATAGAACCATGCAGTATCAATTGTTCCTGGAGTGAATGCAAAAGCTGCAAACAAAGCCAGATAAAAGAATATCACCGTAGGGTTGGCAATAGCGATACAAAAACCTGAACCTATGTAATATTTCAAAGATCTTGTATCGGGAGACACACCGTTGACATCTTTGCTGAACGGATTCTTAAGCATTGTGCTCAATCCGAAAACGGCCAGAATAACACAGCCTGCCAGCGAAATGCTTTCCTTAACAGCCGGATCTTCAAGCCAACGCATAACCAGATTAACTCCAAGAGCAGCCAATGTTGCATAGAACATATCGCTGACTGAAATTCCGATTCCGGTCATAAAACCCGGGCGCGCTTTGCGGTTCAATGTACGGCGTATGGTCAGGAATGCGCTTGGGCCTAACGGCATAGCGCCAAGAGCCCCTATCAGGAACCCTTTGAGGCATAGCAAAAACAGCATTCCAACCTGCATACCTTAACTGTCAGTCTTCAATATAAACCTCAACGGAAGCTACACGCATGCCATCCATTTTGGTTATGGTAAATTTAATATTGTTGTATTCAAGAACCTCGTACTCATTAGGGAAATCCCCTTTCAATTCAAGCAGAAGACCGGCAAGAGTGTCGGCATCGCCTTCAATTTCTTCAAAATCTTCAGCCTTAACACCGGACAGGTTGTAGAAATCTGTCAGCGGAGTCTTTCCGTCAAACAAAAATTTGTGAGGAGCCAGTTTCTTGAAATATTTATTGTCAACATCGTCATACTCATCGTTAATCTCGCCTAAGATTTCCTCAATAACATCTTCCAATGTCACAAGGCCCTCTGTACCGCCAAATTCGTCAACAACAATAGCCATGTGAATTTTGTTGGTCTGGAAATCATGCAGCATATCATCAAGACGCCGCGTATCCGGAACAAAGAATGCCGGGCGTATAAGACTCTGCCAACGGAAATTGTCACCTTTTTCAAGATGCGGCAACAAATCCTTTATATACAGAATTCCGCGGATGTCATCGCTTGAATGTGAATATACCGGAATACGCGAATAGAAATCCTTTCCTATTTTTTCAAGCACCTCGCTGAATTTTGAGTGTATGTCCAGAAGGTCCATGTCAACTCGCGATATCATAATGTCAGCCACCGTCTCATCACCGAATTTGATGATTCCGGCCAGCATCTGGTGTTCCTCTTTTATTTCTTTCTTGTCAGTCAGTTCCAGCGCCGTCTCAAGATCGTCAACAGAGACGTCATAATCCTGTTTTCCTGAAAAATGGTCGGCTATTATGGACGATTTCATCAGAAGCGATGCCACCGGCCAGAAAACCTTTTCAAAAAGCACCATGAAAGGTGCCGCACGCCGGCAGAACCTGAGCGGTTTCTCACTGGCATACAGTTTTGGAGCTATTTCGCCGAATAGCAAAAGCAGAAAAGTCAGCAGTATTGTCAGAACCAGAAATTCCAGCCAGACAACTCCGAAATGCAACCATGTGCCAAAGAAAATATTCAACAGCATAATGATTGCAATGTTTACAAAATTGTTTGTAATCAGTATGGTTGCCAACAGACGCTGTGAATTGTCAAGAAGGTTGGAAACATACATATCATTAGCGTGTTCCTTGCTCTCCACATGCTTTACATCGGCAGGAGAAAGAGAAAAGAAAGCAATCTCAGAAGCGGATACAAATCCACTGACCAATAATAACAGCAGGGCTGTAATCAAAGCGATTACAGCTCCTGCATCTAAAGATTCAAAACTGATTGTACTACCCATGAGTTAGAATGGAAGATCAGAATTGTCCGCAGTCTCTGCACCTTGTTCCGGTTGAGATTGAGGCTGAACGGCAAGCTTAGGTTCGCTTGGGGAACTTGTCGCACCACGCGGAGTAAGCATCTCCATTGTGTCTACGTATATTTCCGTAACGTAGCGTTTCACACCGTTCTGATCATCGTAATTGCGGGTACGAATAGTGCCCTCAACATACAACTTGTCGCCCTTGTGTACGTATTTTTCAACTGTCTGTGCTAAAGAACGCCAAAACACAAGATTGTGCCATTCTGTTCTTTCAGGTACCTGTGTTCCATTTGGTAAGGTACGTGCTCTCTCCGATGTAGCAAGAGCGACATTTGCTACACACATGTTCTGATCCAGGTATTTGACTTCAGGATCACGGCCAACGTTGCCAAGCAAAATAACTTTGTTTATTGACATAATGTATTAGGTTTATAATTACACTACAAATATAGATACAAAAATGCGGTTTTACAGCAAAGTCATAAAAAAAAGATAAATTATTTTGCAATCAGGTCAAAAAGATGTAAATTTGCAACTCGAATTTGATAAAGAAGAAAAATAACAAGCAATTATGACTAAAGCTGAAATTGTTAACGAAATCTCTAAGAAGACCGGTTTGGAAAAAGCCGACGTCTATGCGTGTGTTGAGGGTTTTACCCAGGCTGTGAAAGAATCTCTCCAGAATAACGAGAATGTGTATATTAGAGGATTCGGCAGTTTCATTCTCAAGAAAAGAGCACAGAAGGCCGCCAGAAACATTTCAAAAATGGTAACAATCACGGTTCCTGAGCACAATATACCAGCTTTCAAACCTGCAAAAGTTTTTGCAGATGCAGTTAGAAACGAAAAGTAACATTCATTTAAATACATTTAGCTATGCCAAGCGGAAAGAAGAAAAAAAGACATAAGATGTCTACACACAAGCGTAAAAAAAGACTGAGAAAGAACAGACATAAGAGCAAGTAATTTCTCGTCCTAGAAAAACAAACTTATTGAAATTGTGTTATTTATCAATTACAATAGGTTTGTTTTTTTATAAACTTCCATAGTTTCATGACCAGCGAACTAGTAATAAACGTAGAGCCAGCACAAGTATCACTGGCTATTACTCAGGATGGTTCTCTTGTTGAATTTCAGCAGGAGAATTCTGTTGCGTCATTTTCTGTGGGAAACATATACTGGGCAAAAGTCAAACGTATGATGCCCAGTCTTAACGCATGTTTTGTCAACATAGGATCCGATAAAGAAGCATTTCTGCACTTTGATGATCTTGGAGATCATTTCACTCAGATCAACAACTATCTGCGTCAGGTCACAAGCAACAGAAAACGTTACGTACCTTTCAACAAATGGGAGGAATCAAAAAAGAATAAGACCGTAACATCCGCCACCCCAATGCAGGGCGACGAAATTCTTGTTCAGATCACCAAAGAACCTATTTCCACCAAAGGTCCGCGTTTGTCAGGTGACATCAGTTTTCCGGGACGGTACCTTGTTCTGATACCTTTCGGAGACAAGATTGCCATTTCCAGCAAAATTGAAGACCCGGCAGAGCGCACTCGACTGAAACAGCTGTTGCAGAGTATCAAGCCCAAAAACTGCGGGCTTATTGTCCGCACAGCAGCACAGAACAAACGTGTTGCCGAGCTTGATTCCGAGCTGACATCGCTTTACAAGAGCTGGACAGACACAATAGAAATGATTCATGCCAACAACGCCAATCCGTTGCTTGTCTTTGAAGAGTCAAACAGGGCAATATCAATGTTGAGGGATCTTATGGATTCGTCTTATCAGGCCATACATGTAAATGACAAGAAAGTCTACAATCAGATACGGGATTACATTGCCGACATTGCTCCGGAATCAAAAGACATTGTCTCATATTACAACGGCAACCTTCCTATATTCGACAACTTTGCCATAACAAAGCAGATAAAATCTCTGTTCGGCAAGGTAATATCATTCAAAGGCGGTGCATACATCATCATTGAGCACACCGAAGCCCTTCATGTAATCGATGTCAACAGCGGTCATCGTCTCAAATCGGGAGGACAGGAAGAACAGGCCCTGGATGTCAACCTGGGAGCCGCGAAAGAGATTGCACGTCAGTTGCGTCTGCGCGATATGGGTGGCATCATCATAATAGACTTTATAGACATGAACAATGGCGAAGACCGTCAGAAACTGTTTGACAATATGACCCAGTTCATGCAGAACGACAGAGCCAAACACACCATTCTGCCTTTGTCCAAATTCTGTCTTATGCAGATTACACGCCAGCGTGTACGTCCAGTAGCGGACGTTCCGATAGATGAAAGCTGTCCTGTCTGCCACGGCAAAGGAACAGTAGGACCGTCTATTCTGGTAACCGACGTTATTGAAGAAAAAATTGATTATCTTACAAACCAGATGAACGTAAAGAAATTCCTGCTTTACGTTCACCCATATATCTATGCCTATATCAAGAACGGTTTCCCGTCTGTTGCAACCAAATGGCGTTTCAAATATTCACTTGGAATTCATATCATTCCGGACCAGAGTCTTGCCATTATGGAATACCGTTTCATGACTATGGGCAAACAACTCATAGACCTTACACAACCGGCTGAACTTGTCTGATCAGCGCAGACGCAGAACCGAGCCTACAGTAAGAGGATTGCTCTCAGAGATATTATTACGGCGTATAAGCGGCTTTAAACGTACGCCATGTTGCTGTGAAATACTCCACAGATCATCGCCGGCCACAACCTGGTGGGTATGCAGTTCCTTACGTGACACACGAGCCTTCTTTCTTTCCAGAAAAATAATATCACCGGCATTCAGTTCACAGTTACGCTGTAAATTATTATAATGGCGCAAGTTCAGTTTTGTATCCCTGAATTCTATTGCAATCTGACGCAAAGTGACATTTGGATTAACCCTGATACACATACGTCCGTTTATATAAATAACATTATGCGTAACATATCCGTCCATATTCCATGCTGCAAAACCAAGATTGCCAAGGAAAGTATTGGTATTGCGTTGTGTATAAGCAGTAGAGGCGCCTATACTGCCCGTACTGCCGCGGTCATACTGCGCAAGATCATACGTTTCAATCAGATTGATTAGAGATTCGGCATATTTGGTTGCGGTTGCATAACCGGCAGCCTTCAAACCCTTTGCCCATCCCTTATAATCAGTTGGTTCCAATTCAAAAAGACTCTGATAGCGTTTGCTGTTCACAAGAAATTTTGAGTGATCATTATACGAATCAAGTACAGTTGGATATTTGCGGAAGCACTCCCCTTTCTTGTCGTCATCGGCATAAACCCTATCCCCTTTCCAGTCATTATGACATTTTATTCCGAAATGATTGTTGGATTTCTGCGCAAGATCACTGCGTCCTGCTGCCGATTCAAGCAATCCCTGTGCCAAAGTGATACTTGCAGGAATATGATATTGGTGCATCTGGGCTATAGCTTCACTTTTATACTTATTGATATAGGTAACATAATTGGCATTCAAAGCAGCCCGTGCACCGGTTTGCACAGCAACTGACAACAAGCAAAAAAACAATATCCTGATATGCCTTGACAAGTGCATGATTACAAAGGTTTAGTATATCCGCAAAGATATAGTTTTTGCATAACAATACACAATATTTTATGACATTATGGCAGACTCCCCATCATTGGCAAAGTGTTTGCTATATAAATAATGTAAAAAAATCAATTGATACAATGTCACAGAAAAAAGCAAACAAACACGATAGCACAGTGCAGGACAACATTAATTCTGAAGAACAGGTTGCACAGCAACAGGATGTAAAAGAAGCGGCTGAAGAGACAAACCAAGATGCTCAGGAAATGACACAGGAGCAGATGCTTGCTGCTGAACTTGAGAAAAGTCAGGAAAAAATCAAAGATCTGGAGAACCAGATGCTTTACAAAGCCGCAGAGTTTGACAATTACCGCAAGCGTACAATCAAAGAGAGAGCCGATTTGATAAAGAACGCATGTGCAGATGTAGTGACATCGCTTTTACCCATTGTAGATGACTTTGAACGCGCCATTGATGCGGAAAAAAAGAACTCATCTGACAACAAGTCACTTGTTGAAGGCATGGAACTGGTTTATAAGAATCTTATGCACGCACTCACAGAACGCGGCTTAAAGGTAATAGACACTAAAGATCAGGATTTCAATACGGATATGCACGAGGCCATAGCCATGGTTCCTGCTCCGGCACCCGAACTCAAGGGTAAAATTCTGGATTGTACAAGAAAAGGATACATGCTTAACGACAAAATTTTGCGCTTTGCTCAAGTTGTTGTTGCTCAATAAAACCAACCATAATCATGGCACAGAAAAGAGATTACTATGAAGTTCTTGAAGTTGCAAAGACAGCAACTGCAGACGAAATAAAGAAAGCTTATAAGAAAAAAGCTATTCAGTACCATCCGGACCGCAATCCGGGTGACAAAGAGGCTGAAGAAAAGTTCAAAGAGGCCGCCGAAGCTTACAGCGTACTCAGCGATGAGAACAAGCGTGCCCGCTATGATCAGTTCGGTTTTGAAGGCTTGAACGGCCCTGCCGGCGGAAACGGATTCGGTGGAGGCGGATTCGGCATGGATATCAACGACATATTCAGTGCATTCGGCGATATATTTGGCGGAGGCGGTGGATTCGGTGACTTTTTCGGAGGTCGCGGCCGTGGCGGTAACGGCGGCGGAGAACGCAAATTCCGCGGTTCCGACGTACGCATCAAAGTATCTCTTTCACTGAACGAAATAAACAGCGGTGTAACCAAGAAATTCAAAGTAAAGAAACAGGTTCAGTGTACACACTGTCACGGTACAGGTGCCGCAGACGGAAGTGCTGCAGAAACTTGCCCAGAGTGTCATGGCACCGGTCGTGTAATACGCCAGACACAGAGCATATTCGGCATGATGCAATCACAGACAACATGTCCCCGTTGCGGTGGCGAAGGCAAAATAATCAAGAACAAATGTCCGTTCTGCGGTGGTGAAGGTGTTACTGCCGGAGAAGAAATAATCGAGGCACAGATTCCAGCCGGAGTTGCCGAGGGCATGCAGGTAGTTGTTGAAGGTAAAGGAAACGCAGGCCGTCATAACGGATACCCAGGCAGTCTTCTTATCATTATCGGCGAACAGCAGCACCCGGAACTTATACGCGACGAAAACGACCTTATCTACAATCTTATTCTTTCCGTACCGCAAGCGGTTCTTGGCGACACAGTACAGATACCTACTCTTGACGGTAGTGTCAAGGTCAAGATTGAGCCTGGCACACAACCTGGAAAAATGTTGCGTCTGCGCGACAAGGGTATGTCAATTCTGCATACCAACCGCCATGGAGATCTGATTGTGAACATAAGTGTTTATATTCCCGAGACTTTGTCTAAGGACGAAAAGCAGAACTTTGAAAAGATGCGCTCATCGGATAACTTTACTCCGTCAGTATCCATCAAAGAAAAACTTAAAAAGAAAATCCGCAGCTGTTTTGAATAAAATGGCCGGCCTATAAGCTATGACATACAATCAGGCTACAGAATATCTTTTCACACAGGCTCCGCTATTCCAGAATATCGGTAGCGGTGCATATAAGGAAGGTCTTGAAAACACTCGTGCACTTGATGAACATTTTTCACATCCGCACACAAAGTTCAAGACAATTCATGTAGCTGGCACCAACGGCAAAGGCAGCACCAGCCATACGCTTGCTGCAATCCTGCAGGCTGCAGGATATAAGGTTGGACTATACACATCACCGCATCTGGTCGATTTCCGTGAACGCATACGCGTAAACGGAGAATGCATAAGTCAAGAGGCTGTTGTTGAATTCGTAACAAAGCACAAAAGTTTCTTTGAACCGCTTCACCCCTCTTTCTTTGAACTTGCCACAGCCATGGCATTCAATTGGTTTGCACAGCAGGGTGTGGATATAGCCGTAATAGAAGTAGGACTGGGCGGACGTCTGGACTGCACCAACATAATTACTCCTGTTCTTTCCGTAATAACCAATATCGGATTTGACCACATGGCATTTCTTGGCAACACTCTTGCCGCCATAGCCAGTGAAAAAGCGGGCATAATAAAACCGGGCATACCGGTTGTAATAGGCGAGTCCAATGCCGAGACCGCTCCTGTTTTCAAGGCAAAAGCCCTGCAGGAAAATGCTCCCATTACTTTTGCCCATACCAACCCTGTCATAAAAGACAGTATCTGGAAAGACGGATACCTTATTCATACTTCCACTGACGGCTGCAACTATAAAGGACAATTGAGCGGAGAATGTCAGAAACTGAATGCCAACACCATCCTGACTGCTGTTTACAAACTGCAGCAGGCAGGATTTGACATAAGTACCGGCAACATTGGGCAGGGATTTGAGAACGTATGCACAATGACAGGTCTTATGGGACGCTGGCAGACAGTATGTCCTTCACCGTTAACAATATGCGATACGGCACATAATTCTCACGGATTCAAGCATATAGTAAAGCATCTGCAACATATTATGCAGAATCCGGAATTCGGAACAATGCATATTGTTTTCGGAATGGTCAACGACAAGGACATCAGCACAGTTCTTTCAATGCTTCCAAAGAATGCCGTCTACTACTTTACACAGGCAAGCGTCAAACGTGCATTGCCGTGCAATGAGCTGGCCGCTATGGCAAAAACCTATAACCTTGACGGTAGCACATACCAAAGCGTAGAACAGGCCGTCAGTGCCGCAACTGCAGCTGCAGGCAAAAACGACATGATATATATCGGTGGCAGTTCCTTTGTTGTTGCCGACTATTTTACCACATTTGCCCGGAAATGAACATAACTGAAATAAAACAATATCTTAAAAAGGATGTATTCTGTGCTATGCTGTACAATCTGTTCATTGCATTGTGTGCATTCTTTCTCTGCAGAATACTGTTTCTTCTGACCAATATATCATGTTATCCTGATCTTACGTTCAGCCGGACAGTCACCCTGTTTGCGGGAGGACTGCGTTTTGATTTGTCGGCATTGGCGTATATGACCGGTCTGTATATAGTGCTCATGGCCCTTCCGGAAACATTCACACAGAACAGAATATATCAGAAAATTGCCAGATACATCTGGATAGCGGCAGTTGTACTGATTATCTTTGCCAACTGCGCCGACTCAATCTATTTCAAATTTACCGGGACACGTACAACTGCAGGTGTATTCACCGAATTTGCCGATGACAGCAACATTGCCCTGGTTATTGTGGAAAGCCTGTTTCAGTACTGGTATGTAACCATTGCCGGAATTGCCATGATATACGGTGCAATCAAATTGTATCACACACCAACCGGTATTTGGCATCGCAGTATAAAATTCTACATAACATATCTGTTGCAATTCATGCTGATTGCCTGTCTGGCAGTAGGAGCAATGCGTGGAGGATTAGGCAAAACAACAAGACCAATAAATCTGAATAACGCACAGGCATACGTTCAGAAACCTCTTGAAAGTGCCATAGTGCTCAACACACCATTTTCAGTATTGCGCACATTGGGACACAAGCCATATTCCAATCCTCACTACTATGACAGCAAAGAAGAACTGGAAACAATCTTCACTCCCGTTGTAAAACCATCGGAACAGTCTGCTGCATTCCGTCCAATGAACGTGGTTGTTCTTATATTGGAGAGTTTCAGCGGAGAATTTCTTGGCAGATATACACCATTCCTTGATTCACTGTCTGAACACAGCCTTACTTTTGAATACAGTATAGCAAACGGTCGCAAGTCAATAGATGCAATGCCTTCAGTACTGGCATCAATACCACGTATTCATGATCCGTATATACTTACAGTCTATGCCAACAACAGAATAAACTCACTGGCCAGCTGTCTGAACAAAAAAGGCTATACAACTGCGTTCTACCATGGCGCGCCGAACGGTTCCATGGGGTTTGACGCATTTGCCGCCAGCGCCGGATTCAGCAAATATTACGGCATGGACCAATATGGAAGCAAAGACGCATTTGACGGTACATGGGCTATCTGGGATGAACCCTTCCTGCAGTTCTACGCAAATTCAATGTCAACACTGCAGCAGCCGTTCATGACAAGTTGCTTCACTGCAAGCAGCCACCACCCTTTCAGAATTCCTGATGAATATAAAGACATCTACCCCGAAAGCGGCATACATCCGCTGCATAAATGCATACGTTACACAGACAATGCCCTGCGGCTTTTCTTTGAGACAGCAAGCAGGCAGGAGTGGTTTGACAACACACTGTTCGTTATCACGGCAGACCACACCAATGCCCTGACAGACCCAAATTTCAACAACGATGCCGGTCTGTACCGTATACCGATTATTTTCTATACTCCTGACGGGGAACTGCAAGGCAAAATGAAAGGTGTTGCCGCACAGATTGACATCATGCCTACCGTACTGGGTTATCTTAACTATGACCTGCCGTACGTTGCATTCGGTCAGAATCTGCTTGACAGCACAAATCAAGCCCGCGCCACACTGATAGACAACAACAATACCTACCAATGGTTCCAGGACAGCATAATGTATTGCTTTAATGACAAGGAATGCAAGGCCGTTTACAACCTTACAGACGATGCCACCCTGTCAACCAATCTTGTAGAACAGAGCGACACAACAAAAATAGCAGCCATACGCAAACGTATGACTGCCATTATTCAGCAATACTACAACCGCATGAGTCAGAACGACCTTACGGTTGAGTAATATCAGCAATAGTAATATTTCTTTACAATCTCTGCCATCAGACCCGGTTTGCGGTCAAGTTCCGCACGCAGATTGGCATCGTCAAAAGATTTCAGAGTCTCAATGGTAGAATCAATCACAGCCGGATCAAACACACCCTGCTGTTCATAAACAGAGCGCTGTGCAGCAAGACAGGCAGCGCTTGCAACACATGAATCAGGCAACTGTGCAAGAGTCTTCAAACGGTCTGCATTCTCTGCCTTATGAATATTCACATCAACGTATGTCTTTTCTGCAATTTCAAGACCGTTCTTAAGTTCAAGACCATGACGGCAAGCAACGCAAAGACTTGCCAGCAACTGATAGATATCTGCAGAGCAGTCGCTTGAGCGCATCTCCACAGTCTGTTTGATTGAGAAATCCTGTTCAGGCAATTTTTCTGCAGTATTTATCTGATTGTACATGCTCTTCTTAGAAGTCCAGCCAAGCGGAACACGCACCAGTACGGAGCGGTTTCTGTCACCCCAGCATACATTTGTAGGAGCCTCCTGATGAGGAACCAGACGGAAATACGATGTAGGATTCTTGTTTCCGAACGATGTGATAGACGGAGCCAGTTCCATCATTCCGGCAATAGCACGGCGTGCAATATCTGACAGCTGACCGTTTTCAGTAACCATCATATTCTTGCCGTCCTTAACAATACGCATGTGGATATGCAATCCTGAGCCTGCCTTACCCACAGTGATTTTCGGAGCAAAGCTGACATCGTAACCATATTCATTACCAAGATTGCGGATAATCCATTTTGCAAGCATCAGCTGGTCTGCAGCCTCAACCACATCGGTAGGAAGGAATTCTATCTCGTTCTGTTCGTAAATACGGCCGTCCTGGCAGAAATTACCAACTTCAGAGTGACCGTACTTGATTGTACAGCCTGCAATCATACAGTAAAGCATACACTCAGTGCGGAAATCATTGAACTTTGCAAAAGGAGCAGATTCATGATAACCTTTCTGGTCAACTGCAGGATAAAGCGATGTCTGCTCATCAAGCGGAACAGATACATAATACTCAAGTTCACCCATAGCCTGATACTCCATTCCGGTAGTCTTTATAAAAGCCTGTTTTGCCTTGAAAAGAGTATATTCAGGAGAACGCTCAACACGGTTGCCGCTCTTGTCAAAGAATGCGCACAGGAAACTTACTGTTGGAATCTGTGCAAACGGATCAAGGAAAGCCGTGCAGATACGCGGAATTACATACAGATCGCTGTTGCCGGCCTCAATGAACGGGAACAGACTTGAACCGTCAACACGCTCACCGGCGGTAAGAATTGATACAAGATACTCATGACTGTAAAGAACAAAATTAAGAGTCTTGAGTCTGCCGTCAGCAGCAGGATACATAAAGTTAACCATCTTTATGTCATTGTCCTCAATAAACCTGATGATATCTGACTGCAGCAGTTCATCTTTAGGTTTACCGATAACTGCGTAAAGAGGTTTGTTAAAATTCAGTTCGCTCATAATATATGTTATTTTGTAATTTCAAACACATTGTTGTCAGTCACTACAGCATTCATACGGCGGTCATGCGGTTCAGTAGGAACCTTATCCACAATCATACCGCTAAAGCACACTCCTGCAGCAAAACTTGCGGAATGTTTCTCAAGCAGATGGTCGTAATAACCCTTGCCGTAACCTATACGCGCTCCTGAGGCATCGAAAGCAAGTCCGGGAACAACAATAAAATCAACCGCACCCGTATAAGCCTGTCCGGCAGGTTCCATCACCCCAAAATTTCCGCTTACAAGACATTCCGGACCACTGTAACAGCGCAGTTCCAGACTGGACGGACCAACTACAACCGGCAGAAGAACCGTCTTCCCGTCCGCCAGATACCTGTCAATCAGTACGCGCAGGTCAACTTCACCTTTCAAAGGCCAGAAAAATGCAACAGCAGCAGCCGTTCTGAACTCAGGAACAGACTCAAGTCTTGCACAGATTGCACTTGAATATTGCAGAATCTGCTCCCCGGACATTCCATTACGCAAATCCTTTATGTATCGCCGCAACTCCTGTTTGTTCATAACGGGCTTTTGAGTATTGCAAAAATAGTGTTATTCGCAAAATAGTTACACATAAAATGAAACTTTTTTTGTAATAATGAGTAACTTTGAAAGTTGAATTATAAAACACTTCAAAACCCTTAAAGCAATGCTGTATTTTGCAAGAGGCTCAAAAACCGATGTCATCACTCCTGCACAGGTCAAAGAAATTCTGACACAAACCTTTGACAAATTGGGATACAAGCGGCGTGTTCTGGCATTACCGCCCGATTACACCCGTGCAAACTCATACGCAGGCCCAATCACGCAGATGGCATACCAGTATTACGGAGAACGCCTGACAGATATAATGCCGGCATTGGGTACGCATGTTCCCATGACAGACCAGGAACTTGATGCCATGTTCGGCGGCATCCCCCACTCCCTGTTCCGTGTTCATGACTGGCGCAACGATGTAGTCACAGTAGGCACCGTTCCCGCAGAATATGTTGCTCAGCAATCCGAAGGCCGCATAAACGAACCGTGGACAGCACAGGTCAACAAACTGCTGCTTGACCCCGGTTTTGACCTGATTCTTTCAATAGGCCAGGTTGTTCCTCACGAGGTTATAGGCATGGCCAACTACAACAAGAACATCTTTGTAGGTGTAGGCGGCGCCAAAGGCATCAACCTGAGCCACTATCTTGGAGCCACATACGGAATGGAACGTATTATGGGACGTGCCGACACGCCCGTACGCCGCGTTCTGGAATATGCATCTCAACACTTCACAAACAATCTCCCAATTGTTTACATACAGACCGTACTTTCCAAAGACAGCAACGGCAACATGGTTCTGCGCGGACTGTTCATAGGCGATGATTTTGAATGTTTTGAGCGTGCCGCAAAACTTTCTCTCGAGACCAACTTTATAATGGTTGACAAACCTATAAAGAAATGCATTGTCTATCTTGATCCTGCAGAATTCAAAAGCACATGGCTTGGAAACAAAAGCATCTACCGCACCCGTATGGCACTTGCCGACGGTGCTGAACTGATTGTGCTTGCCCCAGCCCTGCGTGAATTCGGAGAAGACCCCGAAATTGACCGTCTTATACGCAAATACGGTTACAAAGGTACCCCTGCAACACTCAAGTCCGTGAATGAAAACAGTGATTTGCGCGCCAACCTTGGTGCCGCAGCCCACCTTATACACGGTTCAAGCGAAGGTCGCTTTACAATAACCTATTGCCCCGGACCTGCCGTCAGCAAAACAGAGATTGAGAGTGTTGGTTTCAACTACGGAAATCTTGATGCCATAATGGCCGAATACAACATTGCAAACCTTAAAGACGGCTGGAACACAAAGTCCAACGGAGAGGAATTCTACTACATTTCCAATCCGGCACTCGGGCTTTGGGCTCATCCTGACCGTTTCAAAGACTGATATTCTTTTCTGACAGATATACATAATGAAAATAATAGCCGATAACAAAATACCATTTCTTGCCGGAGCTCTTGAGCCATATGCAGAAGTAATTTATCTGCCCGGCAGTGAAACAACACCGCAGATTGTATCCGATGCCGATGCCATCATTACCCGCACCCGCACCATCTGCAACGAGAACCTGTTAAAGGGTTCCAATGTCAAAATGATTGCAACTGCAACCATAGGTTTTGACCACATCGACACCAATTGGTGCAATGCCAACGGAATTGAATGGACCAATGCTCCGGGCTGCAACTCATGGTCTGTACAGCAATATATTGCAAGTCTCCTTGTCAACCTTTCACAGTCGTACAAGTTTGACTGCAAGGACAAGACACTTGGCGTAATAGGCGTTGGAAATGTTGGCAGCAAGGTTGCCCGCATTGCTGAACTTTTAGGGTTCAAAGTTTTGTTGAATGACCCTCCACGTGCCGCCAAAGAAGGTCCTGCCGGCTTTACAGATCTGGAAACTCTGATAGCAAAATCTGATATTATAACATGTCATGTTCCTTTGCAGAAAGATGGCCCGTATGCCACATACCACATGTTTGACAAGGAACGTATTGCCAGATTGCGCAAAGACCAGTTCCTTATAAATTCATCGCGCGGACCGGTTGTTGACAACGCAGCGCTTAAAGATGCTCTTAAAGCAAAAAGCATTGCGGGGGCATCGTTAGACGTATGGGAAAATGAACCGAATATAGACACAGAGCTTATGAATCTGCTCTATACCGCCACTCCGCACATTGCAGGATACTCTCTTGACGGCAAGGCTAACGGCACAACTATGAGCGTTCAGGCCATTGCCCGCAAGTTCAATCTTCCATGCAAGGACTGGCAGGTTACAGACATTCCGCTACCAGCCCAGGACGTCTGCTTTACAATAGACGTCACCGGCAAAACAGCAGCAGAAATAATTCAGGAAGCTATTCTCTACACATATGACATAAAGAACGATGACAAGCGTCTGCGCACATCGGTCTCTACTTTTGAGAAACAGCGGTCAGACTACCCCGTCCGCCGCGAATTCCCGGCATTCACCGTAACACTTGACGGCGCACTTACACCGGAACTCATTGAGGAATGCGTAGAAACATTGGAAGAAATTGGATTTAATGTAGAATAATATTACACTTTATAAAAATGAAACAGAAGTCTGACATCGGCCTGATAGGTCTTGCAGTTATGGGCGAAAACCTTGTTCTCAACATGGAGAGCAAAGGCTTTCAGGTAAGCGTATTCAACCGTACCGTTGAAAAAGTTGATAATTTCATCAATGGTCGCGGCAAAGGGAAAAACATTATAGGAACACATTCACTTGAAGAACTTGTAAATTCATTGGAAAGTCCGCGCAAAGTCATGCTTATGGTAAAGGCAGGCAACGCCGTTGACGATTTCATAGAGAAACTTATACCGTTGCTCAGTGCAGGCGATGTCATCATTGACGGTGGCAACACGCATTTTCCCGATACCAACCGCCGTACGGAATATCTTGAAAGCAAAGGTCTGCTATACATAGGAACAGGCGTGTCCGGAGGTGAGGAAGGTGCGCTGCGCGGCCCAAGCCTTATGCCTGGCGGAAGCGTAGCCGCATGGCCTATTGTCAAGCCAATTTTCCAGAAAATATGCGCTCAGGTGGCAGACGGACCATGTTGCGACTGGGTTGGCCAGAACGGTGCAGGCCATTTTGTAAAGATGGTTCACAACGGCATCGAATATGGAGACATGCAGCTTATCTGCGAATGCTACCAGATTATGAAAGATCTGCTTGGCATGAGCAATCAGGAAATGAACAGCACATTTGCAGAATGGAACAAGGGGGATCTTGACAGTTACCTCATTGAGATTACACGCGATATTCTTGGATACAAAGACCCTGCCAACGGCGAGGCTGTTGTTGACAAGATTCTTGATACAGCCGGTCAGAAAGGAACCGGCAAATGGACTGCCATTGCAGCACTTGACCACGGTATTCCACTCACACTGATTGGTGAGGCTGTATTTGCGCGCTGCCTTTCAGCACAGAAAGAGGAGCGTGTCAACGCTTCAAAGATTCTTGCAGGTCCAAAACCTGCACTTTTCCAGGGAGACAAGGCGGCATTCCTTGAAGACCTGCGCCGCGCGCTGTTTGCCGCAAAGATTATCAGCTACGCACAGGGTTATGCTCTTATGCGCGCCGCTGCAAAAGAGTACGGTTGGGATTTGAATTACGGCGGCATAGCACTTATGTGGCGTGGCGGTTGCATTATCCGTTCCGCATTCCTTGGCAAGATCAAAGAAGCTTTCACAGCGAATCCTGCCCTTGAGAACCTTATGCTTAATGAATTCTTCTGCCAGAAATTGAAAGAAGCCCAGAGCGGATGGCGCAACGTAATATCGACAGTTGTTCTGAACGGCATTCCCGCTCCAACGCTCAGCGCCGCGCTCAACTACTATGACGGTTACCGTGCAGAACGCCTGCCGGCCAACCTGTTGCAGGCTCAGCGCGATTTCTTTGGTGCACACACCTACGAACGCGTTGATGCTCCGCGCGGTCAGTTCTTCCACACCAACTGGACCGGTCACGGTGGCGATACAGTCAGCACCGCCTACCTTGCATAAGCATTCCAGTTGTACGTATTTGGATATATGCGTTATCAGACGCTCGCAGTTAGCGCTTCGCTGACTAACTGCTCGTCCCTCCCAAAAGTTAGCCCTGCTCCGCAATTCTAACTTCCGGGCCCCTCCCGTTCACCTCAGAACGGGTACTGAGGGTCTTCTAACGCATATATCCAAATACTGTATACAGGTATTATTCTGGTCACTCCATTACGCCCGCTTAACGCTACGTGATGAATATCCTTAAGCGCATGGCACATACTCACGTGTTGTGGTGGTGAAAATTTTTATTGTTTTTTTGCGATCTTGTTTACAATATGTAATATTATTCTTACATTTGTAAACTAACTGCAGAAAAATAATGAAAATATTCAATCCAAATAAAGTCAAAACCGCCAGACTGATAAGGTGCCTTACAATGGATCAGTTGGTATTGCGTATGGGAAGACATTCTGTAAGCAAAATGGCTATATCAAAAATAGAACGAGGCCTGATCAAACCATCTGAACAGATATTATCTGCAATTGCAGATGCATGTATGGTTCCACTGGACTATTTCTATCAGGAAGACATGGATATGGGAGAACTGGAATTCCGTTTCAAGAGTGGCACGCCGGACAAGAAACGCCAAGAAATAGAAACTCAAGTCAAGGCATCTGTTCAGGAGTATATGGAACTCAACGCCAATTTTCCAGACCAGATCCCTTTTAAGAATCCGCTTAAAGGAACAACGGTCAGTAACTATCCTGATATAGAACAGGCGGCTGAGAAATTACGCAAAAAGTGGTGTATAGGTATTCAGCCAATTTTTTCAGTATACGAAATCCTGCATAACTATGGCATTCATGTAATAGAACTCAATATTGAAAATACAGATATTATAGGTCTGTCAACATATGTAAACAAAACAGTTCCTGTAATAATAATCAACAACTGCTGTAATTCGACATCGGAACGCAAACGTTTTACAGCGTTGCATGAGTTTGCACATTTGATATTGAAATTCAAACAACTGACTGAAAATGAATTTGACGTTTATCTGCAATCCCTGCCGGAACTGCCGTACAATGCCACATTGAAATTACCTGACACTGAACGCTTGTGCGAATGTTTTGCCTGTGCAATGTTATTGCCGCAACAGAGTGTATTCAGACGTTTCGGCCAGTCCCGTTCCAGTGTCCATGTTGATGAACTGATAAGTGTCCGTCAAACATACGGCATCAGTATTGCTGCAACTATTCATCGTTTGCAGACTCTGCGTGTAATAGACAATGCCACTTATCACAGATATTTTGAAGAACTTATTAAACCTAATCCTTTGGAACAAGGTTTGGGCGACTACATAATAAAAGAAACTGCCGACACCCGTTCCCTTCTCCAATTACGCCTGAATATTAAATAATAAAAATATGAAAACATTTAATGATTTAACTGGATTATATTCCATTAGTAAAACTCTACGATTTGAATTAAGGCCAATAGGCAAAACGGCCGAAAACATTGAGAAGAAAGGCCTGATTGCTCAAGACGAACAGAGAGCAATAGAGTATGAAAAAGTCAAAGACATCATTGACACATATCATAAAGAATTCATTAAGATGTGTCTATATAATTTCAAGTTAAAGTTAGCATCTGATGGCAATAACAATTCTTTGGAAGATTACGTCACACTTACTAATATAAGCAAAAGGAATGTGCTTGAAGAGGCTGAATTAGAAAAAGTCAAAGAAAACTTACGTAAACAAATCGTTAATGCTTTTACTAACGGAAGATCATACGGAGACCTTTTCAAAAAGGAACTGATTCAACAACACCTACCAAACTTTGTAACCAACAACGATGACAAACAAATAGTAGAAAATTTCAGCAAGTTCACGACATATTTTACAGGATTCCATGCAAACCGCAAAAATATGTATTCAGATGAGCCGAAATCGACAGCTATAGCATATCGACTAATTCATGAGAATTTGCCAATTTTTATTGACAATATAAAATCATTTAAGAATATATGCGAAGCAATCAACACCCATTTTGCAGATATTGAGGCTGCATTCTGTGAATATCTTAACGTTGAACATATTACCGAAATGTTCCAACTTTCATACTTCAACAATGTTCTAACGCAAGAACAAATAGAAGTCTATAATTACATAATTGGTGGACGTTCCGAAGAGGATGGAACTAAGATACAAGGAATCAACGAATATGTCAATTTATACAATCAACAACAAAAAGATCGTTCAAAACGATTGCCAAGACTTAAACCATTATACAAAATGATATTAAGTGATCGCGTTGCAATATCATGGCTTCCCGAGGAATTCACTTCTGATAGTCAAATGTGTAGTGCTATACAAACTACATACAAACAACTTTATGATGTAATAATTGGAAATGGTAATGATAGTTTACGCTCGTTGCTTTTACGCTTGGATAAATATGATCTCAATAGGATTTATCTCACCAATGATATGGGTCTTTCAGATATTTCCCAACAAATGTTCGGACAATACGACGTCTTCTCAAAAGGAATTAAGAATGAAATAAAATGTGATATTACTCCGTCCAAAAAAGAAAAGGAGAATCCGGAATTATTCAATGATCGTATCAACAGATTATTCAAAACAGCGAAAAGTTTCAGCATTTCTTATCTAAACTCATTACCACAGCCTTGCCAAGACGACCATACTACAACAATACAAGAATATTTCTCATGTTTAGGTGCATATAACCACAATAACGAACAACATATTGATTTATTCAAACAAGTCGAAATGTCATATATTGCGGCAACCGATGTTTTACAAGGGAAACATCCCAATATTAATCAGTCTGAAAATAATATCAAAATAATCAAAGACCTTCTTGATGCATTCAAGACCCTACAACATTTTATCAGGCCACTACTTGGTAATGGTGATGAGGCTGACAAAGACTTGGACTTCAGTTCACAAATTACAGCAATATGGAATGAGTTGGATATTATCACACCTTTATATAATAAAGTTCGCAATTGGTTGACGCGCAAGCCATATAGTACAGAAAAGATCAAACTTAACTTTGAAAACGCACAACTTTTGAGCGGCTGGGATGTCAATAAAGAACCTGACTGTACTGCAGTTCTTTTGAGACAGAATGGTCTGTACTATCTTGCAATAATGAACAAGACTGCTAACCATGCCTTTGATTGCAATTGTCTGCCGTCTACTGGTGAATGTTTTGATAAAATTGACTACAAACTATTACCTGGAGCAAATAAGATGCTACCCAAAGTGTTTTTTTCACAATCGCGTAGAGACGAATTTGCTCCATCACAAGAAGTCATTTCAGCATATGAAAAAGGAACACATAAAAAAGGGAAAAATTTTGTTTTATCCGATTGCCAGCATTTAATAGATTTTTTCAAAAAATCCATATCAAAACATGAAGACTGGAGCAAATTTTCATTTACATTTTCACCTACTGAAACATATGAAGACATTAGTGGTTTTTATCGAGAAGTTGAACAACAAGGGTATATGCTAGGATTCCGAAAAGTATCAAAAAACTTCATAATGCATTTGGTGAATGAAGGGAAATTATATCTATTCCAAATATGGAATAAAGACTTTTCAGATTTTAGCAAAGGTACACCAAACCTTCATACACTATATTGGAACATGCTGTTTGATGAACATAATCTGGCCAATGTTGTATACAAATTAAATGGGCAGGCAGAAATCTTCTACAGAAAGAAAAGCCTAGACATGGATAAAACCACTATTCACAGAGCCAACCAACCTATCGCCAATAAGAATATTCAGAATTCAAAAAAGAATAGCACTTTCTGCTATGACATTATAAAAAACAAGCGTTATACTGCTGACATGTTTCAGTTCCATGTTCCTATTACAATCAATTTTAAGGCGACAGGTAATGATAACATCAATAGTATTGTTCAAGAGGTAATTCGCAACAAAGGTATTGAGCACATCATAGGTATTGACCGCGGTGAAAGGCATTTACTATACTTATCATTGATTGACCTAAACGGAAACATTGTAAAACAAATGACACTAAATGAGATTATCAATGAATATAATGGGAACACTTATAAGACGAACTACAAGGAACTGCTGACAGCACGAGAAGGAGACAGAATTGAAGCACGTAGGAACTGGCAGAAAATAGAAAATATAAAGGAAATAAAAGAAGGTTATCTTGGACAAGTAATACACATTATCGCAAAAATGATGGTAGAATACAAAGCTATTGTTGTATTGGAAGATTTGAATATGGGCTTTATGCGTGGACGTCAAAAAATAGAAAGACAGGTGTACGAAAAGTTTGAGAAGATGCTCATTGATAAACTTAATTATTATGTAGACAAAACAAAATCAACGAATGAGTTAGGTGGTATTTATAACGCGTTGCAACTTACAAGTAAATTTGATAGTTTTCAGAAATTAGGTAAACAAAGTGGTTGTTTATTCTACATTCCTGCATGGAACACCAGTAAAATAGACCCTGTCACTGGATTTGTGAACCTATTTGACACAACATATGAAAATGTAGATAAAGCACGTTGTTTCTTTTCTAAATTTGATAGCATAAGATATAATTCAGAGAAAGACTGGTTTGAGTTTGCATTTGATTATGAAAAGTTTACAGAAAAAGCTCAAGGAACCCAAACAAAATGGATTTTATGCAGTTATGGTACTAGAGTAAGAACATTCAGGAATCCGTCAAAACTCAACAAATGGGACAATGAGGAGATTCAGCTGACCGAAGCATATAAGAATCTGTTTAATGATGCAGGTATTGACATTTCATCGAATCTTAAAAATGAAATATGCGGACTGACTGACAAGAAATATTTAGAACAACTTATGCAGTTGATGAAATTGCTCGTTCAGATGAGGAATAGCATATCCGGCACTGAAACTGACTATCTACTATCTCCTGTTGCAAACTCCAATGGCATATTCTACGACAGCAGAAATTGTGCAGATTCATTGCCAAAAGATGCCGATGCAAATGGTGCATACAATATTGCAAGGAAAGGACTTTGGGTTATTAACCAAATACAATCCACACCTGTTGGAGAAAAATTAAATTTATCCATCAGTAATAAGGAGTGGTTAAATTTTGCACAGCAGAAACAATATTTAAATGAATGATTATATTCCTATATCTACTTTAAACGATTTTATATTTTGTCCGTATTCCATATACCTGCATAATGTGTATATGGAAACGGATGAAATGGTTTTTCACGCAGCGCCACAGACTCAAGGCAAAATTGCGCATGAAACCATAGATCGGAAAAAGGCCAGTAATCGTGCTGATGACATTATATCTATGTCAGTCTACTCTGATGAATATGGATTGATGGGAAAGATAGATATTTATAAGCGTAACGAACAAAAATTAATAGAACGGAAATTTCAGCTTAAACATATATTTCAAGGACAGGTATACCAATTATGGGCACAGATGTTATGTCTTAACGAGATGGGATACGAAGTTAAAGCATTAGAATTTTATGAAACTTCCAGGAATAAATCTATTCCTGTTCCGATACCTTCAAAAGCCGATATAGATTTATTTAAATCATTTTTACAAGAATTTCGGTCTTTTGACCCTGGGAACACCCCATTTTCAATTAATATCAACAAATGTAATCACTGCATATATTGTAATTTATGCGATAAAACAAATAAAGACAATGTTTACATCTAAAGATATTGAATATCGTACTGTCTTTGTCATTAATTGTCTCCATGACCGGGACTTAAGAGTAAGTAATGGAGAATTATTATTGGAAGAACAACTTGATGATGGTAAAGAAAGCAAAATATTGACCAAGCTACCATTTCAAAAAATACTCGCCCTTTTTATAGTAGGACACATACGCATTACTACGCCTTTGATAGAAAAATGTCAAAAATTTGGAGTTGCGTTGATAGTTATGAAACCATCATTCCGGCCAGTTTTCTATTTGTCTAATTCTGCAGAAGCTAATTATCTTTTACGTAAAAGGCAATATGAATTTGCTAATGATGACATATCTATTGCTAAAGTAATAGTAACAAATAAAATCCAGAATCAACTAAAGGTATTAAATGCTACTAGAAAAAAAGATGACATAACCATACAATCGCAAATCGAATTGTCTAGGTGTTTGAGTACAATACCTTCAATATTTGATTACAATACCCTTATGGGTATCGAAGGATTCGCCGCAAAACAGTATTTTAAGGCATATTATCAAGAACATGAATGGCATCAACGACGTCCTAGAACAAAATGTGATGCATTAAATTCCACATTGGATATTGGATATACAATGTTATTTAATTATATAGAATGTTTCATTAGAATGTTTGGTTTTGATCTATATGTTGGTATTTTTCATAGAATGTGGTATAAACGAAAATCATTGGTCTGTGATCTTATGGAACCATTCCGTCCAATAATCGATAAAACTATCAGAACTGCTTGGAATAGAAAACAAATATCATTTAACGATTTTCATGTACAGAAAGGAGAATATCATTTAAAACATGAAAAAAATGGAGATTATTGTAAGTTATTTTTCGACGCATTAATACCATATAAGGCTGACACCTTTAAGTATATTCAATCCTATTACCGTTGCTTTATGGGAAAACAATCCGTAACACATTATCCTATATTTAATATTTGAAATGCTAGTAATTAGTTATGACATAAAAGATGACAAATTGAGAACAAAGTTTTCCAAAATGCTTGCAAAATACGGTGCCATACGCTTACAGTTTTCTGTATATGAGGTTAACAACACAAATCGTGTCATTGACAATATGCTGATTGCAATTGAAGACATGTTTTCCAAAAAATTTAGTGGAGCTGATAGTGTCATTATTTTTGACGTTGCTAGCGTCAAACTAAAGAAATATGGAAATGCAATTCATCGTGATGTTGATGTTGTTTACTTTTAAATATGCAGATGTCAGTCTTTACATAATTTCAATATGTAAGTTATTCCGCTGAAATTCTTAATATTAAGGTTGTAAAAGCAGTCTGTTTTATATTCTCCCCAGTATTTTATCTACTTTGGCAAGATAAAAAAAATATGCATTACTTGTATATCTATTAATAAAATGTATTACTTTTGACCAACAAATAGAGGCTATACGCCATATTTAATTTCTACTATTGTAGATTCATAAGCGTCCTGTAATGTATTAGATACGGCTATACGCCATATTTAATTTCTACTATTGTAGATATGCCAAGAGCGGCATAATCACGAAGGAGGGCTATACGCCATATTTAATTTCTACTATTGTAGATAGCAACATTTTCCAACTGTTGTTTTTTAGAGGCTATACGCCATATTTAATTTCTACTATTGTAGATGAGTTATCTCTCTTGCAGACTGCGAATGTGGCTATACGCCATATTTAATTTCTACTATTGTAGATAAAAAGACCTTTATACTACACTTTTGCCTGGGCTATACGCCATATTTAATTTCTACTATTGTAGATTGCTTCCAGATCTGCGCTGCCGCCATTTGGCTATACGCCATATTTAATTTCTACTATTGTAGATGATGGTCAGAAATACGTATTGTCTTGCCATCGGCTATACGCCATATTTAATTTCTACTATTGTAGATCACAGCCGGCAGGACTGAAAATTATCGGGGCTATACGCCATATTTAATTTCTACTATTGTAGATAACCGGGATGTGCAAAGGATAATGGATAGGCTATACGCCATATTTAATTTCTACTATTGTAGATTAGTATAGTTATACATACACATAATACCCGGCTATACGCCATATTTAATTTCTACTATTGTAGATACGGAATAAACAGTTTTATCAAAGATGGCGGCTATACGCCATATTTAATTTCTACTATTGTAGATCCCATTCTCTGATGTCTTCCTTTGTAAGGTGGCTATACGCCATATTTAATTTCTACTATTGTAGATCTCTCTGCATCCTTACCTAATGTAAGGGCGGCTATACGCCATATTTAATTTCTACTATTGTAGATATCCAGAGACCTTTATACGCAAGGCTATGGGCTATACGCCATATTTAATTTCTACTATTGTAGATGGCAAAATTACAATGTATTTTTGAATTTGGCTATACGCCATATTTAATTTCTACTATTGTAGATAGGTATATCCCTTAGCATAATTATCATGGCTATACGCCATATTTAATTTCTACTATTGTAGATTGTGCCGCTGCCGGAAGTGATTCAAACAGGCTATACGCCATATTTAATTTCTACTATTGTAGATTAGGGACACACGATGAATATATGAAAATTGACGTTTCAAACATATAGATTATGGCACAGATAAAAAGTTGAAAACAGCACGATGCTATTATGGCAAGGATTGATGAACTTTTCTTCACCACAGACGAAAACACACCGAAAGATGACAAGCGACTGCATGAACCAGGCGCCAAGATTATGCAACATTATCAGCAGCAAAAAAACTTCTGATTTATCTTCAAAACTAATGATTATGAAAAATGCTCATATGAATATCAACTACATAGCGTTATGCGAGTGTGGTGCAGTTTGAGAGTCAGTATTATATTGGGACTATTTTTGATTATTCTTTAAGTACTGCTGAAAAGCCTTGCCAAGTTCTGTCAGATAGTATCTCTGACGCAGGTGACAGGGCTGTCGGGATAGGTTTGTGCAATGAGTTTGAGATCGAGAGCAGTGTATAGAGTATGGCACCTCCTTTATCATTTCCGCATTATAATAATGCTAAAAAAAAGCGGTCTGGGAATACATCAGATTATGACTGCATCAGGAGTCGATGGTTGCAGGAACATAATGTAGTAGACTGGCATGTAGGTTGTCTTCCCATCCTGCCTTATTCCCCTTTTATTGTCCAGCACCAGCGCATTCTGAATATGATAATCTGGTGTCGCAAGGAACTTGTCCAAAGAACTGTGCTCACTTGAATCCTTCCCGGATTTGACTTCTACGGGCATTGTGGACAGAGTGTCGTAGTTGTCAACCAGGAAGTCAACTTCACCATTCTTCTTGCTGTCATAATAACACAGCGTGTATCCGTGTGCAGCAAGTTCAGAAGCGACGACATTTTCATATACAGAGCCGAGATTGATGCTCGGTAGGTCGTCCAGAACAGCCTTCGCATTATATCGGAACAATATGTTGGTAAGCAGTCCGACATCGTTCAAATATAGCTTCAGAAGGCTCTTCTTCTCGGAGTCGGCCAGAGGGAACCTCGGATTGGAAATGGCCTTGACTTCAAGACCGATACCGGAATTGATCACGTATTCGAACTCTTCCTTATAATCGGCTGTGCACTTGCCGCGCTTGCCGGAAATATCGTTGATCTGGACCCTTTTCTTCTTATTTTCAAGATTGGATGGAATCAGGTCATACACCCTTCTTATGACGAGTTTGTGTTCCTTGTCATATTGCGAGCAGTCTTCTTTGTAAAGGGAATGGATTTCCTCATGCACTTTCCTGACTTCGACAAGGTTCCTGGATGATACGTAAGCATTTACTGCATCAGGAAGTCCGCCGACCAGAAGAAACTTGCGGAACAAGTCCATGATGAAATTGTGGCTGCCCTCATCCAAAGCTTCGCGCGCCTGGAAATGCTCGGCAATCGTGCTGATGGCATCCTCACCGACTCCGTTCGCCCAAAGGAATTCCTCAAAATCCATCGGATACATCCTCACCTTCCGCATCCTTCCGCCAGGCTTGGAAAGAGTCTCGTTTAGCGCTATCCCAAGCTGGGAACCGCTGACAATATAGTTGTACTTATCGTCATCCTTGAGGAACTTCAGCAGCGTCAACAGATCCGGATAAGCCTGAATCTCATCAATGAAGATTAATGTATCCTCTTTCTTGTGCATCTTGTTGCCCGCGACCAGACTGACCTTGAAATAGAAGTCCTGGACATCCTTGACATTCTCGAAGATCCTGTCAGCCTTCTTGTCTTCAACCATATTAAGCTCGATGTAGTTTGAGAATAGCCTTTCCCCTTCGTAGCGTATGATATAGGACTTCCCTATCTGCCTGGCACCGTCAATCACCAGCACCTTGTTGGAATCTGATGTCAGGTATTCGTGGATTACCGTCTGGATCTTTCTCTTAAGCATAATTTGACTTTTTCTTTAGTATTCGACGGCAAATTTATGACTTTTTCTCGAAATCAGAACAAAAATATCTGACTTTTTCAGAAGCAACACTAAAAAAAGCGGTCCGTGACCACAAGAGTCCGGACCGCACATAACTTTATAAGACCAACCCAATATTACTTGAGAGAGTAATAAATTTCCTCAACATCTGACTCCTGGTTAACGTTGAGTTTATCCTCACGCAGCAACCAGCCAAGTCCCAAATAGAATTCTTTGTCTTTCAATTTGGCAATTTTCTTGATTTCTTTCTGTGTCAAGCTGTTCTGACCTTCCAAGGCCTTCCAAATAGCTCCGGCATAAAAGCCTACCTGTACTACTAACATAGTTATAAAATTTAGATTAAAAAAAATATGTTTATCACAAAAATAACATCATTTTTGTTTTAACTCCAAATATTCGGCAAATATATTTGCTGCAATTCTTACAGTCTCCGCACAAGGACGTTTCTGATAATACTGCTCGGTACGCGGTGCCGGTTTGGAGCCATACATTGGAGAGTCCTCGCTTTCCAAACGTGGTATGAGCGGTCTGTCCAGACCAAGCAGATCAGCACAGACCAGCGAACCGCACTTACGCACAAACTCAGCGGCAAGCTGCTGCACAACCTTGTAATTGGCAGCCTTGGCATCGGTGTCAGAAGCAATATCAGTACCGCAATCAAGACCGGCCAGAATAAACATTCCACTGGCAGCTCCGCACACATAACGCATGCGTCCTATACCTCCGCCGAACGATGCTGACATTTTCAATGCCTGACTGCGGGTATAGCCGTACAAATCAGCAAAAGCAGCCGTTACGGACTGGGCACAATTATACCCTTCCTTGAACAACTGTACAGCCAGTTCTACCCTTTCAGCATTAGTCATATCAGCCATGGATATAAAAATCACTCCTCGTCAAGAGGCTTCATATTGGTATAGACATTCTGAACATCGTCATCGTCTTCAAGACGTTCAACAATCTTGTCAATTGTCTCACGCTGTTCAGGAGTCAAGTCCTTAAGATCGTTAGGAATACGTGTAAACTCGGCAGCTTTTACCTCGTAACCGTTCTCCTCAAGATATTTCTGAATCATTGCGTATGATTTAGGATCACCGTAAAGAGTATACTCCTTCTCCTCCTCATCGTAATCATACTCCTCTTCAATACCCATATCAATCAGTTCAAGAATCAGGTCATCAATAGCCATACCGTCTTTCTCGGCAATTGTGAACTGGCATTTGTGGGTGAACATAAAATCAAGGCTTCCGCTTGTTCCAAGTGTACCGCCAAGTTTGTTGAATACGGCACGTACATTGGCAACAGTACGTGTTGTGTTATCTGTCAGAGTCTCAACATAGATAGCAATACCATAAGGACCATAACCCTCGTAATTCATTTCCTTGTAGTCCTTGGTATCCTTACCCATTGCGTTCTTTATGGCACGCTCAATATTGTCCTTCGGCATGTTTTCATGCTTGCAGGTTGCAATGATTGCACGCAAAGTAGAGTTGGTATCTGGATCCGGACCACCTGCTTTGACAGCTATTGAAATCTGTTTTCCAAGACGGGTGAATGTACGGGCCATGTTACCCCAACGTTTAAGCTTTCTAGCTTTTCTAAATTCAAATGCTCTTCCCATTTTATATGTATTTTTTTAATTATTATTTTATCTCAAAACTGCATTATCTCAAAACTGCACCCAGTTCCTTCTGCAGAGCTGCAACAACCTTGTTCATGCACTTCTCAATAACCTTGTCGTTGAGTGTGGCATCGGGATCCTGCAGCATAAAGCATACTGCATAGCTCTTTTTGCCGGGCTCAAGGTTCTTGCCCTGATAGACATCGAACAGAGAAATGCTCTTTATGAGTTTTGAATCAGCCTTCAGTGCAGTCTGGCGTATCTGCTGGAATGTCACATTGACATCAACAAGCAGAGCCAGGTCACGGCGTACCTCAGGAAACTTGGGTAATTCAGTATATGATACGCTTACCTTGCGTGTTGCCTTCATAAGCACATCCCAGTTGATGTCAGCATAATAGACTGCAGCATCAACATCTGATGCCTTGAGCAGACCATTCTTTACAACACCTATCTGTGCAACCGCTTTACCGGAACGCAGCACATAGCTCAATGCCGATGAATAAATGTCAGCACCCTGCTCCTCTATAGAATACATTCCGTTTTCAAGTCCAAGACGCTCAAAAATATTCTCAACGTATGCCTTAAGCTGATATACTGAAGTTGTCTGGTCTGCATGAGCCCATGAAGACTGAACCATATTTCCTGTAAGCCAAAGTCCAAGATGCATATCTTCTGTATATGCACGCAAACGTGAATGTTCCTTATCGCGTTCGGTGACATCGGCAGAGTCAGCCTTGATAGCAGCATTGAAGTAATAACACTTGCCAAACTCAAACATGGCAAGATTGGCAGCCTGGCGACGGATATTGTGCGATACACTCTCCAAACCGCCGAACAGCAGTGTCTGGCGCATTACGTTCAGATCAGAGCTGAGCGGATTCATTATACGGACAAGTTTGTCTGTAGGATAACTCTCAAGACCCTCATAATAAGCGGCACGTGTAAGAGAGTTATTTAGAATTTCTGAGAAACCGCTACCGATAAGCTGGCCTGCAATCAGATTCTGCATCTTGTTGCTGCGGTCAGCTGCTCCCTGCTCCGAAAGACTGGCCTGGAATGTCTGACCGAATTCAACATTGTTGTAACCGTATATGCGCAGAACCTCTTCCACAACATCACACTGACGCTGAACGTCAACACGGAAAGGTGGAACTGAAAGTTTGAGGTCTGTAGCACTTTCTTCTACAATCTCAATTCCAAGATCTGTAATGATACTCTTGACAGTATCATCAGGTATATTCTTACCAATCAATCTGTTTGCAGATTCAAAGTTGTAATCAACGCTGAAATTCTGAATAGGGTTCGGATAATTATCTTCAATTTCCATTGAAATTTCTCCACCGGCAAGTTCCTGAACAAGCAATGCGGCATATTTCAAGGAGAATATTACGCCATTCGGATCAATTCCGCGCTCAAAGCGGAACGATGCATCTGTACTCAGCTGATGACGACGGGCAGTCTTACGTACCCATGTAGGATCAAAATATGCACTCTCAAGGAACACATTCTTTGTTTCTTCTGTAGTACCTGAATCAAGTCCGCCGAACACGCCTGCAATACACATGGCTTCATTTGCATTGCAAATCATAAGGTCACGGTCTGAAAGTTTGCGTTCAGTTCCGTCAAGGGTAACAAATTTTGTATCCTGCGGCATGGTCTTTACCACAATCTTTCCACCTTTTATTTTATCAGCATCAAAACAGTGCAGAGGCTGACCCACTGCATGAACAATAAAGTTAGTTATATCAACAATATTATTGATTGGACGCAGACCTATTGCATTGAGTTTGCGCTTGAGCCATTCAGGACTCTCATTTACCGTTACGCCTTTAATACTTACGCCGGCATAACGCGGACAAGCCTGTGTATTCTCAACCTGGACATCAATCTTCAGATCATTATTCTGAACCTTGAATGCGTCAACAAGAGGTTTGTGCAATGCTGTCTTGTAACCGTTCTGGCGCAGCCACGCATACAAGTCACGTGCCACACCCCAGTGTGAACAGGCATCAGCATGGTTAGGAGTAATATCAACCTCTATCACATAATCGCTTTCAAGGTTGAAATATGTTGCGGCAGGTGTACCTACAGGAGCATCTGACGGAAGAACCATAATTCCGGAATTATCCTGGTTCAGACCAAGCTCGGCACCTGAACAGAGCATTCCGAAAGACTCCACACCACGCAGTTTTGATGGTTTGATGGTAAATGAATCGTCACCTGAATATATTACTGCACCAAGCGTTGCAACCAGCACTTTCTGACCGGCAGCAACA
This sequence comes from Bacteroidaceae bacterium, assembly GCA_024398785.1. Classification (GTDB taxonomy): domain Bacteria; phylum Bacteroidota; class Bacteroidia; order Bacteroidales; family Bacteroidaceae; genus Colenecus. The sequence goes on along the minus strand of JAKSIO010000005.1, from coordinate 28,584 downwards.
TTAGGAGCACCGCACACAATCTGACTTGGAGTCTGAGCCCCGAAATCTACTGTAGTAATATGCAGATGGTCTGAATTTGGATGTGCTTCACACGTCAGAACCTGTCCTACCACAATACCTTTCAAGCCGCCTTTTATTGACTGGACTTCTTCTACTCCATCTACTTCAAGTCCAACCGATGTCAACGCAGCTGCAAGTTCTTCCGGACTCAAATCAAAGTCCACATACTCTTTCAGCCAACTGTATAATACGTTCATATATCTGTAGTTTTACTATCTGATAAACATTTTATTTTGAAATTGCAAAGTTAATACATTTATATAGAATTTTATTTATATATTCGCATAAAACATTTTAATAAACAATAGCAATATGGAAAACAAGTACAAAGGAACGCAAACTGAGAAAAATTTGCAGGCCGCATTTGCAGGCGAAAGTCAGGCTCGTAACAAATACACCTACTTTGCGTCAGTTGCAAAAAAAGAGGGTTATGAACAGATTGCTGCATTATTCGAGGCAACTGCCAACAATGAAAAGGAACATGCCAAACTTTGGTTCAAGGAGCTTAATGAACTTGGTGATACTCCTCAGAATCTACTTGCAGCCGCTGAAGGTGAAAACTATGAATGGACAGACATGTACGAAAATTTTGCTAAAACAGCAGAAGAAGAGGGTTTCAAGGCTCTTGCCGTACGTTTCCGCCTTGTAGCCGCCATTGAAAAACGTCACGAGGAACGCTACCGCGCCCTGCTCAAAAACATAGAAACTGCACAGGTATTTGAAAAATCAGAAGTCAAGATTTGGGAATGCCGTAACTGCGGTCACATTGTTGTAGGCACAAAAGCTCCGCAGGTATGTCCTACATGCAACCATCCGCAATCCTATTTTGAGGTACACGTTGACAATTTCTGATAGAATCCATTTGACAGGAATAAGACAGTCAGTCTGCCGGCTATGCCCGGCAACTGGCTGTTTTTGTTGAAAACGTGTTGAAAAATAAAACTGCATATCATGATAAAAATAAAAACATAAGCACTACCTTTACGGAGCGTAATATGGAAACCTATAGTAAAAGAAGAGCAAAGAGTACAGCGGATCAGGAAGAAATGGGTTTGCTTAACCACCTGCCTCCGCAGGCCACAGACCTTGAAGAGGCTGTGCTGGGAGCAATGATGGTGGACGAAGAAGCATTCCACAAAGTCAGTGACACGCTTACTGAAGATTCCTTCTATGACAGAAAGAATCAGTATATATTTTCAGCCATCAGCAAACTTGTCTCCAAGCAGCAACCTGTTGATATTCTGACAGTAAAGGAACAGTTACTCTCTGACGGCAACCTGCAGGAAGCGGGAGGCATAGGTTACCTGTCAAGACTGGCAGGACAGGTGGCATCGGCTGCACATATCGAATCACACGCTGCAATAATACAGCAGAAATCAAAAGCACGCCGCCTGATAACACTTGCAGGAGACATACAGTCAAAAGCATTTGACGAAACCTGCGCAATTGATGACACCATCCAGGATACACAGAGCCGTCTGTACAAAATTGCAGAGCAGAATTCAAAGAAAGAATACGAGCATATAAATCCGGTACTGGACCGCGCCATGGCAAGATTGAACGAACTTGCCAACAATCATGGACAGATGAGCGGACTTGCAACAGGATTCACAAAGTTGGACGAAGTCACAAACGGCTGGCAGAAATCCGACTTGATTATCATTGCGGCACGTCCGGCTATGGGAAAAACAGCATTCTCACTATCCATGCTGGCAAATATAGCGGTACGTTTCCAGAAACCGGTAGCCATGTTCTCTCTTGAAATGTCCAACGTGCAACTGGTAAACCGTCTCATCTCAAATGTATGTGAAATAAGCGGAGAAAAGTTGCGCAAAGGAAACCTGGCACGCAACGAATGGGAAATGCTTGATGCAAAAATCAACCTGCTGCGTGATGCCCCCATTTTTCTGGACCAGACCGAAGGCCTTACCATAGGGTCACTGCGGGCAAAAGCTCTTAAGATGCGCAACGACCACAAAGTTGAGCTTATAATTATTGACTACCTGCAACTTATGAGCAGCGGTATGCGCAACAGCAACCGTCAGGAAGAAATCAGCATTATATCGCGCAGTCTGAAAGCACTGGCAAAAGAGCTGGAGATTCCAATCATCGCACTCAGTCAGTTAAACCGTAACGTTGAAGGCCGCGAAGGCTATGATGGCAAACGTCCTCAGTTGAGTGACCTGCGTGAATCCGGTTCCATTGAGCAGGATGCCGATATAGTATGTTTGATTCACCGTCCTGAATACTACCAGATATACGAAGACAATCACGGAAACGACATGCATGGTGTTGCCGAAATAATTATTGCAAAGCACCGTAACGGTAGTACCGGCGATGTGCGCCTGGCTTTTCATCAGAATTTTGCCACTTTTGACAATCTTGACTATTCACGTACAGTAAAGTCAAAAATCAACAAAAAGAATCAGGACAATTCCGACCAGCAGGCCGCTACAATAGAAACAAATGCACCTATTGACCCTATTAACGAAAATTTTGCTCCAAGACCCGTGGAGTTCTGAAACTTAAACAGATTTGGCTATGATACAATATCCTGTGGCAAAAATCAATTTGGGACTGAATATTACTGAAAAAAGAGCAGACGGTTACCATAATCTGGAAACAGTGTTCTACCCCATCAATATTCAGGACAGTCTGTCAATCAGTGTACATAAAGAGACACACCTGTTCATAACAGGAAACGCTATTGACTGCAACGAACAAGACAACATAGTTGTCAAGGCCTATAATCTTATGGCTCAGGATTTTGAGCTGCCGCCACTTGCTATCCGCCTGCACAAGCAGATTCCGAGCGGGGCTGGTATGGGTGGAGGGTCTTCCGATGCCGCCGCCATGATCAACCTGCTCAACCGCCGTTTCGGGTTGCGTCTTACAAGCGTTGCGCGCCAGCGTTACGCATCAGCGCTCGGTGCCGACTGTGCATTCTTTATAGAATCCAAACCTGCATTTGCTACAGGCATAGGCAACATACTGCAGCCCGTCAGTTTCTCACTGGCAGGATTCACCATTGTAATTATCAAACCGGCAGTAAGCATAAATACAGCACAGGCATACAGCCACATTACACCGCATAAGTCTGAGTACTCTCCATTACAGATAGTTCAGCGTCCGTTGTACGAATGGAAAGACAAACTGGTAAACGACTTTGAAGAATTCGCCTTTGAGCAATACCCAATACTGGCGGACATCAAGCAGAGACTGTACGATGCAGGTGCAGTATATGCATCCATGACAGGATCAGGAAGCGCAATATACGGCATTTTCAATAAAAAGAACGTAAATATTCAGGAACAGTTCCCAGGACTGTACTATAAAGAGCGCGAATTGTTCTAATCACTTGATAAGAGCAGCGATGCCGGCATCGACACCGTTGAAGCCCATAAAAGCCATAGCAAGCAGACCGGCAGTAATCAACGCTATTGCCATACCGCGCATATTCTTTGGAATATCCACACTCTGGAGACGCTCACGTATACCTGCAAAAATCACAAGAGCCAAAGCAAAACCTATTGCAGTAGCGAAAGCATAGACAACACCTGTCAGCAGATTCAATTCAGCACCCTGTGCCTGATATGTGCCGTTTGCAACCAATAAAGAAACACCAAGCACACAGCAGTTTGTAGTGATAAGCGGCAAGAAAATGCCCAAAGCCTGGTAAAGTACCGGTGAAATCTTTTTTATCACAATCTCAATCATCTGTACCAGACCGGCTATCACAAGAATAAAACAAATAGTCTGCAGAAATTCCACATGAAGAGGAATAAGAACATAGTGCTGCAGAGTATATGTAGCGATTACGGAAATAACAAGAACAAAGGCAACTGCAACGCCCATTCCCAACGCAGTGGAAATTTTCTTTGAAACCCCAAGGAACGGACAGATTCCTAAAAATTGCGACAAAACAATATTGTTTACAAAAATTGCCGATATGAATATAAGGAGGTAAGCCATACTTTTTTATAATTATTTATTCCTGACTGAATTAACAACGGCAATAAGCAAGCCTAACGTAATAAATGCACCAGGTGCAAGCACAAACACCAGGATATTTGTCTGCCCAGGCAGTATAACATGTCCCAGTACAGAACCCTTACCCAACAATTCACGTATAAATCCAAGTAGCGTCAGTGCCAGAGTAAATCCCAGTCCGGTTCCCAATCCGTCCATAAAAGACGCAAAAGGATTATTTTTTGCTGCAAAAGCCTCGGCGCGGCCAAGGATGATGCAGTTCACAACAATCAGCGGAATAAACAATCCCAATGTCTCATACAAAGCGGGCACATAAGCCTGCATAAGCATCTGTAAGACAGTTACAAACGTTGCTATCAACACTATATAACACGGAATACGCACTCCGTCAGGAATAAGATTCTTCAAAAGCGAAATAAAAACATTGGAAAAAATCAGCACAAACATTGTTGCAAGTCCCATGCCAAGGCCATTCAATGCCGATGTTGTTGTGGCCAGCGTAGGACACATTCCAAGCAAAAGCACAAATGTAGGATTGTTATTTATAACGCCATCCGTAAATATCTTGATATACTTATTCATGTCTTCAGAAAATATGATTATCTACGCAGAAAACGTTTTTTTCTTTCAAATGTAAGAGTAGGCTGCTGGGCAGAATCATCAGAAGCAACCGTTGTGGCACCGGTTTCGGCATCGGCAGCACTTCCTGTTGCACCAGTTGCAGCGTCAACCGCAGCATTGGGATTAACGGCAGAGTAACTCTTCTTTAGAGCACGCATGAATGCGCGGCTGGTAATGGTTGAGGCCGTAATAGCATCAATCGTTCCTCCGTCCTTGGAAAGAGATGCTTTTCCCGCACTCATGTCAAGACCAATGATATTATGAGCGCTGGCGGCAAATTTACCAAACAGGAAATTCATAACAGTCTTTTTGCGTTCATAAGAATAACCGCCACTTGAACTTACCCCAGTTCCTCTCTTGAACCAATCGGTTACCTGCGCTCCAAGACCGGGAGTCTCTGAATGTTCCAGAACCTTGTATCCGGTAATTACACCTGTTGTGTCAAAACCGAACATTATTGTAAGATTTCCTCCAAAGCCGTTATCGGAACTTACAACAGCAGTTCCAACCAAAGATGAATCTGAAATAGCGTACACATTATACAAAGTTGACTCATCAATCAGTTCAGACTCGCCAATAAAATAATCAGATGAATTAATATTGTTCGGAACCACAACCTCAAGAATACCATCCCTACGGTTCTTCTCAGCCAGGTCTGAAACAAGCACACTGGTCTTGATATATGAAAATCCAAGCATGATTGCCACTAATGCAGAAATGAGAGTCAGACTCAGCACCATTTCCCAAAAACCGGATTTAAGTTTTTTCATAATCAAGGCAAAGTTAAATCTTTGAAAAACGTTTTGAATGCACACCTTTGTCTATCAGAGGAACAAATGCATTCATAATCAGAATGGCAAAAGACATTCCTTCAGGATATGAACCGAACAGACGTATCACCATTGTAAGACATCCAATACCTATACCATAGATAACCATACCTTTATGCGTCATAGGACTGGTTGTATAATCCGTAGCCATAAATATGGATCCAAGCAGCAGACCTCCACTTAAAAGATGATAAACAGGATTGATAAACAAATCCGGATTGATAAAATATAATGCTGTAGAGATTACAGCCACAGTTCCTATAACAGATACAGGAATATGCCATGTGATTGTACGTGTTGCCAGCAGAATTACAAGACCCAAAACCAGTGCAACTGCCGAAACTTCTCCTATACAGCCCGGCATTGAACCCAACAGCATATCATCTATGCGTGGAAGATCATTCATATTTACACCATAACCTTGAATCATACCTTTTATGTAATACAAAGGAGTTGCACCGGTTACAGCATCGGTATAAGCAGTAAACTGACCGGCCAGTGGCCAACTGGTCATACGTCCGGGGAAAGAAATCAACATAAAGACACGTCCCACAAGAGCAGGATTGAAAGGATTGTTGCCAATGCCTCCAAATGTCAGTTTTCCTATTCCTATTGCAACAGCCGCTCCCAATATAATCTGATAAACAGGCATGTTGGACGGAAGATTGAATGCTAAAAGTACACCCGTTACAACTGCTGACAAATCGCTTATGGAAGACGGTTTATGCAGCAGAAATCTGCAACCCAACCATTCAAAAAGAACGCACGCAGCAACAGAAACTGCTGTAACAATCAATGCTCCAATTCCGAAATTACATACCGCTACTGCAAATGCCGGTATGAGTGCAATCAGCACACAGGTCATACTCCTTACAACAGAAGTATTTCTATGCAGATGCGGAGCTTGCGATATTATTTTTGTTTGCGGCATATTATTTCTTATTATTACGTTCACGGATAATTGCACCCACCTTACTCTTGGTATAACGCACCCAATCCAGCAACGGACGCATTGACGGACATGTGGACTGACAGCAACCGCACTCTATACAGGACATTATTCCGCATTCAGCGGCATAATCCCAATTCTGTTCTTTTGCACAACGCGCAAGCAGATACGGTTCAAGACCCATAGGGCAAGCCTCAACACACTTGGCGCAACGCACACAATTCATTTCAGGTTTGCGTTTTGACTGCTCAACGGTGAGCATTACAATTCCGCCTGTACCTTTGGTTACAGCAATATCGGTACTTTGAATTACCTTACCCATCATAGGCCCGCCATGCAGAATTTTTGCGGTATCCTGAGGTACTCCACCAGCCTTTTCAATCAGTTGTGAAACCGGTGTTCCAAGTCTGACCAACAGATTGCATGGATTCTGGACATCTGTTCCTGAAACGGTCACCACACGGTCAATCAAAGGATGGTTTTTCTGTACAGCCTGATAGACAGCATATACTGTAGCAACATTTTCAACAACAACACCAACATTTGCAGGCAAAGCCGGCGGATTAGGAACACGACGCCCCAGAACAGCATCTATCAACTGTTTTTCACCGCCTTGAGGATATTTCTTTTTAAGTTTTACTACCTTTATATCTTTACGACCGGAAAACAATCTGTCATATAAAACGATTGCATCCTTTTTATTGGATTCAATGCCCAAATAGGCAATATTCACATCCAGTGCCTTTTTCAGGATTTCTATTCCCACAACAATCTCGGCGCTATGCTCAAGCATAAGCCTGTGATCTGCCGTAAGGAACGGTTCGCACTCAACACCATTGATTATCAGAGAATCTATCTTACAATCCTTTGGCGGGACAAGTTTTACATGAGTAGGGAAACAGGCACCTCCAAGTCCAACAATACCGGCATTTCTTATACGGTCAACAATCTGTTCAGCAGAAAGAGCGCATTCTGATATAACATCAGCAGAACGGTCAATTTCAGATTCCCACTCTTCCGCGTCACCACTGCTCTCAATAACAATTGCAGGAACATTGGTTCCGTTAACACTCTGCACTGCATCAATCTTCTTAACTACACCACACACGGAACTGTGAATGCTGGCACTCATAACAGATTCCCCACGCGCAATCAAAGTACCTACTTTGACACTATCCCCCACTGCAACAACTGGAACTGCCGGAGCACCAATATGCTGACTTAGAGGGAAAAAAGCTAACGCAGGGCTTGGCAAGGTCTCAATAGCCTTGTTACAGGACAACTTATAATCCTTAATATCTACACCGCCTATTGCGAACGTTCTTGACATACTACTCAAACAACTTAATAGCTTTTGTGGGACAATTCTCTACGCATTTTCCGCACAGGAAACACTTTTTAGGATTAATCCACGCCAGATTATCACTTATTGTAATTGCATTAAAAGAGCAATCCTTTGCACATTTGCCGCAACCAATGCAGGCAACAGAACAGGACTTTCTTGCAACAGGTCCTTTATCGCGATTGGCACACGCCACCCAAATACGTTTCTGCGGTTTTGTCTTTGGAGCAAGCATCAGCAGGCCACGCGGACAGGATTTGACACAAGCGCCACAACCTGTACATACATCGGGGTTAACAGAGGCTACTCCGCTTTCTGCATCAACTGTAATGGCACCAAAACTGCATACATTGGTGCAATCACCATAACCCAGACAACCGTAACTGCATAACCATTGTCCGGCACCGGACATATTTGCTATGGCACAGGTCTTGGTTCCATCATATTCTGCTTGAGATGCAACACGATTACTGCAAGTACCGTTGCAACGTAAAACTGCAACCTGTTCATCAAGAATTTCAGCATCAGAACCAAGAATAGAGGCAATCAACTGACGGTTTTCTGCAGTACAAGCATTGCATACAAGACCGTCAAGACTTCCCTGTTCAACAGCTTTTGCAGCATAGGCGCTGCAACCAGGAAGGCCACACCCGCCACAATTTGCATTAGGCAACAGAGACTCTATGCGTGCAATACGCTGGTCTGTTTCAACAGCAAAAGCTTTTGAAACAAAAAACAGGATCAATCCTACAATAAGACCAATAGAGCCCAATAATATCAGAGAAAGAACAATTACCTGCGGCATATCATTCAATTTCAAATTTCACAGTAAAAGCAACAAATCCTTTATAAAAATACAACAACAGGTAATAGGCTGCAAGCAACAATACAGAAACAGCTATAGACAGCAATTCCATACAACCCATTACAACCATAAACACCAGTGCAAATATAACAATAAAAAGCGGTATACCAAATGCAATAAGAACAGCATTTACACCCATTGTTCGACTTTCTTTAAGCAAGACCTTGTCACCTACGGAATACAAACCGGCAATGTCTGTATAAACAACAACATTATTCAAATCCGGTTGCTGAATATGGCAAGCATTTTTGAGACTGCAGCCAATACAGCCGGAGTTCTGTTCAACAGCAACAGTAACGCTATCTGTTTTTACAGATGTAACAACACCACTTAATTTCAACAAATCAGACATTGCAGTACAAAGATAAGAATTGCTTTCAAATAATGTTCATACAAAATACAACAAAAAAAAGAGGGCGACTCTTATGAGCCACCCTCTTAATATCAGGATTTAAAGATTTATCATTTCTGAGCTTTAATAACAACCTTAAGATATTTTGTAAACTGAGCAAAAGTACCACCGCTATTAGTTGCAGCAGCATTCTTGACTTTAATATCTACCTTAACATAAGTAACAATATCATTCTGCAGTGTAGCTGAAGAAGAAATCCAAGCAATTGAACCTTCAGCGTCAGCCAGTTGACCTGAATCAATTTTCTTGTTAAGATACAAACCAATAGGCAGATCATAACCTTGAATAGCAGACAATGTATATGTAACTTGCAAGTCAGAGCCGTATTTTGATGCGAGTTTAATACTTGTACCATCAGCTACCTGTTTGTTATCAATATCATACAAATCGTAATCTGCAATTTCCGTTACTAAAGCAGATTCTCCGTTGATAACGTCTTTCAAAGTCATTTGTGCAACAACATTATTTCCTTTCAGAACAAACGGGTTGACAAAATCCAAATTGTAAGTAAATTCGCAAGAATCACCATTGATATTCTTACCTATCATTACAACAGGTACAGAAGAAACATTACCAAATTTAACACCATTAGGCGCAACACCATCTACAGCATCAAATTCATCCTCATAAACAAATGGATAATTATTGAAGGTGATGCTTTGACGCTTATAACCCAGAACAGTTGCTTCATCAGCAAGTATATACTTAGAATTATTCTTAGTATACCAAGCAATGGTATCACCACCTGTTTTAATTCTGGTCTGAATCTTATGGTCAATATTCAATTTTGCAGTATCAATATACTCATAATTGTTTGCAAGCATTTTGAATGTACCATTATCCAGTTTACCCTTGATAGCTACCTCAGCCTTATTATTAACCTGGAATTCAGGAAGAATGTAATTAGCGTTTGCAATTGTCTTAGAATGGGTAATATTGTAGAATACATTGAACTGAACTGTATCAGCATCTGAAGATGCAAATACAATCTTAATAGAATCCTTACCAAACTTAACACCATCATTGAACTTGATCATCAAGCCCTGGCTTGTAACAGGCATAGATGGATAGGAGAACAACTGCTTATCCTGAGGAATATTTACAAAGAATGCTACTTCTTCAGTTGCGCCATTAATGTTATTAGCATTAACATCGTATGTAGTTTTGTTAATATCAACGTCATACAATACATCGAATGCAGCAGAATCAGCAACACTTACACCAGCCTTAAGCAAAGAGTCTTTCAAGTTAGCCCATGACAATGCAACATAAGTTTTATTCTCCTTAGACAATTCATTGTATTCAATAGCAGGCATTGTTACATTGAATACTGATGGTTTAGCATGATATCTGCTGAATGCAACATTTACATATACAGAGTCGCAAATCTTCTTACCGTTAATGTAAGCATTAACCTTAACAACAGGAACAGCCTCTACAGAGTCACCTATTGTAGAAAGCTTGCTGCCTTCAAGTTTAACTACATTCTTGTCATAGTAAACAAATTCTATACCATCACCAGACACTTTATAATCTGAAAGTTCGTATTTGTACTCAATGTCACCATACATGTCTGCGTATTTCTTAAGGCTGTCAATCTGACCCTCGTGCCACATTTCACCAAGTGTAGGTGAATAAGCAACAAGTACGGAATCAAGATCAATGCTTGTCTGACCCTCATAGAAATTAACATGGAAGAAAGGACATTCAAACAAATGATGTCCGCTAAGAGAATCTGAAGAGAATCTCTGGTCAGCGTAATGATTTACAAAGCGTTTGCCAAAGAATGTCTCAAGGTAACGGATTTCAAAGTCGTTAACGCGAACACGGTTGATATGAGCGTAGTCAGAAACAATTTCATAAGCAGGTTCACCGTCAACTGAATCCTTTGATGTAGCTCTAAGAGCAACCATATCCTTCAGGTCACCGGTCCAAGCAGCAAACTCAGACTCATCAAGAGCGCAACCGAACTGGAACAGTCTTGAACCAGCGTATTTAGGATCAGAGAAGTCTTTCATATAGAACAACGGGTTGTCAATCTTGTCACCCATTGCGCTTCTTGTGTTCTGAACCTTTACAGTACGGTTAACAACGCTCCAGTTGTAAGCATTGTAATCAAAGTTTGAAGGATTGAAACGATACTGTGCATAAGCAGCAAAAGCAGATACGATATTTGCGTTTGCATCGCCCATTCTGCGGAAATAACCGCGCTGGCCCGGATCATTGTACTCAATTGTATAGAAGTTGATGACCGGGTTGCCGTTCATATCTATTACATCCGGAACGAATGCGATAGAAGAGAGCTGCTCGTTGGCACCAAGTGTAAGAACACCGTAACCTTCTTCGTTAACGATACCTACAGGATTGCCTTTACCGTCTTTCAAACCGAAAATCTTGACAACATTGGCATTCTTGTCCCATTCTGCATGGATGCAGCTGTCAAGACACTCAATGTACTCAATGTCTTTACCGTCTTTACCGTCTTTACCGTCCTGACCGTCTTTACCGTCCTGACCATCTTTACCGTCCTGACCATCTTTACCGTCCTGACCATCAAGACCGTCTTTACCGTCCTGACCATCTTTACCGTCCTGACCATCAAGACCGTCTTTACCGTCCTGACCATCTTTACCGTCCTTACCATCAAGACCGTCTTTACCGTCCTGACCATCTTTACCGTCCTTACCATCAAGACCGTCTTTACCGTCCTGACCATCGAGGCCGTCTTTACCGTCCTTACCGTTTACACCGTCCTTACCGTTTACACCGTCCTGACCGTTTACACCGTCCTGACCGTTTACAATGCTGTAAGACTTGCCATTGCTAAGAGAGATTTTGAAGCCGTTGTCAAGTGCTTCAACATTAGTGATTACAACTCCCTGAGTAATCTGACCCTGAATGTCATCAACAGTGAGCTGTAAGTCTGAGACTTTCTTCTCAAGGGCATCGATATCAGTACCGTAGTCCTCTGAACAAGAAACAAACATTGCAGCGCAGCATGCTGCCACCGCACTGAAAATCAATAATTTTCTTTTCATGTTTAATAAAAAATAAATGTTAATAAGTTAATCTCACCAATAAAAATACGCGTTGCGTAACGAATAAAAAGTCGTTTCCGAAACTCTATATTTTGTGCAAATATATGTATTTATTTTCTCATTGGAACATTTTTTTTCATTTTTTTATCAAATCCCAGAAAAAAAATTCCAATCAGAATATATTTTCACCAAGATTCAAAAAAAAATGCGGGATGGTATTTGGATATCATCCCGCAATAAATCTGCAACAAGTGCAAAACAATTATTTGCGTTTGTTCTTCTTGCTCTTATCCTGTGCAGGAGCTGGTGCAGGTGCAGGAGCCGGTGCAGGTGCAGGACGCTGTCCCATCTGAGGACCACCCTGTGGACCACCCATCGGGGCACCACCGCCAAAACCGCCCATTGGGGCGCCACCGCCAAAGCCACCCATCTGCTGGCGACGCTCTTCCTGAATCTTGTCATACTGTTTTTTCTGATCATCTGTCAGGAAAGACTTGATTTTATCTTCCTGAGCCTGACGAGCTTTCTGACGAGCTTCCATTTCTTCCTGAGAAGGCATCTGGAATTCACCGCCGCCGTTCTGCATATTCTCAAACATTTTTGCCATTTCCTGGCTCTGAGCAAAGTACACCTTATATATAGAGTCTGTCTGAGCCTGTGTCAGAGAGAGTTGCTCTTTAAGGTTGTCTGCCTGGCGTTTTGCCATGTCTTCAGGTTTGAATTCACCCATTCCCATTCCGCCGCCAAACTGGGCGAAAGAAGTTGTAGCTACAAGCATAGCTGCAACAGCAAAAAACAATTTTTTCATATCAAATAAAATTAAGTAAATAATGCAATCTTACAATGCCATTACCGACATTCTGTATTTAATAGACTGTCAATACGGCAAAGTTAAAAGGGTTTTTCAAATAATACTAAAAAAAATCTAATTTTTTCATTGATTTGTGCAAATGCGCCAAAAAGTATAATTTTGCATGGTATGATTTATCCCGTCAATTTTGAAAATAAAATAGAATTCACAGAAATACGCAGACAGATATGTGAATTATGCAGCTGCACTCTTGGACAGGAATGCGTGGACGGCATGGAGTTTTCCAACAATTGGGATAATGTCTGCTCCGCGCTGGACCAGACCATGGAATTTGCCGCAATTCTGCAGTCGGAAGACAAATTTCCCGATCAGGAGTTTTTTGACATGCGCGCAGAGCTGGAGCGTATCAGGGTTGCAGGGCTGTACCTGGACGAAACCGAGCTGTTCAATTTATGGAAATCTCTCGATGCCATTGCTCAAATAACTAAGTTTCTGACCAGTGAAAGAGCGCAGGAACAATACCCCAATCTATATAAACTGTCACAGAACACTGAGGTCTTTCCCAACATTACCGGTGCAATTTCAAAAATACTGACAAAATTCGGTCACATAAAAGATAATGCAAGCAGCGAACTGTACCAGATACGCATGGATCTTGCCAACACCCGTTTCAGCATTTCCAACATTCTGAACGGCATACTGCGCAACGCCCAGGCCGAAGGACTGGTTGAAAAAGACGCACAACCCACTATGCGCGACGGGCGTCTTGTGTTGCCGGTTGCTCCGGGTCTTAAAAGGAAGATCAAGGGAATAGTGCTTGACGAATCGGCAAGCGGACGTACAGTATTCATCGAACCGGCAGAGGTTATTGAAGCCAACAACCGCACAAGGCAGCTGGAGGCGGCTGAACGCCGTGAGATAATCAGGATTCTGACAGAATTCACAAACAGCATACGTCCCGATCTGCCAGCCATCAAAGATTCATACACATATCTGGCCAAAATAGATTTCATACGCGCCAAAGCAAGATTTGCAAATCTTACAAACGCAACAAAACCTGTTGTTGAAAAGAAGTGCGTGATAGATTGGATCGAGGCCGTACACCCGCTGCTCAAGCAGAATCTGGCAAAGCATGACAGAAAAGTCATTCCTCTTGACATTGCTTTGACAGCAGATAAAAGCATACTGCTCATTTCAGGTCCGAATGCAGGCGGCAAATCGGTGTGTCTCAAAACTGTAGGACTGCTGCAATACATGTTGCAATGCGGTGTGCCGGTACCTATGCGCTCAAACAGCCACACAGGACTGTTTGACAACATTATGATAGACATAGGCGACGAACAGAGCATAGCCGATGATTTGAGTACATACTCCGGACATCTGCTCAATATGAAAAACATGTTGCGTGCATGTAACAGAAAGACTCTTCTGCTGATAGACGAATTCGGCAGCGGAACCGAGCCTGGGATAGGCGGAGCTCTGGCAGAAAGCGTATTGACACGTTTTGTTGCAGCTCACACATTCGGTGTCATAACCACACACTATCAGAATCTGAAACAATATGCAGATTCAACTCCGGGCATTGTGAACGGTGCAATGCTGTATGACCGCCAGCTTATGCAGCCGCTGTACATTATGCAGATGGGCAATCCGGGCAGCAGTTTCGCCGTAGAGATAGCACGCAAGATAGGTCTTCCCGAAGGTGTTATAGCCGATGCCACCCAAATTGTTGGCAGGGACTATATCAATGCGGACAAATACCTGCAGGATATTGTGCGCGACAAACGCTATTGGGAAAGCAAGCGTCAGAATGTCCACCAGCAGGAAAAACATCTTGATGAACTTATTGACCGCCATTCAAGAGAACTGCAGTCAATAGAAAAGGAACGGAAAGAGATACTGAAACAGGCAAAAGAGCAGAGCATGCAGCTTATTGAAGAATCCAATGCCGTTATTGAGCGCACTATCAGAACAATAAAAGAGGAACAGGCGGAACGCAGTGCAACACGCAACGCACGCCAGCAGCTGACAGAATTCAAGCAGGATATCCAGGAACGTGACAATAAGGAACTTGAAGATAAGATAACGCGCCAGATGGAGCGCATAAAGCGCAGTCAGGACCGCCGCGCCGAACGCCGCGCACAGAATACAGGGAAAGAGAAGTCCGCACAGCCCGTACAAAACGGGAATACTGAAAACAAAAGCATATATGACACGTTCAGTGCTCTGTTCCATGTTGGAGATACTGTACGTATAAAAGGGCAACAGACAGTTGGCACCATTGTCAAACTGACAAGAAACAATGCCAGCGTGGACTTCAATTCAATAACAAGTATAGTGAAAACAAACAGTCTTGAGCACGCTGATATGCCTAAAGACCAAAGCGGCAGCGGGGTTACCATTGTCCGCGCCGGAAACGTGCGTGAAAAGATATATGCGGCGAAAATGCGTTTCAAGCCAGATCTGGACGTACGCGGACAACGCGGCGACGATGCAATACAGACCGTGACATATTTTATAGACGATGCCCTGTTGCTTGGAATCAGCCGTGTACGTATTCTGCATGGCACCGGCAGCGGTATTCTGCGCACCCTTATCAGAGAATACCTTAAAACCGTGCCGGCAGTAAAGAATATAGCAGACGAACACGTACAGCTTGGCGGAGCCGGAATAACAGTTGTAGATTTGGAATGATATGAAATTTGTAGGTCCTCATGTATCAGCAAGCGGCGGTGTTCAGAATGCACCGCTTGCAGCACACAGTCTTGGTGCAACAGCATTCGCACTGTTTACAAAAAACCAGCGTCAGTGGACATCGGCACCGCTTTCTTCAAAAGAGATTGATTTATTCAAACAATATTGCGCGGAATACAACTACAGCCCCAATCAGATTTTGCCTCACGACAGTTATCTGATCAATCTTGGACATCCCGAAAAAGATGGACTTGAAAAGTCACGCACAGCGTTCATTGACGAAATGAGCCGTTGCAGCCAGCTTGGACTCACAATGCTGAATTTTCACCCCGGCAGCCATCTGAAGGGCATCACACCGCAAGCTTGCCTTGAAAGAATAGCGGAAAGCATAAACATGGCTCTGGATGCAACACAGGGAGTGACAGCCGTCATTGAAAACACCGCAGGACAGGGAAGCAATATGGGATTCAGTTTCTACCATCTTGCTGAAATCATAGATAAGGTACAGGACAAGAGCCGTGTTGGCGTATGCATTGACACCTGTCATACATTTACCGCAGGTTATGACCTGGCAAACGGGTATGAAAGCGTTTGGCAGGAATTCAACAATGTTGTTGGTTTTGGCTATTTGAAAGCCATTCACCTGAATGACAGCAAAAAACCGCATGCAAGCCGTGTTGACCGTCACGACAATATCGGGAAGGGCTTTATAGGCATGGAATTCTTTGAGCGCATTGCACGCGACAACCGCTTTGAGAACATTCCGTTCATTCTTGAAACCCCTGACGAGAGTTTGTGGGAAAGTGAAATCCGGACTTTGCTTGCCTTGTCAACGGACATCAACCATTGATTTGATAGTATCGGTCATTCTTGACCAGGCATATTTTTTCTTTTCTTCCTTGATATTTTCCACAAAGACGGCACTCTGGTCGTTTTCATAGAAACTGCATAATGCATCGGCAACCGCTTTTGCGTTCGGTTCAACCACATAACCAACCTTACCGTCCGGAACAATCTCGGATAGACCGCCAACATTGGTAACCAGCATAGGCTTTTCAAAATGATAGGCAATCTGCGTTACTCCGCTCTGCGTTGCCGATTTATACGGTTGAGCAATAATATCTGCTGCGGAAAAATATGAACTAACCTGATTATCAGGAATATAATCATTTCGCCATATCAATTTGTCAGCTATACCGTATTTCTTTTCCAACTCAAAATAGCGGTCAGGATTATTATAAAATTCTCCGGCAATTATCAGCTTTACATTTTTCTGTCTCAACTGCTCATTGGCCATTGCCTCAAGCAGGATATCAAGACCTTTATAATCCCTTATGAATCCAAAGAACAGGATATAAGAAAAAGAAGGATCAAGATTCAGAGCCGCAATAGCCTGGTTACGGTCTATTTTCTGTCCGAAATGGTCATACAGAGGATGCGGACAGAAAGCCCTTTTCTTTTTTGTGTCAAACTGATTCAAATCAGTCAGAACAGACTGTGACATGGCAACAAACCCATCAACCGTTTTGACAAAATAGCGGGACAACGCCTTGTCAAAAAATCTCTTTTCATGAGGGATTATATTGTGTAATATTGACATCACTCTGGTTTTTCCGTTGCGTCTGACATATCTGGCTATAGTACCGAAACATGGAGACATAAACGGCAACCAATAATTGACAATCAACAAATCAGGAGCCTGTTTTGCTATTCTTCTTCCCACAGATATCCAGTTGAAAGGATTTACCGAATTCACACTGCGTACAATGTGCAATGACTCAGGAGCTGGTGCATCGGAATACTGGGTTTTTCCGGGAAACAGAAAATCCGGATACTGCAAAGTAAATGTTTCAATAGTCACATCATCACCTTGGGCAATGAATTCCCTGGCCAGACGTTCATTATATGCACTCAGTCCGCCCCGGTAAGGATATGCTGTTCCTATTATGGTTATTTTCATAATTTTTTTCACTATACTAGTTAATATCCTGCAACACTGTCTTGAAAGTATCCATTACGGATTCGTTGGAATAACAGGACAAATACAAAAATCTGGAATATTGATTGTATTTTGGCCTGGGTTCCCTGCAAAAAGCATTTATTGCCTCAATAAACTGCGGTGGGGTGTCACATCTGGCACCTATTCTGTCATAATCGGCAGTATATCCTTCAAACGCTTCCGATGTGGCAATAATATTTTTTCCGAACATCAGAGATTCGCACGTCTTGACTTTCATTCCGCTACCATCAAAAACCGGCAGTATCATAATATCGGCCTGTTTAAGATATGGATCCAAATCGGGGACATCGCTCAACACTTCAATATCTTTGAGACACTCATTTTCCGCTTTGAGTCTGGCCATACCCTTTCCAATAATACGCATTTGTATATTGACATGTGGCAGAACCTGATTCACAAACCAGAGAATACCCTGATTATTTGGTTTGAAATAAGTTCCAAGAAACAGGCACAACGGACGTTTTGCAGTCTTTTCTTCTGATGGAATATCCATAGTGCATCTGTCGGGCAATGCAATGGGTATCAGGTAATCGGGATTTCTGTTGTATAAAGAACTCAACAGCTTTCCGTCACGGCTGTTAAGAGCAATTACCACCTGGGAATATGTGCACGAATATCTGTCGTTGACATCGATACAATGCAAAAACAAACCCCGGAATGGAATCTTTTTGGAAAGTTTCGCCCCAAAATAGACAGTTTCCACGTTATGGAAATATGTAATTATTTTCCCACTGTAGCCGTTCTGTCTCAGTTTTTTTGCAATAATTCCGAAAATGCTGCGATCAATAAAAACAATATCAAAATGCGATGCTTCCTTCACAATCCTGCGCACACGCAACGGAGAAAGCCCGTAATAGTAATTGAACAGCGTGAACAAAGCTCCACAGAAATAATCCCAAATGTTTTTCTTTTTGTATTCGTCATGAATATAACAAGGTGTTACATTTTCTGCACCTACAAGTTTGGACAGACAGTCAAAATTATTCCTGCTGCACTGCCCCCCGCCCTCCAGGATATTTTTGGAACGCTTGTATGTTATAAACAACACCTTTGACGACATAGACTATTCTATAGATTGGCAAATGTAATAAAATCTTTCCATTTAACATAACACCTTGGGCCATATATAATTAAGAAAAGATATGCCATTATGCAGGCATTCTAAAAAATACATTCTCAAGATTATGAAAAAAACTATAATTTTCGTTCTTCTTAGTGTTTTTGCAGGTACTATATGGGCCCAGTTCGGAATGCCTCCTATGGGAAACATGCCACCTATGGGCGGAGGGATGCCTATGGGAATGCCAGGGATGCCTATGGGCGGAGGGATGCCTATGGGAATGCAGAACAGTGTGAACAACGTGCAGATTGATTCTTCAAATCTTCCCATCATCTACATTGACACCAAAGGACATGAGATAACACAGAACAAGGTTGATGCCACAATGAACATTACGGTTGGCAAAAAGAGTCTGTACAAAGGTAACATTACAATAAAATTGCGCGGAAACTCATCTCTTATGATGCCGCAGCAGAAATACTCCATCGTAACCAGAGATGACAAAGGCAAAAAGAAAGACGCTTCATTTCTCGGAATGGGAGCTGAGCATGACTGGGTTTTACTGAACACCTATACTGACCTTTCATTGTTGCGCGATCCTCTGGCAATGCTGCTCTGGCGTGCCATGGGACATTGGGCGCCAAAGACACAGACAGTAGAAGTTGTTGTGAACAACAAATATGCAGGAGTATATATTTTAGCCGAAACAATAAAACAGGGAAAGGAACGTCTTGACATTGCCACCCTGAAAGCACAGGATGCCGTTGGCCGCGAACTGAGCGGCGGTTACATTCTGCGTGTTGACAAGTACGATGCCAACGACAACACATTCGCCTCAAAGCAGAAAGGAATCTCGCTTCACGGCAGTACCGGGCTTGGCATGATGCCATTCGGAGCAGGAGGAATGAACAATAGCGTAGTATGGACCATCAAGTACCCAAGTAAGGACAAAATCACAAACGCCCAGCAGAATTACATTGAAAATTACATTCATAAGTTTGAGAGCGTAATGGCAAGCCCCGATTTTGCCGATCCAAAAAAAGGCTATGCCGCATACATAAAAGTATCTGATTTTGTTGATTTTATAATACACTCCGAGTTTATGCACAATGCCGATATGTACGTAAGCAGCACCTACCTGTACAAAACCAAGACCGATGCCGACGGCACCGGTGGCAAGTTGCATGCAGGACCGGTTTGGGATTATAATTTCTCTATGGGCAACTGCACATTCGGACTGTGCAACAAAATTGACGCATTGGGATACAATGGTAAAGATCAGGGAATAATACCTGCTTTCTGGCAGAAACTGATGTCTGATCCGGCCTTTGTTGACAAGTTAAAGGAACGTTATACACAACTGCGCTGTACAGTACTCAGCAAAGAGAGCCTGTTTGAATATATAGACAATTACGCAGAACAGATGCAGGAACCTGCAAAGCGTCATTTTGCCGCATACAGCGATCTGCTGGTATCTGAAAATCAGAACGGCGGTATGGGCGGAATGTTCGGAGGCATGGGCGGAATGTTCGGAGGCATGGGCGGCAGTATGTGGACCAGTTTTATGGCATACCGCGTAAGCAGCTATGAACAAGAAATCCAGACTCTCAAAGAATGGATCTTAAAGCGTCTGGATTTTCTTGACAGTATCTGGTTACTCAATTAAAAGAGTCCTTTTCTGACAGTTACAGTTTTGGAGAGTTTGCAGCTGCTTGCATTGTCTGCAATGATAATCTTTACATCACCGTTCTCAAGTTTCCAACGGTAGTCGTCTTCGGACCAGTACTTGAGACTTTCAACCGGAACAGAAAGTGTTATTGTTGAATCCTGACCAGGTTCAAGCGCAACACGTGCAAATGCCTTCAGTTCTCTTTCAGGCCATTCAACCTTGGACTGCGGACGGTTCACATAGAGCTGCACAACTTCTTCAGCCTTGAAGTGACCAGTGTTTTTCAGTTTGAATGAGACATCAATATCCTGTTTGTCAACGTATTTGTCTTTACTTGTTGTAATATCTGAATATTCAAATGTGGTATATGTCAGACCATAACCGAACGGATATGCAGGTCTGATATCCTTTGTATTGAACCAGCGGTATCCTACAAGAAGATCTTCTGAATATACAGACACGTTCTTTGCCTGGTCATCTGACAGGTCACTCTTTTTGTCAACCAGATTTACAAAGATGTCAGCTGCAGCAGGAGTTCCGTTAGGGAAGTTTCCAAGAGCATATGCAGGTGAGTCTTCAAGTCTTACCGGGAATGTAAACGGCAGACGACCGCTCGGAGAGATGTAACCCAAAAGAACATCAGCAAGAGCGCTACCGCCTTCTGAACCGTTGAACCACGAAACAAGCATGGCCTTTGACACAGGATCCACCTGACGCAAATCAACAGGAGCACCTACAACAAGCACAGTTATCACGTTGGGATTCACCTCCGCAATTCTTTCTATTACCTGTTCCTGATTGAATGGAAGTGCTATGTCCTTACGGTCACTGCCCTCCGTTTCAACGGAACGGTTGTTGCCTGCCATCACAATAACCACATCGGCCTGACGGGCTGCTTCAACTGCACCGTCTTCAAGTTCCTTTGCTGACGGACCGGCCGGAGCGTTGTTTCTGCCCCAGAATCCGAAACCAAACCCGCCACGCTGCTGCTGGCTGCTCCAGCCCTGAGCGTAAAGTATCTGTGCACGGTTACCTACAGCGTCCTTCAATCCTTGCAGCGGTGTAATTTCGTTGCGGGCCTTTACACCTGCACCTACACCGCCCTGCCCCATTTTCTTGTCTGCATTATCACCTATTACAGCAATTGTCTTTATATTGTTCAAGTCAAGAGGCAGAATATTCTCATTGTTTTTAAGCAGTACTATTGACTTCTGGGCAACACGGTATGCTATACGGGCCTGTTCAGGTTGTGCTGTAACCTCTTTGTTGGCCTCTTCGGCAGGAACAGGTTCAACGGCAAGACGCACACGCAGAATCTCACGGACTCTGGCATCGACCCATGACGTATCAATCTTTCCGGTACGGACTGAATCCAGCAATGCCTGCCCAAGGAAATCTTTTGTAGGCATCTCAACATTAAGTCCTTTGTAAACCGAGCCTGTACTATGGGTACCGCCCCAATCAGAGATGACCATACCTTTGAATCCCCAGTCACGGCGCAGCACCTGATTCATAAGCCAGTCATTTTCAGCACACCATGCACCGTTGATTTTGTTATATGCGGCCATAATACCCCAAGCATCTCCTTGGGTAACAGCAGCCTCAAATGCAGGAAGATAAATCTCACGCATGGCACGCGGCGATGCAATCACATTGACCGTACCGCGGTTTGTCTCCTGATTGTTCAATGCAAAATGCTTCAGACAGACGGCTACACCATTGTCCTGCACACCTTTTGTATAACCAACAGCAAGT
Source organism: Bacteroidaceae bacterium (assembly GCA_024398785.1). Classification (GTDB taxonomy): domain Bacteria; phylum Bacteroidota; class Bacteroidia; order Bacteroidales; family Bacteroidaceae; genus Colenecus. The sequence continues at coordinate 6,468 of JAKSIO010000005.1, read as the reverse complement.
TTTGAATTCAAATATGGATCTTCGCTGAGGTATTCGTATGTACGCCCACCTGTAGGAATACGCTGAATGTTCATAGCCGGGCCCAATATCATATCTTTGCCGCGCAGTTTGGCTTCGCGTGCCATTCCTGTACCGTAGATGTAAGCCATTTCAGGATCCCAGGTAGCAGCCAGTGCGGAACCTGTAGGAAAGAAAGTAGCCGAGTCTGTGGTCCAGTGCAGCGGATTCCACGACAACGGTTCCATCTCTTCACGAATTCCGAAAGGACCGTCGGCATAGTTCATGTCAGCAATTTTCAAACGCGGTACACCGGCACTTACAAAATAGTATTTTGCATGCAGCATCTCCACTTTCTCTTCAAGAGTCATGCGTTTGAGTATGCGGCCGGCCTTGGCATCGTACTTAACCAGTGCTGAAGACTGTGTACGTCTGTCACGCGGCAATACATTTTCCTTGGAACAGCTTTTCAATGCGATTACAGCCGCAACAACTACAACTACGGCTATGATGAGAGACCACAAAACTTTCTTGATTTTCATATCAGATTGATATTAAAAGAGTTATCAGAGAAATGATTTTACAAGTTCCACAATAACCATCATCATAAGGATTATTGCGTATATCACTTTGACCGCGGTACCGGCAAGAAAGCCTAAGAATGTACCAAAAGCGGCTTTGAGTGCTTTGGCAGGTTCACTGCCGTTTGATTTTTCACCTATGTATGCACCTATAAAAGGTCCAATCAGCAATAACGGCAAGCCAATTGGCGGAAATACAAAAGAAAGAATCAGACCTACTACAAGGCCTATGTTGCTTCCCCGTACACCCTGTTTTGTTCCACCCATCATTTTTGCACCTGCGGCCGGAACAACATAATCAAGAACAGTTATCAGCACCATAAGTACACCCATTATAATGAGTGTGGTGGTTGAAAAATCAATACGCTCCGAAAAAGCAGCACATAACAATCCCGCAAAACTGAGCGGAGGTCCGGGCAGTCCGGGTACTATAGAACCAACAAGTCCTATCAGTACCAGAACCACACTTATTATCAAAAGAAAAATTTCCATTTTTTATAAGGAATGGAGAATATCATGAATGGAGAGCCTCCATTATCTTGTCCTCAATTTCCTGGGCAAGCTCAAGATTGTCTTCCATAAGCTGTTTGGTGGCATCGCGTCCCTGTGCCAGCTTGGTATCGCCGTAACTGAACCAAGAACCGCTTTTCCTGATAACACCTGTTTCAACGCCAAGATCAACAATTTCACCGCTGCGTGAAATACCGGTGCCGAACATTATATCAAATTCAGCCTTGCGGAAAGGAGGTGCAACCTTGTTCTTTACAATCTTAACGCGTACGGAGTTTCCTATGGCCTCCTCGCCATCCTTGAGCTGTGTTACACGACGGATATCCATACGTACAGATGCATAGAACTTAAGCGCGTTACCACCAGTAGTTGTTTCAGGATTGCCGAACATCACACCAATCTTTTCACGCAACTGGTTGATAAATATGCATGTTGTATTTGTTTTGCTTATAGCCGATGTCAACTTGCGCAATGCCTGAGACATAAGACGTGCCTGAAGACCCACTTTGTTGTCTCCCATGTCGCCCTCAATCTCAGCCTTTGGAGTAAGAGCTGCCACAGAGTCCACAATAATGATATCAATAGCCGATGAACGGATAAGCTGCTCCGCAATTTCAAGAGCCTGCTCGCCGTTGTCCGGCTGTGAAATCCACAGATTGTCAATATCAACGCCAAGCTTTTCTGCATAGAAACGGTCAAATGCATGCTCAGCATCAATGAAAGCGGCAATACCGCCCATTTTCTGAGCCTGTGCAATGGCATGGATTGCCAATGTTGTCTTTCCGCTTGATTCAGGTCCATAGATTTCAATTATACGTCCGCGCGGATAGCCGCCTACGCCAAGAGCGGCATCAAGCCCGATGGAGCCTGTCGGAATAACATCGATAGACTCAACTTCACCACTGCCCAGTTTCATGATAGAACCTTTGCCAAAACTTTTCTCAATCTTTTCAGTTGCTGCCTGCAAAGCTTTTAATTTTTCAGAAACGGCAACTGAATTTTCCTCAAGGTTTTCTTTTTTTGTCATTGTTTATTGTTTTAATTTAATTAGCGCCAATTGTGTTTTTTACTAGACTTGGCAAGTGCCAAAGTTAATGATTAGACTGTCATCTGCAAAAGTTTTCACCATATATTTTTGAACAAAATGTCCATAATATATTCCCGGATACTGACAAATAGTCAGTCATTTTGTCACGTACTGTTTTTGGCACACCCTTTGCACTATAGGTTGTGCCGGCGGTTCCGAATGTGTGGAACAGGTACGGCGATAAAACTGACAACAAATAAAACAAATAAATCATTATGGGAAAAATTATTGGAATTGACTTAGGTACAACAAACAGTTGTGTATCTGTATTCGAGGGTAACGAACCTGTTGTTATTGCCAACTCAGAGGGCAAGCGCACAACTCCGTCTATTGTAGCTTTCGTTGACGGCGGCGAGCGTAAAGTGGGCGACCCTGCAAAGCGTCAGGCTATCACCAACCCGCAACGCACCATTTTCTCCATCAAGAGATTCATGGGTGAGAACTGGGATCAGGTTCAGAAGGAGATCAGCCGCGTTCCTTACAAAGTTGCCAAAGGCGACAACAACATGCCGCGCGTTGACATCGACGGCCGTCTCTACACAGCCCAGGAAATAAGCGCAATGATTCTTCAGAAAATGAAGAAGACAGCAGAAGATTATCTTGGCCAGGAAGTTACCGAAGCCGTTATCACTGTTCCGGCATACTTCAGCGATTCACAGCGCCAGGCTACAAAAGAGGCCGGCCAGATTGCAGGTCTTGATGTAAAGCGTATTGTCAACGAGCCTACAGCCGCAGCACTTGCATACGGTATTGACAAGGCAAACAAAGATATGAAGATAGCAGTGTTCGACCTTGGTGGCGGTACATTCGATATCTCTATCCTTGAATTCGGCAGCGGCGTATTTGAAGTTCTTTCAACAAACGGCGATACACACCTTGGCGGTGACGACTTTGACCAGGTAATCATCAACTGGCTGGTTGACGAATTCAAGAAGGACGAAGGTGCAGACCTTACAACAGATCCTATGGCACTGCAGCGTCTGAAAGAGGCCGCAGAGAAAGCCAAGATTGAGTTGTCAAGCTCCACATCGACAGAAATCAACCTGCCGTACATCATGCCGGTTGCAGGTATTCCGCGCCACCTTGTAAAAACTCTCACACGCGCCAAGTTCGAATCTCTTGCACACAACCTTATCCAGGCTTGTCTTGAGCCATGCCGCAAGGCCATGAGCGATGCAGGTCTGAGCAACAGCGATATTGACGAGGTTATCCTTGTAGGTGGTTCAAGCCGTATTCCTGCAGTTCAGAAACTGGTTGAAGACTTCTTTGGCAAAGCTCCTTCAAAGGGAGTAAATCCTGACGAGGTTGTAGCAGTAGGTGCATCTATCCAGGGTGCTATCCTGAACAAGGAAGAAGGTGTAGGCAACATTGTTCTTCTTGACGTAACACCGCTTTCAATGGGTATTGAAACTCTTGGCGGCGTAATGACCAAGCTGATCGATGCCAACACAACAATCCCATGCAAGAAGAGCGAGACTTTCTCCACTGCAGCAGACAACCAGACAGAGGTTACAATCCACGTTCTTCAGGGCGAGCGTCCTATGGCAAACCAGAACAAGTCTATAGGCCAGTTCAACCTTACAGGTATTGCTCCTGCACGCCGCGGTGTTCCTCAGATTGAGGTTACATTCGACATCGATGCCAACGGTATTCTTAAAGTATCTGCAAAAGACAAGGCAACAGGCAAAGAGCAGGCTATCCGCATTGAGGCATCAAGCGGTTTGAGCAAGGAAGAGATTGACCGCATGAAAGCAGAGGCCGAGGCCAACGCAGAGGCAGACAAGAAAGAGCGTGAAAAGATTGACAAGCTGAACCAGGCAGACAGCATGATCTTCCAGACTGAGCAGCAGCTCTCTGAACTTGGAGACAAGCTTCCTGCAGACAAGAAAGCTCCTATCGAGGCTGCACTTGGCAAACTTAAAGATGCCCACAAGGCTCAGGATTTGGCAGCTATCGATGCCGCTATGGCAGAACTCAACAGCGCATTCCAGGCAGCAAGCGCCGAAATGTACGCACAGAGCGGTGCACAGGGCGGTGCTCAGGCCGGACAGGGTGCCGGTGCAGGCGCAGGCTTCAACGGCGGCAGCCAGAACGGCAATGCCGGTTCCGCCAACAACGGCAAGCAGGATGACAACATCCAGGATGCCGACTTTGAGGAGGTCAAATAAACTTAGATAATCGACAATAATTATCGGAAACCAAATCCGTGCAGCTCGGGTGAGTTGCACGGATTTGCCGTTTTAAGACGGTTGCGGCGGAAATGGCCGATAAATGGTCTATCAAGCCTTCTTTGGCAGACAAACTGGCCGATAAGGTTCAATTACAGTCATTTGTATTCAAACCAATCGAAATCGGCATAGCCCTTCTTGTCAGTTCCTTGCGCAAAGACTCCCAGCATCACACCCGTGAAACCGCCAATGACCTCGGTGGAAAGATAGCGGAAATCCATTTTGCAGAGTGTTTCAAATGATTTGCCATCCTCTGAAACCTGCATGTAATAATAGGCTCCATCGGAACTGATGCGAAGATATGCATTCTTACCCTTCAAGGTTATTTCTTTTGCAGAATGGGCAAGTTCGCCAAGACGGATATTCGGCCGAACAACAAGTTTACCGCCACGATTCTCAACCACAACATCATAGTGATTGAGCGGAGCAGCGTAAGCCGTGATGCCAGCCTGAGAACCATCTGCCAGATGGGAAGCATCAAGCAGTGCAGTGGCTGTAAATGACTTTTCAGTCTGTCTTCTTACTACTAAAGTTGGAGAAGTGGCAGCATCGATTGCAGTTGTTGCAGGGTGCAGGCGGAGCCATCCCTTGCGCTTGGTAAGCGAGTAGCATGAATAGTCAGGATTGCCAATGCTCATCCATCCCCATGGCAAGCCTATTGAGCTGTAGCTGTCTGCCGGTACATTGCGCTTTACATAGTTGAATTCTTCACGTTCCGGATCAACTGCCATAGGCACTTGTGGCAAGGTATTGCATTTCATATTTACAGACAAAGTGCCATTGCCATTCACCACTGGCCAGGCATTCTCATCCCAACGGACAGGAGCAAGCATTGTCTCGCGTCCCATCACATGCAGCAGATAACCGCTTGTGCGATATCCAAGACAAATCATCCACCACGATAAGTCTGGAGCCTGAACCAAGTCGGCATGTCCAAGACCTTGTATCTCACTACCCTGCATCTCCATGTTGAAGTGCGACAAGATGGGATTGGCACGGTTCGGCTCGTAAGGTCCGAAGAGATTGCGGCTGCGGAGTATGTTGACCTGATGCCCATGCTCCGTACCACCTTCTGCAAGCATCATGTAATAGTAACCGTCCTTCTTGTAGATATGTGGACCTTCTGGATAACGGCCGCCAAGCCCTGTGCCAAGATGATGAATCTCACCAAGCTTCTTTCCTGTTTCCAAGTCAATCTCACAAATCTTGATGTCACCTTCCTTCCAAAGAAAATATGTTTTGTCGCCCTCAAAATAAAGCGTAGGGTCGCACGAGCCTATGGCAAAATCAATCACTACAGGTTCTGACCATTCTCCAGCAGGATTGTCCGTCCAAACATAAAAATGACGTCTGGAGGGGAAAACCGTAATGACCATATAGAAACGTTTGTTGCGCTCGTTGTAGCGGATGGTTGTGGCATATACACCTGCATTGGTCCATCCCAGTTCGGGGTTCTGTTGACTGTACAACCCCGACAGATCTAGTTGTGACGGACGTGTCAAGCAATTGCCCACTTGCTCCCAATGTATCAGGTCTTTACTGTGAAAAACCGGCACTCCGGGGAAGTACTGGAAAGTGGAATTGACCAGATAGAAATCATCACCAGCACGACATACCGATGGGTCGGCGTGAAAGCCTGGAAGCACAGGGTTCTTGTATCCTTGTGCAAAAACGATGTTTATGGAGAGTAATAGGAATAGCGTTATAAATATTTTCTTCATATTATTTTCTTTTCTTTGTTATCATTCTTTACCGTGATACGTTGGATGTTCATTGTCTGGATTGATGATGAGTTTCTCTACCACAATCTCTGGATCAATCATCACTACCTTCACTGTGTGAATGCCCTCAGAAGGGATGTTGAGGTCAATGCTCAGCCAACGAAGATTGTCGAACACCTCGCTGCGCATACGTTGAGCTTCGCTCTTCCTCTGTCGCGACTCGGCATAGTTCAAGCGAGCTTGACTCTGCACTCGCTGCTCCATCGGTTGACGGAATCCAGAGAGATATATGTCGCTTGCTGGTTGTGGCAGGGGCTTCAGTACTTTCGAGCGAGCAATGTTCT
>JAKSIO010000041.1 GCA_024398785.1 Bacteroidaceae bacterium | reverse complement strand
TTATTCAGCTACGAAAGGATTGTAATCGATACGCTCACCACCGTGGTTCAGTTCGATGTCGTAGTTGTAAGTCTTGTTCTGTGACCAGAAACCGTTCAACTGCTCAACCTGTGTGCCACGGAAGATTACATATCCGTTATACTCTACTGTGTAGTCTACTACAATTTCAGTTGCTGACTGAGGAATCATGTGGAATGCATATTCAGAAGCGGCTGCGAATGTATCGTCTGCGCTAACCTCTCTGTTTGTCCACTCTGTGGAAACCGGAAGGATGAAATCCTGTGTCTCTGCATTCTCTGCAATCTGCATGCGGCTGCTGTTGAAATCATACTCACCGTCTGCGTATGCTCCGCGGATTGTTACTGAATTGATTGTGTAAACTGTTGTGCCCTGACCTGCCTGAGCGCCTTTCAAATTTACATTGATTGTTGAAAGTACTGAGTTCATGTTCAGAACAACCTGGCTTTCTACGCTCTGGGCAACTGTCTTGGCTACCTTTACATCTTCCTGAGCGGCAGCATTCAATGCTACTGTATATGAAAATGTGGGAAGATTGTTACTTGATGCTGTCAAATATGATGCATCGTTAAGGGTTATGGTTGATGGGGTTACTGCAAATACGCTCAAACGGCTGTTTGCTGAAACATACATTGATTCAGGCCAGAATTTTGAGGTATTTGAAATATAAAGGCTACCGCTCTGGGTATAAAGGTCTGTGAAATATGATTTGGCTGCTGCAGAAGTGTTGGCATCGAATGTGTAGGCCTTTACGAGAATGTCTGATGAAGATGCCTTGGTGCTGCGTACATCTGCGCCGTTTGTGAGGATTAATTCTTCGCTATCGATTGCGTATGAGACTGTTTCATTTGTGCAGGATGCAAACATTGCAACAAAAGCAGCTATCAGAATGGCTCCGATAACCTGGCGGAATGTTGATGTTTCTGCTTGATGTCTCATTTGCGTTTGTGAATTGATTACGCTGCAAAAGTATAGTCAATCTTTAACCTGGGACAACAATAAAAAACAATCAGAGTATAGATTTCGTTATTACGTGATTATTGTATTTTTCAGGAAATCAGATGTACTATTTTCAATAATAGAGAATAG
>JAKSIO010000040.1 GCA_024398785.1 Bacteroidaceae bacterium | reverse complement strand
CAATTGAGACAAGCAGCGGCACAACAGCCAGATTGTCAAGCATGGACACCAGGGTATTGCATTCAATTGCTTTTGTCACAAAATCGGCCAGGAAACAGAACAGACTTATGGCAAGTATGGGAAATAAGAAGATTCTGATTCCTTTGCCCTTAAGGATAATAGGTTTGCCTGTCTGTGGATCAATAGCTTCGCCATTGAATTTGTACTTTATGATGAGTTTGCGGATAAGGACGGATATTGACACTACCGCGATCATGCCAAGCACGAACAATGCGCCTGTCTTTCCGTCAGATAGGACAACTGTTAACAGCCAGGCAAACCAAACAGCCAGTGAAGTTGAATCGGCTATACTTTTATTCTTCTGATACCTGGCTTCCTTTTCAATTAGGGTCTTCAGATCATACGAACCGTATTCCTTCCTTCTGGTTTTACGCAACAGGAACATTTTGAACAGGACCGATGCGACCCAATATCCAACCAGCAGCCAGTTGGCGATGGGTGTTGTCCGTGACCAGTAGATCAATATTATTACAGGAACCAGCAGCAGACTGAACCAAAGCAGACTATCCTTTGCATTCGCCCTAAGATTGGCGAATTTGCGGTACAGAGTCTGGCGTATCTGCTCTTCATTTACTATTTCCTTGCCGTCCAGTTCCTCCTCAACCAGACGGTATGTGGTCTTCAGCTCACTGAGCTCTTCAAGATTGAAATCCTTTTCTGACATAATCGTATAATTTTACCTGTTGGACATGGATTTGAGTTGTTCCTTTATGCGGAACAGACGTGTTGTGACAGCCGATGTGGTGAGTCCCACAATGGCGGCTATCTCATCGTAACTCATGCTCTCCAGCCAAAGGAGAATGATGGCACGGTCAAACAGTTCAAGCTTGTTGATGCGTTCATACAACATCTTGATCTGACGGCCGGGCTCATCGGACTCAGGAAGAATGTCACTTTCAAGAATGGGCACTGTGGGAAGAACGCGTTTTTTACCCCTTTCCACAGAGCAGCAGGTGTTCAAGCTGACGCGCCATATCCATGTCTTGATGCTGCTCTCACCGCGGAAGCGTGGGTAACTTTTCCACAGATTGATCAATACTTCCTGAAAAAGGTCATCGACTTCAGTCGGATTGTCCGAAAAGAAGTAGCATACCGTA
>JAKSIO010000004.1 GCA_024398785.1 Bacteroidaceae bacterium | reverse complement strand
TCACGGCCGCCGCTTCGAGGAACGAAAGCTGCCCGTCAGCGTTTGCGTCATACAGTTGGATGCACTTTGCCTTCACGGATGCGTCCTTGAAAGTCATAATGGACTGGACGAAACCGGTGATGCTGGAATAATAGTATTTGTTGACTTTAAGCTCTGCATTGTTGAAGAATGCACTGTAAGTATTCGTAGCAGTCGTTGCGCTTATCGACCTGCTTGATGTGGCAGGTGATGGAAGAACACCCATCAATATTGATTGGGTTCCTCTTGCATCGGTTTTGACAGGAGTCGTGAAACTGATGAAGTTGTTGACTCCTGACGTTGTGCTGACCATCTGCCCTCCGGAAATCGACAGCTGAATATGGTCATTGACATTATTCATCGTTACGCTGCTGAGCTGGGTGTTTACAGGAAGTTGGGAGAGATTCACCCTCATAAATGACATTTGGAAAGCGAAACTGACGCTCAAGTTCTCAAAGGAATTTGTCGACGTTCCCACTGTATGATGTGCAATCATTACAAGGGAAGGGGTCGAAGTACTTTGAACGGAATAGTCAATTTCTACAGGCGTAAAATCCACTTCCGAGGTGTAGTTCTGGGCTGGATAGATGAACGCCAGTTTGTCATTTGCGCGGATTGTACCGGTCAGTTCTCCAGTGAAAATGGATGAAGATCCGTCCGCAACTGCACGCAGGCTACCTCCCAGAGCTTTTCCGGTAGTTACGTTGACTACTGATATTTCTTCTCCAGCTGTCCACTTCAGACGGATAACTGTTTCGCCCGTTGCCTTGGTCACTTTCTCCTCCTGAAGTTCTTCCATCACTGCATTGACAGAAAACAAATGTTTATCCCCAGGCGAAGAATTGTTCATCTCTTTTGAGCACGACACAAACAGCGCGATAAGCGCTAAGAAATAAATCGTCTTGTTCATAAGAATAAAGATTAAAATGGTTCTTCAGGTTCTGTTTCCGTTGGTGAACTTTGCAGAATGTGATGAGAAGTCTGGATAGTAATCATTTTGGCTTCCGGGGAGCAATAGCATTGCTTCTCGTTTGGGAGGAACTGAGTTTTTTTCATAAAATTGTTTACCTCACCCGGCTCCGCAGTTTGATTAGGTAATAAACAACAAAGGTGTGGAGCCGTTTTCGTAACTTCTGTCGAACGTTCTGGACAAACGCACCCAAAAAGAAACAATCGTACTCCACACCCGCTCGATATGAAGTACGTAGCAGCCAGAGGGCCACCAGACAACATAATCATAGACAGGCGGAGTGTTAACGACCGAACCTTTGGGTTTGAAAATTGTCCAGATTTTCGACAAGGTTAGGCGAAAAACACCTTCGCAATATGTAGTGCTATCTTGCGATAGCAAAGGCAAATATAGTAAAATTTCGGAAGTTTGACACATAAAATCTGAGATTTTTTTGAAAATATTTGAAAAAGAGGCAAAGTTACCGATTACAGTGTTTAGCGGTATTCAGATGGCCAAGCCACCCAGCATAATATACAAACCTTCGCAAAACAGGTCTAAAACGCGAAGGATGGCAAGGAAAATCGCTTCAACCTTCGCAAAAAGGCGGGAAAACGCGAAGGATGAAATGCTTTTAGCAATGAGACCACCGCCAGAAGGATCTGTGAACGGGGTATGGCAATTCACAACATAATAGAATTGAAATCACACCTCTGCATCGCCACACACCTTTGCATCGCCTTCCAATCGAACTTAATAGAATTGATGTAACACACACCGCGAAGCGCAAAAAAGGTGACCCAAAAGGCCACCCGCTTTGCTGTTTATTAACTAACTCTACAAGTACTGTTCTTAGAATATGCGGTTCATGATATACATGTTTGGCAGAATGTTGATTGCATAGAATGTCTTCTCGGAATCAAGGTAAGCAGCCAACTGATATGTGTAAGCATCTTTCAGTGAGTTAATGCGCTCCATCTTGACATCGCGTGAGAGTTTGTCATTTGCAAGAACCTTATTAAGGTCTGTAAGGTAATTCTGATAGAAAAGGATTACTGTCTGGGCATCGTCTGTTGAGAGGTTTTCAACCAATACCTGTGCCTCTGGAGCATTGCGGTGGAATGGTACAAAACGCTGTGCATTTGCTGCTACTGTTACAAACATTGCTACAATCACTGTTACTAAAACTTTTGCTTTCATTGTTGTTATCTTTTTTAATTTTACATTCATTTTATTTCTGACCGTGTCATTTCTGACCGCGTTCGGAATATTATAGAACGGTTAAAGCAAAAGGTTAAACAAAAATCTTATATTTCAGTTAAATTAACACTGATTTAGCAATTGTTTATAATTATAGTTGACAAAATGGTAACTATACCCGTCAGAATAGACGAGTAATAGAATCTGCTGCTATTATACTGTAGATGCGCTTACCATCGGCGCCGCGGTCGGAATCCTTATGGGATAGTATATATGCCAGGATATGACACATGTCGCTTTGCGTAAGCTGTTTGCCATAAGGAATGGCAGCACGCTGCGCAAGATAGGATGCAATTTGAGATTTACGTTGTTCCAGAGTATTGTCGCCCTCCTGAACGGAAAGTTCTATAAGATCAACAACCTGCTTGCTGTAATCAGTATCACCGTCAAGCAAAAGTGTAGGAACAGCAGACAGTGATATTGCTCCATGTCCCATATCTGATATCACAAAACCGCACGCTGTAAGCAAAGGCATGGCAACGGGCAACATCTGCGCCTGTTCTGTTGACAGACTGAACAGTTCCGGAAACAGCAGACGCTGTGAACAAACTGCATTATCCTGCATTTGTTCCAGGAACTGGTTGTATTTCATAAATACTCCGGCTCTATGCTGGTCAACAACCAACAGTCCGCCATCGGCCTGCGATATAATATAGCGACCACCATACTGGAAACATGGGAAAGACGCTTGAGACTCAAGTTCGCTTGTCTGGAACAGCGATTCAGTTTCCTGAACAGAATCTGTTGGATTGCTATTTTCAAGGTCTGTCTGGGGATAAAGTTTCATCCAATCTCCAGGGCAGTTCTTAAAAGGGTTGTAAGTTTTGTCCACGGGAATCACGGGTTTGCTTATATTAGCCCGCGATGTATCTGAAGTTCTTCTGAATACAGGAATCTGCGGAGCGTCTTCTGTATTGAAATCAATTTCAGTTACACGTTCAAACTTACCTATTGTCTGATGTACTGCAGCTGACAGACACTGCCATATATCACGTTCATCAGCAAACTTGATTTCAGTCTTGGAAGGATGAATGTTTACATCAATCTGCTGCGGTGATATTTTGAAATTAAGAAAATATGAAGGCTGATTGGAATCAGGTATCAGACCGGTATATGCATCCATGACGGCTTTATGAAAATAGGGATGTTTCATAAATCTGTCATTAACAAAAAAATACTGGTTAAAGCCTCTCTGGCGCGTCTGATCAGTCCTTGATACAAACCCTGAAATGGAAACAAGTTCTGTTTCAAGTTCAACGGGGAGCAGTGAACTTTCCATTTTATCTCCGAACATGGCCATGATGCGCTGTTTAAGACCTGACGGTTTCAGCTGGTAAACTGCATTCTGATTGTTATACAAATCAAACTCTATCTGCGGATGGCTCAGCGCAACGCGTTGAAACTCATGCAGTATATGTCCATATTCAACAGAATCGTTCTTAAGGAATTTTCTGCGTGCAGGAATATTGAAAAACAGGTTCTTGACATCAATGCCAGTTCCAACAGGCATGGTGTCAACTGAATGTTTCTGTATTTGACCGGCCGATATTTCAATAACGGTTCCTGTCTGGTCCTGAGGCCGCCGTGTGCGCAATACAACATTGGAAACTTCTGCAATGGAAGCTAAAGCCTCTCCACGAAATCCGAAAGAGGTTATTGCGAACAAATCTTCAGACGTTTTTATTTTTGATGTGGCATGTGGCAGAAAAGCATTCGGAGCATCGTCAAAAGACATACCACAACCGTTATCAATAACTTTGATGGAAGTTCTTCCTGCATCTGTCAGATAAAGTTGTATATGAGTTGCACCGGAGTCAATAGAATTTTCCATCAACTCTTTCACAACCGATGCCGGGCGCTGGACTACTTCTCCTGCGGCAATCTGATTGGCAACATCCTGACTTAAGACTTTAATGACACAGTCCATTATCAATAAAATGGCAAATGACCGGAATGAAGATAATACAACAGCATAATAAGAAGAATCAAAGCAAACAGCAGCAACGGAGAAACAATAAAACGGCTACCCTTCTCTTTTTTCCTTTTCAAATGGACAGTGCTCTCCACAAAACGGCCACGGATACGTTCAGGGTCAAATGTTTCCTGAGGCAACATGCCCAAATCACGTTTGGCGTTTTCCTCAAGTTTCTGCAGTTTCTCTTTGCGTTCATCCACAAAGATATACTTATGATTGAAACCTTTAGGCTTGTTTGTTTTGAACAGTATACTCATAGCGTCAAAAAGAGTTATTTGTTTTTCTTCTTTTTATTGTCTGCACTGGGCAACGACGGAAGCGGTGCTTTACGGGTGGTAGTGGTCTTAAGTTTCTGATCCTCATTCTTTGACCTCCACTTAAACACGTCGTCCTTGTCCGATGGACGCAGATTATCAAACCATGCAAAATTATTCAATTTAGTTTTGCCGGCAGGAATTTGTGTTATAGGATAAAGCACACCTTTTGATTTACCTACAATCAGGAGTTTTCTGATTGTTCTTTCAGGCGTAAAAAACGCAGAAAGATTTGGAGCAGATGTAGTATTCATTCCTATCTCCACACCGGTAGCCTGATCAACAGGGAAAAATACAATTTCCACATTACCGTCCACATCGGTTTTACTCATACTTCCATCAGAAAAATATGCTTTCATTTTTCTGCCGGCAATCTGATTGTAATGATTGCCCGATGCCTGCTGCACAAACATGGCCTGGTTTATCACATCAATCCAGTCAAGTTTCTTATCATGAATAAATGCCTTTATCTTTTCTCCGAATATCTGATAGTCTTCGTTCCAGACAATTGGGTCTTTGAACATTGTAAGGCATGAATCACGGGAATCAAAAACCAGGGAATCTGCAATGAACTGCATATCGGTCTTATAACCTTTAGCTTTGTTATAACCGCGGAACTGACGGAAAATTACCGAATCAAGCAACACACTGTCCAGTACCGCATCAGGGTCAACAGCATATACGGAGTCTTTATAGAATCTGGTTATTATTTTGAACGTATCCGCATGGATAAACAAACTGTCCATTTCCATATCCATTACGGCAAGAGCGTTGTCTGTCACTACAACAGAATCGTTGACATCGTTGAAATAAAGATATTCACCACGCAGTTGCATGCCGTTTTCGTAGTCATCTATGCAGACATTGCCAAAAGCACTTGCAAACTGGGCATTACTGTCATAATAGATACTGTCGGCAGACATCACACGCGTCTGGTTTTCACCTATCAGTTTGGACTGGTCAAGCAGAATCATCCGTCCTTGCTCTGTATAGAAAAAAGCATGATGCGTATCAATCATGTTTGCCTGACTTGTAATTTTGGCCGGACTTACAATAACAGCCATTTTTGAAGTTGTATTGTACAAAAGCGTATCCGATGTCAACTCATAGTCCGGATTTACCAGGTCAACCTTTCCATAGAATGATGTCAGTTCTGAAACAGTATTGTACTCACCATAATTGGCATCCAATACGTTGTCTTGGTCATACATTGTGCCATGGTTATAGAAGTACGCTATTTCTTTGTTCCTGTCGTACGTAAGACGGTTGGTTACAAGCTCAAGTTCATTATTGATAAGGCGCACATTGCTGCGTACACGCAACAGTTTTTTTGTACCGTCATAGTACAATGAATCTCCATACATAAACAGAGTATCACCCTGCACAGCTTTGATATTATGATATGCGTAAAACTGATTGCGTTCTTTGTAGTACAAAGCGCTGTCACAGTACATATACATACTGTCATGACGGAACACCACATTTCCCTGCAGGATATGAGCTTCTTTGTTGACATCCTGATCCATGGATATCTGATCGGAATGCATCAGATAGACCATGGTTTCCTTGGAGTCCTGGGCAAAGAGACTGGAACCGGCAACAAACAGCACTGCCAGCATAACAGATATCTTACATGCCATAATTCCAATCACCCGTTTCATTGTTCACCTGGAATTATCTGATTCTCCAACCCGGATATTTGAATTCACAATCGTTCCAACCCGGACTGATGTGAACGTACACAGTTTTTTGTTGTTCCTTTATCCATTTCATTATGGCCTCTTCCTGCTTGATGGCAAGAACGCCCTCTTTCAGAATCTGATAGTCTTCTGTAACATTCGCCTTGTGTCCGTCTATTCTGTTTTTAAGTTTCACAATTGCACATACAACCTTACCATTTTGTTTGGTCATTGTGAAAGCATCTGAAATCTCACCTACACGCATATTTTGAATCTGCCTTGCAATCTCGTATGGGAGCTGTTGCATTTCAAATTTCGATTCTGCCGGCATATTGGCAGCCGGGCGGTAACTCATAAGGCCTTTGTTGTTGCGGGTCTCTTTATCGTATGAACAATATTGGGCACCTTCTTCAAAAGTAAATCCACCACGACGTATTTCATCAGCAATTGAATCAAGACGCAGCATACAACTGTCAATGTCGGCATCGTCAACCTGAGGCTTGCGCAGAATATGACGGACATTTATTTTTTCTCCGCGTTTTTCAATCAGCTGAATTATATGGAAACCGTATTCCGTTTCAACAATCTTTGACACCTTGCCTGGATCAGTCAGTGAAAATGCCACCTGAGAAAACTCCGGGACCATTTCACCACGGCCAAAGAAACCGGTTTCACCGCCTTGTCTTGCCGTTCCGGGATCTTCGGAATAGAGCAATGCCAACGTAGAGAACTGAGCCCTGCCGGACTGAACCCTTTCAGTGTAATTACGTAAATCGGATTTTATCTTATCTATCTCAGTCTGCAATACTTTTGGTTCCTGAGTAATAATCTGAACCTCGACTTTGGTAGGGACAAACGGGATACTGTCAAGCGGCATTGCCTTTACATATTTGCGAACCTCAGCAGGAGTAACATTGACATGTTCAACAATGTTTTTTCTTGCGCCGCTGATAAGAATTTGGTTCCTGGCCTGGTCTGCAAGCCGTGAGCGGATATCCTTTTCAGGCATTTGCATGGCACGTTCAACATTCTCCATACCACCAAGATCCTCCTCATACAGACTGATCATATAATCAACCTCCTGCTGAATCTCAACATCTGTTACAGTAATACTGTCAAGAGCAGCCTGATTCAGGAACAATTTGTTTATGGCCAGTTCTTCAGGAATTATGCAATACGGATCGCCGTCAAATGTCATACCGCTGCGTATGGCATCAATACGCGTATTTTCAACATCTGAATAAAAGATAGCTTCATCGCCTACCACCCACACAACCTGATCTATTACATTGGATTGCGCAAATGACAGCAGGACAAAACCTATCAAATAAATGTAAAATAGAATGCAGCGCTTCATTGCTATATGATTATCACTTAACAAAAGTCTGCAACACTTTCAGATTCCATTTAACAGGATATTTTGCCTTTAATGACTCAACCCATTTTTCTGTCATGTAGTTTCTGTATGCAACATTTATTCCGGGCTGTACATCAGAATATTTTTCCGGCTGTTCTTTTACTGAACCAAGAATCTTGACATAAGGGAACTTCTTTATACCATCAGGCACAACCTTGGATCCGAATGCATAATAATCTATTACAGGGCTTTGTCCCTTAACATATGGACCGGAATAGAATCTAAAGCCCAGATCTTTGATATGTGTTGCCAGGAACAGAGCTTCGGCATCTTCTCTTGTAATGATTTTGTCTATATATTCTGTTTTGACAGAATCATACTGCAGCTGGTCATGACATTCAACAAGATATCCAAGAAAAGCCGGTTCACTGAATGCATAATCAGCCTTATGACTTTCAAAATACTCAGCAAGTCCTGCCGTGTCTTTTGCGGCCGGCTTCCATACTTCCTGGCTTGCTATTCTGTACATTAACAGACCGTCGTAATATTCAGACGACAGAGCGCGGAATGCAGGATTATGCTTTTCAAGCATTGTTCTCTCTTTCTCAATTGCCTGATCAGGAGTAAGATTACGCCATCTGTATGTTTCAATAAGATTCTGTCCAAAGCGTTCAACGGCGCGCTCCCGATAACCGTTGGCATCCATGTATGCCAGAATTGATTCTTTTTCATTTTCAAAGTTATCAAATCTCTGACGGCCAAGACATGCCATTATGATGAAAGTTCCCTGCTGCAAAGCAAGGGGTTCAGTAAACTGACCGGCTTCCAACGCAAAGAAATCATTTGCAAGTGCCGTATCGGAAAAACTGTTGCGTTCTTTCCAGCCAATCATACCGCCTCTCTGGGCAGACTCATGACTTGAATATTTTAAAGCCAATTCAGAAAAGCCTTCACCTTTCTGCAATCTTTTATATATGTCATTTACAAGTTTCCATGCTGCTTCATAGTCAGTTTGTTCCTTACTTTCCGGGACAATTTCAATTACGCCCAACATGGAAGAACCATCAGGACCGGCAGCCTCTTTGGCTTCCTGCAGGATAAGTCTTGCAGTATCAAGATAGGCTTCCATATCAAACAGATAATCATCCGTCTGCAGTGATCTGTAATGATTGAACTCATTTATGAATGCCGTATCCTTGTGGATACCTTTGCTTTTAGCCTCTTCCACCTTGAGTTTCAACTCCTCAAACTGTTTGGCATACCGGGCAATGATCATAGAATCGGCCACCATGTACGATTTCATATTTCTGTCAAGAAAATCCTGAAAGTCGTGAGCGGCATATTTTGTATTTCCTATTTTCAGTACTACAGGATCTTTTGAAGTACAATCGGTGAAAACAGCTACTACAAACAAAAGTAAAAATATAAACCTGCGCATATATTACATCTCTGTACGTGAATAATTAGGAGCTTCACTTGTAATTGTAATGTCATGAGGATGACTTTCAGTTACACCGGCATTGGTGATACGGACAAATTTAGCGTTGTGCAAAGCATCAATATCAGGAGCTCCGCAATAACCCATACCTGAGCGCAAACCGCCTACAAGCTGATATATCACCTCATACAAAGATCCTTTATAAGGAACACGGCCTGCAATACCCTCAGGAACAAGTTTCTTGACATCTGTGGTACCGGATTGGAAATAACGGTCTTTCGATCCTGCCTCCATAGCTTCCAATGAACCCATTCCACGATATGCCTTGAATTTACGGCCGTTATACAATATTGTATCTCCTGGAGACTCTTCTGTACCTGCTACAAGAGAACCTATCATTACACTTGTACCACCGGCAGCAAGAGCTTTCACAACGTCGCCCGAATAACGTATACCGCCATCTGCAATCAAAGGAATACCACTTCCTTTAAGAGCACTGGCTACATCGTATATTGCAGAAATCTGTGGAACACCTATACCTGCAACAACACGTGTTGTACATATTGAACCGGGACCCATACCAACCTTTACAGCATCAGCACCTGCATCAACAAGAGCTTTGGCTGCAGCACCGGTTGCAATGTTTCCTACAACAATGTCAATATTTGGAAAAGCCTGTTTTGCTACCTTCAGTTTGTCAATGACAGATTTTGTATGTCCATGTGCCGTATCAATGATAATAGCATCAACGCCGGCATCAACAAGAGCGGACATACGGTCAAGGGTATCATTTGTAACACCCACACCACCTGCAACGCGCAAGCGGCCTTTACTGTCCTTGCAAGCCATAGGTTTGTTCTTGGCCTTTGTAATATCTTTGTATGTAATAAGACCTATCAGTTTTCCATTATTGTCAATAACCGGAAGTTTTTCAATCTTATGTTCCTGCAGAATCTGTGCAGCCTTTTCCATGTCAACCTGCTGATATGTGGTAACAAGGTTATCCTTGGTCATCACATTTTCAATCTTTTCCGAAGCATCACGCTGGAAACGGAGGTCACGATTGGTAACAATTCCGCAAAGTTTTCCGTCATTCTCAATAACAGGAATACCTCCGATGTGGTACTCGGACATAATGGCCAGAGCCTGACCTACGGTGGCATCGCGCTTGATTGTAACAGGATCATAAATCATACCGTTTTCAGCACGTTTTACAATGGCAACCTGACGGGCCTGCTCTACAATGCTCATGTTTTTATGAATAACACCGATGCCGCCTTCACGTGCTATGGCAATGGCCATACGTGACTCTGTGACCGTATCCATAGCTGCTGTTACGAACGGGATATTCAATGAAATGTTACGTGAAAACTTTGTACCAAGTGATACCTGATACGGGAGGACTTCCGAATATGACGGAATAAGGAGAACATCGTCAAAAGTCACTCCGTCCATTACTACTCTGTCTTGTACAAATGATGACATATCTGTTATTTTTTATATTTTTCAATTACCCATTTCTGAAATAAACTTTATGCGGACCAGGCGAATTTCCTCTTCAGAATAATCGTCTCCAAGTTCCTCATAAGCATTGTTCAAAGAATCAGACTCCGACTCTTTGAAATAGTCATATATATCGGCTACCTTATCTTCGTCTATACACTCGTTTATGTAATAGTCAATATTCAGTTTGGTACCCGAATATACAATAGCCTCCATTTCTGTAAGAAGCTCATCGTACTCTATACCCTTTGAGAAAGCAATATCGTCAAGAGATACCTTGCGGTCAACGGCCAGAATAATATCAATCTTCAATTTTGATTTGTTGGCCACCGTACGGACTCTCATATCTTCCGGACGTTCAATTTCATTCTCCTCAACATGACGTTTTATGAGTTGGATGAACTCTTCTCCGTAACGTTTTGCCTTACCCTCTCCCACTCCTGTAATGTTTTTCAACTCATCAAAAGTAATAGGATAGGTTGTTGCCATTGCTTCCAGACTCGGGTCCTGGAATATGATATACGGAGGCAGGTTAAGACTCTTTGAGATTTTCTTTCTCAAATCCTTGAGCATTGAGAACAGAGCTGGATCAACCGCAAATGTTCCGCCGCCCTGCATAGGAGCCTCCATTTCCTCGTCAAAATCCTGATCTTTCACAATCATGAAAGAACGCGGTTCCTTGAGGAACGCATGACCCTCCTGAGTAACCTTGAGCAGACCGTAATTTTCAACATCTTTTTCAAGATACCCTCCAATCAATGCCTGACGGATTACTGCAACCCATGTCTTTTCCTCCTCATCAGCACCGGCACCATACTGTTCAAGTTCATCGTGCATGTGGTCCTGAATCAATTGGGTTTCTTTGCCCAACAGAATATCAACAATATACTCACTCTTGAAACCCTCTTTTACTGCGAGCACGGTTTCAAGCACAAGCTCCAGTAATTCCTGAGCTTCAACTCGTTTGTGAGGAGCAAGACAGTTGTCACAGTTTCCGCAATTGTCCTCCTCGTATGTTTCTCCAAAGTAATGCAGAAGAAGTTTTCTGCGGCACACCGATGATTCACAATATGCCGATGTCTCCTGCAGGAGCTGTTTCCCTATATCCTGCTCAGCCAAAGGCTTACCGTCAAGAAACTTTTCAAGTTTTTGAATATCCTTACTGTTATAGAATGCAATACAATGTCCTTCACCGCCATCACGACCTGCACGTCCTGTTTCCTGATAATATCCTTCAAGACTCTTGGGGACATCGTAATGTATAACATATCTCACATCAGGTTTGTCAATACCCATTCCGAATGCAATTGTTGCAACAATCACATCGATTTTTTCCATAAGAAAATCATCCTGAGCCTGGGAACGGGCCGTAGCATCCATTCCGGCATGATATGCCTGAGCTGGTATATCATTTGCGCGCAGAATAGCGGCAAATTCTTCCACTTTCTTGCGTGAAAGGCAGTACACAATACCGCTCTTTCCGCTATTGGCTTTGATATAGCGGATAATTTCCTTATCCACATCCTTGTTCTTGGGACGTACTTCGTAATACAGATTCGGACGGTTGAAAGATGAACGGAACTCTGCAGCATTCATAATGCCCAGATTCTTTTTGATATCATCGCGAACCTTGCTTGTTGCCGTTGCTGTAAGAGCAATTACAGGGGCATTGCCCAAGTCATTTATGATTGGGCGAATCTTTCTGTACTCAGGGCGGAAATCGTGTCCCCACTCTGAGATACAATGAGCTTCATCAATAGCATAGAAAGATATTTTCACTTTCTTGAGAAACTCAACATTTTCTTCTTTAGTAAGAGATTCAGGAGCTACATAAAGAAGTTTTGTAGTACCGCTCATCACATCGGCCTTAACCTGATCTATTGCAGATTTTGAGAGTGATGAGTTAAGAAAATGGGCCTGGCTGTCATCTTCGCCAAAGTTACGCAATGCGTCAACCTGATTTTTCATCAAGGCTATCAGCGGTGATATGACAATGGCTGTACCTTCCATTATCAAGGCAGGTAATTGATAGCACAAAGACTTTCCTCCACCGGTCGGCATAAGAACAAATGTATCCTTGCCAGCCAACAGATTCCGTATGATAGCTTCCTGGTCACCCTTGAAAGTATCAAATCCAAAATGAGTCTTCAGAATCTCTGTCAAATTGATTTTTTCAACTTGCATAAAAAAATGCTTTAAAACCGGAACATGTAACAAAGTTAACAACAAGAATAATAGTTCCAAATAAAAAAAATCAAAATTTACATTTTTTTATTTGAACTCTTTTCCAACTGCTCTTTTGCCCATTCAACAGTAACAGTATGTTGCTTGACCCCTGACGAAGGCAGTTCATACATTTTTTCCATCATAATTGTTTCCACAATGGATCTCAATCCTCTGGCTCCCAGTTTGAACTCAATAGCCTTGTCAACAATAAAATCAAGAACTTCAGGAGTAAAGACAAGATCTATTCCATCCATCTTCATCAAAGCTACATATTGTTTGATCAATGAGTTCTTAGGCTCGGTAAGAACCGATCTCAACGCATCCCTGTCCAATGGTTCAAGATGGGTTACAATCGGCAAACGTCCTATTATTTCGGGAATCAGGCCAAAAGATTTCAAATCCTGCGGAGCAACATACTGCATAAGATTTTCCTTGTCAATGGCAGTACGTTTATTCTCTGCATCAAAACCCACAATCTGAGTATTGAGTCTTTGAGCTATCTTACGTTCTATACCGTCAAAAGCTCCACCGCAGATAAAAAGAATATTTTTTGTATCAACCGGAATAAGTTTCTGTTCCGGATGCTTGCGACCGCCCTGTGGCGGTACATTGACAATGGATCCCTCCAGAAGTTTAAGCAGACCCTGCTGTACACCTTCACCGCTCACATCGCGGGTTATGGACGGATTATCACCCTTACGGGCAATTTTGTCTATTTCATCAATGAAAACAATGCCCTTTTCAGCCTGCTCAACGTTATAATCTGCAACTTGAAGCAGACGGGTAAGTATGCTTTCAATATCTTCACCAACATATCCGGCCTCGGTCAGTACTGTGGCATCGACAATTGTAAAAGGAACATTCAAAAACCTTGAAATTGTCTTGGCCAGGAGTGTTTTGCCGGTACCTGTGGGACCAACAAGAATTATATTGCTCTTTTCAATTTCAACATTCAGTTTGTCTTTCTTGTCCTGAAGCAATCTTTTATAATGATTGTAGACTGCTACTGAAAGGTAGCGTTTGGCAGCTTCCTGCCCGATAACATAATCGTCAAGGTGTTTTTTTATCTCCACAGGTTTGGGCAGAGTAGCCATATCCAGCTGTTTGTCAACCGGTTTGTCTTTCTTGCCTTTTCCTTTAAGCAGTTCATCTACAAGATACCCCGCTTGTTCTACACAATCGGGGCATATGTACGCGTTTATTCCCGTAAGCAAAAGCGGGACTTCATTTTCGCTTCGACCGCAAAAACTACATTTTTTCTGTTTTGTTGCTGTTGCCAAAATCTACAATTTTACTTCTTTACCAAAACTTTGTCAATCATTCCGTATTCTTTTGCTTCGGCAGCAGTCATCCAATAATCACGGTCGGAGTCCTGCCAAACCTTTTCATACGGAGTATGTGAGTGTTCAGAAATAATTGTATAAAGTTCCTGTTTGTATTTCTGAATCTCACGTGCTGTTATTTCTATGTCACTGGCCTGACCCTGAACACCGCCAAGCGGCTGATGAATCATTACACGGCTGTGCGGCAAAGCAGAACGTTTGCCCTCTTTTCCGGCAACCAGCAGAACCGCAGCCATACTTGCTGCTATTCCTGTACAGATAGTAGCAACATCACTGCCGATAAACTGCATAGTATCGTAGATTCCAAGGCCGGCAGTAACAGAACCACCAGGTGAGTTTACGTAAATTGATATATCCTTGGACGAATCTACTGAATCCAGATACAGCAACTGCGCCTGAATTGTATTTGCCGTATAATCATTAATTTCTGTTCCAAGAAAAATAATGCGATCCATCATCAATCTTGAAAAGACATCCATCTGTGTAACATTAAGTTGTCTTTCTTCCAGAATATATGGATTGAGATACTGAGACTGTGCCTTGATAACACTGTCAACAGTCATAGAACTCATATTAAGATGCTTTACAGCAAATTTTCTAAAATCGTCCATAATTTGTCAATTAAAAATTATTCCTGAGAAGCGTCCTGGAACATCTTGTTGAAATCTGCTACGGAAACTTTCTTTTCCTTGAGAGTAACCTGGCCCTTCAATGCCTGGGTAAGTTTAACCTCAATAGCGCGATGAACAAGATTATCTACAGTTTCACGCTTCTTCATCATTTCCTTTACATAATTGTCAAGAAGATCATCAGGAACATTAAGCATGCCATACTGGGCAAACTGAGCGCGGGTAGCCTCTTTTGCCTGAGCCTCAACATCGGCATTTTCAATCTTAATATCATTCTTGGCAATAAGATTTTCCTGAATAAGATGCCATGTCAACTGCTCGATACTCTTGTCATATTCTTCCTGGCTTACCTCCTTACCTTCCTTATTTTCGGCAAGTACGCGTTTCAGGATATCATCAGCAAATTCAAGTTTGCCAACTTTCTTTGTAAGAATGTCCTTCATGTCAAGAAGGAACTTGTAATCACTGTCCGGAACATATGTCTCAGCAATGGATTTCTCGATAGCTGCGCGGAATTCCTCCTCAGATTTAACTGTACCCTTCTCAAAAACCTGATCAAACAGTTCCTGGTTCAGTTCACCTTCAACAAAACGTTTGATTTCCTCGATTGCGAAATTGAAATCAGATTTGTTGCCTTCAATTTCCTCTTTTTTCTTTGAAAGAAGAGATGCCATTTCAACAGCATTGTCCTGATAAGCTACTGAAGGATTGAATTTGACAACATCGCCCTTCTTTACGTTTGCAAACAGAGCCTTCTGGTCTTCGTTCTTGAGATATGAAGGAAGAAGAACTGCACCGCTTACTACAATACCGTTCTCAAGAGCTGAACCATCAGCAGCAAGTTCGGTAAGAGTACCTTTAACCATATCATTGTCGGCATATGTCTCAGGTTCAATGTATTTGCCGTTACGGCCTGCATAAGATTTAACCTGGGCATCAACCATCTCTTTTGTTACCTCAATGTTATAGTAGTCAACTTTGTCTTTTGCTGAAACCTCCACTTCAAACTTAGGAGCAATAGCAATATCAAAATTGAATGAAAGAGTATCTGATTCAATATCCTGACCGGCATCTTTGCTGTCGTTAGGCAAAGGCTCGCCAAGAATGTCTATTTTATTTTCCTTAATATATGAGAAAATCTTATCCTGAAGAATCTTGTTGACCTCTTCTGCCTTGATCATCTTTCCATACATCTTCTTAATGAGTTGCACAGGAACCATTCCAGGACGGAAGCCCGGCATAGAAACTTTTTTTCTGTAGTCTTTAATTGCTTTCTCTACATTTTCTGCCCAATCTTCTTTTTGGAGAGTGATAGTAAGCAAAGCTTGAACATTGCTTACGTTTTCTAATGAAATATTCATCGGATCTATTAATTAATGATTAACGTTTCTTGTAATGGAGCGCAAAGTTATAAAAAAAATTTTCTGTTTGGCGCTCTTTTATATTTATTTAGTAAACCCTTTATTTTATTGCGAATTAGAAAAATACAGCACAATAAGCAAGGTACAAAAATCCCGACACTATTATGGTTGCAGGAATAGTCAGGACCCATGCTCCTACAATATTTTTTGTTGTTGCCCATTTCACTGTACCAGCCCCGCGGGTAAGTCCGGTTCCGATTATTGAACCAGTAATTGTATGCGTTGTACTGACTGGAATTCCTCCAAGCGCAGTAATAATCAGAGTAAGGGCGCCACTCAGTTCGGCACAGAAACCCTGCGGCGGAGTCAATTTGGAAATACCGTCACCTAATGTACGCACAACCTTGCGTCCTCCGATAATTGTACCGAATACAATAGTGGCATAAGAAGACATCAGCAACCACATAGGTACATACATTCCATCAGGAGTAAACAGTTTTTCAGACACATCGGGTCCGGCTGTAAGAAGGCTTGCGGCGGCACAGTCAGGATTGACAGCAATATAACTGGAAAGAAGCAGTGCAACAACGCCTATTGTTTTCTGGCCGTCATTTCCTCCAAAGCCTAAGGAGAATGCCGCACTTGTTACCAACTGCATACGTTTGAATGCATTTTCGCTCTTCAAACGGTTGGATTTCTTAAAAACCAGCATGATAAGGCAGTTAAGAAAGAAACCCATGAATATACCTATTACAGGTGCAAGGAATATAAAGGCAACAATTGTAAACAGACCGCTTGAAATAACATGATCCCAACCGAATCCGAACCATACAGGACCCACAAGTCCTCCAATCAGAGCATGCGATGCCGATATAGGCAATCCGCTCTTGGTACAGAAGAATATCCAGACAACGGAGCCCACCAGGGCACATAAAATAATATGCGGAGTAACAACAGCCTGGTCAATTATTCCTTGTCCCATAGTACCGGCAACAGTCAGTGGAAAAATAAATGCAGCCGCAAACTGCCAGAATGCGGCCCAAATAAGAGCATGACGCGGGGATAAAGCCTTAGTGGCTATAACAGACGCTATACAATTGGCAGCATCGTTCATTCCGTTAAGGAAAGTAAACCCGTATGCCAATACAATGGAAATTATTACAACAGCAAGCATAATCAGCAAACCTTAACAAGAATGGTACGGACCACGTCGGCCAATGTCTTGCCAAGGTCAGTGGCATCTTCCAATGCCTGGACAATATTCTTTTTCTTTACAAGCTCAACAACATTCTTTTCATTACAGAACAAAGAGCTCATATAATCTTCATAAATATCGTCAACCATATGCTCAATCTCTTTCATCTTTTCGCAGAATTCTGCAATCTGAGCCTGGCGACGACGGATAAATTCAATATTCTGTACTATATCAAGTGTTATCTCTGTATCCTTTTTGATATAGTCCGCAATTTCAATAAGTTTCTGGTCTGAGCCTTGCGGCTGGTAGATGGAAAACTTCTTTGCACAATCAAGAATCATATCCACCATAGAATCCATTGTGGATATCAGGCGGTGCATATCTTCTCTGTCCAATGGTGTAACAAAGGCTGTCTGCAATTTATTCATCACATTCAGCGTAATGGAATCGGCCTCAACCTCGCATTCCTTTATACGGCGCGTAAGACTTATACGCTTTTCCCTATCGGTTTCAGTTATAGTTTCAACCAGATACGATGCCGCCTTAACGCTTACCTGTGCATGTTCTACATATAGTGGGTAAAATACTTTCTCTTTTACTACAAACAACTGTAGAAACTTGTCTATTTTCATAGATGATGTGTTTATTGAATAAAAAAAATGTGGGGGTACCAGCGCAGGTACCTCCACATTCATATAGATAATTACTTTCCGTTCAAAAGATTCATCACCTGGCAAGCCGCACGGGCCACATTGGTACCAGGACCGAATATCGCAGCAGCACCGGCCTTGTAGAGGAAATCGTAATCCTGGGCAGGAATTACACCACCTACAACAACCATAATATCATCACGGCCAAGTTTCTTGAGTTCTTCTATTACCTGCGGTACAAGTGTTTTGTGACCCGCAGCAAGAGAAGAAACGCCAAGTACATGAACATCGTTGTCAACAGCGTCTTTTGCAGCCTCAGCTGGGGTCTGGAACAATGTTCCCATATCAACATCGAAACCACAATCCGCAAAACCTGTAGCTACAACCTTAGCACCACGGTCATGACCGTCCTGTCCCATTTTTGCAATCATGATACGCGGTCTGCGACCTTCGCTCTTTGCAAACTCTTCTGTCAAGGCGCAGGCTTTCTCAAAGTCTGCATCCTTCTTGCTTTCTGATGAATACACGCCTGAAATAGTTCTGATTACTGCTTTATAACGACCTACAACCTTTTCGCAGGCATCGCTTATTTCACCAAGAGATGCACGCAGCTTGGCTGCCTCAACAGCAAGTGCAAGCAAGTTTCCATTTCCTGTCTTTGCGCACTCTGTGATAGCGTCAAGAGCCTTCTGAACAGCAGCCTCATCGCGGTTTGCACGGAGTTTCTTGAGACTTTCAATCTGCTCGTTGCGAACAGCTGTATTATCAATTTCAAGAATATCAATAGGTTCTTCCTTGTCAAGTTTGTACTTGTTGGTACCGACAATTGTCTGAACACCTGAATCGATACGTGCCTGTGTACGGGCAGCAGCCTCCTCAATACGCATTTTTGGAACACCGCTTTCAATAGCCTTAGCCATACCGCCAAGACTCTCAATTTCCATAATGTGTTCCCAAGCCTTGTGAGCAAGTTCGTTTGTGAGAGACTCAATATAATATGAACCAGCCCATGGATCAACGTTCTTGCATACGCTTGTCTCTTCCTGAATATAAATCTGTGTATTACGTGCAATACGTGCGCTGAAATCGGTAGGAAGTGCAATAGCCTCGTCCAAAGCGTTGGTATGCAGAGACTGGGTGTGACCCAGGGCTGCTGCCATAGCTTCAATACATGTACGGCCTACGTTATTGTACGGATCCTGCTCTGTCAATGACCAGCCTGATGTCTGGCAGTGTGTACGCAATGCAAGAGATTTAGGATTCTTAGGATTGAATGTTTTTACAATCTTTGCCCACAACATACGTGCAGCACGCATCTTGGCAATCTCCATAAGATGGTTTGTACCGATTGCCCAGAAGAATGACAGACGCGGAGCGAATGCATCGATATCAATACCGGCATTAACACCAGCGCGCAGATACTCCCAACCGTCGGCAAGAGTATAGGCAAGCTCGATGTCAGCTGTTGCACCTGCTTCCTGCATGTGATAACCGGAAATTGATATAGAGTTGAACTTAGGCATGTTCTGAGAAGTATACTCAAAAATATCAGAGATAATCTTCATTGAGAACTTAGGCGGATATATATAGGTGTTACGAACCATGAACTCCTTTAATATATCGTTCTGGATTGTACCCTGAAGTTCTTCAAGCTGTGCACCCTGCTCCAAAGCAGCTGTAATGTAGAATGCCAGAATAGGGAGAACGGCACCGTTCATTGTCATGGAAACGGACATCTTGTTCAATGGAATACCGGCAAACAGAACCTTCATGTTCTCAACAGAACAGATTGATACACCTGCTTTACCAACATCGCCTACAACACGTTCGTTATCAGGATTGTAACCGCGGTGTGTAGGAAGGTCAAATGCTACTGAAAGACCTTTCTGACCACTGGCCAGGTTACGACGGTAAAATGCGTTGGACTCTTCTGCTGTAGAGAAACCGGCATACTGACGGATTGTCCACGGACGCATTACATACATTGTTGAATACGGACCACGAAGGTTAGGTGCTATACCTGCAGCATAGTTCAGATGTTCCATGCCTTCAAGATCCTCTTTTGTATAAACTGGCTTTACATCTATAAGTTCCGGAGTTTTCCAATTGGGTTCAATCCCATTCTCCTTCTGCCACTCCATGCCGTTTGCATTATCAAAACCGGCATTAATATTGACTTTACTGAAATCTTTTCTCATGATCAGGATTATTTGATGCCCAATTTGGCATTGTATTCTTTAAGTGTCTCAAGCACGTTGCAACGTACATGAATAAAGTTCTCAATACCTGCAGCCTTAAGGTCTTCAGCGCAAGCAGGATTACCGGCAATGATAAACATAGCACGGCCGTTCAGAGCCTTGAATGCAGGAACACCGTACTCTGCATATTCGTCATCGCTTGAGCAAAGAACTACGATGTCAGCTTTTGCAGCCATGGCAGCCTCAACACCTTCTTCAACGGTCTTGAAACCAAGGTTGTCTATAACCTGGTAGCCTGCACATGCAAGGAAGTTGCAACTGAACTGTGCACGAGCCTGACGCATAGCAAGATTACCGATGGTAAGCATGAATGCTACAGGACGCTTGCCGCTGTTTTCTGTCTGTAGACGCAAAGCCTCGAACTGACTTGCCTGACGGTCTTTGTTGAGAGTAGCGTACTGACGCTCACAGTTATCTTTATTTTCGCAGCAGCAAGAATTTTCAACCGGAGTCTTGCCGTCTGACTTTTCATTGAAGTTAGGGAACTGGTTTGTACCGAGCAATGTTTCGCGGCGTTTTGCGGCAGCCTCGCGGCGTGCTGTACCACTTGCATTGATGGTTTCCTGAACCTTACCCTGTTTTGCAGCTTCAAGCATACCGCCTTCAGCTTCAACACTCTGGAACAGTTTCCATGCCTGTTCAGCTATGGACTTTGTAAGAGTTTCAACGTAATATGAACCTGCAGCAGGATCAACAACCTTGTCCAGATGACACTCTTCCTTGAGAAGAAGTTGCTGGTTGCGTGCAAGATGCTCTGAGAATTCAGCAGGCTGAGCATAAACCTTGTCAAACGGAGTAACAACAATTGAATGAACACCGGCAAGAGCGGCACTCATTGACTCTGTCTGAGTACGCAGAAGGTTTACATAGCTGTCGAACAATGTCAGATTGAAAGATGATGTCTCGGCATTTGCAATCATCATGCAACTGCAATCGCACTTGGGTTCATACTGCTTTACTATTTCTGCCCAAAGCTGACGTGCAGCACGGAACTTGGCAATTTCCATAAAGTAATTGCCTGAAATACCAAAGTTGAATTTGATTGAACGTGCAGCAAGATCGGCATCGATGCCGGCATCGGTCAGAGTCTGCATATATTCATTACCCCAAGCCAGTGCGTAACCAAGTTCCTGATAGATATAAGAACCCGCATTGTTCAGGGAAAGAGCATTGACGGTAATAGGACGGAAGTTCTTGAAATCCTTGCAGATATTGACTATCTGAACTGCGTTGGCAGCCCAATCTTCCACCTCTTTTCCTTTTGAAAGGATATTGTTGATAGGGTCATAGGAAATGGAACCCTGAATCTTTGCAGCATCGTACTTCTTTGCAGCATACTCCTGCATAAGTATTTCAGCCAAAGCAACAGCTTTCTTCTGACATGTGCAGAAATTGATTTCGGTAACCTGAGGGTCCAGACCGGAAATCAGAGTAAGGATATTTTCCTTGCAGACATCTTTGCCTTTTACTCTGAAACAAACCGATGTAACGCCTTTTGTTGTAAGCATTGCAGCTTTGTCTGCTGCTGTTTTGAAATCTTCTACAACAATGTTCTGACGAACAAGCCATGAATTATCACTCTTTTTGTTACCGCGCATGAACGGGAATTTGCCCGGAAGCGCGTTAGTAGCCTGAAGATCCTTTATATCTTCGGCACGATAGAAAGGCTGTACTTTGAAGCCTTCGTTGGTTTTCCAAACCAACTTCTTTTCAAAATCTGCTCCTTTGAGGTCTTCCGTAACCTTTGCCAACCATTCTTCTGTTGACACGGCAGGAAACTCTGAGAACAGTTTCTCTTTACTGTTTGCCATAATTATGATATTGATAAAATCTTAACAAATGTTTCAATTCTACAAAGGTATACAAAACTGAATAATAGGACAAAAAAATTGACTTTTATTTACAATAAAATGGGTAACTTTGCAGCGTCATTTGATTCAGAAGAAAAAATCACAACATGGATTGGCTGAAAACTCTATTGTTCAACCCCGACTCTATAGCACACATCATACTGCTGTATGCCATTGTGATAGCTGCGGGTGTAAGTTTGGGAAAACATAAAATTGCAGGTATTTCACTCGGTGTAGCATGCATTCTGTTCGTAGGTATTGTTGCCGGGCATTTTGGTTTCACCGCAAATCCGCGCATTATTGGTTTTGTACAGGATTTCGGACTGGTTCTGTTTGTCTACAGCATAGGTCTTCAGGTTGGTCCTTCATTCTTTACGTCATTCAAAAAGGGCGGCATGCAGATGAACCTTCTTGCCGTAGGAATGGTTGTTCTCAACATACTTGTTGCACTCGGATGCTACTATCTGTTTTTTGACCGCAGCGATTCATCCAGCTATCCTATGCTGATTGGTGTACTTAGCGGAGCCGTTACAAACACACCTGGTCTTGGTGCCGCAGACGAAGCTCTTCAAAGCCTTAACTATAACGGACCGGACATAGCTACAGGTTATGCCTGCGCTTATCCTTTTGCCGTATTGGGAGTAATCCTGATTCCTCTGCTTGTGAAATGGATATGTAAGATCAAGCCTGAACAGGAGGAACAGGCATTGGATGCCAAGGAAAAAGAAGAAGAAAACCAGCGTCGTCCCGTCTGCCAGGTTCTTGAAATGCAGAACAAAGGTCTTGACGGGAAAACAATTCTGGAACTGCGCAGCATTCTTAAACGCGAGTTTATCTGTTCAAGACTTTTACATGACGGAAATCTGGTAATTCCGCACAAAGACACAATAATCAGATACGGAGACCAGTTGCGTATTGTCAGCGAAGAAAGCGATGTCGAAGCTCTCAAAACAATTCTTGGCAAGGAAGTACAGGTTGAATGGGATGACTATACCGTGGCATCGGAACCTCTTATCTCACGCAGGATAATCATTACAAAAAGCAAGCTCAACGGCAAGACTCTGGGAGAGTTGCACCTTGGAAGCATATACAACGTTACCGTTACACGCGTTGTCCGTTCAGGTACAGAGCTTTTTGCCAGCAGCGGACTTGTTCTTCAGGTAGGAGACCGTCTCTCTGTTGTAGGAAGTGAAAGTTCAATCAAATCCGTTGCAAACCGTATCGGCAACGAAATGAAACGTCTTGACACTCCGAATATCACAACAATGTTTGTAGGTATTCTGTTAGGTATTATTGTGGGTTCAATTCCATTGAATGTTCCGGGCATGCCAACTCCGCTCAAGCTTGGTATTGCGGGAGGTCCGCTCATTGTTGCAATTCTGATTGGCCGTTTCGGCTACAAAATGGGACTTGTAACATATACCAAAGCCAGCGCAATCTACATGATACGCGAACTTGGCATTTCACTGTTCCTGGCAAGCGTCGGAATAAAATCAGGAGCCAACTTTGTGGAAACGGTTGTTTCAGGAGGAGGTGTCATTTACATGCTTTCAGGCCTTCTCATCACAATTATTCCTGTTTTTGTGATTGCCATGTTTGCAAGACTCAAGTGGAAATTCAACTACTATCATATTCTTGGTATTGTAGCAGGTTCATGCACCAATCCGCCAGCACTGGCTTTTGCCAACGAACAAACCTCTTACAATGCCCCGGCAGTCAGTTATTCCACGGTATATCCGCTCACAATGTTCTTAAGAATTCTAACCGCACAGATTCTAATTCTGGCAGGTTGTTCAGCATTTTAAAAAAAATTTAGTACCTTCGCACCTATATGTTTGACAAAGTTATAGGGCAACAGGATATTAAAGATTTATTGCTGGAGTATGCGCATTCAGGCAACATACCCCATGCCCTGCTTTTCTGCGGTCCGCGCGGAGTTGGAAAACTGCAGTGTGCAATTTCATTTGCCCAATACCTGCTTTGTCACAATCCCGGCAGCAATGATATCTGCAACAGTTGTTCCGCTTGTAACAAAACCACTAAGCTGATACATCCGGACATCCATTTCATTCTGCCAGTCTACAAGAAAAAATCGGATGATAAAGTCCTGTCCAGCGATTACATGGATCAATGGCGTGCGCTGGTTACAAGTCAGGAGTATTTTGATCTGGAGGATTGGATTCAAACCATACAGCCGGAACAGAAGCAGATGCAGATCTATGTCTATGACATTGACAGCATCAATGCTGAACTGCAACTTACAAGTGCATCAGGAAGTTACCGCATTGTCATAATCTGGTTACCAGAAAGGATGAACGAGTCCGGAGCCAACAAATTGCTTAAAATGTTGGAGGAACCGCCAAGAAAATCGCTGTTCATTCTTGTTTCAGAAAATCCCGAAATGCTGCTTGACACTATTACAAGCCGCACCAGACGCATTACTTTCAAGCCATTGGAACAGGAGACCATTGCTGACAGATTAATGCAGAAAGATTTCAATCTGGATCCGGAACTGGCCGGCAATATAGCTCATCTTGCGGGCGGCAGTTGGCTTGGCGCATTAAAACAACTCAGTTCACGGCAGGAAAATCAAGAATTTTTAGATATCTTTGTAGAGTTTATGCGATTGGCTTACTCCCGCAATATTGCAGAACTCAAAGGATGGACCGACAGAATCACTGTTAAAGGCAGAGAGTGGCAGAAACGATTTCTTGTCTATTGTCAGAAACAGGTAAGAGAGAATTTCATTCATAATTTTCATCTGCCTGAAATAAATTATCAGACTCAGCAGGAAGCTGCCTTCTCAGTAAAATTTGCGCCTTTTATCAACGAGAGCAATGTTGTGGGGCTTATGCAGGAACTTGAGCTTGCCCAAAGGCATATTGAACAGAATGTTTCCGCAACAATGGTATTTTTTGATCTTTCGGTCAAGGTTATTATGTTATTGAAGAACTAGACACTATGGATAATGATTTTATTGGCGGCAACGCCGGTTTCAACTATAAAGGATGCTGCAAAGGAGATTGTCAGCTTGGCGTCACAGACTATTTTTCTGGGATACCGGCTTCAACAAACCCCGACAACTACGTAGAGGTTCAATTCAAGAAGACCCGCAAGGGTTTTTACCTGAACTCCAACAACATTCCGCTTGAAAAGGGTGATATTGTTGCGGTTGAAGCCAATCCTGGCCATGACATCGGAACAGTAACGCTGACGGGAAGACTTGTAACCTTGCAGATGCTTAAAGCCAGACTCAGACCGGATGCAGAAATCAGACGTGTTTATCGGAAAGTTCGTCCGGCAGACATGGAAAAATATGAAGAAGCCAAAAGTCGCGAGCATGAGACTATGATTCGTGCGCGCCAGATTGCCAAAGATCTTAATCTTGAGATGAAGATTGGCGATGTAGAATATCAGGGCAACGGTGAAAAGGCTATTTTCTACTATATTGCGGACGGGCGTGTTGATTTCCGCCAACTTATCAAGGTTCTGGCAGACGCATTCCATGTACGTATAGAAATGAAACAGATTGGTGCACGTCAGGAAGCCGGACGTATTGGCGGTATAGGTCCTTGCGGGCGCGAACTGTGCTGCTCTACATGGATGACAAAATTCATATCGGTATCCACAAGTGCAGCGCGTTACCAGGACTTGTCACTTAATCCTCAGAAACTGGCAGGACAATGCGCAAAATTAAAGTGCTGTCTTAATTACGAGGTTGACTCCTACGCAGAAGTTCTGAAACATTTTCCTTCAAAGGAGGTTGAACTTGAAACAATGGACGGCACTTACTACTTCTTTAAGGCAGACATTCTTCAAAAGCAGATTACATACTCAACAGACAAGATATTTGCCGCAGGAGCGGTAACAATCTCCAGTGAGCGTGCCATGAAGATTATTGCACTGAACAAGAAAGGCATCAAACCTGACAATCTGCTTGAAGAAGGTAACATTCAGGCTCCAAAACATGTTGATCTTCTGGCTGACACCGATTTGAATCGTTTTGACAAACAGAATCAGAAAAACAACAGGAACCGTCATAAGAATCGTCACGGCAAAGGTGGTCAGAATGGCCAGCGCCAGCAGAAAGCAGCACAACAGTCTGAATAGTTATCCAAGCGTTTCAACAAACCTGCGCAAGCGCTCACGCATACGTATGTACTGAGGCATTACCCTGTAATGCGTATTTTTCCGTATCAGATCCTTGACATCGGCCTGACTGTGGATATATGAACGCATTTCGTTGTCATATTGTTCCGAATGAATAGCCTGAGAGCTTATTTCCTGTTCACGTTCGTGTCTCAAAATTGTGCAAACAGGATCAAGAATCTTGCATATAACATTGTCAATCAGACTATGCCCCTGGATATACAAATATGTTTCCTGAGGTAAAACGCCAAGACTTTCAAATTCCTTTTCAAGTGCTTCAACCTGCTCTGCAGCATCGGAGAACCTGCTCTGCAGTAATTTGACATTGGCATCAATTCTTTCACCAAGACGTTTCAGACAGGATTCGGGATTTGACACTTTGAATGACGGCAACTTAACAATATAATTGAACGTATGCAAACTGAAATCACGGTACTTATTGTACTTGTAAGCCCATACGCTCCATAAAAACAGCGGATAGATAATCTTGGAATAAGATTCCAGGAAAGAAACAAAATCAATAATCCTGCGATCGTTCAATGTACTTTGCACGCATATATGATGCAGACAACCGGAATAGCACAAATAGTTTTCAATGGAATAGGTGTATGTCTGGAATATATAGGGCGAGTTGTTAACCAGAGAACTGGTTTTTGTAGAGTTCTGCAGCAGATAGTCATAATCACTATCTACGCATGCTATCAGGTTATTTCCGAAAGACATCCGGCCAAGACAATTGTATATTGCGGACTTCTTTCCCCTCTGCAACTCGCTTGCACCATCAGTTTCAACGTAAGACGTTGGCAGCATTACATGAAAATGCAACGTATCTGATTCAAATTCCTCAAGCAGAAGACGCCAAAAAGCTATGTCATCATAGCTTTCCACATAAGCAACCACACGACGCACGTTCCTTGAATCAGGGAGAAAGCGGTTTGCAGCCTGAACATAATTGCTGGTAATATTTTCAACCAGACGCTCCATTCTACTTCACGGTAATGTCATCAACCTCTGTAACGGCGTCAATCCAGCCGTCCATTATTACAGCAGGAGAGTGGGTGGTAAGAATAATCTGAACATTTTTGTTTAGGGAACGGATACGTTTGATAAGCTGCTGCTGCCATTCGATATGTAACGAAATGTCAGGTTCATCCATAAACAGGACAAACGGCTTGGCATCCTGAACAAGAACTGTAAGAAATATTACAAGAATCTGTTTTTCTCCACTGGAAAGACTGTACGGAGCAAGTTTTTCACCGTCAATGTCAAACAATATCTCGTTGCTGTCACGAACAATTTTTTTGCCGGTATGAGCAAAAAGAGAATCAATTATATCAAAGAAAAGAATACGGTTACAGGACATATCGGCAGCCTTGGCTACCAGATCCGGATTTCCGCTTGTAAGCATCTTTATAGTTTTGTTACCGATATTCACCTGATAATCAAGATACTTGCGCTGCAACTGGTAGATACGCCAGTCAAGTTCGGTAACGACTTTGGAATCGGAAACCTTCTCACTTATCAGACCGCTAACCAAAGGACGGTCAACGCTCTGAATTACATCATAGTTAAGGTATTTTGCATCAGATGGAGCAAAAGAAAATGAAATATCCTCCTTTTCAGTTTCAGTCAGATTTCCGTTAAAGCACTCCAGCTGTTTGACAGCCATGCTCAGTATTGTACTTTTTCCCACACCGTTGACTCCGCTCAGAATATTGACATCGGGACGCAGGTTCCAAATGATATGCTTTTTGCCCCACATGGAACTAATTTCTATCCTGGTTATTCTTTCAGCATATTTTTTATCCGTTTCCATATGAATAATCAGTTTTTATTCCAGAATCCTCTGGAAAACAATAACAATATAGGGAATATCTCAAGACGTCCTACCAGCATTACGGCAGAAGCGAACAGTTTGGCAACAGGAGACAGCATATTCCACGACAATGTATCTCCAAGACCATTGGTAGCAACTCCGATATTACCAATCAAAGACACTGTCGCTGCATACGCATCGCTCATTGACAGACCAAGAATTATGAATACAAGCCATCCTACAAAAACCATAATTATATAAAACACCGTAAAAGCCATAATACTCTGGCTGATTGACGATGAGATGGAATGATTATTGATTTTTACGGGCTTGATGGCATTCGGATGCAGGATTCTATGGAATTCGTTACGCAGCAACTTGAACAGCAGGACTATTCGGATGCTCTTCATTGAACCTGAAGTTGAGCCTGAGCATGCTCCGAAATACATAAGAAGTCCCAGTATCATTACAAACGCAGGATGCCACAATGTAAAGTTGGTAGTTGAAAAACCTGTTGTTGTAACTATCGCCACAACATGGAACAACGCAGTCCTGAGAGATGCAAACACTGGCAAACCGGATGTAAGTGACACTCCGATACCAATGACAACCGATGCGACAATAATTGTCATAAAATAGAATTTGAACTCGGAGTCGCTGAACAGCTGTTTTACCTTACCATTGAACAAAAGGAAATATATCAGCGGGAAATTCACTCCAGACAGAAACATAAACAGAATGACAAACATTTCCAGCGTTGGAGAATTATATGCTCCTATACTGGCATTCTTTGTTGAAAAGCCGCCCGATGCCAAAGTTGTCAGTGCGTGATTGACTGCATCAAAAAAGCTCATACCACAGGCAAAATATACAACAGTTGCAGCACCTGTAAGCAACAGGTAAATAAACAGAATCCAGCGGCCGCTTACCTCAATACGCGGGTGAATTTTTGCACGCGTAGGTCCGACAGCTTCGGCAGCAAACAACTGAACGTCACCGCCAACGCCAAACAACGGCAGAACCGCAACCGTAAAGAATATAATGCCCAAACCGCCAATCCACTGGGTCAGACTTCTCCAGAAAAGTATTCCGCAAGGAATTACCTCCACATTCCTGATAATTGTTCCACCGGTTGTAGTAAATCCCGCCATTGTTTCAAAAAATGCATCAATGTAAGAATTAAAGACTCCACTGATGACATATGGCAGTGCACCGAACAGTGAAAAGAATATCCACGAAAAAGACACTACAATATAACCGTCCCTACGGGTAAGCTGTTTTTTTGCGCCCTTGCCAAAAGTAAGAAAGACCATAGCACCGCAAGCGGTACACAATGCAGAGCATATAAAGGCAAACAGATCACTCTCCCTGCAAAAAAGCGGGATTAATCCGCAACATAGAAGTACGCACGCTTCGGCAAGCAGCAGCACACCCAGAATCTTATATATAGCCTTATAGTGAATCAAGTGAAATATCTTTCTATACCCTTTATCATACCTCCAAGGCAGAACACCACTACATTATCGCCGGCCTGGATACGTGTATTTCCTGTAACCAGCATACCAACCCCGCCTCTTATAAGACCACCAATGGTAATTCCGTGAGGCAAACGCACATCTTTTATCTGGTTCTTAGTAATTTTTGCACCCTCTGCAACATGAAACTCTGCAACATCCGCATTTGCAAAAGTCAGACACTTCACATTGGAAACGTCAGCATTAAGCATCATCTGGTATATATGGCTTGCAGCAATCTTCTTTTTATTTATCACACCACTGATATCCAGACGTTCTGCCATATTGATATAGTCCAGATTTTCAACCTGGGCAATAGTCTTTGGAACACCAAAGCGTTTTGCCGCAAGACATGCCAGAATATTGGTTTCTGAGTTCTGTGACAGGGCTATAAACGCACTGCTGTTGGACAATCCCTCGGCAGACAGAAGGCTGAGATCACGACCGTCACCATTGATAATCATGACATCGTCATCAAGTTTTTCAGTGAGTTCAAAACATCTGTCACGATTAATCTCTATAATTTTAAGTCCCATAGTTGACGGAAGTTCCAGTGCAGTGCAGACCGCAATAGGACTACCTCCCATAATGATTACATTCTTTATATCGCGGTGCTGATCTTTACCGGCAATCTTCTGGATATATGGAATCTGATCCCGCGTTGTCATGAAATAGACAATGTCTCCGGGTTCAATAGAATCACTTCCGGAAGGAATCAGAGTTTCATTTTCCCTTTTGATGGCAACAATATGATACGGAATATCAGTTCCAAGATGACACAACGGGATATTGCACAATTCTGCATTTTCCCTGATTTTAACGCCTATCAGAACCAAAGCTCCTTCACTGAAATCCCACCACTGACGCACCCAACTGAACTTGAGACAGTTCAATATTTCCATTGCAGCCAGCAATTCCGGATAAATCAATGAATCTATGCCCATAGTCTTGAACATATCCCGGCTTTTCATTGTCTGAAGTTCATAATGGTCAACACGGGCTACCGTTTTCTTTGCACCCAGATAGTGGGCCAGCTGGCAGGCCAGGATATTGCGGCTTTCATTGGGAGTAACAGCAACAAACAAGTCTGCCGATCCAACCTGAGCGGTTTCAAGATCTTTCAGAGAAGTAGGCGATGCCACCATAGTCAACAAATCAAAGTTTGACTCCAGAGAACTCAGCCTTTCTTCACTTTCGTCCAAAAGAATGATATCCTGAGCTTCGCCCGAAAGGAGCGTGGCCAAATGGGTACCTACAGATCCGGCTCCTGCTATTACAATTTTCATGACTTCAAAATTTTATCAATTTGTGCTATCACGCCATCGGCATCCAGACCATACTTGCGCAACAGCAATGGAACGGCACCATGTTCAACAAACGCATCAGGAAGTCCCATGATATGAACCTTTGTCCGGTATCCGTTATTGTTCATAAATTCAGTAACGGCACTTCCAAGACCACCCACTTTGGTACCATTTTCCAAAGTTATCACATTTTTGAAATTTTCAGCAACATTATGCAGAATAGTTTCATCAATCGGCTTGAGAAAACGCATATCATACAATGCAATGCTTTTTCCTGGATTGGATTTTTCCCACCGTTCAATAGCCATATTTGCAAAATTACCGATAGCGCCCAAAGAAAGAATGGCCAGATCGTTACCGGACCTCAATTTCCGGCCGGTTCCTATGGTAACCGGTAAGAACGGAGCCTCATAATCACTTTCCAATCCTCTGCCACGGGGATAACGTATTACGAAGGGTCCCTGATCCGGAAGCTGAGCTGTGTACATAAGATTGCGCAGTTCCTGCTCATTATATGGTGCCGAGATAATCAGATTCGGGATTGGTCTCAGATATGCCAGGTCAAAAGCCCCGTGATGAGTAGGTCCGTCTTCTCCTACAATTCCGGCACGGTCAATACAAAAGACCACATTCAACCGTTCAATAGCCACATCGTGAATAATATTGTCGTATGCACGCTGCAGGAAAGAAGAATATATATTGCAGAACGGGGTAAGTCCCTGAATTGCCATACCGGCACTGAATGTGACAGCATGTCCTTCGGCAATACCGACATCAAAACAACGGTTCGGGAATTCTCTCATGGCAATATCCATTGAACACCCTAAAGGCATGGCTGGCGTCACACCTACTATTTTCGGATTACTGCGCATCAGTTCAACCAGAGTTTTTCCGAAAACCTCCTGATACAAAGGTGCTTCACCGGCTTTTTTCTTGATAATTCGCTTACCTGTAACAGTATCGAACATTCCGGGAGCATGCCAGATTGAGGCCTCTTTCTCGGCCGGCTCATATCCTTTGCCTTTGACTGTTCTGATATGCATCATCTTTGGACCTTTCATGTCGCGTATGTTGGTAAGAACACGCACAAGATTCTGCACATCGTGACCGTCAATAATTCCGAAATAGCGGATATCCATACCTTCGAACATATTCTGCTGGCGCAGAAGACGCATCTTTATCTTATTGTTGAAACGTATAAGACGCTTGCGTTTTTCCTCGGTCAGCAGTCCGAGCGCTGTAAGGAATCTTGCTCCCAGATAACGCAGTGAATTATACTGTTTTGAAGTCTGCAGATGGGTAAGATATGTGCGCATGCCGCCTACACTGCGTGAGATGCTCATATTGTTGTCGTTCAATATTATGAGCATGTTGCTGTGACAGCTGGATACGTTGTTCAAGCCTTCAAAAGCCAGACCGCCGCTCATGGCTCCGTCACCGATAACTGAAACTATTCTGTGTTGGTTATCACCATTCAGCATACACTCCGCCACAGACATACCAAGTCCTGCTGAAATGGAATTGGAAGCATGTCCTGCAGTGAAGGCATCATATTCGCTTTCGCTTGGAGAAGGGAACGGTTTGAGACCACCGAACATACGGTTGGTTTTGAATCTGTTTCTGCGTCCGGACAAAATTTTGTGAGCATAAGCCTGATGTCCCACGTCCCAAACAATTTTATCCTGGGGTAAATCATAGACATAGTGCAAAGCCACAGTAAGTTCGATAGTACCCAAACTGGATGCCAGATGTCCCGGATTCCGAGACAATTCGTCAACAAGCATCTGTCTGAGTTCAGAACAAACCTGCGGCAACTGCTTGACCGAAAGAGCCTTCAGGTCCTTTGGAGAATTAATATTATCTATCAGCCTCTGCTCCATCGTAATTGCAAAATTACATCTTTTAGTACAATAATTTGCTATTTTTGCAGTTAAATAAATCAGTAAACCGCAAAAAAGCCATATAATGAAATCACGCATATACATATTTCTCTTACTGACGC
The DNA here is from genome assembly GCA_024398785.1 of Bacteroidaceae bacterium. Classification (GTDB taxonomy): domain Bacteria; phylum Bacteroidota; class Bacteroidia; order Bacteroidales; family Bacteroidaceae; genus Colenecus. The sequence goes on along the minus strand of JAKSIO010000004.1, from coordinate 68,742 downwards.
TTGCAGTATCCACAACCATACAGGCACAGAAAGATTTGTTTAACCCGATACATACCGGAGTCACTTCTCTTTCAATTGCACCTGATGCCCGTGCGGCTGCTCTTGGAGACGTAGGCTGCGCAACAGATCCATATTACGATACAAACAATCAATACTGGAATCCGGCAAAATACCCCTTCTCAAAAAACAAAGCAGGTGTTTCGCTCAACTACACCCCGTGGCTGAGACAACTGGTCAAGGACATTGACCTGGCCAACGTGAACGGTTTCTGGCGTCTGGACAGTTATTCGGCACTGAGCGCATCGCTCACATATTTTTCTCTGGGAGAAGTTATAGCCAGTCTGGGAACAATCCGTCCATATGAAATGGGATTGGATTTTGCCTACTCACGTCTGTTGGGGAACAATCTGTCAGCTGCAGTAGCATTGCGTTATATCCGTTCCGACCTGCAATACAACTACGATGACGAAGTTACTCCAGGCAATGCTTTTGCCGCAGATATCGCTCTGTTTTACAACAACTATGTAGGCATCGGCCGCCGTGACTGTATGTTCGGATTCGGATTGAACATTTCAAATATCGGTACAAAAATATCTTACGACGGGGGACGTACACAACAGTTCATTCCTACAAACATGCGTCTGGGATTATCTCTGCTGGTACCTATTGATGAATACAACTCCATATCATTCAATTTTGATGCAAACAAAATGCTGGTACCCACACGTCCTACATACGCTCAGTTCATGGAACAGATGCATCCCGACGAAAAGGAGAGCACATACCAGTACACATCCGAATACGCCTCCTGGCTTGAATCAACCGGATACAACGATATAGGTTCAATTTCCGGAATGTTCAAATCATTCAGTGATGCACCTAACGGTTTCAAGGAAGAATTGCAGGAAATATATTGGGGATTAGGCGTTGAATACTGTTATAATGATCAGTTCTTTGTTCGCGGAGGTTATCACTATGAACACCAGAACAAAGGCAACCGTAAGTACTTTGCCCTGGGAGCAGGATTCAGAATGAACGTATTCCAGATTGATGCCGCATACCTCATTTCAACAACACAGAGCAACCCGTTGGACAAGACATTGCGTTTCTCTCTTGCGTTCAATCTTGACAGTTTCAAAAGCAAAAACAAAAGATAAACATTATGATACGTATTGGACAGGGATATGATGTACATCGGCTTGTAGAAGACCGTGAATTATGGCTTGGCGGCATTAAGATTCCTTATGAAAAAGGTTTGTTGGGACATTCCGATGCCGACGTTCTTATCCATGCTCTTTGCGATGCCCTCCTGGGTGCCGCAGCCCTGCGTGACATAGGATTTCATTTTCCTGATACAGATCCCCGCTATAAGGGTATAGACAGCAAGATACTGCTTGCCGAAACTGTAAGACTGGTAACAGAAAGCGGATTCAAAATAAACAATGTTGATATAACCATAATGGCCCAGCAACCCAAAATCAACCCGCATATTCCAGCCATGTGCAGCGTTCTTTCCGGAATAATGGGTATTCCGCAAGATTGCGTTTCAATCAAAGCCACCACAACCGAAGGTCTTGGATTTGTTGGCCGCGGTGAAGGTATGGCCGCTCTCGCAGTAGCTCTTCTTGAAAAATAATTATTATCTTTGTACTTTGGAATGCAGAGCAAAACCAAAGACATAGATAAAATGTTGGCGCGTTTTGATATGATGACCACAACGCCGGTGCGTCGCCTTATCATTAAAATGGCCATCCCTACAATACTCAGTATGGTTGTAACAGGTCTGTACAACCTTGTTGATGCCTACTTTGTGGGCAAAATCAGTACTGAAGCTACTGCCGCAGTGGGTCTGGCGTTTGCCTATCAGTCACTTGTACAGGCATTGGGATTCGGTTTCGGCCATGGAAGCGGCAATTACATATCACGCGCTTTGGGATTGAAAGACTACCGCAACGCGGAAACTATGGCATCGGTAGGATTCTTTTCATCTTTCATTCTGGGACTTATTATCAGTGCATGCTGCCTGATATTTCTCACTCCGCTGTCCTATCTGCTGGGAGCAACAGACAGAATGCTGGAACAGTCAAATGACTATCTGCTGTACGTTCTGATTGCTACTCCATTCATGATTTCACAGGCTGTACTGAACAATCAGTTGCGCCTGCAGGGCAATTCCATGTTTGCCATGGTAGGACTGGTAAGCGGTGCGGTAATAAACTGCGCATTGGACCCCCTGTTGATTTTTGTATTCGATATGGGTGTAGCCGGAGCTTCACTGGCAACATTCTTAAGCCAGTTCATTTCATGGTGCATACTGATTTACGGAACAGGGCGTGGAGGCAATGTCCATATAAAATTTGCAGAATTCAAGCCTTCTTGGTACTGGTATAAGGAAATAATAGCCGGAGGTCTTCCTTCATTGTTAAGACAGTCTTTAGGTTGCGTTGCCGCCATCACGCTTAACCACATGGCAAAATTCTATTCTATTCCAGGTTCCGAAGAATCAACAATTGCGGCATTTGCAATTGTAAACCGAATAATGATGTTTGCCATGACCATATTCCTTGGCATTGGGCAGGGATTCCAGCCCGTTTGCGGATTCAACTGGGGAGCATCGCTGTTCAGCAGAGTAAAAAAAGCCTACATATTCACAATGCAGCTTACTACTATCTGCATTCTTATTCTATCAGTGGTAGGTTTTATTTTCGCTACCCCTATTGTAGCATTTTTCCGCCCGGAAGATCTGTTGCTGATCAGTGTCGGCGCAAAAGTGCTGCGTTATCAGTGCATCTCTTTCCCGCTTGTCGGTATTACCACACCTACTAACATGTTATACCAGACAATCCGCAGAACAGGACCTGCCACACTGCTTGCAATGGGCCGTCAGGGAATATTTTTCTTTCCGATAATAATTATTCTTCCGCTGTTCATCGGTCTGAATGGTGTTATGCTGACCATGGCTCTGGCCGATGTGGGCACATTCTTCCTTGCATTGCCGTACTGCATAAAAATCATCCGCGAGATGAATGTGAAGCACGCCCAAGATCCAGTATAAATAAACAAAAAAGAGGCTCTTTTTCAAGAACCTCTTTTTTGAGCTGGGCTACCCGGACTCGAACCAGGAAAGGCAGGACCAGAATCTGCAGTGTTACCATTACACCATAGCCCAATTCTTATTTGCGGTGCAAAGATACTTCTTTTTTTTTACTTGCAACTTTTTCAGTGCATTTTTCTTAAAAATTTTTCTTTTCTTTATTCAAAGCCAGCATAAGAACCCAGCCAACCAAACCGCCGAACAGGTATATGAACGTCTGCGATGTGTGAACAACCAGAGCGAATGTACGGGCGTCGACATCGGTTACACCGAACATGCACAGGACAGCAATAATAGCGCCGTGCCATGGGCCAGCACCGTTAGGAGTGGGAATCAGGACAGCAAGACTGCAACCTGCAAAAGCAAGCAGACCAACGCTTATTCCAAGTTCCGCCGTAAAGTTGAAAGCATAGAAAGCCAGATAAAGCTCAAAGAAATAACTCACCCAGATACCTACTGAATACGCAAGGAACAGCGGTAAGTTCTCAACCTGTTTCAATGAAAGAAAGCCTTGCCAGAAACCGGAAACAAAATCCTTGACCGCATTCATCAGTTTGTCCTTAAACATAAAGAAAACAATCAGACAAACCGCAATCACTCCAATGGTGATCCATAAACCGGTATGGGACTTTGCAACCTCCTCAACGTTCTGCACATCGGCCGGAGTCATAAGTTTGATGAAATTGCCCAGCTGCGCAAGGACAATACTTGCGCAAATCAGTACCAGAAGCACAAAATCCACAACACGTTCAGCAACCATCGAGCCCAGGCTCTTTCCGAACGGAACCTTGTTATAACGCTCCAGCAAGGCGCAACGGCAAATCTCTCCGAACCGGGGAATAAGGATATTCATGGCATAACCCGTATAGACGGACAATACCATATTCTTCATGGGAACATTGGTGTATCCAAGCGGATAAAGCAGCTGTTTCCAGCGCATACCGCGCAAAAGCGGTCCTATCTGACTGAATAAGAGAGCAAACAACAACCATCCAAGACGTATGTCGCTCAACCCCTGCCAGAACTCCGGAAAATTAAAATCTCTGTATAGAAAATATAGAATAACGGCAGAAATCGCCAGCGGAATTACAATCTGAAGTACTTTGGACAGGTTCTTGTTCATACAATAAAAGAATTTAGGTCACGAAGATAATATAAATATGCCGTTTTTTCTCTACATTTGTACTAAACAATTCCGTAAGCATGCAAAAAGGATGAAAAAATTCAAACCTATATTATATTTCTGTCTTGCTGTTACAATCTCCCTATTCTGCAGTTGCAAACAGGAAGTCCCAGTCAAAAAGATAACATCTCTTGAAGACTTGCGCGGATTGAAAGTCTCTGCAATGCAAGGAACCAGCATAGAAATTTATCTGTCAGACCACGCCAAAGAGTATGGATACCAGGTAGTTTATCAAAGCGATTATGCCGGTCTTCTGCATGCCATGGAAGTTGGACAGGTCAGCTACTCCACTGCCCATCTCCCCGATTTTTATGCCACCATGCACCAAAAACCAGGGTATTATATCGCATTCGATTCCGTCATTGTCAGCAAGCAGGCCGCCATATTCAATAAAGAACAGAAAGAATTGCGTGACCAGTTCAACGTATGGCTTGCCATGCCGGAAACACAAAAGCAGATCAAGGAATCCTTTGACTATTGGATGAGGCCTTTCGGCGCTCCTGATCCTGAGCCAAGGCACTACGAATGGCCAACAGAAGGCAAGCCAATCAGGGTTGCAAGCAACATAGCCGTTCAGGGGACATCTTATATTCTTGAAGGTGAACCGTCAGGCACTGACATAGACATAATATACAATTTTGCAAAGTATATAAACCGGCCTGTAGAATTGTTGAACATGCCCCAGTTGAGCATATTGGTAGCAGTAGCAACGGGACAATTGGATATGGGCGTGTCAATGTTCTCCATCACCCCGGAACGCGCAAAAGAGGTGAATTTTTCAAATCCGTACACAAATGCCGTCCATGTCATAATAGGTTACAGCAAGGAACTGGCGGAACAGCAATGCAAGGAAGCAGGCATCAGACTTGAAAAAAATGGACTGCTGAGTGGAATAGCACTCAGTTTCAAAAACAACTTCATAGCAGAGAAACGTTATCTTCTTGTGCTCAAAGGTTTTGGTGTAACAACCATAATATCATTCTTCAGCATATTGCTGGGCACACTGCTGGCATGCGGCATCTGCGCCATCAACATGAGCCGCAGAAAAGGGATACGCAAAATAGGAGCATTCTATGTATCGTTCATGCGCAGCCTGCCCATACTGATATTCCTTATGATAATGTACTATGTTGTCTGTGCCCCGATAGGTATGGACGGCATAACCGTTTCAATAGTCACATTTGCCCTGAACTTTGCAGCATACGCCGGAGAGATTTTCCGCATGGCCATACAAAGCATAGACCGCGGACAATGGGAGGCCGGCTACGCCCTTGGTCTTTCAAAAACAAGAACCTTCAATTATATCATTCTGCCCCAGGCCGTCAAGAACTCCCTTTCCATATACAACGGGCAGATAATCACATTGATAAAGGGGACTTCAATAGTAGGCTACATAGCAGTTACCGATCTTACCAAATGCATGGACATTGTACGTTCACGCACATTCGATGCCTTCTTCCCGCTGATAGCCGCAGCAGTGATCTATTTCATACTGACATGGCTGTTTGTCTATCTCTTGGAACTGCTTTTGAAATACACTCTTCCAAAGAGTGGAAGCAGAACAGTTCCGGACATCAGCAACATTGCACCAGAAGAAGATGTCTCTGCCACCCGCTCCGCACAGCAGGGCAGGAAAGGCGAGCCTATACTTAAAGTTGAAAATCTGAAGAAGGTCTTTGACAACACGCTCACCGTTCTTGATGGTGTATCCGCTACCATCAACCGCGGCGAGGTAATATCCATAATAGGACCCTCCGGTACAGGGAAGAGTACATTCCTGCGTTGTCTCAACCAGCTTGAGACGCTGACCGCCGGCAACATTACCATGGACGGCTTTGACCTGTCCAAAAAGAAAGCCGATGTCACCGCCCTGCGCCGCCGCATGGGTATGGTATTCCAGTCTTTCAATCTGTTCGAGCACCTGACAGTTCTGGAGAACCTGTGCGTAGGCCCCATGAAAATCAAAGGAATCAGCCGTGAAAAGGCCGAAATCCGCGGTATGCAGCTACTGGCCATGGTCGGTCTTGAGAATAAGGCAACCAATATGCCATGCCAGTTGTCAGGCGGACAGAAGCAGCGTGTGGCAATAGCCCGCTGCCTTTCCATGGATCCGGAAATAATACTGTTTGACGAGCCCACATCGGCCCTTGACCCCACAATGGTTTCCGAGGTTCTTGCCGTAATACGGGAACTGGCGGATCGCGGCATGACCATGCTGGTTGTCACTCACGAGATGAAGTTTGCCAAGAAAATCAGTTCCCGTGTATTCTACATGGACCAGCGCGGCATATATGAGCAGGGAACATCGGCACAGATATTTGAAAATCCGCGTAGGGAACTTACACAGAAATTCATACGCGGAATACGCACATTCAAATACTCCATTGTTCAGGGATATGACTTCTACGAACTGTACAACAAACTGGAACAGTTCATGACACGCCATATTATACCTGCAAGACTTGTAACAAGCGGCACATCGGTTGTAGAAGAACTCATGCAGTTATTCAGTACAGGAAACGGAAGCAAAGAACGCAAGAGTTCCGGAGCCGAACTCTCTGTCAACTACAACGAACATGACAGAGAAATCACAATCGGGCTGGAATTTGACAGCAATTTGCCTGCTGTACTTACAGACCATGGGCGCGAGGACAGCCTCAGCATAGACATGATCAAAGGATTCAGCAGTTCAGTGGAAGAGAAAGACGGCGTAATCAACATACGTATCTGCCGATGAAACCAGCAATAGAAGCCGCACAACAGCTCATTGTTGCGGAATTTGCCGCAAAAGGAGACTGGTGGGAACGCTACAGTTACCTTATTGGACTGGCCAAAACACTTCCGCCAATGCCTGCCGAATACAAGACTCAGGACAATCTTATAGAAGGGTGCCAGAACGATGTCTGGATATACGGCATATGCCGTAACGGCACGATGCACTACTGGGGCTATAGCCAAAGCGTAATTGCAAGCGGTATTCTTGTACTGTTGTTCCGCATTCTGAACGGAAGAACCCCCGATGAAATCAAGGAAAGCAGACTTACCGTTCTTGACAGGACTGGAATCACTTCCAATCTGTCACCATATCTGAATCAGGGCATAAGACGCATACTGTCACGTATTCGTGAGATTTCTTTTGCCTCCAGTCATTGAAGATTCAAAAAAATAATTACCTTTGCTGCAGAATTTGACAAAGGGGCATTAGCTCATCTGGCTAGAGCGTTTGACTGGCAGTCAAGAGGTGACGAGTTCGAGTCTCGTATGCTCCACCCGCTATTCTGAGAATCAGCAGAATAAATAATCAGGGCCCAATGGGATTAGAGAAAGAATCCGTTGGCCCTTACATTCCTGAAACGAAATATACTATGTTTCAAAATCTTTAATCGGCCTGGCAGTCTCAGTTTCAAAAATACTCTTTTTCTGCCTAATCCAACACTTTTCTGCCTATTATTTGACATTCTTTAGGCATAAACCGAATGAATTAGGCAATAAAAGCTTAATCGAAATAATTGTACTTGCCATTGATTTTGTCCACCACCCACCTGAGTTCAAGCACGAAACGCAATCGGGGAGAAGAATTTGAGCCGGGCGGCTTTGCCGATTGTTTATGACACGAAGATAGGACATTTCCCCGATATGTTTCCTTCCTGTGGAAAATATTGCTAACTTCGCGTATCAATTAGTACTGATTATGAAAAGAATACTCAAACTTGCCGTTTTCGGCATCGCGGCAATCGCTGCATTCTCATCGTGCTCAAAGAACGAGGACGTTCCGTCACAGAAGGATATTGAGACGAAGATTATCGGGAAGTGGAAAGAAGCCTCAATAAATGGGAAAGACGCACTAACCAATAATAGAATAGTAAAAACTTTCGTATCTAATCAAGGAGGTAACCATTCCATGTCCATGTCCCGTTATTTCGACGGCAAATATAGATGGTCCAATAAGATTCCGTTTGAATGTGAGATAAAAGGGAATGATATTTGTGAAAGTTATACGGGCATGGTAAAAGTATTTGCAAAGGTTACATTTATTGACGAAACCAAGTTGGATGAAAATGTTTACAAACGCATTACGCCAGAGGGTAAGGAATTAAGTGAAAATACTAATGCTACATTCCAGAAAGTCACTGCCGACTACTCCCAGGACATCATCGGTATGTGGGAAGGCGTTGAGATGACGGGCGATGAGACCTACGGAGACGCAAATCACCGCATTGAGTACAAGGCTGACGGAACATACACATACTACGACAAGGTCGGAGACAGTTGGGTGCCGAGCAAGAATGCAGGTAACGAATACAACGTTGACGGTGACTGGCTTGCCACACGCTGGCAGCCTACCGAAGGTGCTGACTACGAATACGAATGGTGGGACATCGTCGAAATCAAGGACGGCACTATGAAATGGTCTGCCCTCCGTGAAAAAGAGGACGGCACACGTTATACCACGACATTCACTTGGAAGAAAGTCAATCTTCCGACACAGGAAGAAATCGAAGCGAAGATTATAGGAAAGTGGAAAAAAATGAAGCACGATGGCAAGGATGCAGTAACGAACAAAAGAACAATATGGTCTTTCAATAATGACGGCAAAGGAACTCAGTCGTTCGCTGATTATAAAGAAGGTGACAAAACGTTTATTTGGGATAATAAAGTTTCAATTCAATACTCCATACAAGGAAATATTGTTCACAGCGTTTCAACTAACGTAGAACATACAATCGCCATTCCTTCCATTAATGACAACCAGATAACAATGCATGTGACAAAAGTCATTTCCCATGGTGTTGATGTAAAAGAAAATCATATAGGGGAATACTCCAAAGTCACCGCCGACTACTCCGAAGCCATCATCGGTATGTGGGAAGGTGTTGAGATGACGGGTGGCGAGACCTATGGTGATGCCAACCACCGCATTGAGTATAAGGCTGACGGAACTTTTACATACTACGATAAGGTCGGGGAGAATTGGGTTCCGAGCGAGAATGTGGATAATGAATACAATATTGACGGTGATTGGCTCGCAACAAGGTGGCGTCCTACTGCAGGTGCTGACTACGAATACGAGTGGTGGGACATTGACGAAATCAAAGACGGCACGATGAAGTGGTCCGCACTCCGTGAAAAAGAGGATGGCACTCGTTACACCACAACCATCACTTGGAAGAAAGTTCAGTTGCAATAATGATCTTATCCTTTGGGTGTCAGAAGACACGATAAATAATGGGCTCAGCATCAAAAGGTGCTGAGTTCTTTTTTGCGATGATATCCGGTGACCGATTTATACGAACGCCCCTGCATCCAGCCCGGTCGATTTGCTGAACACTTGATTGGGTGAGAGGAATCCGTGCCTCTTCCTCGGCCTTTCGTTCAGTTTGCGCTCAACTTCTTCAAGGACAAGGCTTTTACTGAAAATGTCATTTACGAAAAACTGCTTAATGACAAGCTATCGACAAATCTCGGATATCTATATGAGAACGTTATTGCTCAGATGCTCACCGCTTCCGGCAACAAATATTTGGCTTGTTTCCTTTAACAAGTATGATTTTGACGTGCAACCGTCACTTACAGGCGGGAGAAGGCGGCAGCGTAGAGTCTGATCTGTCTGATCATGGCAAGCAGGCCGTTGCTGCGTGTAGGGGAAAGATGCTGTGAAAGTCCAATTTCCTGAATGAAATAGGGATCCGATGCCAGGATATCGGCCGGAGTCTGACCGTTCCAGATACGCACCAGCAACCACACAAGTCCTTTAGTAATAATGGCATCGCTGTCTGCAGTAAGCCATACACGCCCGTCTTTTAGTTCAGCATACAACCAAACCTTGCTCTGGCATCCGTCAATAATATACTTATCGGTCTTATGCTCAGCATCTATCAGAGGTAAATCTGCTGACATATCAATAATAAGCTGATAGCGGTCCATCCAGTCGTCAAAAACGCTGAATTCTTCAATAATTTCCTGCTGAATATCGTCAATAGTTGCCATAATCATTCAAAATCTTTAATAATAACATTTGTCAGCACAGTGCCAACTGCGTTTAACGTTGCCTTGTCTATATGCTGCAGATTGTCATCAAGGGTGTGCCACGTGGAACCGAAACTGCTGCCAAGCAATGATTTGGAATATGGTATAATATCTATTGCAGGTATGCCTGTAATGGCGTTGACAGGATAATGGTCATCGATAACTGCACCGCCGTCTTTGTTAACGAAAATCTTTCCGTATCCCATATCTGTCGCCGCTTTCCAGTACTTATCCACAACAGAAGCTGCATATTTCATAGATACACCCTCTTTATAGAAGGTGGCATCAGATGCACCTACCATATCAAGAAGCACTGCATAACGCGCCTTGTAGCCATTGTTTCTGGCCATGTATGACCAAGCTTGCGAACCAAGACACCAATACAGTTGTTTACTGTCTTCCTCTTCATAATCAGGACCAGGTCCCCAGTCCTCAACATCAAAGAACACGCAATCAATACCAACATTGGGGTTTGAGGCAAGAATACGGAATATCTCAAGAATGACTCCCACGCCGCTTGCTCCGTCATTCGCCCCGTCTATCGGCTTAGACCAGTTTTCCTTGTTGGAATCATTATCGGCCCACGGACGGCTGTCCCAATGCGAACAAAGCATTATGCGGTCTCCCAGTTCAGGATTGATTCTGCCAATAACATTATAACCTTTCAGATTCTTTTTGTCAAATGTCTGGCAGTCAAACGTATGAACACTCACCTCTGCACCTAAACGTTTCAGTGTATTCACCAGCCAGTCACGGCAGTCAAGCTGTGCCCGGGTACCCGGTACACGCGGACCGAATGCAGTCTGCGCAGCGATATAACTGTAAGCGCTGTCGGCATTGAACACATACGCAGAGTTAACGGCATTTACTGTTCCGGCAGTACTTATTGAAACAACTCTCCTGCCCTTGCAGGACGGGAGAGTCATTAAAGCTATAGCAAACAGCAGCGCTGTCTTTCCTAATCGGTTCATTTATTCAGTTTCCAGGTTGCTCCGTCTTTGGTATCCTTGATTTCAAAGCCTAAAGCGGTAAGTTCGTTGCGGATCATATCGCTGGTAGCCCAGTCTTTATTGGCTTTGGCCTTTGCACGCTGCTCAAGCAGCATATCAACCACACGGGCAAATGCCTGTTCACGGCCTGCATTGTCCTGACCGGCACCTCCGGCAACAATATTTCTGTTTATACCAAGTATCTCAAACAGGAAAGTATCGAACAATGCACGCATTGAATCAATTTCCTGAGAACTCATAGACAGTTTACCATCCAAAGCCTGATTGATCATCTTGGCAGCATCAAACAGATTGCTTATTACAATAGGTGTATTCAGGTCATCGTTCATAGCCTGATAACACTTGTCTTTAATAGCGTCAATATCAGTCTGGCATCCGCCCTGAGCCGACGGCTGTATCCGGTCAAGAGAAGCGTAGGCATCGGTAAGTCTGGCAAGTGCCTTCTCTGCAGCCTGCAGCGCTTCGTTGCTGAAATCGACCGTTCCACGATAATGTGCCATAAGAATAAAGAAACGTATTGTCATACCGCTGTACGGCTGTGCAAGCATCTCCTCTCCTTTGTTGTTCTTATGACTTCCGTTGAAAAATTCATTCAGGGTAATAAAGTTTCCAAGGGACTTGCCCATTTTGGTTCCGTTAATGGTAAGCAGATTGTTGTGCATCCAATACTTGACCATTTCCGTACCCTGAGCTGCTACGGCCTGAGCAATCTCACACTCATGATGCGGGAAAATAAGATCCATTCCACCGCCGTGTATGTCAAACTGGGAGCCCAGATATTTGCGTCCCATAGCTGTACACTCGCAGTGCCAACCGGGGAAACCGTCACTCCATGGTGAAGGCCAGCGCATTATATGCTCCGGTTGCGCTTTCTTCCACAGCGCAAAGTCTGCAGGATTATGTTTCTCTTCCTGACCGTCAAGAGCGCGCGTTGTGTTGAGTACATCGTCAAGATTGCGGCCGGATAGTTTGCCGTAATGGTATTTCCTGTTGTATTTTTCAACATCAAAATAGATGGAGCCCTGGCTTTCGTATGCAAAACCATTGTCCAGTATCTCCTGAACAAGCTGTATCTGTTCAATGATATGTCCGGATGCATGCGGTTCGATTGATGGAGGAAGAACATTCAGAGCCTCCATTGCTTTATGATAGCGCAGAGTATAGTACTGCACAACCTCCATAGGTTCCAGCTGCTCCAGACGGGCCTTCTTTGCTATCTTGTCCTCACCCTCATCGGCATCGTGCTCCAAATGACCAACATCGGTAATGTTGCGCACATAGCGCACCTTGTAGCCCAGATGCTGCAGGTAACGGAATAGTATGTCAAACGTAATTGCCGGACGCGCATGACCCAGATGCGGATCTCCATATACAGTAGGACCGCACACATACAGTCCCACATTTGGTGAGTGCAGCGGACGGAACAATTCCTTTCTTCTGGTAAGAGTGTTGTATATACTCAGTTTATTTTCCATATCTATCATTTATTTTCCTCTCATATATCTTGCAGGACGGTCTGTATAGAGCAGAACCGCAACTATTACAGCCATGAGCCATAATATTCCCATATTGAACCATAATGTAGGTATCTGAATGTTACCTATCTGCTTGATATGGCTATAGAACGGAGCACGTCCGTTTTTGGAAACAGGATCAAGATATATTGCACCAACCTGCGGTACAATAACACCCTGCTCCACCTTGACCATATTGTCCTGTCCCATATTGAGGACAGTCTCCTGCAGTTTTGTATTGCAATACCTGCTTTGTTCTTTTACAAGTATTTCAGAACCGTATTCTTCAAGATAAGCCGTTTTTTCAGCATCAAGCGCCTTTGTCCACTGACGGCTCATACGGTTCAAAGTACGGCCAGTTTTTTCTATCCAATCTGAAATGTTACTGTAAACAACCGTATCAAAATCGGCAGCAGTAAGTTTGTCAAGACCTGTACATGGTTCAAGTTCCCATCTGTCCACAATACGTCCGATTTCGTTTTTAATCATTGCAAAATCCTTATCATAATCCTGCTCTTTCATACGTTTGCTCTGGTATGCCTGGTTCAGGGAAACCTTTACCTGATGCAATACACCGGCATTTTCCATCTGCAGCACATACTGACCACGTTCGTAGTCAAAGAACTTTGCATTATATTTATTGTTTGTGTACGATGTCACCGCCAGCGCTTCGTATGACCAGCGTGACGGAATAAGATCACCGATTATGGGCACATTGTTCGTTTTTGAATGCTGGTTCAGATCGCTGAACGGCACTACAAGTCCGCACAAAAGAATCTGTGGAATAAGCAACAGCGGAATGGTAATGTATATTGTTACGATGGATCCCAAAGCCTGAGACAGGAACAACCCGGTCAATCCGGCAAGGAATGCACTTGTAAACAATATCAGCCACCATACCCAGAACAGGTCATGAATGCCGGCAAGAGCATTGCCCACAAGAATGAACAGCAATGTCTGGACTGCGGCAATTATTGCGGTAAGAACAATTTTTGAAGAGATGTAACTGCCGTAACTCAAGCACAGGAACTTTTCACGCTTGAGCAGTGCGCGGTCCTTGAATATCTCCTCTGCAGTTATGCTCATACCCATGAATATGGCAACAATTATAGCCATAAAGAAGTAAGACAGCAGATTCTTGTTTTCAAGAAGAGTATATCCGTTGTCTCCTTTGTAATGGGTAAGAACTGCCGATATCACCGCAAGTGCGGGGGCCTCAAGCAGAGCAACAAGCAGGAACTGACGGTCAGTCAGTTTGGTTTTTATTGCACGGCTCAGATAAATGACAAACTGCCTGAATGCATTCGGCCTTTTCTGTTCCGTTGTCGGGATATCGATAACCTCCGGAGACTGGAATTTTTCAGCACGGTCCATATACATACGGTTCCATTCCTCTGGAGATATTTTGCGTTCTGTAGTAATTTCACCGTTGTTATTGAGAGCCTTTGCATCGACAATATCAAGAATTGTTTCAGGATTTATATTTCCGCAAGCCTTGCACAGACTCACATCGGCATCGGCATAGTTGGCAGCTTTCTTGAATGTGGAAACAGCCTCAATAGGGTTACCGTCATAGATAGGATAGCCGCCTTTGTCCAACAGCCACAGACGGTCAAACATTTTGTAGATATCGCTTGATGGCTGATGTATGTTGACAATGATCAGTCTGCCAAGGAAAGTCTGTTCCTTAAGCAGGTGAATAACCTTTTCAGAATCGGCAGAAGACAAACCGCTGGTAGGTTCGTCAAGGAAAAGTATTGCCGGTTCGCGAATAAGTTCCAGCGCAATGTTCAAACGCTTGCGCTGACCGCCGCTGATAGTCTTGTTTAATGGGGAACCCACCTTTAAGTCTGCAATATACAGCAGATCCAGATCAGAAAGAATTTTCTCCACCCTGGCGGAAAGTTCCTTGTCTGACATACCGTCAAAACAGAAACGGGCCGTATAGAGAAGGTTATCTCTTACTGTCAGTTCCTCAATGAGGAGATCGTCCTGGGGAACAAAACCTATAAGATGCTTGACTTTATCCTGTTCACCGTACAAAGAATGTCCGTTGACAAGTATTTCTCCGCTTGCAGGCGGTTGTGTTCCATTCAGAATGCCCAACAAAGTGGATTTGCCTACTCCACTGCCACCCATGACAGCAACAAGCTCACCGCTGTGAAGGTCAAAGGTAAAATTGTGCAGTCCCATCTTGGGATTATTGGAGAAACGGTAATCAACATTACGGCCGCAGAGTGTAACCTCTTTGTCCTGATTCACCTTTCCAAGTAGCGTATCGGCAAAACTGTAATAAACAGGAGCAATCTTATGACTCTTTATGATACCGTTCTTTTCCCAGATAACATAAACTCCGCTGCGTATTGGCATTTCGCTCAGATACAACTGTTCCGGACCGGTATATGTAAGCAGAGTCTTGTTGAATTCGTTTACGCGCAGAATCTTGATGAAACCCTCAATGCCCTGGCATGCGGAAACGGCAATATGTTCTCCAGGGACTCCATCAATATACATGGCAAAGTCCTTGAACATACTGTCGGAAACACCAAGTTTGCCGGCGGCGAATTCAAACAATTTGAAATTCTCTTTGTAAGACTCGGGATTTACAGCCGAAAACTCCATAAAGCGCAATACCAGCAGAGCCTGTTCCTGAACAGGAATCTTCTGCTGCAGTTTGGAGCATACGGTTGTAAGTATGGTCTCCGTATCCAAATCTTCCGTACTGTAGACATCGCTCAGATTGTCAAACAGAGAAAGATATTCGTCAACATTGTGGATACCATAAAAACAAACCAGGTAGTTATATACCAACTCCCTGGCTTTGTCTCTTTTGATATGTGACACACTGCTGAACAGTGCAAACAGGTTCAGCAGTGCAGCTATTACTAAATCGTTCAAAATACTGTTTTTTTAGTCAGCATTAACTGAAACATTCAGTCTGCCACGCATCTCCTTTGCGTAGTCGAATGCATTCAGAGTTGCGATAGACTTGTTTTCAGGAGTGTCTGCATTGATTACAGCCTTCAACTTGTCAACCATAGGAGCAATAATGTTCAAAGTTGAATAGTACGGCTTGAGAATCTCAACCAACTGGATAACATTACTGAAAGTAGGATACATAGGAGCAATATCAGAAACTATCTGTTCATCGTCAATGTAACCGTTTTTAGCTTCAAAAACAGCTTCCTGATCAAGAGCAGATTCAACTACTGAATAAAGAAGAATGATCAGGTAGCAGTCTGCATCATTATCTTCCAATGCCTGCTCGAATTTTTCAATGGCCATCTTGTCAACCTCAGCATTGAAATCCTCCTGGCTCATTCCGTTAAGGCGCTCAACTTCACTTTGGGCATCACCCTGAAGATTGGCCTGGGCGGAAAGTTTTACCAGCTCATTGTTACGGAGCTTGACATCGGTTGTACCATAGCACAATTTGTCATATTGGTTGTCTACGGAATAAACACCTATCAACGCACACTGCTGTGCCAATGTTACAGCATTTTTTGACGCATCAAGAGGCATGAAGAAACGTGAAGGGACAACACGGATGTTTTCAGGAAGCAATGTAGCACCCTGTATCATCTTACTTTGTTCTGCACGGATGGCCTTGAACAAATCCATTGCTTGAACCTTGATAGAGTCAACTATCTCAGTAGCATTGCCCTTAAAAGGAACTGAGGCCTTATTCTGACCATTTTTACAAGCTGGCATCAATATTAAAGCAACAGCCAAACCAGCAACTAAAGAAATGTGTTTCATATTCTAATTTATATTATATTTGCAACTTAGTAGCGCAAATATAGGCAGTATATGGAAAATCGCCAAATATTTGTCCTATTTTTTATACCCGGTTAAACTAATCCGGATTTTTTTTGTCAATGGTTTGTTATGCATTTCAATAAAAAACTTACACGTCTGTATACTCTTCTGTTATTTATTCTTTTTGCAGGAGTTGGTACTTTGAACGCACAGGAAAAGACAGACACAGCAACAATTGCAAAAAAAACAGGTAACCTCAATATCAACGGAAAGGTTTTCGATGCCGAAACACAGGAAACCGTCCAACAGGTTGCCATTCAGATCTATTCTCTTCCTGATTCCACATACGTAACAGGTGTTACAACCGACAAGGATGGAATATTCAGCATCCAGAAAATGAACGAAGGACATTATCTGGCACGGTTTTCATTTCTTGGATATACAACTGCAGACAAGAATTTCACACTCAAGAAAGGGATAAGACAGAATGATCTGGGCAACATTCTGATATACCCGGGTGCCATTGAACTGGCCGAAGCTGTGATTGAAGCCGAGCTTCCTGAAACCCAGGTAGTTGACGATACCCTTATGTACAACACCGATGCCTTCCATGTAAAAGAAGGTGCTTTACTTGAAGATTTGCTCAAAAGAATGCCTGGAGTAGACTATGACCAGTCTGACGGATCTCTGTATGTAAACGGCAAACGCGTTTCAAGAATACTTGTTGAGGGAGAAGAGTTCTTTGGGAACGACATGTCAGTCGCAATCAAGAATCTGCCGGCTAAGATGATAAAAAAGATAAAGACATATCAGAAGAAAAGTGATATGGCTGAAATGAGCGGTATTGATGACGGTGAAGAGGAAACTGTCATGGACCTGTCGGTAAAGGCTGACATGCGTGTGGGTTGGATCAACAACCTGGACGTTGCCGCCGGATATCCGCTTGATGACAATGACTACACGGATGTTCTCAAATATCTGTATAACGCGCGCCTTAACGTTATGCGCTTTCAGCACGACAACAACTACACACTCACCGGAAATGCGCAGAACAGTATTCGTGGCGGCGTATCGCAAAATGCCAGCGGAGGTTTTAACTTCAACCAGAAAATCGGAGAACCCATCAGAAGGCGTACATATCCGTTGAGTATTAACGGAAACGTCCGTGCAAACACCTCAAAAACCAGTTCTGCAAGCGAGTCATATTCAGAAACCTTTACATCCCAATTTACCAACAACACCTTCTCAAACAGCAGATCAGGCAACCGCAACAACAACCGCAGCATAAATGCCGACATCAATCTGGAATGGAATATAGACACACTCAGAATGTTGCGTTTCAGACCCAATTTCAGTTTATCGGAATCAAACAACAGCAGTTCAAGCGAATCTGTAACCCTTAATCAAAGTCCCGATGAAATGGGATGGACCGATGTTCTGGCACAATACCGGGACTCTCTTGCACTGCATCCTGAATATGGTGTCAACAGCAACAAGAGGGGTTCTATGGGACATAATCAGAACTATAATGTAGGAGGTCAGCTGACCTATACACGCCGTTTTGAAAAACGAGGCAGGAACCTTACCCTTCAGACAAACTTCACAATACAGCGTGGAAACAACAAAAACTATTCCCACTCAAACATAGTGTATTACCAGAGTTCGTCCGATACTATCATGAACAGACTGAACAGTCAGCCTTCAATAAATGACAATGTATCTGCAAGAGTTGCATGGACAGAGCCTATTGATTCCGTATGGAACGCATCCCTCACCTACCAGATACAATACAGAAACAACGACAGCAAACGCAAAACCTACACTCTGCCCTCGCATGGAGACAAGTATCAGGAATGGAGCGATGGATGGTACGAGCCTTCTTACCAGGAACTTGAAAGTTTGTACCTGGATGACAGTTTGAGTAATTTTTCCCATTACCAGTATCTTGAACAGAACATACAGCTCCAGTTCTCCCGAAACGGAGCAAAAGGTAATCTGAACATAGGTGCCACATTGCGTCCCCAGCACACAACCATGATACAGGATTATTTGGGCAAGCATCAGGATATTGTAAGGAATGTATTGGACTGGTCACCTACATTCCGTTACCGATACCGCTTTACCAGACAGCGTTCGTTGCAGGCAAATTTCAGCGGCAACACCGGACAGCCTTCAATTGACCAATTGCGGGATATCACTGACAACAGTAACCCGTTGAACATCTCAATGGGTAACCCGAATCTGTTGCCAACGTTCAGCAATACGCTGAATATTGAATTCCAGGATTTCAAGGAAGCCAACCAGCGCACACTCAATGCAAATGCCAGTTGGGGTAACACATTACGCAGAATTACAAACCGCACTGTGTACGACGAGACAACAGGTGTTACCGTTACACAGCCTATCAACATGAAAGGTTTCTGGAGCAACTGGAATGCACGCGCCAATCTGACATACAACATTCAAATCCAGAAAATCCATCTGCGTATCAACTCACAGACACAGTATTCGTTCAACCACAGTTCAAGTTACCTGCGTTCCCGCGGTACAAGCGTTAATGAAAGCGTGCTCAGTGCAACCAACACATCAAACATGACAGAACGTTTGAGACTGACCTATTCACACAAGTGGCTTTTTCTCACTGTAAACGGTCAGATACAGTATAATCCATCACGCAACAACCAGCAGCCTGACCGCAATATGGATGTTTACACATTCAATTATGGCATTGACGGAAACTGTGACTTTGACTGGCATAACCTTAACATCGCCACAGACATTACCATGCGCAGCCGCCGCGGATATGACAATGCGGCAAACAACACCGATGAACTAATATGGAATGCTTCCGCATCAATGAGCTTCTTCAGGGAAAACGCCGGAACACTGATGGTTGAAGTTTTTGATATTCTTCGCCAGCAGGACGAAGTTAACCGCAATGTATCCAATATCGGCCGCAGCGATACACGTTCTCTAAATGTACATCGCTACTTTATGGTTCATTTCACACTTAACGTGAATATCTGGGGTAACAAAGAAGCCAGAAGGCAAATGCGTCTTGAAAAAGAGAATCCCGGACAACAGCAACCGGGACGCGGTCAAATGATGGGTCAGGGAGGAAGACCTATGGGAGGCGGTGCACCAATGGGAGGAGGCGGAGGACCAAGAATGGGCGGAATGGGTGCCCAGCGCCGCTGATTTTGAATACCCACAATTTCTTTGTAAGTTTGTATCGTTATGCCTGATTGGTTAATTACCGGAATAGAAATTGCCTATGCTCTTATTGTAATCGGAGTAGCACTTGCTACGATACTGAGCAACCGCAGCGTACACAAAACGCTTGCATGGGTGATTATTGTAGTCTTTTTACCGGTAATAGGACTGATTCTTTACCTGTTCTTCGGACAGGACAACCGTAAAGTCCGCCTGATCAGCAAACGTTCTCTGAAACGCATTGTTGAACATCCGGTTCCGTCCAGTGTAAAAATAGACAAAAAGGATTATCCTGAAAAATACGCCTCGGTAATAAATCTGATGTCAACACTTTCGCCTTCAGCTTCCCTTTTCGGAGCAAACAACATACGTATCGAGTCGAGCGGTTCAGAATTCTTTCTGGACTTATTAAAAGACATCTCTCAGGCAAAACAATACATCAACATACAGTTCTACATATTTCTGGATGACGCTCTGGGCAGATTAGTCAGTGACGTTCTGATAGAAAAGGCATCACAGGGAATAAAAATCAAGGTTCTCTATGACAGTATGGGATGCTGGAATGTAAAGAAATCATTCTTCAAAAGAATGCAGAATGCCGGCATCGATGTTGAGAGCTACCTGCCTGTACGTTTTCCAAGACTGGCGCGCCACGTCAATTACCGCAATCACAGAAAACTGGTAATCATTGACGGACATATTGGATATTTGGGAGGAATGAACATTGCCAAACGCTATCTGAAGGGAGTTAAATGGGGCACCTGGAGAGACACAAATGTCCGCATTGAAGGTCATGGTGTATATGGTCTTGAGATGTCTTTCCTTACAGACTGGTGTTTTGCCAAACCGGGAAAAAAGGAGATCAGAACCGAGTTCACATACCCGGAACACAGTCATAATGCTGCAAATGACAACATAATGCTGCAAATTGCAACAACAGGACCGGTTGGAGCCTGGCGTGAGATGATGCAGGGGTATATGCATCTGTTCGCACAATGTAAAGAATACCTCTATATAGAGACACCGTATTTTATTCCTACAGAATCTATCCGCAGCACAATATGTAATGTAGCCCTTGCCGGATGTGATGTAAGACTGATTATTCCAAAACACAGTGACACACGTTTTGTACACGCTGTATCACAATCCTACCTGCAGGATTTTATGGATGCCGGAGTTAAGGTCTATAGTTACAAGCCAGGTTTTCTACATTCCAAGCTACTGGTTATGGACGGAGACTTTGTATCAATAGGATCAACAAATATTGACTGTCGCAGCTTTGAAAACAATTTTGAAATCAACGCATTCATATATGACAGAAAAATAGCTGCGGAGGCACATCACCAGTTTATTAAAGACCAGGGGTTATCTGAACGGCTTTATACACGCCATTGGAAAAAGCGCAGTCACTGGCGCAAATTCAAAGAGTCGGTTCTGCGTCTGCTTTCACCTCTTCTGTAATATTGCCAAAGAAGGAAAAATTAACGCTGCCGTATTCGCGATGCTGTAAAAAAGACGGATGGCTGCTGAAATCAAGATTTTCACCGTGTTCCAGGACAAACAACCCATCCGGTGCAAGAAGTCCTTTGCTCAGAATAATATCAGGAATCTGGGCTATCTCCTTCAAAGCATACGGGGGATCGGCAAAAATAAAATCATACGGAGTCTTCTGATGGGAAAGGAATTTGAATACATCACTGTGAATCACAATACTACCCTTATCGCCAACACTCTCCATTACTTTTCTGATAAAGTTATAGTGCATTGAATTCAGTTCCACACTGACAACACTTGCTGCACCGCGCGAAAGAAGCTCAAGCGAAATGCTTCCCGTACCCGCAAAAAGATCCAATGCGCTGACTCCCTCAAAATCAATAAGGTTTGTCAGCACATTGAACAAATTTTCCTTCGCAAAGTCTGTTGTAGGACGAGCTTTGAAATTTGCCGGCACCGCAAAATGGCGATGCTTATATTTACCGGCAATTACTCTCAAAAGAGATAAGTATTATTCCCAGTTACCAGCGTTGTTGTTACTGCCTTCTATACTACCCACTTTCATTCCAGGATAGCGGTCAAGCTGTTCGCATTCATCAATCAGGTTGATTACTTCCTGCTTGTCAAGACCCTTCAGATAGTTCTTATACAAAGTCTTTGCCTCGAACAGATACAGGACTGTACCTGATTTTGTGGTATCTGTACCGGTTGCCATTTCAAACTCTATACCGTCAGTGAACGGAACATAGCGCAAAGAATCCGGACAGAAATTATCTCTTTTATAAACGGAATCAATCATATCAACCCATGTAGTATCACGGTTAAAGTAATACTCTATCTCACCATTGTCAAGAATCTTGACCAGACCGGCTTCCTCAGCCTCTTTCCACAGTTTGTCAGCCTCTTTCTTGGATGCAGCATGCTTTGCGTTATAATAGAGTTCCATTACTTTAGGTGTTGTCCACTCATCATCAAGCTGAGCATCAGTAAGTTCACCTACCTTGCTTACAAGCGGCAACTTGGCAACCTTGACAAATTCAATCAGTTCATCAAAGTCTGCAGTATATTGCGACTTATGCTGATTTGCATACTCAATCTGAGCAGAACGGATATCAATAAGACGATTGATAACAGCATTGTCTCTGGCGGTTTTAAGTTCATCGAACCTGATCGGAGCCATAATGCTTTCTACCAGAATATACACCAGACCTGCTATACAAACTCCCAAAATGATGTTGATAATTTTCTTCATTATTGTTGTTTATTTTTATTACTTTAGCGACTCAAAAATAAAGTATAAGCCTATTTTTTGCAAAAATAGAAAATAATTACCAAAGCAATTCAAAAAATTTCTTAAATATTGCACATTTATGATTGGCAAAGAAGTATTTTGCAACAGTTTACAGAATAATTTTCCATTTACGCCCACTTTGCAGCAAAGTTCATTATTTGAAGAACTTGCAGAATTCATTTGTGCAGAAAACGATGCCATCTTCGTATTGAAAGGCTATGCCGGAACTGGTAAGACAACAATTGTGGGGACATTGGTAAAATCATTGCGGAAAATAGGCATGCATGCAGTCCTTCTGGCTCCGACAGGACGTGCCTCAAACGTAATGCAATCATACAGCGGGCACAGCGCCACCACCATTCACAAAAGAATATACAGGCAGAAATCCATAACAGACCCTACATGTTTTGTTTTGGGAAACAACGAAAGCAAAAACACCCTGTTCATTGTGGACGAGGCGTCAATGATTTACGTTTCAGGTTCTTCCGGAGCTGAATTCGGTTCCGGCTCGCTTCTTGATGATTTGATGGAATATGTGTATAACGGACAAGGATGTCGCCTGATGCTGATTGGTGACAGTGCGCAGCTTCCGCCTGTAGGTCAGACAGAGTCACCTGCACTCAATGCTGCATTTCTTGAGAAAGACATGTTCCGCAAAGTGATGCAGTTCACATTGACACAGGTTATGCGGCAGGAACAGCAATCTGGAATACTATACAATGCCACAAATATCAGAGAGATTATCACCGGATTCAGCAATGAAGATGTAAACATACCCTCATTCAAGTACAAACTGAAAGGATTCAATGACATCAGTGTAGTAAGTTCTGCAGATCTGATTGAAACCATTTCATCATCATATTCCCGTTACGGTATTGACCAGACTGTTGTAATATGCCGCTCAAACAAACGTGCATGGATATACAATAACGGCATAAGGAATTCTATACTGGGACGTGAGGAGAAACTCTCGGCCGGAGATTTATTGATGGTTGCCAAAAACAACTACTACTGGACAGAATCAATCGGGCCCGATGCCGACGTTCCATGCAATTTCATTGCCAACGGAGAGCTGGTCAGAGTACGGAAAGTACGCGGTGAAACTGAGCTGTACGGATTCAGGTTTGCAAAGATTACCATTGAAATTCCGTATTATGACAATTATGAAATGGACGTAAACATCCTGCTGGAAACACTTTCTTCTCCGTCACCGTCACTGACACAGGAAAGAAGCGAAGAGCTGTTCCGCAACGTGATGGAAGACTACTCCGGAATAAAACGCAAAGCTGAACGATACAAGAAAATAAGAGAGAATAAGTATTTCAATGCTTTGCAGGTCAAATACGGATATGCCATAACCTGTCACAAGGCACAAGGCGGACAGTGGAACAGTGTATTTATTGATCAGGGTTACCTTGCTCCCGATGCCACACCGGATATGGATTATTACCGTTGGCTCTATACCGCCCTTACAAGAGCAACGGGGCAGGTTTACCTGGTAAACTGCCCCGCTGATTCTATAGATCCTGAATAACCTGTTCCAATGCACGTTCAAGCCCGGATGCATCTTTACCTCCGGCACTTGCAAAATGAGGCTGACCGCCTCCGCCACCCTGAATATGCTTGGCTGCGGAACGGATCAACTGACCTGCATTCTTACCGGCTTTGACCAAATCATCGCTCAAAGCAATTGTAATCTGCGGACGGCCTGCCTGGGCACTTCCAATAATTATTGCCGTATTTGCCGCATTCTCGGCACGCAACTGGAATGCCATATTGCGGATGACATCGGCCGGCATATTGACAACACCCTTGATAATCTTTATATCGCCCTTGGCAGAAGAGTTTGCTGTAAGAGAATCCTTAACAATCTTGCTCTTCTCTGCAAGAAGTTCCTCACATTGTTTCTTAAGGTCGCTGTTCTCTGCAATGAATTTGGAAATAGCACCCTGAACATCCGGAACATTGTTGAACATTCCCTTGATTGCAGCAAGAGTATCGCTCATATCATTGAATGCATCTTCTACAGCTTTACCTGTAATAGCCTCAATACGACGGACTCCTGCCGAGATTGAACTCTCTGACAGAATTCTGAACATTCCTATCTGTCCTGTTGAATGTGCATGTACACCACCGCAGAACTCTATTGACTGACCGAATTGGACAACACGTACCTTGTCTCCGTATTTTTCACCGAAAAGAGCAATAGCACCAAGCTGACGGGCTTTCTCTATAGGATAGTCGCGGTACTCGGTAAGAGGTATGTTTTCTCTGATCTTTTCATTTACCATAGCCTCTACCTGACGCAGTTCCTGATCTGTCACTTTCTGGAAATGACTGAAATCAAAACGCAACATCTTAGAAGAAACCATAGAACCCTTCTGTTCGATATGTGTTCCAAGTACTTCACGCAGAGCCTCGTCCAAAAGGTGGGTTGCCGTATGGTTTGATTCTGAAGCACGGCGATCATCTACGTTGACGCATGCCATCATAGGCGCATCTATATGCTCCGGTAGTTTGTTGCAGATATGTATTGCAAGACCGTTTTCTTTCTTTGTATCAACAATGTCAATTGTTTCAAATTCGCTTACAAGAACACCGTTGTCTCCCAACTGACCACCCATTTCAGCATAGAAAGGAGTGTAATCAAGCACCAACTGGTACTGTGTTTTATCTTTCTGCTTTACAGAACGGTAACGCAGAACAGAACAGTCATGTTCAGTAACATCATAACCGACAAAGCGGCTTTCACCCTCCTTGATGGTAATCCAATCGCCGTTCTCAGTAGCTGCGGCATTGCGTGCGCGTTCTTTCTGTTTGCCCATTTCAACGTCAAACTGAGCTGTATCTACAGTAAGGCCGTTCTCACGCAGAATAAGTTGTGTAAGATCCAACGGGAAACCGAAAGTATCGTAAAGAGTAAAGGCTGATACACCGCTTACTACAGTAGTTTTGGCAGATTTGGCATCGGCTATAACCTTGTCCAAAAGACGCATACCTGTTTCAAGAGTACGCAGGAAGGCTTCTTCCTCTTCAATAATTACTTTCTCAACAAGAACTTTCTGAGCCTCAAGTTCAGGATAGGCATCACCCATACTTTCTATCAAAGTAGGAAGCAGTTTGTACAGAAAAGCATCTTTCTGACCAAGGAACGTATATGCATAACGTACTGCACGGCGCAAAATACGGCGAATAACATAACCTGCCTTTGCATTGGACGGCAACTGACCGTCTGTGATTGCAAAGGATATTGTACGGATATGGTCCGCAATAACACGCATTGCAACGTCAACGTCCTTGTCAACACCATATTTCTTTCCAGACAAATTACCTATTGCGGCAATCATTGGCTGGAAAACATCTGTATCATAATTGGACTGTTTTCCCTGCAGTGTGCGCACCAGACGCTCGAATCCCATACCGGTATCAATAACCTTGGCAGGAAGCGGTTCAAGTGAATGGTCTGCCTTACGGTTGTACTGCATGAACACAAGGTTCCAGATTTCTATAACCTGCGGATGGTCCTTGTTTACAAGATCACGGCCCGGAATCTGGGCTTTTTCCTGTTCTGAACGGGAATCAACATGGATTTCAGAGCACGGACCACATGGACCGGTATCGCCCATTTCCCAGAAATTGTCATGCTTGTTTCCATTTATGATATGGTCTTTGGGAAGATGTTTCTCCCAATAGGAAGCAGCTTCATCATCACGTGCGATGCCCTCTTCCTCACTGCCCTCAAATACTGTAGCATACAGGTTCTTAGGGTCCAGTTTGAGAACATCCACCAGATACTCCCATGCCCAGTCAATAGCCTCTTTCTTGAAATAATCGCCAAAAGACCAGTTGCCCAGCATCTCAAACATTGTATGATGGTATGTATCGTGACCAACCTCTTCAAGATCATTGTGCTTGCCGCTTACGCGCAGACACTTCTGTGAATCCGCCACACGCTTAGATTTTGCCGCCGCATTACCAAGGATCACATCCTTGAACTGGTTCATACCTGCATTGGTAAACATAAGTGTAGGGTCTCCTTTCACTACCATAGGAGCCGAGGGCACAATCAAATGGCCTTTACTTTCAAAAAAATCCTTGAAAGACTGACGGATTTCTTTTGCTGTCATCATCGTTTTGATATTTGAATAAAATTGTTTGCAAAGATAATTCTATTTCAGTACATTTGCAAAGAGAAAAAAGCAAAATACAGTGCATAAAGTTTATTATCAATACGATCCGGCCCATCATCTTTACAGACGTGTATACCCAACATACAGGCAGAGAGTAAAGACATATATCAGAAACTTTATCTACTGTGTCCTTATAGGTGGAGTTTTTACAGGAATATACATTCTTATCGCAAACAGACCCAAGGTAAAAGATCTGCAACGCGAAAACAAAGAACTTTCAATGCAGTATTCCATTCTTGAAAAACGAATCAACAATGCATTCTCCGTTCTGAATGACATACAGCATCATGATGACAATATGTATCGTGTTCTGATGGGAACAAAACCCGCAGACAGGTCATTTCAGATTATTTCTGAATCTGACACTTTGCCGTCATATCAGGAATTTCTCACCCAAAGCAACAGGGAACTTATTGAAATGCTAAAAAAGCACAGTCAGGAACTTGAGGGTCAATTGTACATTCAGTCCAATTCTTTTGCAGAACTGGCTGAACTGATAAAGAAAAATGAAGACCGTCTTGCTTCAATTCCCGCCATACAGCCTCTGTATAACAAGAATTTTATCTGGCAACCTTCCGGATACGGTTACCGTATTGATCCTATCTACCATACACAGAAGTTCCATGCAGGAATTGATTTTGCGGTTCCAAAGAAGACCCCTGTCTATGCCACAGGAAACGGCACCGTAACCTGGGCTGCGGAACGCGGCAGTTTCGGAAACCTGATTGTTATTGATCACGGGTATGGTTACACAACAAGATATGCCCATCTTGATTCATTCAAGGTGCAAAAAGGAGACAAGGTGGTACGCGGACAGGTCATTGCCCTGTCAGGTTCAACAGGTAAGAGTACCGGACCGCACCTTCATTACGAAGTGTTGATAAACGGCAAGAACGACAATCCTGCAAACTACTTCTTTAAGGATCTGGATGCAGATCAGTATCTTGAACTGATGCGCCTTGCCGACAACAATACAAAAGTTTTCGACTAATCAATATTTCCAAGCATATGGCACTTGACGCAGAAAAAGAAATCAAACGATACTACTCTATTACCGAAGTTTCTGAATTATTTCAGCAACCGGCTTCCAAACTGCGTTATTGGGAAACAGTGTTTCCTGATTTGAAACCCAAGACTAACAACCGCGGGGTAAGATTGTACACGCAGAAAGATTTGGATCTTATCAAGTTGATAGTATACTATGTTGTTGAGCAGAAAATGACACTTTCCGGAGCAGCCAAACTGATTAAGGAAAAGCCCAGTGCCGCCACAAAAACAACATCTGTCGCCGAACGTCTTGCAAATATCCGCTCCCAACTGGAGGAACTGCAAAAAGCGCTCGACGCTATTTCTCCAAACGGGCAACCATTTTGACGTTTTCCAGTTTCTTAAGGTCATTCATAACCTTGGTAATACTGTTTTTGTCCTTTACCAGCATCTGAATTTCACTTTTGAACATACCTTTCGCAGTTTCAATGGACAACTTGATAATGTTGAGTCCATGTTTCTCGCTGATAATATGTGTCATTTTGTGTAACGTTGCTATACCATCCACACCTTCAACTGTAATCTTTGTAGGGAACAGGGTTGTAAGGATGTCCCATTTGACCGTAGTGATGCTATTCCCCTTACCGCTTTGAATCTTTGTAGCTTCGGCACATGTGCGACGGTGAATGCAGATATTCTTCTTATCATCAATAAACGCCATGCAATCATCGCCAGGAACAGGCATACAACAGTCAGACAGTATGCATTGGGAAACGTTGGCATCGGTTATTACCAGACCCTTCTTAATGTTGATGGTATCAGAAAACTGAGGTGTAATCTGGGTTGCTTTCTGTTCTTCCTTCTGCGAATCACCTCCACGGACCTGTTTCCAGAAACGGCTGAAACCGCTGGACGTTGAGTCCTTGATGATATCCTTCTCAATGGATCCCAATATTATTTGCTTCTGACCTACAGCCATCATATAACTGTCACGGTCAGGAAGATGATGCGCATCAATTATTTTCTGCATCAGGGCATCAGTTATCTTCAAATCCTCTTTCTGCAGAAACTCATTGAACAGAGCCTCACCGAACCTGCGATTTGTACGGGCCTCTTTACGCAATGCACTCTGAATTTTGCTCTTTGCTTTGGCAGTAGTTACATATTCCACCCATTCCGGCCGTATGTTCTGATTTTTTGACGTAAGTATCTCTACCTGATCACCGCTATTCAACTCGTAGTTGAGAGATTCCAGTTTGTGATTAACCTTGGCTCCTATACAATGGTTTCCAAGGAAGGAATGGATAACGAATGCAAAATCAAGAACCGTACTGCCCTGAGGCATTGTAATAATTTCTCCTTTCGGAGTAAAAATAAATATCTCGGTAGAATAAAGATTCAGCTTGATGGTGTCCAGAAAGTCCATCGAATCCGGCTGGGGGTCCTCAAGAATCTCTTTAATTGTTTCAAGCCATTTTCCAAGTTGGGAATCCTTATCCTCATAATCATCTTTATTCCCGTTTTTATATTTCCAATGCGCTGCAATTCCATGTTCAGCAATATCGTCCATACGTTCACTGCGTATCTGAACCTCAACCCAATAACCGAAAGAACTCATCAGCGTAACGTGAAGAGCCTGATATCCGTTGGCTTTCGGTAAGGTAACCCAGTCACGCAAACGGTCAGGATGAGATTTATAGAGTTCGGTAAGAGCCAGATAGATATTAAAACAATCAGTAAGTTCGCTTTCAGGAGTCAAAGGTTTGTAAATAATCCGGACTGCAAGAATGTCGTAGACTTCATCAAAACGCACTCCCTGAGCATTCATTTTCTTCCAGATTGAATATGGTTCCTTTGTACGGCTGGTAATATTGAATTCAATACCCATTGCCTTAAGTTTGTTGACAATTGGTTTTGTAAACTGATCAAACATCTTGTCACGCTGCGCCCTTGTAACCTCCAGCTGTTCTGTTATTTCCTTATACTCTACCGGATGTTCATAACGGAAAGCCAGATCTTCAAGTTCAGTTTTGATATTGTTCAGTCCCAGACGATATGCCAACGGTGCATACAGGTATAGGGTCTCGCCTGCTATCTTATACTGTTTTCTCTCCTGCATATACTCCAAAGTGCGCATATTGTGCAGACGGTCCGCAATCTTTACCAGAATAACACGGATATCGTCTGACATGGTAAGGAGAAGTTTTTTGAAGTTTTCAGCCTGCGCACTTGCCTTTTCACCGAAAATACCGCCGGCAATCTTTGTCAGACCGTCAACAATCTGAGCGATTTTAGGACCAAACACAACTTTTATGTCATCGGTCGTGTAATCAGTATCTTCTACAACATCATGCAAAAGAGCGGCACAAATGGAAGTTGAGCCCAGGCCTATTTCTCCGCTAACAATCTGAGCCACAGCCAGCGGATGCATAATATAAGGCTCGCCTGAGTGACGGCGTACGCCATGATGTGCCTGACGGGCAAAATTAAATGCCTTTGTAATTAAATCAACTTTCTTACGATGCGGACTTTGTAAATAGGTTTTCACCAAGGTTTCAAAAGCCTCGTCAATGCGTTTTTCCTCTTCAGGCGAAAACAGATTGTCATTTGCCATAGCTCTCAGTATTTGTGCCGTAAAGTTAATAATTTTTTTGCTGACAAATAACGTCAGGGTAAAAAGAGAATATAGATTTGGTTATTGAAAAGTATTGCATTAACTTTGCGGACACATATTAAAAAAAAGGAAATAACTTAACATGAAGAAACTTTTACTGGGCGATGAAGCAATAGCTCAAGGAGCCCTGGATGCAGGTTTAAGCGGAGTATACGCTTACCCTGGAACACCTTCTACAGAAATTACCGAGTATATACAGGGTTACTGCAAAAGTACTGGAGAAAAAATTCACAATCACTGGTGCACAAACGAAAAGACAGCCATGGAAGCTGCTCTTGGAATGTCGTTTGCCGGCAAGCGTGCATTGGTATGTATGAAACATGTGGGCCTGAACGTTGCTGCCGATCCGTTCATCAACTCATCAATCACAGGTGTAAACGGCGGAATTGTTGTCCTGGTAGCCGACGATCCTTCAATGCACTCATCACAGGATGAGCAGGACTCACGTTTCTACGGCAAATTTGCACTTCTTCCCGTTCTTGAGCCAAGTACCCAACAGGAAGCTTATGCAATGATGGGTTATGCATACGATTTGTCAGAAGAACTCAAGTTGCCTGTACTTATGCGCACTGTTACCCGTCTGGCACACTCACGCGCGGTTGTTGAACTTGGAACCGTACGTCCTCAGAACAAATTAAACCCTGTCAATGGAACCAAAGACTGGGTGCTTCTGCCGGCAATAGCCCGTCGCCGTTATGCAAGCCTCATTGAGAAACAGGATATTATAATGGACAAAGCCGTAAACTCACCGTTCAACAAATACACTCAATGCCAGGACAAGTTCAAAATGGGTGTCATTGCCTGCGGCAACACATACAATTACCTGCAGGAATGTTATCCTGACGGCATAGATTTTCCGGTTTTGAAACTGTCGCAATACCCTATTCCGGCCAATACAGTAAGACAGATAGCACAACAGTGCTCAACCATTCTGGTCATTGAAGACGGACAGCCATTCGTTGAAGAGCAGATCAAGGGTATTTTACCGATAGAATGCAATGTAACCGGCCGTTTGAGCGGAGCTCTTCCGCGTACGGGAGAACTGAACCCGGATATTGTAAAAGCCGCTCTCAGAATGGAGCAGCTTCCACACCTTGAGAAAGCCGAAACAGTAGTCAACCGTCCGCCTGCCTTGTGTCAGGGTTGCGGTCACCGCAGTGTTTACGAGGCTATCAACATTGTAGTAAAAGAATTTCCCGATGCCAAGGTATTCGGTGATATAGGTTGCTACACTCTTGGTGCTCTGCCGCCATATAAGGCACTTGACAGTACAGTAGATATGGGTGCATCTATCACAATGGCAAAAGGAGCCGCAGATGCAGGTCTGTTCCCTGCAATTGCCATTATAGGCGACAGTACATTCACCCACTCCGGTATGACAGGTCTGCTTGATGCTGTAAATGCGAATTCGCCCATTACAGTAATCATTTCAGACAACCTTACAACCGGTATGACCGGAGGTCAGGATTCACAGGGTACCGGCAAATTTGAAGCTATCTGTCAGGGTATAGGAGTTAATCCGGAACATCTGAAAGTTGTTGTTCCGCTTCCACAGAATATGGAAGAAATTACAAACATACTGCGCACTGAGATTGCATACAAAGGTTTGTCTGTAATTATTCCGCGCAGAGAGTGTATTCAAACATTGAAACGTAAAGCAAAAGCAAAGAAATGAAAACAGATATAATTTTGGCAGGAGTAGGTGGTCAGGGAATACTTTCCATTGCCACTATTATAGGTCAGGCAGCTCTTGAAGAAGGGCTGTATATCAAACAGGCAGAAGTACACGGAATGAGTCAGCGCGGCGGCGATGTGCAGTCAAACCTCAGAATTTCCGATACTGAAATAGCAAGCGATCTTATTCCGCAGGGCGGGGCCGACATTATCATAGCAATGGAACCCATGGAAGCATTGCGCTACAAGGAATTCCTTGCAAAAGACGGTTGGATTATAACTTCTTCCAATCCGTTCATCAACATTTCCAACTATCCGCAGGAAGAGAGTATCATCAACGAATTGAAACAGGTAAGCAACCTTATTCTTATCGACACCGATGCCGTAGGAAAAGAGAACAACCTGTCACGCTCCGTAAACATGATTCTTCTTGGTGCAGCATCGAAAGCGCTCAAGAGCATCAGTTTTGAGAAATTATGTGAAAGCGTAAAAACCATTTTCGGACGCAAGGGAGAAGATATTGTCGCAATGAACATCAAAGCCCTTGAACTTGGAAGAAACTGCAAATAATTATGAATACACCTATTGACAAAAACATAATTGACAAGACTCTTGCAGAACTTGAAATAACAGACCTTAACAAAGCGTCAATCCGTCAGGTTGGTGCTGTAGTGGCAAATGCCGAAAAGGAAACAGGCAAAGAGTTCATCCACTTTGAAATGGGTATTCCGGGTATTCCTCCCGCAAAAGTAGGTATTGAGGCACAATGTGCAGCCTTGCAGAAAGGCGTTGCTGCCAAATATCCGAACATAGAAGGTATTACGGACCTGAAGACTGAGGCATCGCGTTTTGTAAAGGCGTTCCTCAACACCGATATTCCTGCAAAAAACTGCATTCCAACCAGCGGTGCAATGCAGGGTACGTTTGCATCCTTCCTGCTCTGCACACAGCTTGATTCCAAAAAGGATACCATTCTGTATGTTGACCCAGGATTTCCGGTTCAGAAAATGCAGGCACAGGTCATAGGTGCCAAACAGGCCTCATTTGATTTGAGCGACTACCGCGCAGAAAAACTGGGTCCGAAACTTGAAAGCTATTTTGCTCAGGGCAACATTGCCTGTATGATATATTCTAACCCAAACAATCCAAGTTGGATGTGTCTTACTGACAGTGAACTCAAGACAATAGGTGAGCTTGCCACAAAATACGATGTCATCGTTATTGAAGACCTTGCATACCTTACAATGGACTTCCGCCGCGACGGACTTGGCACACCGTTCGCAGCCCCTTACCCGGTAACAGTATCGCGCTATACAGACAACTATATAATGATGCTCAGCGCGTCAAAGATATTCAGTTATGCCGGCGAACGTATTGCTATTGCATGCATTGCTGACAAACTGTTCAAGCGCAGTTATGAAACTCTTCAGAAGCGCTACAGCATATCACGTTTCGGTGCATGCTACGCATACAACATGCTGTACACCATGTCTTCCGGTGTTACACACTCCGCTCAGTGCGCCATGGCAGCCATGATGAAAGCTGCAAGCGATGGAGCATTCAATTTCCGTGAAGAGATACGTGAATATGCACGACGCACCAATATCATCAAAAAGCTTATGCTTGAAAACGGATTCCACATCACTTATGACAAGGATCTTGATGAACCGGTAAGCGACGGTTTCTTCTTTACATTCGGCTACAAGCTTCCAAATGGAGAAGATATGGAAGGCGGAGAATTCCTGCATGAACTGCTGTACTACGGAATTAGCGGAATTGTATTGTCAACTACCGGCTCAACACGCCAGGGTATACGCGGATGCTCATCAAACATCCGTAACGACCAGTTCCCAATTCTGGAAGAACGTCTCAAACAGTTCAACCAGGATCACTCAAAATAAAACTCAGGACTTGACTATTTTATAGAGCTTGTCCGAACGACGGACCTTACAGGGAGTTTTGAAAGAGACTTTGACACCTTTCGGAACTCTCTGTACTGTTTTCAGGTCAACACGGGCATCGTCCAAAGAAAAGAACTCGGCACCGGTTGTGGGGCCCATAACAAGCAGTTTGTCTCCCTGCTCAATCTCAGCAGCCTCAATAAGAAATTCACCCACACCAAGATTGGAAAAGTAATCGGTACAACGACCTGCATACACCTTGACCTCAGTTGCAGATGACCCGTATTTTTTATTCCACTCTCCAAGACGTTGTCCAAGGTAGTAACCATCCCAGAAGCCACGATTGAAGACAGTGGCAAGACGTTCATCCCAATAGTCTTTCTTTTCGTCGGAAATTGTTCCGTCAAGATAACAGAGAATGGCCTGATTATAACACTCAACAACGGTTTTAACATACTCGGCACTGCGGGCACGGCCTTCAATCTTGAAAACACGTACACCGGCCTCAATCATACGGTCCATAAAACGTATAGTCTTAAGGTCCTTTGGAGACATAATATACTGGTTATCCACTTCAAGTTCTATATCACTCTCTTTGTCATGAACAATATACCCGCGCCTGCACACCTGCATGCAAGCTCCACGATTGGCACTTGCACCAAGTTGGTTAAGGCTCAAGTAGCATTTGCCGCTTATAGCCATGCACAAAGCGCCATGACAGAACATCTCAATTCTTATAAGATTTCCCTTTGGACCGCAAATATTCTGTTCAATAATCTGCCTGTATATTTCACTTACCTGATTAAGATTGAGTTCACGCGCAAGTACAACAACATCGGCAAACTGAGCATAGAACTTAAGAGCTTCAATATTACTGATGTTAAGCTGGGTGCTCAGGTGGACCTCCATTCCCACCTTGTTGCAGTATGTCATAACAGCAATGTCGCAGGCAATGATTGCAGAGATACCGGCATTAAGGGCCGCATCAACTATTTCATGAATCAAAGGAATATCTTCTCCATACATAACTGTATTCAGGGTAAGATAACTCTTTACACCATGTTCATTGCACTGAGTTGCTATATTGCGCAAATCGTCCAATGTAAAATGGTTTGCCGAGCGTGAACGCATATTCAACTGCTCTACTCCAAAATATATTGAATTGGCACCTGCATTAAAAGCAGCCGCCAAAGACTCCCAACTTCCTACAGGAGCCATTATTTCAAAATCGGACCTTTGCATTATTCAATACTTATAACATTGCACCTATTTTATCCAATATCTCAAAAAGTTCATCTTTATGCTCAGCACGCAGCATCTCAATACGGGTGCGGCGAAAATCGGGGATACCCTTAAAAACAGGACTGGCAGCCAGATGACGGCGTATATGCAGAATACCACCGTGTTCTCCCAAACGCTCTATACTCTGTTCAGCCTGTTTTTTAAGCACATCTATCTGCCATTGCGGAGTAATGCCGTCCAAAAGTTCTCCTGTTTCAATATAGTGTTTCACCTCTTTGAATATCCACGGACGGCCAAAACTTGCACGCCCTATCATAATGGCATCAACACCATATCGGTCAAAACACTCCTTTGCACGTTCAGGTGTAGTTATATCACCATTACCTATTATTGGGATACGCATGCGAGGATTCTCCTTTACCTTTCCTATCAAAGTCCAATCGGCCTCTCCGGTGTACATCTGGGCACGTGTACGTCCATGAACAGTAAGAGCCGCAATACCGCAATCCTGCAGTTGTTCTGCAAGTTCAACTATTATTTTGGATTCATCGTTCCAGCCCAGACGCGTCTTGACTGTAACAGGTATGTCAACGGCTTTTACAACTGCCCTGGTAATTTC
This sequence comes from Bacteroidaceae bacterium, assembly GCA_024398785.1. Taxonomy (GTDB): domain Bacteria; phylum Bacteroidota; class Bacteroidia; order Bacteroidales; family Bacteroidaceae; genus Colenecus. Next base: position 32,870 of record JAKSIO010000004.1, on the reverse strand, counting down.
AAGCATAAGAGGGATGTTCTGCAACAGTCCGGCACCTCCGCCTTTTCCTGCCACCTTTTTGACGGGACAGCCAAAGTTTAAGTCAAGAACATCTGGTTTTGCCTCTTGAACAATCTTAGCAGCATTCACCATGGAATCAACATCGCGGCCGTATATCTGAATGGCAACCGGACGCTCCTGCTCACATAGAGTCAGTTTGTTCATGCTTTTATTCACATACCTTATCAAGGCATCAGCACTTACAAACTCAGAATATACCATGTCCGCACCGAAAGACTTGCACAACAAACGGAAAGCAATGTCTGTAACGTCTTCCATAGGCGCAAGAAACACCGGTCTGTTCCCTAATTCTATACTGCCAATATTCATGCTGCAAAATTAGTAATAAATATCAAAAAAAACAGAGGGTCACGCCAGGTGACCCTCCGTTTGATTAACAATATATCAGATCAAAATTAATAAATATCCTCAGGAATTGCGCCTGCATAAATATTCTTAGGAACAAGTTCCATATAGTCAAACTGGAACTCAGCATTCGGATTATCAAGAATCTGACGTGCACGGATATAATAGTCCTGGTTGCAGTTCAAATACTGGGTAACAAGAATACGACGAATCTCACCACTTAATGAACCGTCCCCCTGCTGAACCTCATTCTGGTCACGCAATGTAGTACCACTGCTGGCATAGCAAGCAATACCTTTCATATATCCACGACTACGCATAGCCTTGTCATAAGCACTGATCTGCTCAGGATCATCGTTCAATTCGCTATCTTTTATATGGCCAATCTTAGGATCTGTAGGAATAATTCTCATATCAAGAGGAATACCTACAGGATTAAGATCGTTCGGATCAATTTCCTGACCAGGAACTGCTTCACCAAAGAACAACTGGATAACACCACGTGATTTCATTGCAAAGAAACCCAAACGAACCTCATAAGTACCACTCTTTGGTACAGGTGGCAGTTTGAATGTAAGATCATAAATTCCCTTCATTGAAAGGTCATCACCTTGATAACTAGAGAAATATTTATCTCTCTTGCGCACATATACGGCCGTACTCTGACCGGTAACAAAGTTTGTAATATAGCCCCTGCGCATACCCATTGAAGTTCTTGTACCATCCTGATGCAATACTCCACGACCTCCGTTAGCATTCTTGCAATTAATAAAATCAGGAGACAAAGTCATAGCATCAATTCTGATACGGCAATTAAGAACCTCATTGCGCGTCTCATCATCATATTTTAGAATATCATCAATGTAATGGTAGATACCGTTCTTTGAAGTATGAGCTGTTCCGCGTTCTATTTCTATGCCCCTGAACTCAAGGTTAGGAAGAACACCCTTACGGTTGATAAACACGCCCATTGTTGAATCGGCATCAGGATCTTTAGGAGAGCTGATGCGGAGAATTGAGTGAGGCAACAATGTCTCAAAGAAATCTTCAATGTCAAGATAATCTCTTGCAACAAAGTTGGCCACAATATCCTCCTGTGAAACATTAAATTCATTGTAAGCCATTTGCTCAGGAAGAATATGGTATGCAACAAACTTATAAAGAGGATGCTGAGGATTTGAATAGTCATCATCTGCCACACCTTCACCGCTTCCGTATACACCCTTGGCATACTCAATCAGGTCTTCAACACTGTTGATATTATTCTTCTGGAAGACTGCGTCTTTTTCTGCGAAAACAGTAAACTTGAACAAACGTTTCTCAGGCCAGTAAGCTGTTTCCGTCTCTGAACCGGTTGAGTAAGTGACACCCTTTATACAAGAATCCAATCTTGCAGAAGCAGTCCACTGGTAAGAGTCATCCTGGAACTTAAGCAGATCCTGATTCAACTTTGTCATTTCAAGAGCACTAAGGAAGATTCTGATGGTGGAATCGCTCTTCATTGCAATCGGAAGGAACTCGTTACTTGGGAGAATTACCTTGTTTACAACATGAACAACACCATTCTGAACAGTATCATCAAGAGCAATCAGACCGGACATGTTATTAATCTGGTAGAAAGGCTTTACACGTGCAGAATCTGTACCTGGATAAAGTGTATCCATAACACATGAATAGAGCAGAGACTGATCCAACTTGTTGCTGTAAGGCAATGCATCACCTGAATTAAGTTCCGATGTGTAGCACAACTTGTCAACAATGTGTGTCATTGCTATTGAGTCACACTGTATTGGAGTAAGCTGATCTACGCTTGATACCTTATACTGTTTGAAAATACTGTCCCAACCTGAGTTGACCGGAGCAAAACATGTGTAAGTACCATAGGTCTGCATTTCACCCCACAACGGATGTTCAGCATTCTTAAGCACATAAATAAAGTTACTGAAATCCTCTGAGTTGTTCTCTAGGAAAGTGGCAACTGTTTCACCGGAAAAAGTGTAGTACTGTCCCGGAGCATACTCACTGAGACAACTTACCTGAAACAGAGAAAGTGCACCGCAAATCACAGCGGCACTGAGAATACCTTTCAGTCCTTTCTGATTTTTCTTGTTAACATTCATATAATTTTAGTATTTTAATATTATCAAAACAACAAGTATGAGCAAAACACACCAGACACAATTATCCCCAAAGGATAAAAACGTCTTTCGTTTGGAGTGGCTGTCCTGCATAGCTGCATTCCATAATAGCGGGGGAAATGCCAACTGCAGAAACAAACTGCCTCAATCCCAAGCGCAAAATACTGATAACAAGACGTTTACAAAACAAATCCTGTCAAAATCAACACTTTTCCACTTGAACTCAAACTTTCAAGATGTTAAGATAACACTTTTTATGTTACAATTTTTATTTTTACGAACATTTTTTTCACTTTTATTCAAAAAAACATTATTTGGTACATTTGAGGCCTATCGGCAGCAATATCACTTCCAGCATATTGCAAGGTCAGTTTTTCCGGTATTTTGGTTAAATACAACAATATCGTTAACAAATACAATTACTGTTTTTTAACAAATGGCAAACATTACAAACACATACCATTTTTGCCAATAAGAAGAATAATAAGTAACTTTGCCACATTATATATTAAGACGAGCATATATTGTATGAAAATTTCGGAACTGTTCAAGACAAAAAAGACACTTTCTTTTGAGATATTTCCGCCAAAAAGAGAAGATGAGACATTAGCTCTGGTTACTGACACCATATCAAAAATGGATGCCTTGTCTCCGGACTTTATCAGTGTCACATATGGTGCTTTGGGCAATACGTTAAGCAATACTGTAGGTATTGCAAAGCATATAAAAGATAACACCAAGGCGCAGCCGTTGGCTCACCTGACATGCGTATCTTCTACAAAGCATGATATTGACATGGTTCTTGACAACCTGCAGCAAAACGGGATTGAGAACATACTGACCTTACGCGGTGACATTCCGCAGAATATCACTACTCCGCTCTTCTCGGATTTCACGCATGCGTCAGATCTGTCGCAATATATACACACATCCAGGCCGGGTTGTTTTATGACAGCCGGTGCCTGCTACCCTGAAATGCACCCACAAGCCGAATCAATGCGTCAGGATATTGAAAACCTGAAGAAAAAACAGGATGCAGGAATGGAGTTCTTCACTACCCAGCTGTTTTTTGACAATCAGGTTTTCTACCAGTTCCTTCTTGCCGCACGCAAGGCCGGAATTACAATACCTATCATACCTGGAATAATGCCTGTAACCAACTACAATCAGCTTGACCGCATGATTCAGGTTACTCACTGCGCTGTTCCACTGCAACTGCGCAACTATTTTGACCTGTACAAAAACGACAAAGCCGCACTGCAGGAAATAGGTATCATTTTTACAAGCTATCAGATTCTTGACCTGATGGCCCACGATGTTGACGGCATTCACTTGTATTCCATGAACAAAAGTACGTTCATTACACAGCTTATGCAGAATATCGGTTACGTGGCATCACGTTTCTTTGCACCAGTACAGAAATAAGCAATGAGTAAAAAAATACAACTATTTGACGGAGCAATAGGAACAAACCTTACTCCGCTGCTGAGCAATGCAGGTTTGGTTGAAGATCTTAATATCAGCAATCCGCAAGCCGTTATTGACCTGCACAAGGCATACGTTCAAGCCGGTGCGCAGTACATCACCGTAAACAGTTTCAGTATAAACCCGGCAAAGTGGGACAATCAGCAGGTTACCTGGCAGCAGGCAGCCGATGCCGCCATAAGCAATGCCCGCTGCGCAGTACAGGGGACATCGGTAAAAGTTATGTTTGACATAACCTCTACCGGCAAGCTCATGGAACCTATAGGACAATATACGTTTGAGCAGGCCTACGCCAATTATTCGGAACTGGTTGACTATACGGCAGACAAAGTTGACGGTTATATTCTTGAAACATTCTCTGACCTATATGAAATAAAGGCAGCAGTGCTTGCTGCAAAAGAACACTGTTCAAAGACTGTGTTCGCCACAATGACATTCAATGCGGACCATCTTACACTGACCGGCTCAAGTCCCGAAATTGTAGCGGTCACACTCTCTTCTTTAGGAGTTGACGCACTTGGAGCCAACTGCTCAAGCGGTCCTGAGAACTTTGAGAACATAATCCGCCGCATGCGTCCCTTTGCAAAGGTTCCCGTTCTGGTGCAGCCCAACAAGGGTCTGCCGGTAATGAAAAACGGAAAGGTGGAATACCCCTATTCTGACCTGTTGTTTGCGGAAAATGCAGAAAAACTTGTTCAGGCAGGGGCATCAATAATTGGTGGCTGCTGCGGTACAACTCCATCCACAATTGCGGCCATGCAGAATCTCAAACAGTATAATGCCGCAGATCCCGAGCCGATAAACGGCACATATATATGTTCGTCCACCAAACTGGTAAAATTAGGCAAAGGTATAGTTTGTGGAGAACGTCTAAACCCTACAGGTAAAAAGAAACTGCGCGCTGCACTGCAGTCACAGGACTGGTCATATCTGCAGTCTGAAGCCCTGTCTCAAACCGAAGCCGGAGCGGATTACCTTGATTTGAACGTAGGTATTCCTGATTGCAACGAATCCGAATTGCTTTGCAGTGCGGTTAAAGAGGTTCAGAAAGTATGCCAGTTGCCACTGCAGCTTGACAGTTCAAACGCAGACGCACTTGAAAAAGGAATACGCGTTTACAACGGCGTTCCAATGATAAACTCCATAAACGGAGCCGATGCCGTACTTGACAGACTGTTGCCGGTAATGCAGAAATTCGGAACTCCTGCAGTAACGCTCACGCTGAACGACCAAGGTGTACCGGAGACCAGCCAGGGACGTTTGGAAATTGCGGATCACATAATAGAACGTGCCGCCAGATTTGACATTGCACCGTCACAACTTGTATGCGATGCCCTGGTCATGACCATATCATCAGACACCAGTCATGGCGTAATTACACTTGAAACCCTTGCAGGACTCAAAAAGAAAGGAGTTCTTACAACGATAGGACTTTCAAACGTATCCTTTGGTCTGCCCCAGCGCCCAATCCTGAACCGCACATTCCTTGCTCTTGCCTTTCAGGCAGGTCTTGATATGCCAATCATGAATCCTCTGGATAAAGAAACAATGGCCACTGCAAAAGCTTACATGGCTTTAGCCGGTCTTGACAAAGACTGCACGGAATACATTGCATTCAACGGAGATCAGGAGGAAGACACCCAGGTACATGACCTTACATACGCCATAATTCACGGACTGCAGGATGGCATAAGTTCATATATAGAGACCGAACTTGAGAGCAAAGACCGCATGCAGATTATCAATAACATTCTGATACCTGCACTTACTATGGTCGGAGAGCAGTTTGAAAAAGGAAAAATGTTCCTGCCGCAGCTAATCCGCTCGGCTCAAGCAGCAAAGACCGCATTTGGAATTCTTTCAGAAAAGTTCGCTGCGGACAATACCGCACAAACAGCGCAAAACATAAGAAACGTAGTATTGGCTACAGTAAAGGGTGATGTCCACGATATTGGCAAGAACATTGTCAAAGTGGTTCTACAGAGCCATGGCTTTGCCGTTACTGACCTTGGCAAAGATATTTCAAAAGAAGAAATTCTGAAATGTTGTCTTGAATCAAAGCCCTACGCTGTAGGACTGAGCGCACTTATGACCACTACCGTAGATTCAATGAAAGAGACAATAGCATTCCTTCGCAGTAACGGCATAACATGCCCAATTATTGCAGGTGGTGCCGTCCTTACAGAAGAAATTGCTTTGAACATAGGAGCCACATATTACGCCAAAGACGCATTGGCCGCAGTTCACGCCCTTGCCTGATGCCGCCGCTACGGTTCCACGAACATTGACTGCCTGATATTGGAATACATTTCTTCTGACATAGCAATGGGAACATATTTGAAATTTAGACTGTTTTCAAGCATTGAATCACGTTCCTGTTGCCTTTTACAGTCATAATCACTCATCAACTCATATTGTTCTTCTATAGGACGGTAATTGCTGATTTCCTTTTCAACAACGGAATAATCACCATACCAATCAACATTATCAATCTTTTCTTTATCATACACGCTTTTCAACGGAGCGTACCATGCAGCAACAAAATTCTGATACCCTGCATGCGGACTGAACGGATCAAATTCAAACCCGATTATAGAATAATAATCTTTAAATTTCATCATAGAGCAGCTCTCTGCCTTCCAGAATTCCGTTACAGACAAAATAGAATCCTTTTCAAAAGGACGGATCAATAACGGATGGTCAGCATAACGTTTTTTATTATCCCACTCGATATCAAGCATACACTCATCAACCTGACCGTTATCTGCAAAATGCAGATATGCAGATTCTTTTGTATGCTGGACTTTGTCAATATACCTTTGCAATTCTGCAGATTGCTTTACCAACCTGGAACTTTCCCAATCCCACGCTAAAACACACTCCATCCTATCTATTGTCATTGACACCAATCGCATACTTTCAGCATCAATTACCATTGTGCCTGTTGCATACAAAGGATTTTTCTTGGGATAACGCTTTGATGAAACAAAAGATATTGTGTATAAATAACCGTTCTGATCCAATATATGGTATTCATAATCTTTGCTTGGACAGAACAACGGCATATAATGGGTTAGCAGATACAAGTACTGGAATGTATAATTATGTGCAGTTGAAAAATCACTTAACAGCACACCCGGTTTCTCATACGCCAAACTGCGGGCGTTATAGACCGGGAAAAACTCAATACCCATGGTCAGCATAGCATTCAGTTCCTTTGATCTGAATGCACAATCAGGTGTCACATACCATCCGTATTGACGGCTCAATTGTATTGGGATGCCATTACGCCTGACTATCTGAGTCAGTTGTCCATTCCCATATAGGAAAGACGGCAAATCATAATGTTTTTGCGGTAAATTGGACATTGTGCGCCTTATTAGAGTTGCAAGCGAAAAATCACAAATGTCTATCTGTTCCAAAACAACAGACTCCATGATGACAGAATCCCGTTGCACACGTTTTCCTGATGCCAAAGAGTTTCCTGCAATAACCGGCAGCATTACAGCCAGACAACACCATTTTTTCATGGTCTCTACCATAACTTAATCCTTTAATTGAATCTTATAAAACACCAGATCGGTTTCATCAAGACGATATTTGCCAATATATTCTTTCGCATCTTTTATAAACTGGCGGATATGCTTACTGTCCGCATTCTTTCCTTTTTCCATTTCATCAACAAACCTACTGCGCAAATAGCCATATATGCTATTGCTGTCAGCAGAACAGAAATATGAAAAGTAAAACAGAATACTTTCAGCAAGGTTCTTTTTGGGGTCACTGTTTCTTGACAATTCCGTCAAGGTATTGTTTATCTTGTCATACAGATAGAAACCGGTAAAATCAGTAGTATAGGAATAATTGAAAAACAAGTAACGTTGCGTTTCAGCCACTTCACCCAAGCCCTCATAAAATCTGCCATCCAAACCACATACATAAATATCATATGCCGAACCTTTAATATTCTTGAAATACTTGGGCGGAATCTGATTTGAATTAACCATTGAGAATCTTTTTACAAAGGAACCGTTATCAAATGCATAAATTGAAAAGTCATACGGCATAATAATTCTCAACGAATCTCCAAACATATAATTATATGAACCTTGCTCCTTGGAAGCATGCCAAGGCGATAAATTGGAAATATGATACGCACTGCCATGCTTGCTGTCCAATAAATTGTATGAGTGAAAATGATTCTTTGGATGCTCAGAATAATCACCGTTCAAAGAAATGGCAATTAAATAATCCCCCTGCTTATAAAGTTCATCAAAATCTTCATTGCCGTCATACCAGTCAAAAGATTCCTTTAATTCACCATAGAGATTATAGACATAGCCTTTTGACGAACTATCATAAATATATATCAGACTGTCACCCATTGTATAAGCGGAACCGGGATACAAAAACTCTCCATGCCCTCTTCCCTTTAGAACACGTGACGATGCCAAACTGCAATCTTCAAAATTTGTCTGCAAATAACACTCCTCCAGATCAAACAAGGCGAAATTTCTGCCCATTTTCAGAAACAAAGGGCAAATCAGACGAGTACTATTCTCAGTTCTCTCCAATGGGAGAACTGAGATAGACTCAATATTATTAATGAATGTACTGTCATCCGGCTCAATTTCTGTATTTATCATTGTAATAGCATTATTGTCCACAATAACACTCTGCCTGCATGAGTACAACAACACCAGAACAACAAACACACACTGAAATTTAGTCATACAAATCAAAATCAATCATTAACACTTTCATTTTCATCACCTTCTTCTAAGCCTGACTGATTGCCAAGATCAGAACTGGACGCCTTGTGATCATACCACCCATTGTAATAGGTATCACATTCATAACTTCTTCTATTATGTTTACAATAACAAAAAGTTGCAACAGGACAAAACTTTATAGTGCCATTTGCAATATTTGAAGCAGCAGACCACTCACCTGAGATTTCAATACTTCTTTTGGTTTTAAACTTAGGTTTTGTATTAGGATAAACAGGCCAACTAGTATTATTGTCATGAAAACGAATTGGCGTCCACGTATCAACGTCTTCAGTAGCAGCTTTTATATTTGCTTCCAAAAGTCCACAAACCATTAATTTATTAGTAAAACAATAAGACTTAACACCTAAACCTACACTCGCAACAATTGCAATTATTGCAATCAATAATAGTTTTTGTTTTGATAAAATTTTTTTGCTCATAAATCATCATTTTTAGTTAACAATAAAATATTTACATTGAGGCCTCAATTTCTTTTTTATACAATTCAATTAGAGATTTGTTTCTTAATGGAGTGCCAACAAGATGCACTTTACGTTCCGCATCAATCAAAAAGGTTCTGTTTTGCTCAAGACAATCGCTAATTTCATTTATTAACATAAATGTATCCAACTGATCTACAAATAGTTTATAAGGAAGATCTAACTCTTTATAAATTGTTCGTAAAATATTCGGATTTGTTGAATGAACCACTACAATAAAATTTGTTTTATCAAAAATATCATTGTTAAGCAAAACGTTATGCCAGTATTCCAATATTGTCAAAGCACACTTTTTACAATTGGAACTGTCAAGATATGTCACTATAGTTGTTCTTGAAAAATCAACCAAACTATCAATTTGAGCACAATAAATAACGGAATCCTGCGTAACACAATCCAAAATTGCAGGAAAATCTATCGTTCTGCCATAAAGACTTGTAATCTCTGATACAATCCTCTTTTTATTACTTATACAAGAGGACAACAAACTACAAAATAATACAAAGAGAAATAATTGAAGATAAATAGTTTTCACCTTTCATCAATATAATCTACAACATGATTTTTTTACAATAATAAATAATTATTTTCAATAGATCAAAAAATTATACAAATTTTACTATTTTTATTTGCATATAGAATTTTGAAATAGTCATCAATAATTCATTGAAAACAGTACTTTTTATAGTACAAAACTCTTGAGTTTTTTGCACACTATTCTCTATATATGTATAAAGAACATTCTCAATCAGCTTTATTGCAGGCTGTATTTGTATTTGGATATATGCGATAGAGGGCCATCAGTACCCGTTCTGAGGTGAACGGGAGGCGAAGCAAGCGCCCGATATGCATATATCGAAATACACACGTGACTTATGTCATTGGGCATCTGAAAAATTACAGGAATGCGTATTTAAGGATGAAAAGAGCGGCAAGAACGTATGCACCAATGTTCACATTGCGCCAGTTGCCGGAGAAAATGTGAATAAGCACATAGGCTATAACGCCCATCATCAGGCCGTCCGATATGCTGCCTGACAAAGGCATCATAACCATACATACAAATGCCGGAATAGACGTAAGATAATGACCATAGTCAATTTTTCCGGCCTCGGCCATCATCATAACACCCACAATAACCAGTACCGGAGCAGTAGCCTCTGACGGAATGGCAAGGAAAAGCGGAGCGAAAAACATGGCCAGCAGAAAACACAATGCTGTAAAAACCGATGTCAAACCGCTCTTCCCACCGGCATTCACTCCCGATGCGCTTTCAACAAAGGAACTCACTGTAGAAGTGCCCAGAACCGCTCCTACAGTTGTACCTACGGCATCGGCAAGAAAAGCCTGCTTCATGCGCGGCACATTGCCGTCTTTATCCAACATACCAGCCTGACTGCTCACACCTATCAGCGTTCCTATAGTATCAAACATATCAAAGAACAACAGTGTAAACACACTGATGAACATATTGCCGGACAGAATGCTTGACCATTCGAACTTACAGAACGTGGGTGCAAGACTGGGAGGAGTGTTTACTATACCGTTCAAATGGGTAACGCCAAGCGGAATCCCTGCAAGAGAGATTACCATAATTCCTATCATAAGCGCACCTGTAACCTTGCGTACCAGAAGAACGGCACACAGAACAATTCCTGCAAGAGACAGCAGAACGGACGGACTGGTAAAATTGCCCAGCGCAAGCAACGTTCCGTTACCCGATGTTATGATATTTGCATTACTGAGACCTATATAAGCAATGAACAGTCCTATTCCGGCAGAAATGGCCCGCCGCATCTCAAGCGGTATGGACATCACAATCAGATTTCTGAGTCCGGTAAGTGTAAGCAGTATAAAGAGAAGACCTTCTATGAGGACAGCAGTCAGCGCAAACTGCCATGTCTGTCCCATACCAATTACAACCGTATATGCAAAAAAGGCGTTAAGTCCCATTGCTGGAGCAAGAGCAAACGGCAGTTTTGCAAGAAAGGCCATCAACAGCGTGGCAATAATCGATGCCAGCGCCGTTGCGGTAAAAACCGCACCCTGATCCATGCCGGCATCGGCCAGAATCAACGGATTGACGGCCAGAATATACGCCATTGTAAGGAATGTGGTAACACCGCCTACAACCTCTTTTTTAAGGTTCATGGTAGCAGAGTCAAAACCTAAAATACCTTTCAAATCCATAACTGACAGTTTTTTTATATCTCCAATAATTTATTTAGAATAACTGCGTTTACAGAAAATGCCCAACAGACGTAACTGTTTTATCAATTTTTCAGTACGATGCGGGAAATATTCATCCATAAGCCTGGAATATTCAGCTGCGAACTGATTGTCTGGAGTGTACAACTGGTCCGTATTTTCCACATACGGATGGACGTCACGGCGGTAGTCGCCCCAACGGGCTGATTCTGTGTACAATGCAAGGTTAATTCTGCTGTAAAGCTCATTCCAAGTACGCATTACACTTTCCGGAGTAAGAGGTCCGTTGTTGTAACAATTCAGGTATACCCGTTCCTTGAAGCGTTTACGGAAAGTCCGATTATACATCAGTTTGTGGAATATCTGTCTATGGACACCGCCTCTTGACAATATACTGACAGTTCCCATAGATCCGAAAACCAATTCCGAATCCCAACAGAGAAACCTGAAGCCTGATTTTTCCTTGCGGTTGGCATAAGCGGCCCAATTAGTGTCCCAATCAGTATTTCCGGCATAAAAGTTCAATAGCATGTAGTCTATGAAACTGTCTACATCCAACAACAGTTCCAGCCTGTCCAGAATCCTGTCAGATTTTTTTCGGAGTCCCAACAGTGAATACCGCCTTATACTGTCAACGGTTGCCACCATAGTATTCCAACGGTCGTCAGATCCTTTGAAAAGTATACCGTCCTTATATATGTCGTAATCTTGGGATTTACCTCCAAAAACACTGCTGCACCACTTGTCATCCGGTCTTTCAGAAAGGAGATACATTCCCCAGTACATACCGTTAAGAAACAGATGGACATACTGTGCCCGGATATATCCGTGTCCCATTTGCCGTTGGGTTTCACGCGCCCACATTTCACGCATATACTGTGCTTTCCCGCGATTTGGTTTGAAATGCTGCCATGAATTGTTTGAAAATGTGCGCAGAACAAGACTGTTGTACGGTTGCATGGTTTCATTGCCAAACAATTGCATCTGCACTTTACCCGGTCCGTATTCACTGCGGAAAACAATTCTGAAACTATGTTTTGGATTCTTTTCCGGAACCCGGCTGCATCCGCCATGAATTCTGATTCCGCAATCGGCCTGAACATCAGAGTCCGACAAGGTGCCAAAAATTTCAATTGAAGCGGGTCTCTCCCATCCGCGTCCGTAACCATCACTCTTTTCAGACCCGGTGTATATGTATATTCCGCCCTTCTGCTCATCCATATCATGACTGAACAGACAGTCGGGATCCGTCACAACAGAGACAATGGGCAACTGATAAAGCCCTTGGCTTGCACGCAGACAAAAAGTACTGTCAGACAGAAGTTCCTGATCCATTCCGTAATCGGCAGGTGCGTTTCCGGGAATACAAATGAACGGTCCCCATACGGAAGGATATCCTTGGGGGTGTTCAGATTGCGAAAGGATACTTGAAACAAACAGGTAAGACGCTGTAGCGACATCAGATACCGGCGCAGCATTATTGCCGTCCGATATACCATCCGCATATATTGCAGCCCTCAGTATGGTTGTTTCATTGATTGTAACAGGTCCGTTATATACAGAATCTGACGGACATGGAACACGTCCGTCAGTTGTGTAATGTATTGAAGTACCAACCGGGTTGTCAGCAGAAAGGCTGACTTCAACGGGGTCTGAGTACAACCCGTGCGGCATTGAAAAACTTATTTTCTGTGCCGCATAGGTTATTGAAACTGAGAATAATCCTGAAATCAATAAAATCTGGAACTGCCTTACTGCCATATTACAGTCTAATATGAGAAAAGGTCAATCTCCTAATGCTGTCTTCTGCTCAACAACGGTTTTCTGTTCATAGCAGCTGAACGCATTATCAACAAGTTCCTGCTTTACCGGTGTAGTGAACCAGCTCACAACAGGAACAACCACCAGGCCAAGCAGCATGGTCATTGCACCGCAGGCAATAGGGTTCTGCATGAAAGCCGGCAGCCATGTCTTGTGCAGCATTACAATAAGCATAAGACCTACACCCATGGCGAAACTTGTCCAACAGGCAGCTTTTGTAGTACGCTTCCAGTACAAAGCATAAAGGAACGGAGCAAGGAAAGCACCTGCAAGTGCACCCCAGCTGATACCCATAAGCTGGGCAATGAAAGTAACCTTGCTCTTATACTGAACCATAGCGATAGCGGCAGAGATAACCACAAACACTACAATCAGAATACGGATAATGAACAACTGCTTGCGGTCATTCATATTTTTCATGAATGTACCTTTAAGAAAGTCAATTGTAAGAGTTGAAGACGATGCCATGACAAGCGATGAAAGCGTACTCATACTTGCCGCAAGCACCAATACTACAACAAGCGCAATCAGAACCGGACTAAGTTCTTCAAGCATTGTAGGAACAATACAGTCATATCCGTCCTTTGCAACATCCACCTTATCTGAGAACAGACGGCCGAATCCACCAAGGAAATAACTGCCGCCCGCAACAATAATGGCAAAGAAGGTTGAAATTACAGTTCCGCGCTTTATGGCACTCTCATCTTTGATAGCATAGAATTTCTGGACCATCTGCGGCAGTCCCCATGTACCAAGCGATGTTAGAATGACTACAAACATCAAAGCCAGCGGGGCAGGTCCGAAGAACGAGGCGAATATGCCGGGGACGGTTCCATTCTCTATGGTAGCATCCCGCACAGCGGCAAGACCGTTCAAAGACTCCTGGAAACCGCCTTTCGACTTGAGGACGGCAGCAACAACGGCTACAATGCCCACCAGCATGATCATACCCTGGATAAAGTCGTTTGTAGCAGCAGCCTTATATCCGCCCGCAGTGACATAAATTGCAGTAATAACAGCCATGACTATGATACATACAATATAGTCAATACCGAACGCCATTGTAAACAATCTTGACAGACCGTTGTACAAAGATGCGGTATATGGTATCAGGAAAACAAATATTATCACACTGGCAACAACCTTAAGGGCATTGCTGTCAAAACGGCGTCCGAAAAACTGCGGCATGGTTGCAGAATTCAGCTGCTGGCTCATAAGACGCGTACGGCGTCCAAGAATCTTCCATGCCAGCAATGAACCGATAACAGCATTGCCAATACCGATCCATGTGGCGGAAACACCATATTTCCAACCGAACTGGCCGGCAAAACCAATAAAAATCACTGCAGAAAAGTAAGATGTACCGAATGTGAATGCGGAAAGCCATGCGCCAACACTGCGGCCGCCAAGAACAAAGCCGTTGACATCGGTAGTTTTCTTCTTATAGTGCATACCAACACCTATAAGGAGAGCAAAGTACAATACAAGAACTGTAATAAGAATAGCAAGTCTCATAATATGATATCAATTGAAATCTTCAACAACAATTTCAGCCCGCGCAGCCTGTTCAAAGAACTTGTCGGTATCTGACAGACGGAATACCATATAATGTGCATTACCACTGCCAAGGCTGGTTATATACATGTAGTTTATACTGAATTTCTTTCTTGCAAGTTCATTAAGAACTACAGTAACCTCTTCAAGAGAATCCAATTTGTATCCTACAACAACAGATTCAACACAATTGATTCCGTTTGCAAACAATACCTGCTGGGCTTTCTGCGAATCGGAAACAAGCATACGCATAAGCGCATAATCTGCCGTATCGGAAAGTGATGCACCGCTTACCGATATTCCGGCATCTTTAAGAATATTGAAAACCTGTGCTGTTGCACCTTCCTTATTTTCCAAAAAAACAGACAGCTGTTTTATTCTTTTAATTGAAAACATAATCTTAAATTTTAACGGTTAATGATTCTGCCGGTTATCTTTCACACGTACGGCCTTGCCTTCGGACTGCGGAATAGAGCCCTTGGGTACGAACTTGATACGCGGAGTAATAAGAATCTCATCCTTGATCCTGCGTGACAGTTCCTTATTGAGATTCTGCAGATAAGCATAATCATCAACAAGCTGAACCAATTCAACCTCAAGGGTCATCTCGTCGTTATCACCAATAGTGTCAAGTGTTATCAGATAATCGCTGGTCAGTTCAGGATACTCCATTATTACCTTCTCAATCTGTATAGGATAGATATTGACACCTTTCACAATCATCATATCGTCCGAACGACCCTGGAAACGGGCAAGACGTTTATGAGTACGACCGCAAGGACAATCACCCGGAAGAATACGGGTCAGGTCACGTGTACGGTAACGGAACAAAGGCATAGCTTCACGGTTAAGAGTGGTAAGAACCAATTCGCCAAGTTCGCCCTCCTTAACAGGCTCAAGAGTCTGCGGATCAACAATTTCAACAATATAGTTGTCTTCCCATATGTGCATACCGTTCTGTTCCTTACATTCTATTGCAACACCCGGGCCGCACATTTCACTCATTCCAAAATTATTGTAGGCTTTGGCTCCCCAAATTTCTTCAATACGTTTGCGTTGTGCTTCTGAATGAGGTTCTGCACCGATAATCAGAGTGTGGATTTTTGTTTCACGTGGATCAACGCCGTTTTCATTAAGAACAGTAGCCAGACGTGTAGCGTAAGAAGGAATACAATGCAAGGCCGTAGTGCCGAAATCCTGAATGAATTTGAGGTGACGCAGACTGTTTCCGGCTCCAGCAGGAACAGTCAGTGCGCCCAAACGCTCTGCGGCATACTGAATACCAAGACCACCGGTAAACATACCGTATCCGGATGTATTCTGAATAACATCAGTGCTGCGCAGACCTATGCAGTACATACTGCGTGCCATGGCATCGGCCCACTGCTCAATATCTTTCTTGGTATGCAGAATAACAGTAGGTTTGCCTGTTGTACCGCTTGAAGAGTGCAGACGGACCACCTTCTCCAAAGGAACGCTTGCAAGACCGAACGGATAATTGTCACGCAAATCCTGTTTTGTCGTAAACGGGAAACGGCGTATATCCTCTACACTTTTGATACTCTCCGGGGTAATTCCGCGCTCCTTGAACATAGGGCCGTAAAACGGAGAATTCATTGCTATCTCTACTGTTTTTTTTAGTCTTTCCACCTGCAGTTGCTCCAACTGTTTGCGTGGCATTGTTTCAATTTCTTCCTGCCAAAAATCTTTAGTCATATATATTGTAATTTTTATATTTCCTTTTGCACAAAAAAGACCTGCTTTGTGGGGCAGGTCTTCAGTTTTTTATATGTACACACTTAAGATTACCCCACCAGTTCAGTGCGATAATAGTAGTAATAATAAGCGTATAAATTCTTAATAAATTTCATTTCTGTTAAAATGACTCACAAAAATAAACCTTCTTTCAATATAAAACAAATCTATTTCAATTTATTTCACAATTTATAGGATTTACCTGTTTTGGTATCAAGAGTCTTCAACTCTCCGTTAACTCTTACAGACAATGTTTTTCCTGCAAGAGACTTGATTACAAGATTTGTTACTATTCCGTCTTTCCACGTAAGTTCCACAATCTCAAAACCTCCACGGGCATGCAGACCTTTTACTGTACCTTGCGGTTTCCATACGTCAGGAAGTGCCGGCAGAATTACAATTTCTCCGGTATGGCTTTGGACAAACATTTCAGCAATACCTGCCGTACAGCCAAAGTTTCCGTCAATCTGGAATGGCGGATGTGCGTCAAACAGATTAGGATAGGTACCGCCACTGCCGCCGAATCCGCGACCACCGGCAGGCTTTATCTGATCAGTAATAAGCTTGTATGCATGATTTCCGTCCAGAAGTCTTGCCCACAAGCAGACCTTCCAACCCATTGACCATCCTGTTGATTCATCACCACGTGCCTCCAGGGATGTACGGGCAGCTTTGAACAGCTCAGGAGTATCTTTTGTTATCTGACGGCCGGGATACAAAGCCCACAGATGTGAAACATGACGGTGATTGTCACGCGGATTATCCCAATCGTCAAACCATTCCTGCAACTGACCCCAACGGCCAATTTTCAGAGGACAAAGACGGTTCTTGATATCAATAAGAGTATCAACAAACAACTTATTTTCTTTCATAATTGCTGCAGCACGGATAGTGTTGCCAAACAAATCGTACAGAAGTTCATTATCCATTGCAACACCGTAACTTGTGGTAAACCCGCCCTTACGGTCAGTTACATAAGGAGGATTCTCAGGTGAATATGACGGAGAAACCACCAGGTATCCGTTTTCAGGCTCAGGCACAAGAAAATCAATAAAGAATTCACAGGCACCTTTCATCAGAGGATATATATCTTTCAGATAGTCCATATCCTGTGTATAGAGATAAGAATCCCACAACTGCTGGCACAACCACGCATTACCTGTAGGCCACATTCCGTTTCCGGCACCATCAACCACTCCGGTAGAACGCCATATATCCGTATTGTGGTGCAATGTCCAACCGCGGCAGCCATACATCTGGGCACTTTCAACGCCATGTTCGGCAACCTCTTTTGCAAACTTGACGAATGCCTGATAACTTTCAGGGAGATTGCAGATATCAGACGGCCAGTAATTCATTTCAAGATTGATGTTTGTAGTATATTTTCCATCCCATGGAGCTGACAGGGACTGGTTCCATATACCCTGCAGGTTTGCTGCCTGACCGCCAGGCTGTGAACTGCAGATAAGCAGATAACGTCCGTACTGGAAATAGAGTTCAACCATCTGCGGATCGAATGTATTGCGGAACTGGCGCACACGCTCATCAGTAGGAAGTTTTGCCTGATCATTGGTTCCAAGGTCAAGAGAAACGCGTGCAAACTGCTTGCGGTATGCTTCAATATGTGCACCAAGCGCTTTGTCATAATTCTTTATGGCGTTCTTTGAAGCGTTCATAAACTTTTCAGCCTCTTGAACAGAATTGGCAGAAACATCTTTGTAATTCACAAAGTTTGTTCCTATTGAAACAAAAATCAGAACCTGGTCTGCATTGTCAACATTGATAGTGCCGTCAGACTGGGCCTCAATAGTTCCACCTTCAGGAACAATCTTGGCTATTCTGGTAAAACGTACTACACCTGCAATACCTTCATGGTCATTGCAAAGTTGCGACTGACGCATCTCATTACCTTGCGCCACAACCGGTTCCTGATTGCGGAACGGTGACGTAAGACTTGCATTGAAACTGATTTTCCCTTTTTCCGATGCCGTCAGACGGATAATGATAAGATTATCGGTGAAAGAAGCAAATGCCTCACGCTTGTACTCTACTCCGCCGGCTTGAAAAGTAGTTGTAGCCAAAGCGTTATTCAGATCCAGTTCTCGATAAAGATTTGAATAAGATTCCACACCCTTGAACGCAAGTTTCAACGAACCGGCTGTCTGATATGGCATTCCATGAGGTCCTTTGGAAATATACTCGTCACAAAGAGCCTGAGCCTCGCTGTTCCTGTCGTCAAAAAGCAACTGACGTATCTCTGCCAACCCCTCCTTGGCACGCGGATTTGTATTGTTGTGCGGACCGCCGCCCCAGATAGTTTCTTCGTTAAGCTGGAATTCCTCGTTTACAGGATTTCCATAAACCATAGCTCCAAGACGTCCGTTACCTATCGGCAGTGCTGCCTCCCACTGGTTCGGGACCTGATTGTACCATAGTTTAAGTTCTCCGGCATAAACAGTAACACCGCAAGATACTGCGCATAATAAAAGTAGTGTTCTAATAATTGATTTCATATAACTTGTGTTTACGTTATTCAACCATGTTTTTTATGTATGGCGGAACTGTCAGATTTCTGAATCCGTAGAATTTTTCCGCATTCTGCCCAAGAAACATAGACTTTTCCTGTTCTGTCAGAAAGTCACTTTTCAGAACAAAATCATAAGACATTCTATACGTGACAGCCACCATGGTACGCGGATAGTCTGAACCCCACATAAGGTGGTCCATTCCTACCAGATCTGCAGCACGTCTGATTGCCTTTACAGCCCCTGTGAAAGGATAGAATTCAGCGTTGAAAAGCCATGTAATGCCACCGCTTTCAATCATCACATTCTTATGGCGTGCAAGTTTTATCTGCTCTTCCCAACCGTCAACGGTAACCATTCCAAAATGCCCGACGGCAATTTTCAGATCCGGACATTCCGCTATTATCTCTTCCATCTCTGCAACCTGAGTTGTACCCGGAGCAAGATCAATAGACAGAATCATTCCGTTGCGTTCCATAAACTTGAACATCTCCATTGATTCGGCCGATGTCAGCATCCATGTGTGAGACGGAATACGCAGACGCTGGGCCGGGATTTTGATAGCCTTGAAACCTTGAGCGCACAGATTCTGCGCCTCCTGCAGGAAACCGCTGTCACGGCGCATCTCCACCATACCGCAGCAGAACAGCCGGTCAGGAAACCGCTCTTTCACCTCTGAGAGATAGCCATTCTGTTGTCCGTCAATGTATTCCTGCGTAATCACCGCCGCACTTACCCGTGCATAATCCATATTTGCAAGAAAACGTTCCGCCGAATTGAAACCGTCAGTCATATATGCCGGCATCATCTGGCGTACCTCACCCATAAACATGGATTTACCGTTTTCAAGAGACAATATTTTCTTTCCCTCTACAACCGCATCCTGTTTTTTCCAAAGATGCGCGTGGGCATCAACAATAATCATATCTTTCATAACAACGCAAAGATAGAAAAAGAAATATGTTTTCTTAAAAAAATTCCTATCTTTGTACTTTGTAAAATAAAAAACATACTTAAACCATATTATAAAATGTATCTATTAGGTTATGACATAGGCAGTTCTTCGGTGAAGGCCAGCCTTGTAGACGCCCAGAGCGGCGCATGTGTTGCAACAAGTTTTGCCCCAAAGAGTGAGGCTCCGATTATGGCTCTCAAACCAGGATGGGCCGAACAGAATCCTGAAGACTGGTGGTCTTATCTGAAACAGGCCACAAGCGATATTATGGCTGCTTCTAAGGCAAATCCGAAAGATATCGCCGCAATAGGAATCTCTTATCAGATGCACGGACTTGTTTGCGTTGACAAAAACAAAAAAGTATTGCGTCCTGCCATCATCTGGTGTGATTCACGTGCAGTACCTTACGGCAACAAAGCACTGCAGGAACTTGGCAAAAGCCAGTGTCTTACACATCTGTTGAACGGCCCCGGAAACTTTACGGCCTCAAAACTTGCATGGGTCAAGGAAAACGAACCCGCACTGTTTGAAAAGATTGACCATATAATGCTGCCTGGCGATTATATTGCCATGCGTCTGACCGATGTCATCTCCACCACAATATCGGGTCTGTCAGAAGGAATGTTCTGGGATTTCCAGAACAACCAGCCGGCAAAATTCCTGCTTGATTACTATGGAATTCCTGAAAGCATGATTCCTGAAATCAAGCCTACTTTCTCTGAGCAGGGCCGCGTAACTGAAAAAGCCGCCAAAGAGCTTGGTCTTGTAGCCGGTATTCCTGTTACATACCGTGGTGGTGACCAGCCTAACAATGCCCTTTCGCTTAACGTATTCGAACCGGGAGAAATAGCTGCAACAGCAGGCACCTCCGGAGTAGTTTACGGCGTGAACGGAGAAATGAGCTACGATCCTAAATCACGTGTCAACACATTTGCACACGTAAATCATACAAAAGACCAGACACGCCTTGGTATCCTTCTGTGCATCAACGGAACAGGTATTCTGAACGCATGGACAAAACGCAACATTGTTCCTGAGGGACTCAGCTACAATGACATGAACATTCTTGCATCACAGGCTCCTATCGGTGCTGCCGGAGTATCTGTACTGCCGTTCGGTAACGGAGCTGAACGTGTTCTTGAGAACAAAGAAGTAGGATGCAGTTTCCATGGCATCAACTTCAACATCCACAACCGTTCACACCTGTTGCGTGCAGCCCAGGAAGGCATTGTCTTCTCTTTTATGTACGGCATTGAAATTATGGAAGAAATGGGTATGTCAATCAACAAAATTCACGCAGGAAATGCCAATATGTTCCTGAGTCCGCTGTTCCGCGACACACTTGCAGGTGTATCAGGAGCAACCATTGAACTTTACGACACCGACGGTTCAATTGGTGCTGCAAAAGGCGCCGGTATGGGTGTTGGAATGTACAAGGATCACAACGAGGCCTTTGCATCACTGCAGAAAATCAAGGTTATTGAGCCGAAAGCCGCAGACATGCACGCTTATGAAGACGCTTACAACCTCTGGAAATCCCGTATCTAACCAAAACTCTGATATATGAAGAAATTATTATTACTGGTCCTTTCATTTTTACTTGTCAGCCCAACATTTGTTGAGGCAAAGGTTAAAGTAAAGTCTTATAAGAAAGGCGTTGTACAAACCGGCAAATACAGAAACTATCTTGCTGAACTTGGCTATTCGCAGGAAGAGATAGACAAGAAAATTGCCGATACCTATTACGAGATTTTTGAGAGCGAGCGCCGTGCATATCAGAATGTAGGCGACTCTATGGGTTACGTTTCCGATGTCAAAAACATTGACGTCCGCACCGAAGGTCAGTCATACGGAATGATGGTTGCTGTTCAAATGAACAAGCAGGACATTTTTGACCGTATATGGCGCTGGACAAAAGAATACATGATGGTGAAAGACGGTCCACGCAAAGGTCTGATAGACTGGAGTATCAATCCTGATGGTGTAAGCCGCCGTGCACGCGGAAGCGCCAGTGACGGAGAGTTCTACTTTATTACAGACCTGTTGCTCGCTTCACGTCGCTGGGGTAATGACGGAGCCATCAACTACCTTAAAGAGGCACAGACTCTGCTTGATGTTTTGTTCTCAAAGGATGGTTCCGATGGTGTTACCAACATTATCAACATGGAATACAAACTTATAAACTTCTGTCCTGACACCCGTTCAAACCAGTGGACTGACCCGTCATATCACCTGCCTGCATTCTTTGAGATATGGGCAGAGACAGCTCAGGACGGTCGTGAAGAGTTTTACCGCGAATGCGCTGAGAACAGCCGCCAGTTCCTTCACAAGGCTTGCAATGAACAGACAGGTATCTGTCCTGACCAGTGTCAGTTTGACGGAACACCTAACCGCGGTTCAGAATTCCACTACGATTCATGGCGTACACCTATGAACATTGCAATGGACTATTACTGGTATCACAAAGATGCCAAATGGCAGAAAGAGTTTGCAGACAAGTTCCAGAGAACCATGGCAAGTCAGGGCATCAAGGAGTTTGTTGACCAGTTCTCTCTTGACGGAGGCAAACCAGCATACGTAATGAGCGCTGGAATGGGCAAATACAGAGCAACAAAACTGCGTCACTCAATAGGACTTGTAGCAACAACGGCATCGCTCAGTCTTGTTACCGACAACGAGTACAGCCGTGATCTGGTACGTCACCTTATGGAGATGAAACTTGAGCCTTACGAGGACGGTTACTACGATGTTTACTATGACGGACTTGTTACCCTGTTCTCATTGCTCCACTTGAGCGGCAACTACCGCATGGACTGGTAAACGTAAGAATACCCCAAATAAAAAATGGCAGCCTCGGATGTGAGGCTGCCATTTTTTATATCATTTTCAATCAGAAGAATGTGTAAAGCAAAGAGAATATCGGTCTGTGGTTTGTAATCAGATGAGTATCTGAAACAGTGGCATTATTTTCAAATGAACCGTAATTTACCATAGTACATTCATATTCAATAGCCAAAGTAAGATTCTGAACAGTATACGCAATATGTGGAGCAATACGGAAAGAAGTATCAATTGCACCGCCTGTCATATATACCATATCTGTACTCAGAATAGATTTACCATCCTTAAGACCAAGGTTCTTATGCATACCTGCCATAAGTCCTACTTTCCATTGGGAACCATACTTGAAGAACACCCATGAATCAAGGCTGCGTACAGGAGTATAGGTAAATGAACCGTCGCTACGGGTACCTGTTGCCGCATAGCCGGACATTGAACCGAAACGCGACATATCAGCTCCATAGCTTACAGCACCCTTTGCAGTAAATTTGCTGGACTTGTACCATACACGGAACAGTCCTACCAATGATTCAGTATACTCCTTCTCAAGTTTCTTTCCTGTGGCGTTCTGAGTCCGTGGAGCAACTTTTACATAATCACCTCCAAGACCAACATGGAAATTGCCCCAATTGCCTTCAGCAAGAAGCATAAACTGCGGCAGACCGCAATAACGCTGATACAGAGAAGAACGGCCATTCGGTCCAATAGAAGCATGGGTAAGCTGATACATTAAAGCTCCGGTAAGAACGTAATCACGATTGTCGCCAAAGGCATACTCATACTTGACCATAGGAATACGGCTGTTAAGCGCATACGGAGTACCAAGGCTGATATTGTTGGTTTCAGGATAAACTTCTGTCATAGGATGCCATGCCTGTCCCAGCGTAAGGTTACTCTTTTCCCAGTCAAACCGCAGGTAAGCCTGACGTAACAGGAACATAAATGAAGAACTGCCTCCTCCTGAGAAGTCAGCTTCCAGAACACCGTTGGTCTTTGCTCCAAAAATTTCAGGTCCATAGAACTGAGCTCCAAGGCGCGATGCAAAAGCAAAAAAACCGGCTCTTCCACTTTCATTCAAATCTTTTCCGTCAGCATCCAGAACACGGTCTTTAGGGAAAAGATAAAACAACCCTTCGGCGCTTTCAACACTCTCACGGTTCTGATAATAGAACTGAGTACTGATAAAGCCGTAAAAATCGGCTGTTACAGATTTTGCCAAACAAACTGCAGGTGCAAGAAATACGCCCGCAAATAAAGAAATAAGCCCAATCTTCAGAGTTTTCATCTTTTGAGAATTTGTTTTTCTATTTTTGTAATATTGTCTTTAAAAATGTACTTCACTATATTGACTCCATCAAACGGCGCATCAGATTCCATTCCTTCTGGACTGATGTAAACAGTCCTGAGTGGCATACCAAGTTCGCTGTCAAACATATCTTCTTCAACTATTTGAATTCCGGTTGTTGACAGGATAGGAGTAATCACATAACCGGAAACATACAGAGCATTGAATCTCATCTGCAACTGCGGATTGTCAACAACAGTAGTTGTAGATTCACCATCATTTCCTATTGTTTCAACAACCCACCCTGAAACATATTGTTGTTCAGAATTGTAATCAGCCTCTATCACATATGTCCGCTTGCTGTACATATTACCGTCAAAACAACCCGTTGCCAAAGGTATGTTGTTGATTGTAATTCCGTAATCCACAGGATTTTTGGCATCGCAATTTATTGAAACTTTCCTTATTGAGCCTAAGTCAAAATAATTACGCAAAGCATTTGAACTCAAATACTGATGACGGTTTTGGACCCATTCAGCCATATTGTTCCACTCACCCTGAGCATTGTATTCTGACCTGATTTTATCGGCACAATCCCAAACAACGGCAACAGCACGGTCAGAAGTCAGGAAGTCACCCAAATAAACAGTGAAGCGGTCAACAAACTCGTTTCTGATGTCCGGATCTTTCATCATATTACGGAACAGCAGAGTAGCTCTGTCTTCGTTCGCACCACTTTCATAGGTAAACTCATATGCTCCAGTACGCAGAATCCAATTGAAATAATCTGTATTGTAAGGCCGTGATCCATAAAGGTTGTAGGCAAAATCCACATCCTTTACAATTGCTCTCCAGCGGCCTCCTTCATGTTGCGGGCGCCATAGTACATAATTGTTTCCGGGAAAGTCCTGATGGACAAAAAAACTTGCAAGAATAAACAGATTCAGATACTCAGACACATCAATC
Organism: Bacteroidaceae bacterium; assembly: GCA_024398785.1. Classification (GTDB taxonomy): domain Bacteria; phylum Bacteroidota; class Bacteroidia; order Bacteroidales; family Bacteroidaceae; genus Colenecus. The sequence goes on along the minus strand of JAKSIO010000004.1, from coordinate 7,660 downwards.
CATTCATTATATTCACTGTAGGTATGTCCAGGCTGTGAATAGAATTCCTCAAACTCGTTAAAATTCATCATAGAACCGTTACGCAGTTGGAAATTCTCAATCAAATCTATTTCATCGTTCTCATAACCATAATGAGCCCATACATGATTGCCGTTGGCGCGTTCACGGATATTTATTATTCCCTTGCAGACTCCGTTCAGATAGAATACTGCCGGTTGGAACGCCTGCCAGTCCAGGTCGCAATAAGGTCCGAAAGACAACTGCGCAGCTCCGTCACGGATAAATGAATAGCCATAATCATTACCGGAGTTTCGCAAAAGAATAGATTTGTTGTACAAACTTCCTCCCTGTTTCCAGAAAGGTGTATAGAAATAATCGTCAGTATCAAACCTTGAGTTGGCAAAAAGTGCCAGAGGCTTCAGACTTGAACTTCTGGACCATGCACCTGCACAGCGCATCTCACCCAACTGGTTAAGTACAGGATTTACCGCTGGATTCATCCAAACAATATAATGTGCCGGGCGGCGCCAGTTTACCTGTCTTGATTTGTCAGATGTATTGTTGTTACTGAATATTCCGTAATCTTTACTGTTAAGATAACTATTACTGCATACAACAGAAACAACAGGAATGGTTGTTGCCCTTGGATGAACAATAAAAGACTCAACGGTAGTGTTCGAAGGCAGCCAGACAACAGTGTCAGTATTGCCTTCAGTTGCCTGAAACTTGAAGAAACACTTACTTTTGATTATGGTAGATTTGGTAAGTGTGGCGCAATGGTAAGTATACAACGGACTCTCTATTGTAGGTTCTGTTCCGTCAAGTGTATAGTGTATTTCAACTGTGCCCTGTTTTTGAGCCTGAGCATTAAGTGGATTCTGAGAAAAGGAAAGCGATATTGATTTATTGCCGCCTGCAACCAGCTGAGAGTTTTTTCCTATAGGCGCAGCCAACTTTCCCGCAGCAAAACCGCCTCCATTGGCTTCTCCCCGTGTTGGGGTCTGCTCCATCCCCCACACATCGGTACTGTCATTCAGACGGCCGAATGCAACGTCGTAAGTAGGCATCGGGCCATAATTGATTGAATCGGACAAAAGGCCCTGTGCGTTGAAAAGATAAAGACTGCCACCCTCAGGATTAAGTCTGAAATCAGTATGGATATCATAATTTCTCGCCCTGATTCTCCTTACTGTATCTTCATTGTCACAATATATAACCCGATTGTTGTAAAAAGAATCCTTACCGCCTATTATAAAGAAAGTATCTAATTTATCCTGATAGATACATTGTAACTTATAACATTTCTTGGGATTGTTCTTTTCTCCAATTGACCAGCCAAGAAGACACACATTTGTATCATTAGGATTGTAAAGTTCGACCCAGCTGTCAGGAATCTCTTTAAGATTGTCAAAATCACCAAAAACCTGAGATTGCATATACTCGTTGAACACAACTTCTTTTGTAAGTTCGGCATACATGGGAGATATGCAGCAAAACAAAAGAGCAGATATGCCAACAGTTATATTCCTAATACTCATTGCTTTTTGATTCTTTTTCAAGCCACAAAGGTATATAAAAAAAGCCAAAAACCAATAAATCTGATAATTGGTTTTTGGCTGATTCTATTAAAACTAAGTATTTATTTTTGAGGAATAGCAAAAGGATTAAACTGTGATTGAGGTCTCCATCTTGTTGAATCTGAATCGGAATGCAAATGCCAAGCTCTCCTGAAATTCTGATTCCAATTGTTACGTTCGCCTGAAAGATTGTTCCAACGTTCCTGATTCTGACGTTGCTGTTCGGACATACGTTTCTGAAATTCCTTGAACTCTTCAGGATGCTGTTGCCAATATTCGCGCTGCTGTTTCAAGCGTTCCTGTTCCTGAGGATTGCCATGCAACCAGTATTGTATATCCTGGACATTAGGGGCAACAAAGAAATTAGGATGTCCCATATTAAAGCCCATCATACCGTATGCGCCCAGGTTACGACGGAAGTCACGTTGTGTTTCCTGAGACCAGCGGTTCCATATTTTCTGATTCAGTTCAAACTGAGCCTGACCTATCTTCTGCAGTTTTTCTTCGGGGAATATCTTTTCAATCTGTTTGAGATACTCATTGTTTATCTCTTCCCACTTTTCAAAATATTCCTTACCGGGATTTCCGGGAGCAAAAGGCATGTACGGATTATGAAAATCATTCTCAGCAGAACGCTGTACATTCTGGCTGTTCAATTCAAGCAGCGATTTCTGATACTCAACATATATTTTGGAGAATTTGCTGTACTCACGCTTAGTAAGTTCAGCCTTTTCCATTATGTATTTGAGTTGGGCATAAATCATCTGCTCCTGACGGTTTTCATCAGGGTTCTGTGCAAATCCTGACATTACCATCAGAACCGACATGATTAATATGAAAAATACCCGTTTCATTAACTGTTTACAGTTGAGATTGTCAGTCTGCGTAATAATTATTCATCATTGAATACAAGCCCAATTCATCGGCAGACATTGTCTGGAACATATCATCAATGCTCTGACACTGCGAAATTGCCTCATAGCTTGGAGCGCAGGTTCTGCCGGCAAACGGAACAATCAGCAACAATGCTACCGCTGCAGCACTTATTACAGAGCTCCAGATAACACGGACGCGTCTATGAGCCACCATACGCTCACGCTCCTGTTCCTGAGCAATCTTACCGACAATACGTTCGGTAAAATCTTCCATAAAATTGTCCGGCATTCTGTAGGGAATCTTATACCCTATTTCTTCAAAATCTTTCATAACGAATGATCTGTTATATATTGTTTTATCTTATTTACCGCATAATGGTAATTTGTCTTCAACGTATTCACGCTGTCACCAAGTATTTCATGAATCTCCTCATAACTTTTTTCTTCGTAGTAACGGAGGTTGAAAACAGTTTTCTGTTTTGCCGGCAACATTGCAATAGCCTGCTGCATAAGTATCACCGCCTGATCCATATCGGCATCGCTCTCCGCTCTCACACTCTCTTTAAGAGAATCTCCCAAATCATCAACACTTGTAGAATAAGCAGCAGCCTTTTTACGCAGAGTCTTTATGCACTCATTCTGTGCAATCTTCAGCAGCCAGGTCGAAAGAGCAAAATCTTTGTTGTAGGTAGTACGGTATTTGTAAACATTTATCATTGTTTCCTGAAGAGTATCTTCAGCATCGCAATGTTCAACTACCATTCTCCTTATAAACCAATACAGTTTTTCACCGTATTTTTTCATAAGCAGCCGCACTCCCTGTTCAACCCTGCGGTCATCGAGCAGCATCTCCACAATAGCATCATCATTGATAACCGTCTGAGTTTCTGTCATCTTTAAGCTGTCTGAATTTTTGCCTGACATTTCTTATATAACAGATGGAGTCAAAAGTTAAAATAATATTTTATCTCTTATTTTTCAACCATCAGCAAACCGCCGTTACAAGGTATTGACACCTTAATCTGGCGTTTCTTATTCAATTTGACACTTGATAATGAGCCATTAAGCTGCTCATCGTCCTTATAAATGTCAAAATCAGCACCGCAGCCAAGTTCAGCAAGAGAGATTGTCAGACTGACTGTCTCTTTAGAAGCATTTTCGCCGCAGATATACCATTTGCCTGTCTCTGCACTCTTGCGTGCAAGTATTGCATATTTGCCAGGATAGCCGGCAATAAATTTGGTATCCGACCATGTAACCGGAACAGTCTTAAGGAAGTCTATTGCCCAAGCCGGAGCATCAGTCAGATTGTTCGGAGCAATTGCAATATGCTGGATTCTGCTTTGGAACAGAACTGCTGTAGACAAAGCATAGACATCGCTTGTTACACGGTGAGTACCGCGGTTATTGTTACGGTTGTAGAATTTGTTCAGCGCACTGCCGCCAAAGTCCATGCTTGCCACAGTATTGCGGATAAACGGATGGAGAGCGGCGTTCACAGCCTCAATATCGCAAGCATACTGACCGAATGAAAGGTTTTCGCTTGCGCGAACAGCCTCGGCACTGGCAAAGTTCGGATACATACGTTCCCAGCCGCGCGGCAGTGTGCAGCCGTGGAACACAAGCATAAGGCCGTAGCGGTTGGCATCGTACAGAACCTCTTCGTAAAGCTGCATAGTGGTCTGCTTATCACCGCCCCAGAAATCAACCTTAAGACCTTTTACACCGATTTTCTGCAACCACTGCATCTCTTTGTTACGTGAAATAATGTTGTCCAAAGCACCGCGCGGTCCTTGTGGAGCATCGTTCCAGTAACCGTTGGAGTTATACCAGAGAAGTACACCAACATTCTTTGAAGCAGCATATTTGACAAGTTCTTCCATCTTGTCATAACCTATTATTGTATGCCAGTTTGCATCAATAAGAATGTACTCCCAGCCCATTGTGGCAGCCATGTCAATATAGTCTTTCTCTTCTTCATAGGTTCCGCTGTCATTCATATAGATAATCCAGCTCCATACAGCACGGCCGGCCTTATATTCCTGCGATGCTTCGTAAAGAGGCTTTACAACATCCCATGCAATTGTTGTCTCTGTAATAGGTTTGAGAGTTTCACCAACGGTAATTGTACGCCATGGAGTTGCACCCGGTTCTGAAACGCCGTTCCATGGATTCTTGTCGGGAAGAACAATACCCGGAGCAGAAGTACCGTTACCGTTATTCTCTTCCGGGAACGGGAATGCAATTGTATAGAGATTGCCCTGGCAGTTAAGACGGCTTCCGCAATAGTTGCTGCCTACTCCAGTCTCTGACACAAGTACCCAACCATCTGCAGTATGGAACAGACCCGGCATTACCCAGCCAAGACCACCTGCATTATCACCCATAGGAGCATCCAGATTATAATCAGTCTCATAACTTGGAGCTGTGCGGGCAAAACCGGTCAACGGACGCATCTGCGGGCAAAGGAATGTTGTTGTTCCTTCCGGGAAACGGAAACCGGTCATTTCTTCATTGATAACACAGCACTGTGTAGGATTACTGCCACCCTGCGGTTGGGCAACAATATACTTGAATGCAATATCGTTGTTGCTTACATTAAATACAACGCTGAAAACCAGACGGTTGTTCTTTGTCTGCACACCACGGCGATTAACTGTTTCCTCTTTCCAGAAATCAAATTTTGCCTGATTTGCCTTATAGACAACATGATTTTTCTTTATATTGGGAAGTGAATATTCATCTTCCACTATGCTTGTTTCAACTTCTTCTTTCAAGGTAAGATTTCCGCTGAAATCACCTATATTGGTTTTCAAACCTAAAGGCGATGCCATCAGATACTCCTTTCCGTTAAGCGTTACACTGTAAGACGCATTACCGTCGGCATCGCTTACCGTTACAACCAACTTACCATCGGGGCTTGACACCTGCTTTTCTGTAGCATTTACATTCATGGAAACAATGCCCAACATTAAAAGTGCTGCGAATAATATTTTTTTCATTGTTATATAATTATTTTTTTGAATCTATACAATTTGTAATTCTCTTTTGAAATCCTCTTTTGAAATTCTCTTTTGCAATCCTCTTTTGTAATTCTCTTAGAACCTACTCTTAATAAACTGACTGACGGAAATAGTCAAAGTCTGCATATCCGCCAATCTGTTTTGTTGAATAGTTATACAATCCTGTACGGTAACCTGTAAAGTAGCTCAGATCAAAACTCATCTGCAATGACTGTTCAGCCTCAGTCCAGTTCTTACCATCAAAAGAGTAGCTCATGAACGCCTTATCCGGCCCGCATGTATCGCCTTCCTGCGGAGTAAACACATAACGTATTTTCAAATAAACCTTGTTTCCGGTCATAGGAACACGGACAACCTCATTAACCGGAGACTGTGGAGCAGCCTGCGGCTGACGTCCGTAACCGCCGCGGCGCACAGGGCGTACAATCTGACCAACAAGTTCTTTTGAACCATTGTCGGCAACCTCTACACCAATTGTAAGATAGTTGTTCTGGAAAGCAACAATACCGGCACGGTCACCGGGTTTCATACCGCTTGCATCAAGCAGAACCTCCGATGTGGAACGTGGCCCCACGCAACGTTGTGTAAGAGTATTACGCGCGGTCATTACATTATCAACAACATAACCTGATTTAAGACGCAGCCAGCCCTTGCGCTCTGTAACAGACCATAGAGAATTGTCCGGTTTGTGGTTCCACTGCCAAACAAGCTGCAGTTCGTTCTTCTTGTATTTGAACTCGTCGTTAGCCCAAACATAATCCTTTCCCTGTGCAGGAAGGTTTATTACGCACTCCTCCAACGGTTTTGTGTTGTCGCCCATAATTGGCCATCCGTCAACCCACTCAACAGGCTGAATTGTAGAAAGACGGCCAACTCCGCCATGATCCTGAAACTGTATTGTATACCAATCACCGTTCTGAGTCTGAACCAGAGGACCTTGAGCACAACCATCGCCACGGCCGCCTATTGTACCCTGCAGAACAATCTTATGTTCATCGTACGGGCCCCAGATATTCTTGCTGCGCCATATTTCTGCGGTACGTGGAGCGCCGCTTGGCCAATCTATTGTAAGCACATAATAATAATCGCCTATGTGATAGAAGTGAGAACCCTCTGCACGCAGACCATAACCCTGGCGTGGGCACTCAAACAGCAGTTTTTCTTCTGAACCCGGAAGGATACCTGTTCCATCCGGTTTCAGTTCAATCATATAGATTTCACCGTTACCCCAAACCAGATACAGATGTCCGTCTTCGAACAGCATGCTAGCATCGTGAAACGGGCGGTCTATCACGTTACGTTCCCACTTTCCGTTCTCAATATCAGTGGTTTTATAAACGTATGTCTTTGCCTGATCATTCGCTATGAACAAACAATAGAAAATACCATCCTGATAGCGCAACGATGCTGCCCACTGGCCTTTGCCGTAAGCATTGCGGCCGTTACGCAGGTTATAGATATCGTCATCGTTCAAACAGTCATATACATAGTTGACAATTTCCCAATGCACCAGATCTTTTGATTTCATGATAGGAGCACCCGGACAGAAATACATAGTGGTGCTTACCATGTAGTATGTGTCATCAACACGAATAACATCCGGATCTGGAATATCCGTATATGTCAACGGATTGACACCGGTTACTGTGCCAGCTGCCGCTTTCTTAGCTTGGGCAACCTGAGTAAAGGACGTTGAAAGAACGCCCAACATAACAAGAATGCAGATTTTAAAAGTACGCATGATATAATTAGTTTTATAAATATACACTTTGATACGACACTATATTGTTTAGACTATGCTCAAAACAAATAGTTAATCCGAGTAACACGCAAAAATAACAATATTTCTTAATGTCACAAAACAGAAATACAAAAGAAAATGTACATTCCCATTGCAAAGCCAATTCAATTATTGTCCCTGCCTACAGATTGTTCTGAGGGCACCAGCAGCAGTATTCAACTTGGAACGTGGGCAAAAACACCTTCATTCGCACATGTTGAGGCTGTTTCAGGCACCATCTGGGGCAAAATGCCGTCTCTATGCACATGTTGAGGCTGTTTCAGGCGACATCTGGGGCAAAACGGCAGCTCTACGCACATGTTCCATAACTGCAGCATGATGAGCCCTGCCTACAGACTGTTCTGAGGGCACCAGCAGCAGTATTCAATTTGGAACGTGGGCAAA
>JAKSIO010000039.1 GCA_024398785.1 Bacteroidaceae bacterium | reverse complement strand
CCCCAAAGAGTGGCTTCACAGCCTTCAAACGCAATAATCTTGTCTACCGTAACAATCATTATTCACCACTAGACAAATTGATTTGAGATTCACCAATACCAAACCCGACAACTTCTGCAATAGAGTAGTCCACGGGATTTTCAGGAACACCCAAATTCAATTCAAAGACATCCACAGACTGAGCCACTCCACCCACATATTTCTGTACAGATCCGATAGAGAATTTTTCAGCGCTAGAATTTGCCAGCACGTAAACACGCACATCATCGAAACCTATTCGGCTGTCGGGCCCATACTGTTGCAACACGGACCTCAGGGCATTTCGAACGGATTCCTGGACAGCATCGTTAAACGGGGCTACGGTAGCGTTAATCAAGAACTTGACAGGGGTCACGGAAATCACGCGAACATCAGCAGTTACCACACGGCGCTCAGGAGAGTTGACGGATGCGCGAACTTCTTCTACCTGGTCATTATCAAGTCTTGCAGAAGAATCGTTGGCAAAATTAGCGCAGGCAACAACAACAGAATTGATTCTCGGATAGTTTGGCTTTACGAAAGCCTTGGTTACAAAATTAAACCGTTCAGCCCACTGTTTGTAATCGTTGGCAGAGCCTCCCTGCGGAGGATTCTGGACCCTGTTCAAAAGGCGTGTGCGGTATTCTTCAGCGGTTTCGCCCCAATATTCCACCTGACCATTGACAACAACTTCGAAGAATTTACCGCCAACAATACCAGGAGTTACAACAACAACTTCGTCATCAACTTTATCTGGAGTCGAGTCTCTAAACTGAAGCTTTGTATCTGCAGCAAGGTTCCAGGCGTTTCCGGCAACAGAAGCCACGACACGAACTTTGCCATCATTAGCAACATCAGATTCGCTGATAGAGTAATATTCGCTGCCGTTCAACGGATCAACAAAATAGGTTCCGGCCGGAATTTTTACGGATCCACTTCCGCTAACAGCCAGCTTGACATAGCCTGTAGCATAAACAGGCGGCTTGTGCGGCATGGCATATTCTGCACCAAAACCATCCAGGGCATCAATATCGCAAGTCTTCACAAAGCGGTTTCGCCACACTTTTTTCTGCATAAGAACAAGCATGTAAAGGGCGGCACCAATGACACGAGCAATGACCTTCAAGACAGCCTTGCGAAGCACAGGATTTTTTCCGTCATAAAAGTTCGCGGCCAGCTGCTGTTCAACATACAGCACAAGTTCAGACA
>JAKSIO010000038.1 GCA_024398785.1 Bacteroidaceae bacterium | reverse complement strand
CCGCCTTGTTATGAAATGGCGCGGTAAAACAATCGTTGATATTGGTCGTGAATTCCTTGATGCTGCAGGTGCTCATCACGAAGCAAATGCTGTTATTGAACAGCCAGCAGAACCTGCAAAATCTCCACTTTTGAACCCACTTGATTCTGTTGCTGCAGAATTGAACAAAGGCGTAAAATGTGAAGGTTGTGTAAAGAATCACGTAACAGATGCTTGGAAAGCTAACATGGCTGACTTGGCTTGTTGTTCACAGCGCGGTCTTGGCGAACGCTTCGACGGTTCTATTGGTGCTTCAACAGTTCTTTTCCCATATGGTGGAAAATATCAGAATACTCCAGAAGCAGCTATGTCTGCAAAAATCCCTGTAGTATCTCCTCGTGAAACTTCAACTGTATCTCTAATGTCTTACGGCTTTGACCCACGCGTTGGTCAGTGGTCACCATGGCACGGAGCAAAAACTGCAGTACTTTCATCTTTGGCTAAAATCACTTGTATTGGTGGTAAAGCTCGTACTTCACGCCTTTCATTCCAGGAATTCTTTGGTCGTGCAGTAAACGAAAAACGCTGGGGTTATCCAACAGCTGCATTGCTTGGTTCTGTAGACGCTCAGATTGAATCTGGATGTGCTTCAATTGGTGGTAAAGACTCAATGTCTGGTACATTCGAAGATATCAACGTACCACACACATTAGTTTCATTTGCTGTAACTCACGACGAAGCTGAAAATGTAACTTCTGGTTCATTCAAAGCTGCCGGAAACGATATTTATATGGTAAGTGTTCCATATTCTGAAGTTCTTGCTCCAGATTACGACACATTCCTTGCAAACTCAGATGTAATTTACGATTTGAATAAGGCTGGAAAAATCAGTGCTATGTACCCTGTAGGACCTGGTGGTATTGCAGAAGCAGTAACAAAAATGGCAATGGGTAACATGATTGGTTGTGAAATCGACGGTTCTGATGTTAAATCACTCTTTGTTCCAACATACGGAAACATCATTATTGAAACTTCTGCCGATGTTGATTTGACAAAAGCTGGTTTGAAGGCTGGAACAGTAACAAAACTTGGTAAAACAATTGCAGAACGCAATATTAAGGTTGTGAATGCAACTTTGTCAGGAGTAAGAAACTCTTGTGTAACAATTTCTCTTGAAGATGCTGTTACTACTTGGGAATCAAAGCTTGCAAAAGTATTCCCACCAGTTTCTGGATATCCATTACAGAAAGAACTTCCAG
>JAKSIO010000037.1 GCA_024398785.1 Bacteroidaceae bacterium | reverse complement strand
AACTAAAAGTTGGACATCATCTGGAAGGAACAGGGTTTTATATATAATGAAGAATACAGGGAACTGAATGAACAAACGCTTTTGCTGGATGGCAGACTTTCCCGGGAGGAGGCGGCTGCGCATCCTCATGTCTACTGTGATATTCAGGAGGCTTTTGCCGGTCGTGAACTTTTGGAAGGGAGTCTGGAAAATCCCACTATCATGTACATTGTTCCAAATGTCTATTGGATTGATGACCCTCTGGCAACAGATACCCTGCAAAAAAAAGAAGGGGATAGAGCTCCCTTCGGTATGCATGTAAACAGCAGATCTTTAAAAATAGTAGGATTATCCGAAAAGCCGGAAAACATAGTGATTGCAGGCAACAGAGGGCAGTCCCATGCCTGCAACGGAAATTATACTCTGTTTAGTTTTCAGGTGGAGGAATTGTTCCTTGCCAATCTGACGCTGGGAAACTATTGTTGTATAGATTTAGTCTATCCGACGAATCCGGCACTGAATCAGCAAAAGAGAACGGAGTCTGTTACCCAGGCACAGCTTGCTTTTCAGGAAGGAGAAAAACTCTGTGCCGACAATTGCCGTTTTGTGAGTCGGTTAAATCTGGTTCCCGTTTGTGGGGCAAAACGCGCATTGTATCGGAATTGTCATTTTGAGAGCACAGATGATGCTTTAAACGGAAACGCAGTGTATGTAGGCTGCGATTTTGATTTTTACGGTAATCGGCCCATTTATCAGGCAACAGGAACGGGAGCTGTGTTTATTGACTGCATTTTCCGTAGCAGGATTAAGACTCTGGGAACGGAGGCAGAACAGTATCTTACCAAGGAGGGCGGTCAGATCGCTTTGATTGATTGTTGCTATGAAACAGCGGAAAACGTGCCTGTGAGAGTTGACTGGACGAAATATCCATTGCCCTCTCTAAAATGTTATCAGTACGGAGTTGTTCAAAACGGAAAGCCGGTCATACTTGGAGGCGGTGGCAGCGAAGAAACGGTACAGCTTCAGGGTAAGAAAGCGCTGGAAGCCTATGTTTTCGAATATGAGGCAAAGAGATATATCAATATTGAAAATCTGCTGGGGGGAAGTGAGGGCTGGAATCCTCTGGGAGAGCCGGAAATTTCGAAAAAAGCCGGGAAGCTGCGAATTCCGACTTTTATGCAGTTGCAGACAGACAGGGAAAAAATTGTCTACGGAGAAGATGCTATTCATGTTACCGCGAAGGTATTCCTCTTTTCCGGAGAGGAATGCCGGGAGAGGGTTGACTTTCGATTGGAGAAAAGAGATACAGTTTATGCAGAACTGATTCCGGAAAC
>JAKSIO010000036.1 GCA_024398785.1 Bacteroidaceae bacterium | reverse complement strand
CAATAGAAAATTGTTCCCCTCCTGTTGCAAAAGCCATTTTCATGCCATATATTTGCGCTAGAGATAATCTAAGCCATGTCCAACGGCCATAATGTAACCATGATAACCGGCCGGAAAACATGCGTAATGAATAAACAATTAATAATACCATTCAATGAAACAAAAAAACATTTTGAGTGAAGAGTCAAGTAACGCCCTGACCCATGACGTCTGCGGCAAGTATGTGAACCTGATGAACGATGTGGCCTTCCAGTGGGTGTTCGGACAGGAGTCAAACAAGGACCTGCTGATGGCACTTCTGAACGAACTGCTTCCCCACCTGCACATAGAAGGTCTGGAATTCTACAAACAACGGCAGACATCGTTTGCCAAGAACCTCAAGAACAGCGTATTTGATGTGTCCTGCCGCCTTGACAACGGCACCTACATTGATGTTGAGGTCCAGGTTAAGGAACAGGACTGGTTCTCTGACCGATGCCTGTATTACTCTACGTATTGCATACAGAACCAGATTGCGGTTGGGCAGGAAGAATACACATTAAAGCCGGTATATGTGATATCGATAGATGCCTTTACCCGCCCTCATGCAACGGATTGGGACGGGAGCATCCTTTCAAGCTACTCCTTACGCGAAGACCGCACACATGAACTCATGACAGACAACCTGCATTTTGTCTTTGTTGAGCTGGAGAATTTCAACAAAAAGTGGGAAGATATTGACAATGACAAAGAAAGATTCTATTTTTGCATACGTCACATGCATGAGTTGAAGGATTTGCCCGATGGTTTTGCCCAAGGGATATGGGCAAAACTGGCCCGGCAGAGTGAGTTGGCAGAGATGCCGTCAGAGGTCAAAACAAAATACATAAAGGATATGGTAACGGAAATGGACAAACGTGCACAGATGAAATGTGCATTGCGCAAAGCTACCGAACAGGGCCTGGCAGAAGGCCGCGCTCTTGGTCTGGAACAAGGTCTGGAACAAGGCCTGGAACAAGGCAAACTGGAGACTGCACGCAAAATGAAAGCAGATGGTCTTGATGCTGAATTAATCTGTAAATACACAGGCCTGACACCGGAACAGGTTGCGGCTTTGTAACAGACAGCAATCATTCACCAACCAAAATAAACACTCCAGTCTGTTTTCATTGGCGGCTGGAGTTTTCTATTATTATTTTCTGAAAGGAAATCAGCATTTCGGATACTAATTGTTGTGAACAGTATCTCAGACAAATGGAGAATATAGAACAGGAATTCACAAAAATGGTCAAGAAGTACCGTAAGACAATATATACGGTATGCTACTTCTTTTCGGACAATCCGACTGAAGTCGATGACCTTTTTCAG
>JAKSIO010000035.1 GCA_024398785.1 Bacteroidaceae bacterium | reverse complement strand
GGCGTATAGGTCATTTTGCAGGCTGGAAAAGAGTATGTGTGCGTCAATAGGTCATTTTGCAGGCTGTTTTTTTTCGCTGTTGTTGAGTCAATTTGTAAAAGCCGTATTTTTGCATGCGGACTGAAGCGCAGCGGAGCTCTGCTGGGGAGCAACTCCGTGAGGAATAGGTCTGCCGACTTCAAGCCGATATTTTTCCAAAAGGGGACGTCTTTCTGTCCCCTTTTTATTGGCTTATGTCGAAGATGCCAAGAAAAACCCACTTATGAATCGCTTGCGATTCTCCTCCGACATTCCGCTATGATTGTTCAGGTTCTTCTTCAGATCAGTGAACGTGCCCTCTATCTTGTTGTTGGTATTGGGCATCCCACGGCATTCATCTTTCTGATATGTAAACAGATATGGAAGATAGAAGTCAACGCTGTTTTTCAGCGTCCTGAGCCTTTTGTGTGTGAAATGAGATCTGCCGGTGACTTTTGACACGGTGCGCCTGTTGAGGAAATCGCTGAATTTTTCCTTCCAGGCCTCATACTTGACCGTGAACGAGTCCGACGTGCTCTTTGTCAGCGCATCCATCAAACACCTCAGTTCTTTGGCCGCACGCATTCTTGGATTTTTTGTAAGGTATCTGCGAGCAATCTGACACATGTGGAATTGGCACATCTGAATATTGTATTCGGAAAAGACGTCAAACAGAGACTGCTTTCCATCAATCACGATGCCCTTGATTTTGTATCCTCTTGCCTCTATGGATTCCACTGCAGTTCGGTAGTCGGCGTTGGTCTCATGCTTGATAAATGAAAGATACAGAGGCTTTCCCGTAAGATCGTCAATTGCCAGCAATATTCCCCAATTCCGCCCCCAATAGGTCGCGTCAATATGGACGAAGCCGCTTCCGGTGAGTTCGGGCTGCTGCCATCCCTTGTGAATATTTCTGAGGCGTCTCTTGATTGTCGAACTGCTCACGCCATAATGGGATGCCAGCTCGTCAACGGTTTGTTTTCTGGCTTGGTAGAGTGTCCACAAATCTTCATTGTCCGGCTTATCGCCTTCACGAAATTGGCGGCCACAGACCAGACATTTATACAATTGTTTCCCATTTCTAACGCCATTTTTCTTGGTTATGGGTGACTTGCAGACAGGACATTTTTTTTATTCATAAGGTGTTTTTTAACATTTTGAACGCCCTGCAAATATAGATGTTTCTAAGGATTAATGGTTCTCTCAGCCTGCAAAATGACCTATAGGAGCGTTTGATTCGTCGATTTTGCCCCTGAAAATTTTCAACGCGCGGAAACTCTTATTCCCCTAAGGGAAAACGTCATTGTCAGCCTGCAAAATGACCTATAGACC
>JAKSIO010000034.1 GCA_024398785.1 Bacteroidaceae bacterium | reverse complement strand
TGAACATGTCAAATTTAGTTGACACATTATATCGCAAGGCTCCCGTTTAAGCGGCTATTCCAAATTTATCATAGTATTGTTTTCTTTTAACTACCGGAGGTAGTCCTTCGTTGGTCATACAGATTCTTCTGTTATTCCAGTAGCCTATGAAATACCGCCAGATTATTTTTTTCATATATTCAATAGTATGTTCCGTAGTTTTTATTCTCCCATAGATTAATTCCTCCTTCATCCTCGCCCACATACTTTCACAACGGGCGTTGTCGTGGCAGCGGCCGCCGGCGCTGTTCATGCTCTGAGCGATTTGGTATTTGGCCAACTCTTTTCTATATTCCGCGCTGGTATATTGGGAACCACGGTCGGAATGGATGATTGCTCCCCGTAATTCCGGATAACGCTGGCAGGCGGCGGTAACTGTTCTTGCACATAACTGGGTTTTCATATTGGTATCCATAACCAGTCCTAGAACGGCTGCGTCGTAGCAGTCAAAGATGGCCGACACATACAGTTTGCCATTCCGGCACTTGATTTCCGTTATATCCGTTACACATTTCTTGGCTGGAGCAGCAGACTTGAAATCGCGCTTCAGTAAGTCATCGGATTTACGGGCGTTTTTCTCTGCTTTTGTAATCCCGTTGGGCTTACGCTTTTTTGTATGGCCAATACCAATGGCGTTCATTATAAGTTGTACCGTGTTAATTGATGGAACTTTTTCACCGGCTGGCAAACGTTCCATTAATGCCTTATGCATCCTGACTCGACCGTAAGTATCGTTACATTGGTCCTCAGCCAAGATAGATTGCATGAGCATGGAGATTTTCTGATAGCGCCATGGCCGTTGGCTGGCGGCCAGATAGCCATAGAAACCTTGGCGGCTGACATTCAACGCCCGGCAGTATAATGCTATTTTACCTGTAACCTTGCCGTCGTTAGTCTTCTTGGCTATAAAACTCATCCTTAATTCCTTGTTGACTTCCGACGGCAGGCGGCGAAAAAAGCGCTGGCCTCTTCCAGAAATTCGTTTTCTATCTGAAGCCGCTTATTGGCTTTAGTCAGGTTTTTAACCTGTTTCCGCAGTTCTTCTAGCTCTTCGCTCATGGTCAATGCTCTGGCCGATGTCTGCAATTCCGGCCCTAAATCAAGCCGTCCTATTTGATATTTATGCACCCAGCCGTAAATTGTGTTATCCGGTACGTTAAGTTCAGCAGCAGCCTTAGCTCCGCCAATCTCCAATGCCAGCTTCACCGCTTGAATTTTGAATTCTTTGTCATACTTTTTTGCCTGTTGCATTCACATCCTCCTGATTCTGATTGTAACAGAATCCTTGCGGGAAATGTGTCAACTTTTATTGTGCATGATCA
>JAKSIO010000033.1 GCA_024398785.1 Bacteroidaceae bacterium | reverse complement strand
AATATGCTGGTAACAGAAGAATCTTTCAAAAGCCTAATACACCGACACAAAGACTTAATCTGGTCAGTCTGCAAGCACTACCAATTGAGTGCGGCATGGCAAGTTGAAGATTGTTTCAACGAGGTACTGTGTGCTTTGTGGCAAGGTTATGAAGGCTATGATGGCCGGAGCTCTGAACGGACATGGGTTTTTAGAGTGGCCAATAACACAATGATTTCCATTGCGAGAAGATGCAATAACAAATATTCAGCCCAGCCACCTTTGTTTGAGCAATCATACGAATGCGAAAGACAATTTCATTTGCAACAAATGATTGAATCCTTTGATGAACCCGACCGTACAATTGTCAAATCGCATCTTTACGGTTTTAGTTATGCAGAAATAGCAAAGGTGGTGGATTTGAATGTCGGTGCCGTATCAATGAGACTAAGCCGAGCAAAACGGAAATTACGCAAAAAATACAACCAATAATATAATGACAAATTTTAATAAAGAATTCAAACAATACAGAGAGCAGTTGCGGGGAGAAAAATGTCCGTTGTCCGATGCAGAATTGGACAGAGCCATACGGCATGCCATCTGGCAAGAGCCAACTGTCATAACAAACCCTCGGCCAATAAATACACAGCACAAATGGCGGTGGGTGGTAGCAGCGGTTTGCATAGTAGCAATGCTTATTCCGTTAACAAAAAGCATCATAAACAATCAAACAGAGACGGTCGAAAGCGATATTGTTTTTGTATGCAATAACGGATGTAGCAGCAATGCCATACTAGCTCGGTTAAACAACATTGTAAAATAATCAAGTCATGAGAAAGTTCATTATTCCAGTTGTGGCAATACTGTTTATAATAGTATCTTGCCAAAAAGAGAACACCGAAACCGAAACTTTGTCAGCAGCAAGACAAATATACAACGAGTATGCCGATGTCGACGGACTGACTGTTGCATTGATTGGAAATTATGCGACGAAAGGCGACACAATCAATGCAGTTATGATCCAAGCCCAAGACCATGCAGCTTGGTTGAGGCTTCTGAGCGAGTTCAATGTGGTGCAGCGTCCTAACGAAGGCGCAAAGGTTTCGTCACTTTCAGTAAACTATTTTCATGCCGACACCCTTGCTGGTGACATGGATGAGTATTTCGAAGAGATTCTTCACTCAATGATGTCAGAACTTCCACATTATGACAGCTGCATCACAATCCACAATTACCAGAATTGGGAGAAAGGAGTGAAAGTCCTTGACACAACCATCGTAGATACGGAAAATGGTGTCACTCCCAACAAGCAGCTGATGGATGCTGCCATCAGCGACAACCAGACCGGATACATCACCCACGCCGAGAGTGAGGAGATGACATTGTGGCTATTCTTCTACAGCAACAAAAGCCAATACAATTCAATAATGAACAGAACAAACCAAAATTAATTTGTTCCCCGACTCTGCGCAACACTCCGTTCG
>JAKSIO010000032.1 GCA_024398785.1 Bacteroidaceae bacterium | reverse complement strand
TACCTTTATTCTATTTAATATTAAAAAACAAAGTCATCAGAAGAATTTCTGAAAAAAACTATTCCCTGCTGGAAGATGTAAGGAGTACCAGCAAAATAAAAAGCCTGCGGTTTTATCCGCAGGCTTTTTATTTTAATTACGAATGTAATCTAAAATTAGTTAGCAGCTTTTTTTGCTTTTGCAGCTTTTGTAAGTGTCTGAACACCTTCGATAACGAGGATAACTGCCAGAACTACGAGGAATGCAGCGATGATAACCTGAGCGTATGGACCCCATCCTGCACCACCAGCTGTGATAAGCTTGCACTGGTTGATAATTGTAATAATAAGTGAAGAAATTGTAACAACCATCATGAAAGCCATTGGGAACATGAACATTTTGTTGTTCTTTCCAATGTTTCCAAGCCATGTTGCAATTGCCAGAAGTCCGAGACCTGCCAGGAGCTGGTTAGCAGCACCGAAGAGTCCCCAAACTTTTGACCAACCTGTCATACCAAGAGCGATACCAAGTACAACTGTAAGGATTGTTGCGAAGTATTTGTTTGTAACAACTTTTTTCCATCCGTCTTTGATGTCAGCAACTGTCTGTCCTGGTTCAAGCCAGAATTCCTGGAACATGAAACGAGCAAGACGTGTAGCTGTATCAAGAGATGTAAGACAGAATGCAGAGTATGTAAGGATAAGGAGTGTGTAGATAACATTTTCAGCACCTGCACATCCAGGGATTTTTGCAACCATAGCAGCAATACCACCAGCGAAGATGTCTGTAGCACCTTTTGTGTGACCTGTCTGGCGAGCGTAAGCAATAGCACAAATTGTGATTACTGCGAGTACACATTCCAGAAGCATTCCACCGTAAGCGATTGGTTTTGCATGTGTTTCTTTATCCAGCTGTTTAGATGTTGTTCCTGAAGAAACCAGTGAGTGGAAACCAGAAATAGCACCACAAGCAATAGTTGTAAACAGAACTGGGAACATTGGAGTTCCTTTTACTGTAGCAAACATTGGGAAAGAAGCATTATCAATATTTGGATGAGCACCAACAACACCAATAAGAGCAACTGCCAGCATAGAGTAAAGAAGGAATGAAGACAGGTAGTCACGTGGCTGAAGGAGAATCCAAACTGGAGTAACAGAAGCAACAGCGATATAAATACCAACTACGATCATCCATGTTGTGTTTGAAAGATAGATTGGATGCCATTTCATACCGACTACCATACAGATGATAATTGCAGCTACACCACAGATTGTTGAAACAGCCAGTGGAGCATTGCGGCGGTATACGAGGAAACCAAATACGATAGCTACCAGGATGAACAGGAGAGAAACCATAGCAACTGAAGCGTTAGCTGCAGAAGCGGCTTTATCAAGAACACCGTTTACATATGTTGCTTTGAATGTACCTGCAACGATTGAAGCAAATGCTGCAACAACCAGGATAAGTGTAACGTAAGCGAAAATGATGAACAGACGCTTTGCTTTTTTACCCATGTTTACGTTGATGATTTCACCAATTGACTGTCCCTTGTGGCGGATAGATGCAAACAGAGCACCAAAGTCATGTACACCACCAAAGAAAATACCACCAATGAGGATCCAGATTGTAGCTGGAAGCCATCCGAACATAGCAGCACCAATAGGACC
Source organism: Bacteroidaceae bacterium (assembly GCA_024398785.1). GTDB lineage: Bacteria > Bacteroidota > Bacteroidia > Bacteroidales > Bacteroidaceae > Colenecus. Next base: position 174 of record JAKSIO010000032.1, on the reverse strand, counting down.
TGTAATTGGACCAGCACCAGCGATAGATGAGAAGTGGTGTCCCATCAGAACTGGAGCTTTAGCTGGAACGTAGTCAACACCGTCTTCCAATGCGTGAGCTGGTGTTGGTTCTGTTGATTCGCCTACACCCCACTGTTTGCAGAGCCAGCGACCATAGAAAATGTAACCGCAAGC
>JAKSIO010000031.1 GCA_024398785.1 Bacteroidaceae bacterium | reverse complement strand
AACACCTTCATTTGCACATGTTGCAACCATTTTGGGCGCCATCTGGGGCAAAATGTCGACTCTATGCACATGTTGCAACCATTTTGGGCACCATCTTGGGCAAAATGCCGTCTCTATGCACATGTTCCGTAACTGCAACATAACGAACCCTGCCTACAGACTGTTCTGAGGGCACCAGCAGCAGTATTCAACTTGGGACATGGGCAAAAACACCTTCATTTGCACATGTTGCAACCATTTTGGGCGCCATCTGGGGCAAAATGCCGTCTCTATGCACATGTTCCATAACTGCAGCATGATGAACCCCCGTCTACAGACTGTTCTGAAGGCACCAGCAACAGTATTTAACTTGGGACATGGGCAAAAACACCTTCATTTGCACATGTTGCAACCATTTTGGGCAAAACGGCAGCTCCACGCACATGTTGCTACGCGCTTTGAATGAATTACAGATATTTGACCGAACAAAACTTGTATAAATGTCAAATAAAAACTAATTTTGCTGAACAGCTGTGAAAACACGCTTATTGGAATAAGGCGTTATTAACGATTAAACAAATTAAAATCATAACTCATATGAGAAACTATCTACACATCTGCAACAAAGGGGACAGAGTAATTTTTAGAGACAAACAAGACTATGTGTACTTTATAAACAAGTTTGCCATAGCAACTACACTAAACAAAATTCAGGTACTGGCCATAACCGTGATGTCCACGCATTTTCATTCAATTGTAATTGATGCCGACGTTTCAATTATTGACAATGTCATTTTCCGACTAAAGAAAACCTACGCCATATATTATAAAAACAAATATGGAGACAGGTTATCAAATGCTATACAAACATCATATAGAGAATTTCATGGCAGTCAGGATATTGAAAACGAAATGCTGTATGTTTTGAGAAACCCAATGCATCATTATGTAATGTCCAGTCCATTCTCATACCCATTTTCAAACGCATCGTCACTATTCAAGGAAAGTCTTACAACCGAGGATTTTAGAAATTGGGGAAAACTATCATATAGAAAAGCCAACCAACTGAACTATAGAGAATATCGCAAAATTTTTGGGAATGATATAGCACAAATTAACTATGAAATAGACCCGAATGGCATGATTACATTTGAATCTTTCATCAACAATAAAATAGCAAGATCATTCTGGAAAGGTTATAAACAATATCTATGGGATATGTTGTCAAATGTAAAAAACGTCCAATCACAAATAATTGATCAGGATAACCTTGATACACAAGCCGATGCCATGTCAGACATAGATGTTTGTCAATTGATTGACAATCAAGCTTCTTCATGGAATTTGAAAAGTTTTCACTATTTTAATCAAGAACAACTGGAATATGTTATCAGACTGCTTAAAAAGCGAAATGTAAACCAGCAGCAAATTGACAGATGTCTGTGGATAAATGAAAATAAATAAAGATACTATCCTGAGGGCACCAGCAGCAGTATTCAACTTGGAACGTGGGCACAGCGGGCCGCATTCGCACATGTTGAGGCTGTTTCAAGCGCCATCTGGGGCAAAACGGCAGCTCTACGCACATGTTCCGTAACTGCAGCATAACGAACCCCCGTCTACAGACTGTTCTGAGGGCACCAGCAGCAGCATTCAATTTGGAACGTGGGCACAGAGGGCCGCATTCGCACATGTTGAGGCTGTTTCAGGCGACATCTGGGGCAAAATGTCGACTCTATGCACATGTTCCGTAACTGCAGCATAACGAACCCTGCCTACAGACTGTTCTGAGGGCACCAGCAGCAGTATTCAACTTGGGACATGGGCAAAAACACCTTCATTTGCACATGTTGCAACCATTTTGGGCA
>JAKSIO010000030.1 GCA_024398785.1 Bacteroidaceae bacterium | reverse complement strand
CTCCCTTGCTCCAACGTCGCCCGGTTTCTGTTTCCGTTCCTCATTCATCCGCCTGTATGAATGATTCTGACGTACTGCAAACAGTATAACAAACTAATAAACAGCGCGTTATAAGTGTAATTCGGTCACTTCCGCGGGGTGCCTATTTTGACACCGCTCGCCACTGAAGCGTCCTATTTGAACAGCAAGCGGAAGTGCTTTCCCAATTCCCGGTGGACCTGTTCGAAAGGCGGAAGTTCGGCTATCTGGTCTTTCATCGAGTTCTCCCATCTTGATTTGAATACGTTCACTTTGGAATCAATCTTTGCACTCAACGAATCGGGGTCCAGCCCTTTATGCCTTGCTTTTATTTCAAATTCATTGCGAAGGTCTGCCATTTCCATTCCTTCTATCTCGGAGAGATACCACAGGTCATAGTAGTCCCTTGGCTGAGTCCTTGACAACAGGGAACGCATCTTTTCTGCCATTGCTTCTTTCAGTGAATAACACCTTATATTGCAATCTCCCTGGTCGGAATAGGAATCAAACAGGGGTCGGTCTTCCAAGTCAAAGCAGAGGTGCTCCGTCCTGGAGATGTCAACCTTCACTTTCTTGTTTGCACGCGTTCCTCCGAGCGGACCGATATATGATATGTAGAAATTGATGTTCCCTGTTTCGTGAATGCCGAAATCTTCCATTGCAAGAGGAATGTTTGCCTCTTCTCTCACAAATTCAAACACCTCATTGAAAGCGTTTTGTATAGCCTCGTTTGAAACCGTGTCATCCGTCAGCGTAAAATCAAGATCCTCGGAGTACCTGTAATCCTCAAAGTAAAACTTTTTGAGCAGAGTCCCTCCTTTGAACGCCAGACTATTGTATAGCAATGTATTCCGAGACACACCGGTAAGGATCCATGTGAGGATGTAATCTTTCTCAATCTGGGTGTCACGCACTCTTTCAGCATTTGCTTTCTTTTGAATTTCAGATGGCTTTATCATATTGTCAGTTGTTTATCGCACTTAATATTGTTTCATTTTCAACGTTCACCCGCAAGCTCCACCGCGTTGAAATCCTCCCTTCGTTTGGGGATTCCGTATCCAAAGGAGATATTGTGGCTGTCCGAAGGGCATATAGATCAGGTATGATTTCGTTTCCTATCTCCAGCAATTCCAGAATGTAGCCCAGTCTTTTGATAACGGCCTGGCAGTCAAACCGGACAGCGTATTGCAGAAGTTTTCTGTAGTCAATCTTCTCCCGCGCCATCCAGATTGCCTTGGCACACTCGATGATGCTCCCGGCGTATTCCGGTTTGAACAGGCAGTCAATGACAGTCTTTTCAAGGTCTGAACAAACAACTTTGTGGAACGAATCTATCCATATTTTCTTCTGTCCGAAAAAATGTTTTTTATTGTGGCTGATTATCTGGAATTCCACCCCCTTGATGTCAATACTTCTGCTTTTGCCGTAATCCCATACAATTTGCTCTTTCAGTGACGGCTGTGTTATCAGCCCGTGAACCTGCAGGGCTGAATAATACCCTATGTAGAAAGACGACCCTCTGGTCAGAGGTTCTGCGAGCAAATGCCAGTCCGGAAGATAATTGCCGGCATCCTGATGTAGAGGCACCACATAATACAGGTCCTTGTATAGTCTGGTCACAAGTCCTTTATCGACCATCCTGCTGATTTGAACACGTATGTTCTGTGGTTTTTCTTCCGGATAAAGTTCGTACAGGTCTCCCGCTGAAAACCATTCACGTCCGTCTTCCTCCAATTTCGCAAGAATCTTTCCGTCGTTAGTAGATATTGTCTTATATTCCATATCGGCACAGTTTCAAATACTGTAACTGCAAAGTTATAAATAATAATTCATTT
>JAKSIO010000003.1 GCA_024398785.1 Bacteroidaceae bacterium | reverse complement strand
TGATTATTGTATTTTTCAGGAAATCAGATGTACTATTTTCAATAATAGAGAATAGTACACAAATAGGGATACCAATTTTTATACTTCTGCACCTGAAGGGATTCTGACCGCGTTTTTGGACATATGTATACTGTATAATTTTGTATAATTTTCGTTATTGCACAATTTTATAAACATCAGAATAGGTATCCTTACGAAAAAAAATAATACTTTTGTATTGACAAAAAACAATGGTCATTGATATGACAGACTCAAAAGTATATGCTATTGGAGATTGTATTATTTCTCCGCTTGGATACACATCCGAGCAAACATATAAAGCAATTGTGAATGGAGAAAGCAAGTTGGAACTGCATTGTGGTACATTTGATCTTCCACAGCCGTTTTTCGGATCTATATTTGAACGCGACTCCCTTGATTCGGAATTTTATTCAGAAACAGGAACCGACAATAACATTTTATATTCAACGGTTGAAAAAGCCGCAATTCTTGCAGCTATGCGCGCCATCAGAAATGCATCGATTGATCCTGCAGCAGACAACGTAATATTTGTTATTTCATCCACAAAAGGTAATATCAGCAAAGCCTCAGGCGGACTGATGCCGAATGACGAATCCCCCTATGTATGGAGTTCAAGTAACAGGATTGCACAATTTTTTGGCAACAAAAACAAACCTGTAACAGTATCATTAGCCTGCACATCGGGAATTGTTGCACAGATAGCCGCCATGCGGGCATTGAAATATGGAGGTTCAAACGGAACGCAATACAAATATGCCGTTGTAATAGGTGCGGAAGAACTTTCAAAATTCATCATATCCGGTTTCCAGTCTTTCCGTGCTTTATCCACAGAACGCTGTATGCCTTTTGACAAGGACCGTAAAGGACTGAATTTAGGAGAATCGGCAGCCGCCATTGTATACACAATAGGCACAGACATTCCAAAAAATTCTCTTGTAATGCAAAGCGGTGCCATCAGAAACGATGCAAATCACATATCCGCCCCAAGCCGCACTGCAGAAGGATTATACAGAGCAATATCAGCACTGAATGCAGACAAAGAAAAAATATCATTTATAAATGCCCATGGTACCGCCACCTTATATAATGATGATATGGAATCGGTATCAATTGAAAGATCCGGTTGGAGCAACATTCCTGTCAATTCTTTAAAAGGCTATCTGGGGCATACTCTTGGAGCGGCAGGAGTTGTTGAAACCATTCTTTCATGCTACGCTGTAAGGAACGGTGTCATTCTGCCATGCAAAGGAACAGTAACGCCAGGCACTGTAGGACAGATAAATCCGTGTATGGAGCTTACCGTGCAGAGCATGAGCCACAAAAATTGTTTTGTAAAACTTATTTCAGGATTCGGAGGCAGTAATGCCGCAGCTTTGTTTCAAGTACTATGATAGAGATTAAATCATATTGTAAAATTGACGGTAATGTCATGATTACCGATGGCAATATCACCTGCAGCCGTCCTGAAGGTGCAAGTCTTAAAGAGTGGTTAACTTTGATTCACAAGGAAAGCGGGCAGCAGTATCCAAAGTTCTATAAAATGGACACATTGTCTAAAGCCGGTTTTATTGCGGCTGAACAGACTATGTGTCCTACTGAACCGGAAATCGCCCCAAAAGAGGATGCCGCCGTTGTTCTTTTTTCAAGTGCCGGCTCACTTGACTCGGACCTGCAATACTTTGAAACTGTTACAGACAACAACAATTACTACCCTTCTCCGGGAACTTTTGTTTACACATTGGCAAATATTGTTTGTGGAGAAATAGCCATACGTCACAAGATATTCGGAGAGACAATGTGTTATATAACCAAGGAATTTTCCGCTCTCCAGCTCTACAACCAGTTAAGGTATCTTGAACAGGAGCAAAACACTAAAACGGTAATATGCGGTTGGTGCAATGTTTTGAAAGATGAATGTAAAGTATTACTTTTGCGTGTTGAATTGACACAGAACCAACTGGCAGATCAAAACCAGTTGCAGGAATTTACAGATAAATTAAATCACCTTATATAATTATGGAAAAATTGATTCTAACACTGAAACAGCAGATTATTGAAGCTCTTAACCTGGAAGACATGTCTCCGGCCGATATTGATGACAACGCTCCTTTATTTGGAGAAGGTCTTGGCCTGGACTCAATTGACGCTTTGGAGTTGATTGTACTTTTGGAAAAGAATTATGGCATCAAACTTGCAAACGCAGCTCAGGGGAAACAGATATTCCAGTCTGTAGCTGTTATGGCTGATTATATTGCAAAGAACCGTACAAAGTAATAAATAAGGTATGAGTGCGCTGCAGGTAACAGGAATGGGAATAGTATCCGCCATTGGCAACAATGCGGAACAGACTCTGCAAAGTCTGTTGGAAGAGAAGCACGGTATTGCACCGGTTGGATATCTTCAGACAGTCCACAAAGAGATTCCCTGCGGCGAAGTCAAACTCAGCAACGCCCAATTACGGTCTATTCTTGATTTGCCTCAAAATGCTCCGTACTCACGCAGTGCCCTACTTGGAACATTAGCAGTCAAACAGGCCGTCACTCAATCAGGTCTTGAAGCAGCGCGCAAAAAAGGAGCCAGAATTGCATTTGTAAACGGCACCACAGTTGGAGGAATGGAAATCAGTGAACAACTCTACACAGAATTCATTGATTCTCAAAACAATACACACAACGCAGATATTCCGCAAATATTCTGTGGACATTGTACGGACTTGATTGCCGATTACTTTGGTAATCTGTTCAGCATGGCAACAACAGCCTCGACAGCATGCTCATCTGCAGCAGGAGCTATTATCTTGGCAGCAGAACTGATCAAAAACGGTTATGCCGACTGTGCGGTTGCCGGTGGCTGCGAATGTCTTTCCAAATTTCATCTGAACGGATTCAACACTCTTATGATTCTGGACAAAGAGCCATGCCGTCCTTTTGACAACACCCGCGCCGGTCTGAATCTTGGAGAAGGAGCCGGATATCTGGTACTTGAAAGCAAGGAATGGGCATCAAAACATAATGCAGAACCTTTATGCACGCTTGCCGGTTATGGTAATGCCTGCGATGCCTATCATCAGACGGCATCGTCTCCGGACGGACAAGGCGCATTTCTTGCAATGTCGGGTGCACTGAAAAGTTCCGGACTTGAAATCACCGATATTGATTATATAAACGCACATGGAACAGGTACGCCTAACAATGACCTGAGCGAAGGAAATGCCGTTATGCGTCTGTTTGGTGAACATATACCGCCTATATCCTCTACCAAATCATTCACCGGGCATACAACCAGTGCAAGCGGCGGCGTGGAAAGTGCAATCTGCATTCTTGCTATGCAGCACAATTTCATTCCGGCATCACTGCGTTTTGAAAACAGGATAGAGGAATTGTCTTTTGCCCCCCAGGCAACAACTGTAAGAGACATAAAGTTGAATAATGTACTGTGTAACTCTTTCGGTTTCGGAGGAAATGACGCATCACTGATATTTTCAAAAATATAGGCCATGATATATATTCAATCCATAAAACAGATTTCTATTCAGGAACCATTGTCTTCAAAATGGTTTGAAGAACCGGTCTTATATGATAAAAATCAGTTCATTGATGCTATTGATCCTGATTTCAAACCGTATTTTTCTCCTATTGCCGCACGACGCATTGACCATTTGTTGAAAAGAGCGGTAGTCACGGCAAAAGAAGCTGTACAGAATGAGGATGCATTGCAGGGAATTATTATGGGTTCAGGACTTGGAAGTATAGAAATGACTGAAAAATTTCTGCTCTCAATGATTGAGAACAGCGAAGAGTTTCTCCAGCCTACAGCTTTTACCAATTCAACCCACAATACCATTTGTGCGCTGGTGGCCCTCACTCTGAAGTGTCATGGATACAATACAACATATTCTCACACAGGAATGTCTTTTGACAGTGCTCTTCTTGATGGTGTAATCCAGATTAAAGGCGGGCATCTGAACAATGTTCTGGTGTGTGCCAATGACTACACCACTCCGCGCTGTTATACATTTATGCAAAAGACAGGCTACCTGAAGGATGTTGTCAATGGACAGGTTTCACTCAGTATGCTGTTGTCGGATACACTGGACAACGAATCAATTTGTCAGATTGTTGACGGAGAGATGTTGCGCAGCAATAATAAATCAGACATACTTGGCGCATATCAAGCCTTGCTGATACGCAATGGAATTGCAGAAGAGAAGATTAAGGTTACCGTTGTAAGCGCTTCAAGAAAAGACGATGCCGACATAACTGACATTAACGCAATGTGCCTTGGCAACAAGCCCATGCTATGGTACAAACACATATTCGGAGAGAACACATGCGCAAGTGCTATGGGTATATATGTTGCAGCCACATGTTTGCAGAAACGTACAATACCGTCATTTTTGTATTACACAGGGCAGGAATGCACTGAATTTCCTGAGTACATTCTTGTATACAATAGATTTAACAATACTGACCATTCAATATTCTTACTAAAATGCTTGAACTGATTATTCTTGTACTAATTCAATCCGTATTGCTTGTAGGTGCACAGTCATTTTTGAAGATTTCTGTTGAGATCTTTGGCAAGTTTTCATGGTCATGGTCTTTTTTCAAACAGGCTTTTACAACATGGCAGTTTCCGGTGTCCGGAATTTTTGCACTCAGTTCTGTTGTATTATGGATGTATGTTCTTAAGAAATTCCCATTCAGTCAGGCATATCCAATGCTTTCCATCAGTTATATTGCGGGACTTGTAACATCGGTAATAGTTTTTCATGAAGCTGTTCCAGCCACCCGATGGATTGGAGTTGCCATAATTATTGCTGGATGTATTCTTGTTGCAAAATAATGAAACGGTTACTGTTCATACTATTGTTCATTTCTCTTTATTCAGAGATAAATGCTCAGTCTGGGCTGCGTCTTGAGGCGGATTTTACACAAACAAAGGAATCAGTAATTTTTGATGAACCTGCCCGGCAACAGGGCAATATGCTTTTTGTTGCTCCTGATTCGCTTTTATGGATATATACAAGTCCTACACAAATGCGTCTGGAACTGACAGGCAAGACAAACAATCCGCTTGGAAATCTCAGAGAAATGATTTTTGCAGTCATCGGCGGAGAAATTGACGCCAAACAAAAAGATTTCAAGATTGAAAAACAATATCTTGAGAATAATTCCTGTCACATATCGCTGTCTCCCAAATCAGGACGTGCACGCAGTATGTTCAGCGGCATGGAGATTTTTACCGGAAAAGATGAACGTATTGCAGACAGCATTGTCATCTTTGAACGGAACGGAGACCTGACTACAATTACTTTCTCAAATCAGAAACTTACTGAATACTGAAATGGTATTGAAAGACAGACTATATAAGGTATCGGACATTTCTGTTGCAGACCAACAGACGGTTGCCTGTATTGAGCTGTTAAAAGACTCAGACATCTATAAAGGTCATTTTCCCGGCAGGCCTATTACTCCGGGAGTAGCTTTGGTACAGATAGCAGTTGAGTTGGCATCGCTTGCAAGTCAGAGCGCATGGGGAGACAAGCACGAATACAATCTTGAAAAAGCCAGCAATATAAAATTTCTGAAAGAGATCAATCCCGAAGAGTTGTCTGAAATAACATATATTATGGCACAGGCTGGTAAAGGGTTTACTAAAGTGGAAATCCGCCATAATGACTCCGTTCTTGCCAAGATGAGTCTGAAATTTATCAATGCATAGCTATGGACAGCAAATTGAAGACATTCTGCATTATTATTCCTGTATATAACAATCAGTCAACAATAGCCAGTGTTATAGAGCAGGTTCTTGGATATTGTCAGGATATTATTGTTGTCAATGACGGTTCTACTGACAATACTGTTTCCATTCTTGAAACGGAACGTCTGTCACATCCGGGACGCGTCAGCATTGTTTCATATACAAAAAACCGCGGCAAGGGATATGCCATAACAAAAGGGTTTCAGGCTGCCTTGCAGAAGGGATACAGATATGCCGTTACAATGGATGCGGACGGCCAGCATTATGCTCACAACCTGCCACATTTTGAACAGGCCATCATAAATAATCCGGACTCACTGATAGTAGGAGCAAGAAACCTGAATGCACCGGGCATGCCTAAAAAAAACACTTTTGCAAACAGGTTTTCAAATTTCTGGTTTTCAGTCCAGACATTGCAGAGGCTGCCGGACACACAGACCGGCTACAGACTGTATCCTTTGGAACGGTTGGGCAGGATTCACCTCTGTGGAAGCCGCTATGAAGCTGAGTTGGAACTGCTTGTAAGAGCAGCTTGGCGCGGAATAAGACTGTTGCCCATAACAATAGACGTGTACTATCCGCAGGAGCGTGTGTCACATTTCAGACCTGTACTTGATTTTACGCGCATCAGTATTCTTAACACAATATTGTGTATATTTGCCATTATATATGGATATCCCAGCATTCTGATACATAGAATCTGCAGAAAATCCCCAAATAAATAATGGAACAGACGGCTAAAAAGATATACAGATTTCTGTCCGGGCATAAAATTCTGCTTTGGAGTATTTTTTCAATTTGTATAGCAGTTTCAATTATTGGCGCCACCAGGCTCCGTTTTACCGAAGACATTTCTGATTTTTTTCCACGAAACGCCGAATTTGAGCGTCTTAACAACGCATACACTCATCTTGGCGGAGAAAACACTGTTGTCATCATTATAGAAAATGTATCTGACAATGCTGATATGTCAAACGTGGAGCTGGCTGTTGACATTATGGAGCAAGCCCTATACGATTCTGATACATTGGGAGTTATAAAAAACATTACCGCACATGTTGATGACAGTCAGGTTGCAGATATTGCATGTTTTGTTGCATCAAACATGCCGTTCTTTCTTGACAGTACAGACTACTCAAGAATGGACACAATCATAACTCCGGACAAAATCAGAGCAGCACTTGAAAATGACAGGATAATTTTGTCATCACCCCTTGGAAGTGCCAGAGCCATAATACAGACCGATCCATTGCATTTTGCAGGTCCGGCAATGGAAAAACTTGAGGAATTCAAGGCCAGCGACAAATTTAAAAGGATTGGTGATTATATCTATTCGCAGGATTCGGCAAAATGCATTGTTGTAGTGACATCGGCCTATCCTGTTGGCGAAACCATGAACAACGGCAAACTGCTTTCCATAATAGATAACTGCGCGGCCTCTGCAAGCCAGCAGTTGGACAACGCCGTAAAAATAGACTCGTTCGGAGCCGTTGCAGTGGCGCACACCAATGCCAGCCAGATAAAAAAAGACTCAATAAAAGCCATAGCAATTGCCTTAGTCATAATCATTATCCTGCTGCTGTACTATTACCGCAATGTACGCAGTGTTGTAATGATTGCAGTATCAATACTGTGCGGAGCTGTCTTTGCCATCGGATTGCTGAGCATTATCAAGTCCGATGTCAGCATCATAGCCTTAGGCGTAGCGTCAATAATCATGGGACTTGCCGTCAACTACCCTATTCATATTTTATCGGCATTCAAAGACAACCCTGACAAGATAAGCATAATAGAAACTGTAGTAAAACCTATGGTCGTAGGAAACATCACCACTGTAGGTGCATTTATCAGCCTGCTGTTTATAAGTTCTCCTGCAATGAAAGACCTGGGGCTCACGGCTGCGATGCTGCTTGTTGGTACCATTATATTCGTTGTTGTTTTCCTGCCGCATATGCTCGGAAAAGGAAACACGGCAAACAGTGATCTGGCTTTCGGAAAAGCTGTTTCCCTGCAGCTGGACCGGATACGTTTTGTTATGCCCTGCGTAATTGTTCTCTCTATAGTTTTTTATTGTTTTGCAGGAAAGACCGGTTTTGATACAGACATGCATCATATCAACTATATGACTGCAGAACAAAGCGCATATTTTCAGGAATTTGCTACAGATACTGATACCAGCCGCACAACTCTGTATTGCGTAGCGTACGGAAATAACACAGAACATGCTCTGATGTTGCAGAACAAAGCGGAAAAAAGTATCTGCAAACTGGTTGGACAAGGGCTGATAGAAACAAAAAGCGGAATAGGTAATTTTATACCCGACACCATTCTGCAAAAGGAAAAGATTGCAATGTGGAATGCTTTTCTGGAGAAAAACGGACAACAGTTGCAGAACAATCTGACCTCAATCGCCACAGATTTAGGATTCAGCAAAAAAGCATTTTCGTCTTTCCTGGATTTACTGCAGAATCCTGTCAACATACAGGATGAGGAGTATTTTGAAAGCGCCATGGAACAGATGTGCTCAAATTATCTGTACAAGGATAACAACAATACTATTGTTTATAACATACTGTCTGTAAATAACGCCAACGTAAGCAAGGTTCAACAGGAACTTGACAGCGTGGATCCCGACATATTCACTTTTGCAGACAAATCCATAGCCGCACGCATGAGCGGTGCATTGTCACAAGACTTTGATTTAGTTCTTTATGTTTGCGGATTTCTTGTATTCACATTCCTGCTGATCTCTTTCGGCCGCATAGAACTGGCACTGATTGCTTTTGCTCCGCTTGCATTGGCATGGATATGGATTCTTGGTATTATGGGTATGACAGGAATCCAATTCAATATTGTAAACATTATTCTGGCCACATTCATCTTTGGACAAGGCGACGACTACTCCATATTTGTCACCGAGGGTCTTATGTATGAATATGCTACAGGAAAAAAACGCCTTGCTTTCTACAAGAACAGCATTCTGCTTTCAGCACTGATTATGTTTGCCGGCATCGGAACACTTATTCTGGGCAAGCATCCGGCCATGCGTTCTCTGGCTCAGGTCACAATAATCGGAATGTTTTCCGTTGTACTTATGGCATATGTTGTGCCGCCGTTCTTATTCCGCATGCTGGTGCAGAAAAAAGGTTATCTGCGGCGCATTCCTGTTACATTGACCGATATTTTGAAAACCGTATATGTGTTTACGGTATTTATCATATCAACAATCATTCTGGACATTGCAGGTCTGTTCCTGCAACATACACTTGCATATCATAAGCTTTTATGCAACTCTTTCCGTATTTTGGCCAAAGCCATGCCTGGAGTTACCTTCAACATAAACCAGGATAGAGACGGAGCATTTGACAAGCCTAGCATCATAACCTGTAACCACCAGTCACATCTTGACCTGATGTACACGCTGCTTCTGAATCCTAAAATAATTGTGCTTACAAACAAATGGGTCTGGAACTGTCCGTTCTATGGCTGGATTATCAGAATGGCCGATTATCTGCCTGTTTCAAACGGATTGGATGCAGTCATGCCGCGCATCAGGAAAATGGTAGACAAAGGTTACTCAGTTCTGGTTTTTCCTGAAGGCAGTCGCAGTGCGGACTGCACTATATCACATTTCTATCAGGGAGCATTTCACCTGGCAAAAGAACTTGGTCTGAACGTCAGACCTGTAATACTGCATGGAGTGGGACATGTTTTTGCCAAAAAGGAATTTGTGCTGCAGAAAGGAAGCATTGACATTACAATATTACCCGAGATTGAAATTTCAGAGGAAAAGAGCGCACTCTCATGGGCACACACAACAGAAATTCTATACCGCAATGAATTTGAAAAGATATGTCGCAGAACTGAGAACTGTTTGTATTTCAGGAATTTTGTAATGCGCACATACATGTACAAGGGTGCTGAAGTCTTGCGTAGCGTGCGCAACACATTCGCAAAGACCAATCTGGAGGAATTGCAACAGGAACTTGAACAGATTCCGGCAGGCTCAAGCCAGCAATTGGAATGCGACAGTTATGGAGAGATTGCACTGCTCAGTGCACTTGTCAGACCCGATGTCACCTTTTATGTTACTCTGAAAAACAAAGAGAATATATCTATTGCAGCAACTTCTGCGAATAATAGAGATAATTTACACATAAAAACGGATTAAACTATTACCTTTGCATAGTATATAAAATTCTAGGCATATATGTTTTCACCTGAAATAGAATTCCAACCTGCAGACGTTATCAAAAAATATCAAGAGAAGAAAATGCAGGAGATGTTGCAATACATGAATGCAAAATCACCTTACTATAAGAAGGTTTTTGCAGATAATCATATTGACATCAGTAAAATCAGGACTTTGGAGGACTTGTCCTATATACCTTGCACAACAAAACAGGATTTACAACTTCACAATCAGGATTTTCTCTGTGTTCCCAAAGAGCAGATTGCAGACTATGTATGTACATCAGGTACATTGAGTGCTCCTACAACATTTGCCCTTACAGTTAAAGACCTTGAACGTCTTGCATATAACGAACAGATTGCATTTGAATGTGCCGGCGGTCACCCGGGAGAGATATACCAGCTGATGACAACAATAGACAAAGGTTTCATGGCAGGTCTGGCGTATTTTATGGGAGTGATAAAAATGGGAAGCAGCGTTATCCGTGTAGGAAACGGAATCCCGGAATTGCAATGGGATACAATAAACCGGCTCAACCCTACCGGAATAATATGCGTACCGTCTTTCATCACAAGACTGATACAATACGCAGAAGAACATGGAATTGATTACAGAAACAGTTCTGTAAAGAAAGCCATCTGCATTGGTGAAAATCTGCGTAATCAGGATTTCACTCTCAACCAGTTGGGAAAAAAGATTACAGAAAAATGGCCCATCGAGCTGTTCTCAACATACGCATCTACAGAAATGGGACACTCTTTCACTGAATGCAAGTACGGTCATGGCGGTCATCATCACCCCGATTTGCTGATATGTGAGATTCTTGATGATAACGGAAATGTTCTCCCTGTAGGTGAAACCGGAGAACTGACCATAACCAGCCTTGGCGTAGAGGGTATGCCGTTATTGCGTTTCCGTACCGGTGACATCACCAGCTTTCATACTGAGCCATGCCCATGCGGCAGAAACACTATGCGCGTAAGTCCGCTTGTAGGCCGCAAGAACCACATGATCAAATTGAAAGGAACAACACTTTATCCTGCTACTTTGTTTGAACTTCTTGACAACGTACCATATGTCGTAAACTATCTGGTAGAGGTCTACACCAACGATTTGGGAACAGACAGCGTTAAGGTGTTTATCGGTTCCAAACGTACCGACAAAGCAAATATGGTTAAGGAACTGAAAGACATGTTCCGCGCCAAGATACGTGTAACCCCAGATATTGAATTTGAAGACATAGACCACATTGCGGCAATTCAAATGCCACCCGCCAAACGCAAGCCCAACAAGTTCATTGACAAACGTTCCTGATTTATGTTTGAAGAAACAAGACCATATAACGACAACGAGATTCCTGCTGCCATAGGCAGGTTGGCATCGCATCCGTATTTTCCGATAGTTTGTTCATATCTGTTTCCGCATCAGGAAATTGATTATTTGCGTACAGAATTCAGCAAAATAACTACTGTAAACGAATTCCAGGACAAAGTAATGTACAAACTGCTGACTGCCACTATTGCAAAAACCACCAACGGTTTTGAATACAGCGGTCTGGAACGATTGACCGATGAGCACAAATGTACATTTATAGGCAATCACCGCGATATTGTTCTTGATGCCAGTCTGTTGCAGTACGCCCTTTATTGCAGCCATCTTGACACCTCTGAAATCACATTCGGAGACAACCTGATGAAAGGTGAATTTGTGACAGATTTTGGGAAAATAAATAAAATGTTCAGAATTGTCAGAGGCGGCAATATAAAGGATTTCTACAAAAATTCAATGGAGGTTTCTTCATACATGCGCTACGCAATCACACAAAAGAATCAGTCAACATGGATTGCCCAGCGCAACGGCCGCACAAAAGACGGTTTTGACAAAACTGAACCGGGAGTCCTCAAAATGCTTGCAATGAGTTCAGATAAGGACTTCATTGAAAATCTTACCGAATTGAACATAACCCCTATAGCCATATCTTACGAATATGAGTCCTGTGATTTTCTGAAAACCCAGGAGTTGTATGTATCACGCTACCAGAAATACGTAAAAGCACCGAACGAAGATTTCAACAGCATATTGTGCGGTATAACCCAGCCCAAGGGACAGGTTTCAATGGTTGTTACACCTTCCATCACATTGGAAGAACTTGAAAAATGCAGTCTGTTTTCAAAGACTGAACGTTTCAGCTATCTTGCAAAAATTATTGACAAACGAATAGTATCAAACTATAAACTGTTTAAAAATAACTACATAGCATATGACATACTGCAAGGTTCAAGTATGTTTGCAGCAAATTACACCAATCAGGAGAAAAAGGACTTTATGGAATACATGAAAAACGGCCTTGACAAGATTGAAGGCGACAAAGACGAACTGACATCAATATTCCTTGGTATTTATGCCAACCCTGTCAGGAATATGTTAAACAATTAACAATCTTTATTAAATTAGATTAATTTACATGTTAAAATGTGCCATAATTTCATTTGGCACGTTTATTGCTGTATATTTGTCAAAATATAATTGACAAATTATGAATTATACAGTCAAAACATTGTGTATTGTTGCAGTTGCAACATGTCTGTCTTCCTGTTCCTTAAAAAACAACACCACTGAATCCAAGGTGTTAAGTGTCAAAACCTTTGTCTGCCAGCCATATGACTTGCCTGAATCAATTACATACAGCGGGAAGATAATTGCACGGCAGAGTGCGGATGTAGCATTCCGTATCAGTGGACCCATTGCCGATTTGCCGGTCAAAATTGGTGATAAATTAAAAAAAGGTCAGCTGATTGCACAAATGGATGATCGTGACTACAAAATACAATTATCGGCTACACAAGCTGAATTTGACGGCATCAAAGCTCAGGCTGACCGCGTAATTGAGCTTTACAAACGCGGTAGCGCAACAGAGAGCGACTATGAGAAAGCAACATCTGCACTCCAGCAGATTACAGCAAAACTGAATGCACACACTAATGCGTTGAACGACACAAAACTAACCGCACCTTACGATGCCGTTGTTGAAAAAATCATGTTTCACAACGGTGAGACTGTAGGTGCAGGATATCCTGTTGTCTCACTCATTTCTGCAGGTGCTCCTATTATACACATAGCTGTACCGGAACGTATCAAAAACAGTCTGGACAATCTGGTTGGTATAGAAGCTGAAATCAATGGCCGGAAATACAGAATGTCTGTCAGGAATTGTGCTGCAAAAGCAAATTTCAACCAATTGTATGAACTTGATCTGGATTTTCAGGATTCCGGAAACATTTCTTATCCGGAACCAGGTCTGGTAGCCAATGTAACTTTTACAATGAATTTGGACAACACATCAGGCATAGTTGTTCCTGTTTCAGCAATTATTACTGACAGTAAAGGACAAAGCTGCGTCTGGTTATATAAGAACAATGTTGTCAGACAACATTACGTGGAAATTGTCAGAATCAAGAAAAATGACATGGCAATAGTATATTCCGGACTGCAGCAGGGTGATACTATTGTTTCTGCCGGCGTAAGTTATCTTCATGACGGACAGAAAGTAAAGCCAATACCTGAAATGTCTGAAACCAACATAGGCAACATTCTTTAATAAAACACTATCATTATGTTCAATATAGGAAACTGGTCTTTGAAAAACCAAAGACTGATATACTTTCTGGTTCTTGCAATCTGTATAGGAGGTATTTTAGGAACAATATATATCAGCAAACTTGAAGACCCTAAAATTGCAATAAAAGAAGCACTGGTTGCTGTTATTTACCCCGGAGCAAACGCTCATCAGATTGAATTGGACATTGTTGATCCTGTTGAGCAGACCATCAAGACAATCAATAATGTTGAATCAGTAGAATCAACCTGTTACAGCGATCTTGCGCTGATTAAAGTCCGTTTTGACAGAACAACTCCCAAAAAAGATATACCGCAAAGCTTTGATATGCTGCGCAAAAAAATGTCGGACTACTCCGCTTCTCTTCCGGAAGGAGCAAGCCTTACCGTCAACGATTCATTCGGAGACGTATATGGAATGTTCTTTGTCCTTACAGGAGAAGGTTATACTCCGCGTGAAATATCCCGCTATGCAAACCTTATCAAACGCAGACTGCAGGTTATTCCTGGAGTCAGCAACATTGAACTGTTCGGCGAGCACAAGGAATGCGTCAACATTCTGGTTGACCGTGCAAAGATGGCTAACTTAGGAGTTCTTCCTACAGAAATCTTAGGACTGCTCAGTACGGAGGATGTTACTGCATATGCCGGTTATATGAATACCGGCGGCAACAGAGTACGTATTACGGTTGACGGTAAATTTGAAAACATTGAATCCATAAGTAACCTGCTGGTTCAGGGGCATCAGGATGACCAGATTAAAATTTCTGATATAGCTACAATTCAGGTGGGCGACCAGGAACCAGCAAGACAAACAATTACATTCAATGGAAAACCTGGCATCGCCATATCTGTTTCAGGAAAAGACGGAACAGATATCGTAAGGCTGGATAAAGAGGTTCGCAAGGAATTGGAATCTATTGATCTTCCTGCAGGAATTCAGTTGGAAAGCGTATTTTCACAACCTAAAGAAGTGGTAGGCGCATTGTCTGTTTTTGCCACAAACCTGATTGAATCTGTAATAATTGTGATTGCTATTCTTATGCTTACAATGGGAATACGCAGCGGTATTATGATTGGTCAGGTTCTGATTATTTCCATTTTAGGCTCACTTCTGGCTCTTTTCATGGCAGACGGTTCTCTGCAACGCGTTTCCCTTGGAACTTTTATTCTTGCCATGGGTATGCTTGTTGACAATGCCATAGTGATAGTGGATGGTATAATAACGGATCTTCAGATGGGCAAACCTTTACAGGAGGCATTGACATCTATCTGCAAAAAAACCGCATGGCCGCTCCTTTGTGCCACTCTGATTGCAATATTTGCATTTCTTCCTCCATATATTACAGGCGATACCGTTGGCGAATACCTGCATGACCTGTTCATTGTTCTTGCAGTATCTCTTATGCTGAGCTGGGTGCTTGCCTTGACATACATTCCTGCAGTAAGCCAGAAATTTCTCAAAGTCAAACCTGTTGCCAATGAAAGTGACATATATAGCAACAAGTCATATAAAATATTATACAACGTTCTGAACTGGACTCTTCACAACAGAACCATTTTTGTTGTATCGGCCTTGGCACTGGTTGGTATGAGCATATATCATTATACAGGACTGCCGCAGGAATTTTTCCCCGACATGGAATACAACCAGATATTCATTGAATATAAAATGCCTGAGGGGACATCGCAATATGCTGTAGACAGGGATTTGATGCAGATTGAAGAGTATCTTTCAAAACGGAGCGATGTTGTATCTGTCACCAAGGCCCTTGGCGGAACGCCCAGCCGATATAATCTTGTAAGACCTATTGCACATCCGTCACTGGCATACGGTGAACTAATTGTCAACTTTACAGACAATAAAACTGTTCTTGCCGCTCTGCCGGGTTTACAGAATTACCTGTCCACAAATTATCCGCAGGCCAAAGCACGCGCAAAACGCTATAACCTTATGTTCAAGCCCTATTCAATTGAACTTGAATTCAAGGGTCCGGATCCGGCTGTACTCAAATCTCTTACAAGTGTTGCCATGCAAGTTATGCAGGAAGAGCCCAATGTTCAGAATGTATCATCCAACTGGGACCGCCAGACACCTGTTCTCAAAGCCAAATATGACCAGAGCAAGGCACGTCTTGCAGGCGTAAGCCGTAAAGAACTGTCATATTCATTCCTGGCTGCTACAGAGGGACTCCCCATAGGAACATTGTACAACGATGACTACACAATGCCTATCTATATCAAAGTGGTAGAAGATGAACAGCCTCTTGAGAATTTTGAGCAGACACCTGTCATCACAACTCTGCCACCATTGGACGCAGTTGACGGTGAGGATATAAAAGGTCTTGTTACCGGAAGTTCTTCTACCGACGACATTCTTGAAAAGTTGCTTACCACACGCACTGTCGATGCCGTATGCAGTGATATTGATATTGAATTTGAAGAACCTGTTGTATTCCGTGCCGACCAGCAGCGTGCCATGCGTGCCCAATGCGATCCTGTATTCGGAGTAAGTACTGAGACTGCACGCAAAGAGATTGAAAAGAAACTTGAGAATGTTCTTGTCATTCCTGAAGGCTATTCAATGAGTTGGCAGGGAGAAAAGGCTGCAAGTACTGAATCTATGTCAGAATTGGTAAAAAAGATACCTGTTGCAATCTTTATTATTCTTGCATTGATTATTGCACTGTTCAAGGATTACCGCCGTCCTGCAATCATATTCCTTTGTCTGCCGCTGCTTGCAATCGGCATTGTCTATGGAATTATGATAAGCGGCAAGTCTTTCGGCTTTGTAGCTATTTGCGGATGTCTGGGACTTATAGGCATGCTCATTAAGAATGCAATTATTCTGATTGATGAAATCGATGCCCAAATGGCATCAGGTATAGAACCTGTCAAAGCCTTGATAGACAGTTCTATGCGCAGGTTCCGCCCGGTTATGATGGCATCGCTTACAACAATACTCGGAATGATTCCGCTCTTGCGGGACTGCCTGTTCGGTTCTTTGGCTGTAACTATTATCGGAGGTTTGTTTGTAGGCACATTGATTACACTGATTGCTATTCCTGTACTCTATTCCATATTCTTCAAAATTCAGATAGAAAAATGAAAAATTACATATTAAGCATAGTTTTCTTTCTTTCGGCAACCGTTCTGTATGCAACGGAAAAACCGGACACAACACTTTCGCTTCAGGAATGTCTTGACATGGCCATAGAAAAGTCTTCACAGACAAATGTGGCAAGTCTCAAGGTTAAACAGATGGAATACACCAAACGCAGTGTGATGTCAAACTTTTTCCCAAAAATTGCTGCCGCTGCCGGTTATTTGTATTCCAATGCATCATTGCAGTATTCAATGATACCCGGAGTTTTTGATCTTAATCTTGAATTCGGGTCAATATACGGTGCAGGAGCAACTGTAACCCAGCCGATATTTGTGGGTGGGAAAATTGTATCTGGTTACAAGATGGCAAAAACCGGCGCAGGTCTTGCCTCTCTGAACAATAAGATGCAGCAGGAAGATATAGTCTGCCAGGTTGAGGAAGCGTACTGGAACTGTCTAAAAGCACAGAAAATGACAGATGTACTGAATGAATATGTTCAGACTCTGAGCAGTTTCAAACAGGATGTTGTCAATGCCGTTGATTTGGGTGCACTGACCAGTACAGATTTGCTTGAAGTTGAGAGTAAATGCGGACAGGCAAATCTTGATTTGCGCAAAGCCCAGAATATGAACCGTCTTGCTGCAATGAATCTTTGTCGTCTGACAGGTTTGCCTTTAGTTACAAAAATAGGGCTTGAAGAACCTGTAACGCCTCAAGAGAATCTTGTTGCAATTATTCAGGATGAATTCGATGCCACCCGCCGCACAGAATACCAGATGTTGCAGGCTCAGATAGAAATGCAGAGACAGCAAATAAACATAACACGTGCTGATTTTCTGCCGCAGATTGCCGCTGTAGGTTCTTACAGTTATTTGAACGGAATGACACTCAACGACACAAAACTGGTTGATGACAATCAATTCGGAGTTATGGTTACCGGAGCAATACCATTGTTCCAATGGGGAGAGGGACATAACAAGATACGCAGTGAAAAGGCCAAGCTGTCCATTATGGAAATGGAACGCGATGAGGCTGTAAGCAAAATGCAATTGCAGGCTATGCAAGCAGAAAATATTCTGGACGAAGCCATTATGGCATACAGTAATTCGGAAACCTTACTCTCTTATGCACAGGAGAATATGAAAGTTGTCAATGACAGATATGAGCTTGGGGCTGCTACTGTTTCTGAAAAGCTTAAAGCCCAGACTGAATTGCAGAAGGCGCAGGTTGACCGCATTACAGCCATGTGTGATTTGAACCTTGCGGTCACATCGTACAAAAAGGCAATGTCATTAGAATAAGGAATAAGTATTGAGACATGTGTCCCCAAAAGGCACACCTGTTGACTTCCGCCTGCAACTATTTACAAACACGCATTTGCAAGATTGCTCAATTATTCATACTTTTGCAGAAAACTATTGTATATTTAGCACATAATCAATATGATGAAACGTTTTTTGCCTCTGTTACTATCAGTCTTGTGCATGTTTGTATCTTGCACCAAAGATGGACCTTCTAAAATCAATATTGATCCAAAGAACAATCTTCCTGAAGACAATTTCTTTGACACTTCTAACAGTCTTTCAGGTGATGCCTACGGAACTGCAGCAGCAAAAACGCTGATGCGGGCATTAGAATTATGCTATTCCATGGAAGAGAATACAGTTTCAGTGCGCGGAGAAGTTATCCATTACAGCATGCCATCCAATGTGAATAATGCGTTTGTAGATGACTTTTATAAAACGCTGCAACAATTAGCCTACTCCCCAGATGCAGTAACAAAAGGCATCTGGTCCATCGGAAAAAGTCTCATAGACTGGAACAAGGCTCTTGCCAATACAAACACTGTATTCAGATGCGCTATTGTGGGGGTTGCCAGTCAGGAATTGGACAAAGATCAAATGACTGATATCTACAACCAGATCATGAAGAACAAGAAAGACATCTTCCGTGACTGGGGAGGTTTGACATATGTGAGCGATGAATTTGAACAAGAATTTTTTTCTTCATGCGGAAGATTCTGGTATCACTTCTCAAACGGTAATCTTGACAAATATGCAAAAAAAATCTACAATACTATCCTTAACCCGCAAACGCTTTCAGATTGCGGTGTGATGACAGACGGACTTCACGAACTTGCCTTTGAACTTGCAAACAGGGATCTTACTCCCAACCGTCTTATGCTTTCGGCTGCAGGTCCGCTACTGGAAGCTGGATTCAATACAATATTTGCTGCAGATGATATAGCAGGCTATGCCAAACTTGGTTACGACATACTCAACGACAACACCAAACTTATAGTAGATTTCAAGAACGGCAAGCTCAACACGAAAACCCTTATGACGGCAGTCAATACCAATCTGGGGGTACTTACTACCTGCATAGACAAAATCATATCATTGGACGCTCTTACTGGCATAAAAGACACACAGGATCTTGGATCACTCATTTCATCATACTGCGTAGAGAAGGGGTTGGATGTGGATATAGTAATCCGCGACCTTAACAACGCCATATCAGAGTCTTTGACTACAATGGGCAAATTCAACCTGAAAGTCAATGATATAGAATATGAGTTCTTCGAAAAGTCCGTGCAGGAAATTTTGGGAATAACCAAGCAGGAATACAAATGCACCAGCATTGATGTGTTACTAAAAATCTATCCCCATATAGTCACTGAAGAAGGAGCTGGAGGGTCTAGGGAAACTTTTTCCTGGACAATGAAAGACATACAGCTTCAGATGGTTAATGACACTACACTTCAAATTGAAGCGACCTATAATGAGAAGAAAGACAGTTACACATATAACCATCGTTTATACTGCGAAATCATAGGCTTCGACCCTGATGACATGTCAGATTGTAAAATGTCAACCTGTACAATCGAATACAACGAAGAAGATGATATGGGGTACTTAAAAACCACAAAAACATTCTCCATTGAAGTGGAAAACATTAAAAATGCATCAATGAGATCTCCATCGATATTGTACATTTATAACAATTTGGATGATGTATTGAAATCTTTCACATACGAAACAAACACCATAAATAATGGTATTTCCGGTTCTACCACCCATTATTATAACAAAAAGTCATCTTCTAACAAAATTGAGCTGACCTTTACAATTCAAAAGTGAACAGGGGACAGGTTCCGTTCGCCATTTTCCTGAACAGGGGACAGGTTCCGTTCGCCATTTTCCTGAACAGGGGACAGGTTCCGTTCGCCATTTTCCTACGCTTGTATTTGGATATATGCGTAGAGGACGCTCGCAGTTAGCGCTTTCGCTAACTAACTATTGCAGATGCGGTTTACGTGTTGTATTTTTGCGTCCTATTATGAGAACGTCAAGAAAACTCTGCTTTACTTTAATATTTTTCATTGCATTCTTTCTCTGTTGCTGTCCTTTTGCGGTAAATGCCAAGGAACATAGCTTGAAATATCGGAATTGGTCGGACAGAGAACAAGTCTCTGTTCGGCAAATTTTGCTGTGAAAAGTGTTGTTTTTTCTGATAATGTGTATATTTGCGTAAAGACAACATTTAAAAACAGATTCTAACTGATAACATTTATGAAGAAAAATTTAAAAATCGCTGCAATGGCTGCAGCAGTAGCACTTTGCAGCAATGTTTCGGCAAAAGAAGTAAACAGCAGAATAGTTGATGAAGGCGGTAATGGCAAGTACAAAGCAATCGTTGTAAGCGACGATGCAATCCCTACCCACACCATTTACAGACCTCAGGACTTGAGCGCATTCAAGAAAAACAATCTTCTGCCAGTGCTGGTATGGGGTAACGGAGGATGCGCCAACTCTTCGTCGGGTCATATCAATTTCCTGAACCAGATTGCTTCAGAAGGATTCATAGTTATAGCTATAGGCCCTATGCCTGAAGAACG
This sequence comes from Bacteroidaceae bacterium, assembly GCA_024398785.1. GTDB lineage: Bacteria > Bacteroidota > Bacteroidia > Bacteroidales > Bacteroidaceae > Colenecus. Next base: position 105,859 of record JAKSIO010000003.1, on the reverse strand, counting down.
TCCGCAGGGCGGTTTCGGCGGAGGCATGGGAGGCGGCAGCACACAGTCCAGCCAGTTGACCGATGCCATAGATTGGATCATTGCCCAGAATGCCGACAAGAAGAGCCAGTATTACGGCAAGATTGACACAAAGAGCATTGCCGCAGCTGGTATGTCATGCGGTGGTCTGCAGGCTCTTGAAGTAAGCAAGGATGAACGCCTTAAAACCGTTATGGTATGCAACAGCGGTATCATAATCAGCAATGGTGGTGGAGCTGCAGCTCCTGGAGGCAACGCACAGCGTCCGCAGATGCCAATGATGGGCGGCGGTATGCCACAAATGGGTGGCGGTGCACCTATGATGGGCGGTATGCCACAGCGCCCGCAGCGTCAGCAGGGTGAGCAACCTCAGGGTGATGCACCACAGCGCCCGCAGGGTGGAATGCCAGGCGGCATGCCTATGGGTGGTGGTATGCCACAAATGGGTGGCGGAGCACCTATGATGGGTGGTATGCCTAATCTGAAGAAGGAAGATTTGGCCAAAATCCACACTCCAATTATCTATATTCTGGGTGGTCCTACAGACATTGCTTACGAGAACGGAATGGACGACTTCAAAAACATTGACCACGTTCCTGCATTTGCCTGCAACTTCAATGTTGGTCACGGCGGTACATACACACAGCCTTACGGCGGTGAATTTGGTATCGTTGCTTCATCATGGCTCAAATGGCAACTCAAGGGCGATAAGGAAGCAGGTTCCCTCTTCACCGGTGAAACATGCGGCCTGAGCCAGCGCGAAGGTTGGACCTGTGATAAAAAGAACATCCCATAATCAGAATCCAACTACCAACAGATACAAAGAAAACGGCCGGGACTTATCTCCCGGCCGTATCTTTTTGCGTAAGAATTCAAAACGGATTCTCAAATATCAGCGTTTGAGAGGAGATTCGTCCATAAAGAGGAAACTCTTCTGGTATCCGCCAAAGTCAAGAACAAACTTCTGGAATACAGTACCCGGTTCCACAGGAGAAACGGTCATGGTATGCAAACCGTCTGTGGCCTGCCCCATATTCAACTCAAGAGTAGTCTCAACAACACGGCCTGCAACAGTAGGATAATAAATACTGTAAACATTTGCAGGATCCTCGTTGAGGCGTGAATTGAAGTTGACTTCAACAGCCTGGCCGCCATCCACTGAAACCATATAACGGTGTCCTTCGGCACGATAGAACGGAAGTGTAGCATTCACAATAGCATGCAGCGTAACCTTGTCTGTGCCTTCCGGAAGAGAGAACTTGTATGTAAGACTGGCACCGGTGCGCGGAGCATCGTACGGGAACAGAGCCACACCACTGCGTGTACGTCCGTGGAAAGGAATGACCTGCCACTTGGCAGCAGTCTTGCCCTTTGCGGCTGCGGCATCGGTCTTTGCAAAGAAATGCTCTGCTTCCATTGCAATGTAACCGTTTGACGGAGAGAATACAAATCCGCCCTGGATGGTATCTGCAACCCTGGTCGTTGAAGGCTCGGTATCAGCGCGGAAATTATCATTCCAGCTGCGGTAACCAATATGTTTCTGAGTCATCATGCCATCCCATTTGCCGCCTGCCATCTCTTTGTTGTAATATTTCATGAGTTCAGCATCGCGCAGGAAATCGGCATGAACACGGTCTGCCCAGATGTTGGCATCGGGGTCATTGGCAGCAGCAAACTTACGGTTCATGGCCTGTGCATAATACATGTCATAAACATTGCCAAGAGCCTGTATAGGGAACAGAATAATCTGCTGGTAAGCATCGCGGCAAGAAGCGTCAAGTTTCAGATACTGGCGCAATGCCTCTGCCTCAAGACGTACAAAATCGTTGCAGACCTGAGCCCACTCCCCTGTTTCAAGGTTATAGGTACGGGCATCAAGCATCTCTGCCGTTACACGTCCGGCATATTTGCTGTACAGGTTGAGAATGCGTGCAGCCTCTGCAGCCTGATCGGCACCGAACTGCTGTGTACAGAACTCAACAGTGTGGTCAAGAAGATTGTCAACTGTAAACTCTGTAGGATTCCACGCCATATCCAGGAACAGGGTGATAGGATATTCCATAGGTTTCAGATCGCCTACATTAAGAACCCATATCTTGTCAACACCATACTTGTATGTAAGTTGCATCTGTTCCCACATGTGTTGTATAGGAGTAATATTGAGCCATTTGGAGTTACGCGGAGCACCAACATAATCTACATGGTAATACATACCCCAGCCTCCTTTGCGCTTACGTTCTTCTGCATTCGGCAAACGGCGTACATCGCCCCAGTTGTCATCGCTCAGAAGAATAATGACATCGTCAGGAACACGCAAGCCCTTTTCGTAGTAAATCTGAACCTCTTTGTAGAGAGCCCATACCTGCTGGCGCTTTTCAGCCGGTTTGCCTGTAACCTCTTTGATTATATTGCGCTGTGCTGCTATTACCTTCTCAAGAGAAGCAATGTTTTCCTCATCGGAATTCACACCGTCGCCACCAAGAGCGGCATCACCATCACCGCGCATACCGATCGTAACAAGATCCTCGTTGCCAATTGAACGCTGTATACCCTCGCGGAAGAAACGGTCCAGTCCTTCTGGATTGGTATTGTAATCCCATGCACCGTACGCACCGCGGTTGCGGGCATATTCCTGATGGTTGCGGGCCATTGGCTCATGATGACTGGTACCCATGATTACACCCATTTCGTTAGCTGTTTTACTGTTTTCAGGATCATCGGCATAGAAAGCCCATCCCCACATGGCCGGCCACATAAAGTTTCCGCGCAGACGCAGAATCAGTTCAAAACAGTCTGCATAGAACTCGTGGCCTCCGTAATTTGTTCCGTAATGATTTTTTACCCAACCGGTCAGACAGGGGTCCTCGTCATTAAGGAAAATACCACGGTAACGCACTGCCGGTTCACCTGCCGTGTATGTACCGCGTACAAGAGATACATTGCGCTGTTTTGCAACCGGCACATCGGCCCAGAAATACCATGGAGATACACCTATCTGCTCACTGAGTTCATATATACCGTAAACGGCACCGCGACGGTCACTGCCCGCAATGACAAGGGCTTCTTCAACACCCTCCATAGGGTTCTTGACCATAGTCATGATGTATTTTTCACACTTGCCGGTCAGTTCCTTGCCGTTGATTTTTTTTGCCTTGACCAGCTGTTTGATGAACTTGCTCTCCATTGAGCCTACAATAATCAGATTTTCTGTACCCGGCTGGGGCTGGTTCAGGATTGCAGGAGCCTGTGCGCTGCCGCTGACTGTCTGCAAATCTTTCTGCAGAGACTTGGCGGCTATCTGTACTGCAGAATTATCTGCAGCATCAATAAGAATAGGAAGAGCCTGTCCATTCTCAATAACTGAAAACCTGTCCTGAGACGGTTCGTTGAAACTGATACCCTTGTTATCAATAGCTTTTGTAACAGACACCATTGACAATGCAACGAGCAGTAATAAAAAAGATTTTTTCATATGACGTAGTTTTATAGTTATTACACCTCTGTCTGCGAAATTACGAAAAGAAAATACAATTTTCCCCACTATGCAAAAAAAATAGTACTTTTGCGACAGAAAATAATACACATGTCTGTATGGAACAAAAGGCTGATTTCAAAAAGATTGGAGTTTTGACATCGGGAGGCGATGCTCCGGGTATGAACGCTGCAATCCGTGCAGTAGTCCGTACGGCTATCCATTATGGTATTGACGTTGTTGGAATACGTAGCGGCTACCTGGGACTAATAAACAGGATGTTCATTCCGATGGAACCCCACACGGTCTCAAAAATCATTTCACAAGGGGGAACAATGCTCAAATCGGCCCGTTGTCTGGAATTCAAATTGCCTGAATGCCAGCAGACGGCATACAACAATCTTAAGGAAGAAGGGATAGATGCACTTGTGGTAATAGGTGGAGACGGTTCATTCCGCGGTGCCAGAGAATTGTACAACAGATTCGGACTGCCTGTTGTAGGCATTCCGGGGACTATTGACAATGACATATATGGTACCGATATGACAATCGGATACGATACCGCCACCAACACGGCTATGGAAGCCATTGACAAGATCAGAGACACTGCCGAAAGCCATAATCTGCTGTTTTTTGTAGAAGTCATGGGGCGGCATTCGGGTTTCATTGCAGCTCAGACCGGTCTTGCAACAGGTGCTGAATCAATTCTGGTTCCCGAGGAACCTATTGACATAAACAGACTTTGCCATTACCTGCAACATGAGCGCCGCAAGAACAAAACCAGCGGCATTATTCTGGTTGCTGAAGGCGGCAGTGAAGGCGGAGCGCAGGAAGTTGCAGAGAAAGTAAAGAAGATACTCCCGGAATATGACATCCGCTCAACCAACCTTGGTCATATACAGCGTGGCGGATCCCCCACTGCAATGGACAGGGTTCTTGCAAGTATGCTCGGAAACAGAGCTGTTGAAGCTCTATTGGGCGGCATATCAGGTCAGATGGTCGGATATGCATCCGGAAAAATTGTGTACGTTCCGTTTGACGAAGCGTGTTCAAAGCACAATTCCATACCGCATCATCTATATGAAATTTCCAATATAATCAGCAGATAATCACAATTTTATCTTAAACTATATCAATTATTTTTAAGCATTTATCAAACAAAAAAAATGAAAAAACTACTTTCAATTATTTTGATGGCAGCGACCGTCATGAGTGTCAAGGCTGTTTCACTTGAAGAGTTGAATTTGAAATCACGCCTGCATTACGGACAGGAATTCACTGAAGGAGAAAGGATGCCGGATTTATCAGGTTTTTCCCTTGACTACGTATTCTTTGATTTGAGTGCCAATTTGTGTGACGGCCTTACATTCACTTACAACCAGAACCTTTCAAATTTATTCGATTATGGTTTTTGGGGCAGTTTGGAACAATTGAAACTCAACTATGACATTAACGACAACTGGAGTATTTCAGCCGGTAAGATGTTCAACCTGATGGGCGGTTGGGAAATGGACAAGGAAGATATTGACCACTATGCCGTATCAGAATTCTGGAACAACTCTGAAATTTACACACCCGGTATTGAAGTTGATTACAATTTCAACAATGAAACAGATGCTCTGTGTCTGCAGGTTACCCAAAGTCCGTTGTTGGGATATTATACATGGGGACGCGACCTTATGGGATACAACCTTATGTGGTACGGTGAACATGACTGGTTCCAGACAGCATATTCATTCAACGTATATGGATATGACAAGGCAAAATATGAAAATCTGATTACACTCGGTAACCGCTTTGATTTTGAAGATTTTGTTCTTGAACTGGACATTACCAGCCGCGCCGATATGGAAGACTACTCTCTTTTCAAGAGTTTCTCAATTGTTGCCGATGCCAAATATAATTTCGAGTACCTTACACTTGGTCTGAAATATTCATTTGACTACAACGACAATGTAAACGACATGTACATTATGCCGGGAACATCCATTCACTACGCAACGGCACAGGCTGAATACAAGCCTTTCAAAAATTATCAGGATCTGCGCCTCTACGCAGCCGTAACAACATCATTCGGCAAATATGACGTAGAAAATTCAGGAGTTATTTATGAGCCAAAAACAATCCGGGCTATGGTCGGCTTGAACTGGAACGTTGACTTCTTGAATATGTTCAACAAGTGATTTTTGATATATTAACATAAGAGCCGCCAAAATTGGCGGCTTTTTTTGTATTATGTGAGCAATTTTTACTACTTTAGCAAGCCTATACTGGAGACAGTAGAAAAACTTAAATACATAAGAGATATGAACATTAAAAAATTAACACTTGGTTTTGTGGCAGTATCGCTGGCTATCACAGGTATGGCTGCAGACAAGACCACCTACAGGTACCCATTCCAGAATCCCGACGAGAAACTGGAAAAACGTATTGAGAACCTGCTTTCACTCCTTACTCCGGAGGAAAAAGTAAGTATGATGATGAACCGTTCAATGCCTATTGAACGTCTTGAGATTCCGGGATACAACTGGTGGGGCGAAGCTTGCCACGGACTTATGGGTATGGCCGATGTCACCGTTTACCCGCAATCAATCGCTATGGCATCGTCTTTCGATGACGAAAATATTTTCAAGACATACAATCAGGTTTCAGACGAGGCCCGCGCCCGCTGGAACAACCGTCCAAAAGACAGAGAACTTGATCCGTATGTTGCACAGTACAACCTCTCATTCTGGGCTCCGAACGTAAACCTTATCCGTGACCCGCGCTGGGGCCGTGGTCAGGAGAGTTTCGGTGAAGACCCCTACCTGCTTGGCCGTATGGGCATAAATGTAGTTAAGGGCATGCAGAATCCTAAAGACGGTCAGTACAAGACCCACGCATGTGCAAAACACTACGCTGTTCACTCAGGTCCTGAGCCAAAGCGCCATCAGTTCAATGCTGTTGTTTCTGAGCGTGACCTTTGGGAGTCTTACCTGCCGGCATTCAAAACATTGGTACAGGAAGGAAATGTTCAGGAAGTTATGTGTGCTTATTCCGCTCTTGACGGAGATCCATGCTGCTCCAACGAACGTCTGCAGATTCAGATTCTGCGTGAAAAATGGGGATATGAAGGCATAGTTCTTACAGACTGCGATGCCATCAACGACCTGTTCAACCAGCGTGCTCACGGCACACACGCCAATGCAGTTGACGCATCATCAGATGCCGTTATCAGTGGTGCCAACCTTGAATGCGGACGTGCATACAACAACCTTGTTGCCGGTTTGCAGCAGGGTAAAATCAAAGAGTCTGACCTTGATGACGCACTGCGTTATGTACTCCGTGGCCGCTTTACACTTGGTCTTCTTGATCCTGATGAATGCTCTCCTTTCTACGATATTCCGAAAGAAGTCATTGACTGTCAGGAGCACCGTGACCAGGCTCTGCTTATGGCTCAGGAAAGCTCAGTTCTTCTGAAAAACAACAATAACATACTGCCTTTGAGCAAAGATCTTAAAACTATTGCCGTAGTTGGTCCTAACATTGACGACGAGGTTATGATGCGCGGTAACTACAGCGGTACACCTACACACTGTACCACTATTCTGAAAGGTATCCAGAACAAGTTGCCAAACACAAAAATCATTGCTGAGAAAGGCTGCGAAATTGAAAATGAATACATCCAGGTTGCACAGAGCCAGAACGTAAAAGCAGACGGAAAACTTGGATTCGCTGCAAAATACTACAACAACAGCAATTTTGAAGGCAAAGCAATTGTATCACGCCACGATGAAACAGTTGAGTTCGCTACAGAAGGCGGTTACGGTTTCGGTGCAGGTGTTCCTACATTCAATTTCTCTGCAACATATACAGCAGAATATACTCCGGACTTTACCGGTCAGGTAACCTTTGACATTCGCACAGCCAATGGAGGCGGCAATGACTACCAGTTGACAGTAAACGGAGAAATCAAGCGCAAATTCGGCGAACGTCCGGCATTCGGCGGTTTCGGCGGCTGGGGACGTCGCAGTTCAGGCATCAGCGTAGATGTTGAAGCCGGTCAGAAATACGCCATAGAGATTGCATACAAATCCGCAACAGAAGAAGGTGTTCTTTCAAGTCTTTCAGTTAATCTGAGTGCAAGAAAGGTTGCTGGATTTGACAACCTTGCAGAAAAGTTCAAAGATGCAGAAGTAATAATCTACGTTGGCGGTATCACACCTTCACAGGAAGGCGAGGGTCACGAGCGTCAGACTATTGAGCTCCCAGCTGTACAGCAGCGTTATCTCAAGGCTCTGCGTGAAACAGGAAAACCGGTTGTTTATGTAAACTGCTCAGGTTCATGTATAGGATTTGCAAATGTTGAGCCGTACTACGATGCACTGCTCCAGGCTTGGTATGCAGGTCAGGAAGGCGGTATTGCAATTGCTGACATCCTCTTTGGTGACTACAACCCATGCGGCAAGCTTCCTGTTACATTCTACAAATCTACAGACCAGCTTCCAGACATTGAAGACTACAACATGGAAGGCCACACATACCGTTACTTCCGCGGCGAGCCGCAGTATGCATTCGGTTACGGTCTGAGCTACACTGACTTCCAGTTCGGTGCTGCAAAACTTTCAAAGAAGGCAATCAAGGCTGGCAAGAGCGTAACAATCTCTATTCCTGTTGCCAACACTGGCTCTATGGACGGTGCTGAAGTTGTTCAGGTATACGTCAAGAGTCTTACCAATCCAGATGCTCCTATCAAATCTCTCAAGGCTTACAAACGCATTGAAATTGCAGCAGGTGCACAGCAGGTTGTAAAACTCACTCTTGATGCAGATGCATTCGCTTACTACAGCCCAGAAGCACAGGATCTGAAACCGTTTGCAGGTCAGTACAAGATTATGTACGGTAACTCATCACGTGACCAGGATCTCCAGTCACTTGACCTGACCGTAAAATAAAAAACATATATAATCAAGTCCGGGTCATGAATTCCATGCCCGGACTTTTGTTATATTTAACTCCTGAGTAACAGGCTTATATACATAAATAGAATAACCAATAAAACAGATAGCAATATGAAACGATTTCTTATTCCCCCGATTCTGTTGGCAATAATTCCAGTTGCCATGTCTGCCAGAAGGTTAGATATTTATACAAATACAAAGAAAGATATTCAGCCTGCAGTTGTTTATAACACTCAGCCTAACAAGACAACATCAACTGATTATTTTGATGTTGACAACTATAACAGACGCAATAAAACCGTAACAGCACAAAGCGCAGATGTCAATCTGAATGACATTGTAAACCAGAGTTATATCGAGGGATACAATGATGCCTTGTATGATTATGACCTGGATTTCTACTATTCAAGCAATCTGATCAGATTTCATGCTCCTTCATATGCATTAGCATTGTATTCCGACTTTGATCTGTATTATGACTTGCGTTTCAGGCCATGGCGTTTCAGTTTTTCGATTTATGATCCATGGTATTATGACTCATGGTACTATAATCCGTGGTATTATGACACCTGGTATTATAACTCATGGCGCTATGATCCTTGGTACTATGACCGTCACTACCATTATTCATGGCGTGAACCGTACCGCCCTGCCCGCCCTGCTCACAAACCTGAACCGGCAAGAGTTCAGCGTCCAGCAGAAGTCTCTCACAGAGAGCAGAACGCATATCAGCGCAGTGGTACTCTTGCCAGGCCTATGAACACTTCTCAGAGAACTGACAACAAACCTGCCCAGCAGTCTGCTACCCGACCCGCTACACAGCAAACACAACAGTCCCAGCAGAATCAGCAGTCTCAGCAACCGGCTCAGACTAATCAGCGCAGAACTGTTCTGAGACTTAACAATAACGGGAATACAACCAGTCAGTCGACACAGACACAGACACAGACACGGACACAGACACGTACCACAACAAACAATTCTGTCAATACTACTGTCAGAACCTCAACTCCGGTCAGAACAAGCACTCCAGCTTCTTCACCGGCAGCCCGTCCTGCAGGCGGTGGAGGTGGAAGTCACATGTCCAGTATAAATTCAAACCGCAGCCGTTAAATTTAATATAATTGTATATGAACAAAAAAATTAACATAGCAGCGATAATCTGTATGATTCTTACCGGTACAATGTCAGCACAGACATCGTACGAAGCCGCACATTTGATTGACAACCAGTTACATGGTTCAGCCAGATATGTTGGAATGGGAGGAGCAATGGGAGCTTTTGGCAGTGATATGTCAGTCATTCAGAAGAATCCGGCAGGCATCGGAACTTTTCAATCGTCCGAACTCGGATTGTCTCTTTCAGTTAATGGCGGAAGCACAAAAACAGACGGACTCAGACGTCAGGAGTCAACCCCGTTTCTGTATTTTAACAACATTGGTTTTGTAGGAAATCTGATGCTGGGACATAATGATGCAATAAACTTTGCATTCACATATCAGCGCAGCAAAGTATTTGACAGATATGTAAGGTTTCAGACTGACATAGACAAGATTGTTACGCAGGAAGACGGATCTGTCCTTAGCGATAATGTAACTGAAAGACAATATTACGGTAATTCCGAATCAGGTAATATCAACACTTTCAATTTCAATATTTCACGTGCTGTTGACAACAGATTCTACTGGGGATTTACAATGGGCATTCACAATGCACACTATTACTCAGATGCATATTTTAAATCTGAATTCCCGAATGTAAGCAAAGACGTATACAACGAACAGGGGGAACTGGAATACACAGAGACACCATATGTCTATACCGACGGGGATGTTTCAAATCAGATATACGGAACTGGTGTGTCTTTCGCATTCGGAACCATTATCCGCCCTATCGATGCCTCCTCTTGGAGAATTGGTCTGTCCGTCAGAACTCCCACAATGTATAATATGACTTTTGATTATTATCACAAGCTGTATTCACTGCAAGGAAAAAGTTTGGATGGTACAAAAGAAGAACAGCGTTGCAAATACAAAGTAAATACACCATGGATTATCAATGCCAGCACCGGTTTCACTATCGGATCTTTATTGGCAGTGGGTGGTGAATTTGAGTATCAGAACGCCAAGCATAGTGCCATATACGTAAATCAGTCAAGGTTGCTTGACCAGACTGATGCTGATTTGCTTGAGACTTATACAGCAAGAATTGGTGCTGAAATCAATGCCGACAATGTAAGCTTCCGTGTAGGCTACAACTACACTTCCCCATTGTTTTCTGAAAACGCATTTAAGGGTGTAAACAATTTGGATTTCAATCTGAACAGATTTGATTTGTTCTCTGACAATCTGAGAGACCGCCAGATATTAACCTTCGGCATAGGTGTCAGCAGTGGAAGAATATTCCCGAACTGTTATATGGACATGGTATTTATGCGTCAGTGGGACAACCACACAATATCTATGAAAGAAGATATTGACGAGCCTTACCAGTCATATACAGCAAAAAGATTCAATGTATCAATGTCAATAGGCTGGATATTCTAAATCAGAGTTTTCCAAGAATTTTATCCATAACCCAGTTAGTGGGGGTAGCACTGAGTCCGTCGCACATGCAGACGGACTTTTTTTGCAGATGATCTACAACCGCCTGAACCAACGGAAACTGTACATGTTTTGGATTCTCAATGTTGAAAGTATGAACTCCGGTGGCATCGCTTAGAGTAATGGGTTCAAATGTAAAAACAGAGAAGCTTATGTTACCCTTCTCGCCCATAATTTCTATACGGTCCTCCTTGACATCGGGATTTGACACAAAGCACCATGAACCGGAGCCAACCAGACCGTTGGAAAATTTGAAACAGGCGCTCACACTGTCTTCGGCCTCATAGAGATGTTTCCGGTTTGTACACAAGCCCTGCGCCTCAATTATCGGGCCGAAATAATATTGAAGTATATCTATCTGATGGGGGGCAAGATCATAGAAAAGACCTCCACCTGAAATATCAGGAATAAGACGCCACGGTTTGTCCTGTGAATAGTCAAATTCTGCCGCGGGCTGCGAGAACCGGATCTGTACATTCACAATAGTTCCTATCTGATCTATCAGTTCTTTAACTTTATGGAAATATGGTAAATACCTGCGGTAATAAGCTACAAAACACGGCACGTTACACTCCTGCGACACACGGTTTATGCGCAGACACTCATAATAGCTGTGCGCCATAGGTTTTTCAATATATACCGGTTTTCCGGCCTTCATGGCTATTATTGCATAAGTAGCATGACTGGACGGAGGAGTAGCAATATATACCGCATCAACCCTTTCATCGTTTATCAAAGCCCAGGCATCTGTATACCACTTGGCAATATTATGCCTGCGGGCATAAGATTCTGCCTTAGCGGCATCACGACTCATTACAGCCTCAACCATTGAACCTTGAGCTGTAGCAAACGCAGGTCCGCTTTTAGTTTCCGTAACCTGTCCGCAACCTATAAAACCCCATTTAATCATAAAAAGTCCAACTAAAGCCTAATTCAAAGAAGCGCGGATTTATTGGATAGTGTGGTACATAAAATGCATTACGCAACTGCTCGAACATATTGTTGTTCAAGTGATAGCACATAAAATAAAAACGTACATGCTCAATTTCACAGTTCGCATAAACATTTATCATAGGATAATTTCCAACCTCTACCCTTTCTATCTTTTTGCTCTGATTGGCAAACAAGCCTATCCCAGGCACATATTCTTGTCCGTAATACTTTGTAAAATAACTCACATCACCTCCAATTTCAAACTTTAGTCTCTTGAAATACGCAAATCTGAAATAGAGATTTGAATAGATATTAAATGCCGGCAACGGAAGCACATCCTGATTGCTGGAGAGTTGATATGTTATACTGTTATCCCAATGGAATACCCCGAGTACAATGTTTTGAACAAGTTTGGCACTGATAATCTGTATTCCTTCCGTATGCTGTCTGGCTGTGTAATCGTGCAGGAATGTTTTACCGTTATAATAACCGGTATTATCAATATAAATGTAATTGTTTATGTTCTCTACATTGAAAGAGATGTCCGTTCCGGTTCTGTCAATCTTTATACCTCCGCCAAGTCCGTTGGAAAATGTTTTCTTGAAATTTTCATCCCACCAATAATTCTGTGAGTGAAAATGAGAAATAAAGAAGGGAGCATGAACAGCTTTTGAGTATGCCTGAGCATAAATTTTTGCTTCCTGTTTAAGAAAATTGAATTTATAGGAAAGATTACCCTCAAGAGTATAGTCACCAAAATTCTGACCAAGCAGATATGTCATTGCATGAGCTCTGAAATTCAAATTTGAACCAGTTTGACGTTCGAGTACCGCTCCTATAAGAAAGTCATATTCAGTATACCGTTTACGGTAATCAATAGAATCATTTGCCATTGGAAGTCTGAAACTGCGATACTCATGACGCGCATATGCTCCAAGACTGGCAAAAGCCCATTTGCTGAAACCTTCGTTGAGAGACAGACTCAAGGTATTGTTCACATAGAAATCAGAAAAACGTTCATCATCAGTACTGAACATATAATCAGTATTGACATAATAATTGTTCGGATTTGTCTGAACAATCCGCCTTCTGTCAAAACGGCCAATCTGCATAGTATGAGCAAGAGTACTTACCGCACGACGTTCGTTTATGGTTACAACAGTATCCATTACGGAATCCACTCTCTGGAAATTCCCCATAATGTCTATTGTCTGATTCAGAATACCCTGTTTGTGTTTGAGGTTATTCCAGTTCTTTGTCATGGCTACAGGAATGTCTTCAGGAATAATATTTCTGCGGCCAAGGTCCTGAACCTCTTCTATTGCAGTAATATAACGGTCATCGGTTATACCGCCGTTTTCACTGATTTTATATTCATCTGTATTAAAACTTGCCTGAACTTTATATATATCTCCACGGTAATAAGAATAAAATCTGGCTATGAAGGCCGATGTGGACTGATTGCTGTAACGTCCTTTTCCCAATGTATAATCAAGATCAAAGCCAATACCTACTTTTTTACTGAAATTTGCTGCAAAATAGCCTTTGATACGGTCTTCACCGCTTTCTTTATTTCCTGATTTATAATAATCTATGGCTACCTGCGGTGTTTTAGTATCGGTAAAACGGAAATCAACAGGGTTCTTGCGGTTATATGAGAGAGGATAATCAAAAACAAAATCGTTCATCTGTTCTCTTTCAAAATATAACCTTGAGATTCTTGGAGAGCCAAGAACACCAATGATACTGTAAGAACGTTCAAGACCCTCGGACAGGTGTACATTCTGGAAATGATGAGCCAATGTGTCAAGTTCCATATATTTGTTTAAGCCCATGTCCGGATCTATTGTCCATTGTGAATATTCATGGCTGACATCTCTTTCAACAACGGTTGTATCCTTAAGATTGGAGGTAGACAAATTGCCGTCCATGTATTCACTGCTGGCAAAACCGTCCTGATTCTGGGACAATATGGACTGCGCCCTGACAAACAAAGGCATGGCCAGCAAAATACCGGACAACAGCACCTTAATATTAGAAGAGGCGCAAGACATATTCAGCTATTTTGATAAGCATTGAAGTTCCACATGCTATATAGAAAGGCATAACAGAACAGCCTGCATACTGAAGAACGAAAAAAACAAGAGACACAACCGCTCCCAGCAAGAATATTGAATTCAATGTTTTACGGACTTTCAAAATCTGTCTGTCATCAGTTGCAGATTTTTTTTCATGAACTTTTTTTGCAGGAATACGTCCGTGCACATCGTAATATGCACGCATTTCTATATCACTTAAGACCTGATATGCCGTATTTAGTTTTGAGATTGCGGCGGCATCATCCTTCAAAGAATCTTTCAAGCTATTGTACGCATCTTCAATTTGAGATTGCGACGCATATTTTTCAATACCTAATATAGTATACAGATTCTCCACAATTATTCGTCAAGGGCCTTCTGCAAGGCATTGGAAATATTGGTAAACAGATCAATGGTACATACTCTGAACTTTCCTGTCTTCTTAAGGAACTTGGTCTGTTTCTTATTCATTGACTCCTTATCAGTAATCCAATCCTCTGCAGGGAAGAATGTAGCTACAACACCATCACGATTCTCGTTATACGCGTATGATATATCCGTAAACGAAACTTTCACTCCTTCTTCCTGAACAGATACGGTCATGGTGTACAGTATCTTTGTAAAGTCTGTAACCAAAGGAGTATTTTTGAATACTATTGTTTCTGTAGAATTTACAGCGATAACACTTTTGTCTTTATTATTTTTTACAATCTTGCTCTCTACAACAGCAGGCTGGACAAAACGGCCGCGCATCCATGCTTCCACAATGTCAAATGCAGACTCTTTATCCTTGTCACAGGACAAATCATAATTAAATACAACTTTTCCGTTTTCTTCCTTTACGGCACCGACACCGTATCTGGGATCATTGGAATCATAGAATATCTTTCCGTACTCATCTACAACTCCACCGGCTGATGCAGTCAAGGCTACAAATGATATAGCAATTGACAATAGAGACTTTCTCATATGAATGTTATATTAAAATTCACTTGCGAAGATACAAAAAAATGCATTTTTTACCCAATCTCAGACCAAAAAGGGCTTATTTTGGAATTCTTTTTTAGAAAAATTTAAAAAAAACTCATTTTTGTTTGCATATAATATTTTTTGACTTAACTTTGTGAGCGTTGAAACTTTATTAATCACATAAATAAAAAACAGTATGGAGGAAATTTTGAAACAAGCTGCTGAACTCTATGCAGCATTCGCTAAAGATGCAAACGCACAAGTTGAGAAGGGTAACAAGGCTGCCGGTACACGTGCACGCAAATCATCTCTTGAACTTGAGAAACTTATGAAAGAGTTCCGCAAAGCATCTATCGCAGCTGTTAAGTAAGTTTTTCATGGCACAATTAAAAAAGGAAGGCATTTGCCTTCCTTTTTTTATGTCTCTGCCAGATCTCAATACAACTGGTGGCCAAGAATCAGGCGGTCTGTACTGTCATCAACAGTCCATATCTGCGGTTTGCGCTGACCATTCTCACCTTCGGCATGATGAACAATATACAACAGCTGACCTTCAAATGTACGGAAAAGCATTCCGTGACCTGAGTTATCTCCCTTGAAAGCGTTCTCTTCCTGAATCCACGGACCTTTTATACTGCCCGATGTTGAATAAGCTATACCCTGAGCATAACGGTTTTCACCCCAACTGGACCAGAGCATACCAAGAACACCGGTCTGTGTGCGGAACATTTCAGGACCGTCTGTAACCCAACCCGGCATCTTCATCCCGAAGGTGGCCTCGCCTATGGAACTCATCTCCTTTGACCACTGAGCTTCGCTGGCACGGAACATTGTTGTAGGATTTGCTGTACGGTATTTAAGATCTTTTGTAAGCGGCATATAATCCATAGTTCCGTCTATAAGCTGAGTCCACTCATGAACAAAAACCATATATACTGTATCGTTCTCTTCATAAAGGGTTCCGTCAATTATATCCCAGTCTGTAGGTCCAAGACAGAATGTTGAATCGGGAACCAGAGGTTTGTACGGCCCGTCAATTTTGTCAGATACAAGCAGCATGGTCTGGTTAAGCGGAACATTATAGCGGCGCGGTACCTGTTCAATACATACACCGTGGTTGTTCCATGTACCAGCATAGTAATATTTGCCGTTGAACTTATGAATTTCTGCAGCAGCCACAAAATTACCCTGCATCCATGTTCCGGAAAGGTCTATGACATTGTACGGACCCTCCCACTGCTGCAGGTCTTTACTCTTGTAGAGAGAACCGCCTGTACTGGTGAGCCAGTAGGTTTTTGTCTCAGGGTCAGGATATATGAACGGATCGCTCATTGACAACTCTTTTATATCCTGCACTCGGACCTGCTGCACAGGGCGTTGCATTAAAGGACGGGGTCTGGACTGAGCAGTGTTTCCACCTTGTGCAGGACGGATCATTCCACCAAAGTTTCTTTGTCCTGGATTTGCCGCAGGAGCCTGTTCTCCGCGCGGCACATTGACTATCTTTTCGTTAGTAAAATCCTGCTGCGGCTGTACTGTTTTACAACCTGCAGCAAAACCGGCTATTAAAGCACATGCAATTACATTTTGTACCTTCATATTATTTTCATTTGTTAATTGATTTGGCAACCTGTTCGCATGCCAGGTTAAGCATTACATAATTCGGAACTGAATTTATACAGCATTCGTTCTCTCCCCAAAGGAACGGATAATCATCTTTATTCTCAAGCAGATCAGGTTTCTTTACTATCAAACCGGGAACTACACCACCTGGAATAACAGTATAATCAGCACGGTTGTTGCTGTAAGCTACTTTCTTTGTATTAACACCAACAGATGTGATAAAAGAGACATTGCTGTATGGATGGCATCCGTAAATATAATTAAGTCCTTTCAGAATCAGCTCAGGATCAACAAGATTCGGGAACTGGCGCCATATCAGGTAGCAATTGAAGGAATTACCCATCACCTGTGTATTACCGGCCCAGTTGCTGCCCTGAATAGGCACTTTGTAAGGATTGTCGTTTCCAGCCTTGCTCAGATTCTCAACGTAAGCAGGAATAGCATCCTTTACAATTTTCTGAGTTTTCTTGTCCAGCATATCATAAACTCTGAGAACATTGCTCAAATTAAAATTAGGAGCTATACCGCCGCCAAAAGACTCGCGGTTGGCATCGTCTGCAGGATTTATCTGTCCAACAATCAAAGGCATGAACAGATCCTTGAAACGCTGTTCACCTGTAGCATAGTACAGTTCAATGGCAGCATTTATACGCGGATCTCCGTTACCGCGGCGACCCCTCTGGTTACTGTTCTGATTATTGTTTGCCTTAGGCGCAAGCTGCTCTGCATACTTGTCCCAAAGCATCAGTGCATTATTCAGGGAACGTTCTGCCTCTTGTGGGAAGTATTCCTTCAGTGCTGGATAAGCCGATGCCAAAGCAACTATTGAAGACATGGCGCTGCCTGCACCCCCCACGGCTTGTAAACACCATACGGTCATCGGGAGTACCTGAACGTCCGTCCTTAACCTGGTACAGTTCCAGAGACGGATCATAAATCAAGCCGTCTGTCAGAGTCATGGCATCGCCAAGATGATGATAGTGATGCATATCTGGCTGTCCTATTACATTCGCAACAAAGCCTATATTCTCAATTTGAGCATTGATATTCAGTGTGCCGTGCATAATCTGCTGAACAACATCCGGAATACCGTCCGGACGGTGAATATCTGCATACTTTGTATCCTCATCAATGAAAGTCTGGTCACGCATCGGCTTGAAAAGGCGCCACAGCGAAGACAGATCCTGTACTGTATTCACAACAGAATTGGCCTGGATATCAAAATCGCCGGCATCGTACCAACCGCCTACAGCCAGACCGGGAATATGTTCCAGAGGCTGATATTTTGTATTGGTTGTGTTACCCATAGAATAGCCGTCATGCAGTTTGACATTCAGCGGAGCCTGCAGAGCATCGTCCATATTGGCACGTCCATGCCATATCCGGTAAGCCTCGTTCACCTCCATGTGGTCCATATTCACTACAAGAGATATATCCATAGATGCATGCCACTTGTCACTGTACACATTCTTGTCTATTGGAAAAGCATTGGTCTCCACACCAGCATACTCAATGCTGTACAGTCCCGGTTCTTTTATTTTGCTGAAATCTATTGTTACATAATTATAACGGTTGTAGAACACACCCCATGGTTCCACATTGGCTTCCATTGCAACACTCTTGCTTCCATCGGGATTAACACGGAGTATCTTTGCCGTAGAGGCCGGGGTGTCGTTCCTGTCAAGTTCAACTACAGCAACTTTCTTCTGAGCGGGAGTATATCCTATCTGTGAAAAGCCTATGTTAGGCTTACGTATCCATTGCTGGTCAACATCAGGTTCAACATACCATTCAAGAACTTTGCCAGTCTTGTTTTTCGGCAACAGCGAACGGACAACAAAAGTTCCGTTCTGAGCCAGATGACGGCCGTCATACAAGCTGACTTCCAAATCAGACTTGACAGCTACACGCAACGCGTTGTCTTCTGGTGCAAGTACAATCTGATGGCCTGTTGACAAGGCAAGCGGAACAAGAAATTCACCGCGACCGCGGTCATCAAAGGTAGATTCACCGTAATACTGCGGAATTTTTTCAGATACTGGCCTGACCTGGGTATCGTGCTGAGGATATTTTGGCAGAATTCTTGCAGCTCCGTCAACAAGATAGTTTTTTCCGAAATAAGATGCAGGGAAAAATTCAAGATTCATACCGGCCTTACCAACCAGGTTTTCCGGAACAGGCTTGTCAAGGAACACCTGCATGACACACCCCTTGTCTTTGGGTTGAACACGTATCCTCGACGTAAAATCATAATCTTGGTACGTAAGTTCAACCTCAATATAGTTTTCATCGCGGTTTACCGTGCGATTGGTCATTTTGCCGTAAATATCCCATTGTTCAGGCGTATTCATAAAGCGGATGCCACCGCCTGTAGCAATACGTTCGCCACGCTGGACAATCTCAATGCCGGCAAGTTTCTCATCACAGAAGCCGCCGTTGTAAATATTGCTGTAAACAAGAACATTGGCTCCACGCTCTTCAAAATATTCAAGATTGTTGAGCTTGAACGACTGGGCATATGAACCGACAGCCACTGCGCTTGCCGTAACAAGAAACAATAATGAAAGTTGTTTGGATTTCATAATGAATTATGTTGGTTATTTGAATGCAAATATATAATTTCCGACATCATATTAAACATTTCGCTTATAATAAACTAAATGCTCTACTCTCACGAGCCGAGCATTTACAACATTGTGAATTATGAAAAAAAAATTTTGCTGACATACAACTGCATGCCAACAAACATTTAATATGCAGTCAAACATTTGACTGCATACTTTTTCACAAGTTTAACGGTGATAATCTGCTTTTTTGAAATTTAACCTTATTTAACAGTTTCGTAATTCTGAATAGAGAAAGTGAGTTCTGCTCCGAAAAGAACCAGAAACCAGATTACATTAAACCAGATCATCATGAAAGGGATAGCTGCTATGGCACCAAACACAGAGTCCATTCTGTTGAAAAATATCTGTGTTTCCACATAAACCAACTGGAACAGACTCAACGCAAGACCTGTTACCAACGCGGCACGCAGTGCAAATCTATAATCAACATGGGCGCTCGGTATGTATTTGTACATTACACTCAAAGACAGAACAAGCAAAGTATAAATTATAATCCAGGATAAAAAACCGGAAATATTTTTCCAGAATTCGACATCGACCAGATATGACATAATACCATTGCCCGATGCAGAGAACTGTAGAATTGTGGAACCCCAGATGAGCATCACAAAAGGAAGAATAAGAATGATAGCTACATAAAAGCCCAGTCTTTTCCAGAAATTTCTGTTTTTTTTGATATTCCACACATAATTGAATGCGTTTTCAATCTGCATCAACAGCCAGAACACCAACGAAAGGAAACATATCGAACTGAACAAACCCACATGACCGCCAACATCAAGCACATTCTGGGCATATTCAAATGCATTCCTGACAAAATCATGGCTTCCGTCAAAAGTTTCATACAGCATGGTCTCCAAATAAGTCTGCAAACCAAAACCACTGACAACCTTCAGAATCATGGCAAGGCAGGGAATAAATGCAATAGTTGTAAAAAACGCCAAAGCCACAGCCCTATAACCAACCTTCTGGGTAGCAAAATATGAAAAAGTCATCTTCAGGACAACCAATTGCATTTTTGCTTTAGCCCTATATTTGTCAAGAAGACAGGATTTCATAAATTATTATGTTTTATCAGTTCTTCAAGAGCCATTGCATAACCTTCAAATCCAAATCCCTTTATTGTCTTGAATGCATATAATGATACAAAAGAATGATGACGGAATTCCTCTCTTCTGGCTATATCGCTCAAATGGACCTCTACAGTAGGAATAGATACGGCTTCAAGAGCGTCAAGAATTGCCACACTGGTATGAGTATATGCTGCCGCATTCAACACGATGCCGTCATACACTTTATAGGCCTGCTGTATTGCCGTTACCAAATCACCTTCGCTGTTTGACTGAATTACACGGACATCTATACAAAGATCCTTGGCTTTGCGCTCAATATAATCTACAAGTTCAGCATAAGTAGCCGTACCATAAACCTTGGGATTACGCACTCCCAGCATATTCAAATTTGGCCCGTTAATAACCAGAACTTTCATATATTAAACTTTTTAACATGCAAAATTAATAAGAATATTTCACATCCGCAACTTACAACAAACAAGAATGGAGGCGGAATCGTGGTTCCACCTCCATTCAACAATGTTATTTCAGACCGTCTTGCCGGAATTATGCCTGTTCAAGAGCCAGAGTCTTTGTTGTCTGGTCGCAAACTTCGGACGGACCAAAGTACTGGATAGGACCAGGATAGACAAACTCTGTATTCAAAGCCCAGTTCTGACGGTTTTCAGCAAATTTCTTGAATGGTTTGCCATCAAGTTCTACAAGAGCCTTCTGAATAACAGGTTTCCATTCACCGTGACGACGTTCAAGGTTCATCATCATTGTGATTGGCACACCACCGGCAATCCACTGTTCTGCCGGAGCTGTAAGGTTACGTACAGAAGACATATAACCTGTCTTTCCGCTCTGGATAAGAAGAGATGCTGTATAACCAAGTGAATAGCAATAGTCAGCATCAAAGTTTGACGGAGCTGCGCAACGGCCTTCGTAACCGAAGAAATGATGCATTGCAGCAAATTTGCCATTATAATTACCCTCTTTCTTCCACTGTGCAAGAACATTGCCAACCATTTCAGAAAGAAGTTTCTCTGTTTCAATAAGAGATACCTGAACATTTCCGTGAGGATCACGGTCAAGAGTGAGCTGACGGGCAACACCTAATGGAAGAGATGCGTATGTTGCTGCATTCTCCTTTGAAAGATGCTCAATTATAAAGTCACGCTGGCTGTCTTTTGCAACCTTTGCAAACTCATCTGCATTGGCAGCAAGGAACTCATTGAGTTCGGAAATAAGACTCTTTACAGCAGGGATAAATTCGATCAAACCCTCAGGAATAAGAACTGTACCAAAGTTCCAGCCCTTGTCAGCACGCTGTTTTACAACTTTTGCTATACCTTCAACAACATCAGCAAGAGACATATTGTTCTTCTCAACTTCCTCTGAAATAATGCAGTAACTTGGCTGTGTCTGAAGAGCACATTCAAGAGCGATGTGAGATGCTGAACGGCCCATCAGTTTAATGAAATGCCAATATTTGCGGCTTGAGTTGCAGTCACGCTGAATATTACCAATCATTTCGGAATAAGTCTTGCAAGCGGTATCGAAACCGAAAGATGTTTCAATCATCTGATTCTTAAGGTCACCGTCAATAGTCTTAGGACAACCAATTACCTGGACGCCTGTCTTCTGAGCTGCATAGTACTCAGCAAGCACACATGCATTTGTGTTACTGTCGTCACCGCCTATGATTACAAGTGCCTTGATTCCCAATTTTTTAAGAATGATAAGACCCTTGTCAAACTGTTCTGTCTTTTCAAGTTTTGTACGACCGGAACCGATAATATCAAAACCGCCTGTATTGCGATATTCATCAATAATGTCAGATGTCAATTCAATATAATCATGGTTGATAAGACCGTCAGGTCCCATTTTGAAACCAAACAAACGTGAATCTTTATTGATATTCTTGATACCGTCAAAAATACCTGAAATCACATTGTGTCCGCCAGGAGCCTGACCTCCGGAAAGGATCACACCTACATTTAAAGGCTCACCTGCCTTTGCTGTGCCCTGCACAAATTTAAGCAATGGCATACCGTAAGTGTTAGGGAACAACTTCTGGATATCCTCCTGATTAGCTACTGACTGGGTTGCTTGGCCCTCCTGCAATGCTGTTGCACCCTTCAGAACAGCCGGCAACTTTGGCTGGTAGGCAGCACGTGCAATTTGCAAATTACTTTTCATTCTATTATTTGTTTTGGTAAAATATTAATTATCTAAACCATAAATGCGCTGCAAAATTCGCAAAAAAAAGAGAGAATAACAAGAAAAATATATTATCTTTGTAAAAATCAACATTAATACAATTAATACAAACATTATGGCAAGCAGAAGATTATTAAAGAAAGAAATCAAGTACATCGTTGACCAGCTTCTTGTTGAATACCTTTTTGTGGAAACAGGTTGCAAAGAGAATAACAGAGAAAATCTTGACAAGGCTCTTGATTGCATATCAGATCTTAATGACGAATTTATTTCACGTATTGCTCATACAGAACAGAACAATCCAAAAGCTTATTACAAAGCATTTTATAAAGACTTCAACGCAAAGGTTAACGAAATAATGAACCTGCTGGTTCAGAAATAACCGCAAAAAACAAAAAACTGATGGAGAAGCGTTTGGAATACTATTTCCTTTCGCTGGTTTGTTTGTGTCTGCTTTTTGGACACGCATGCCGTGTATCAGCTGAGCCTGCAAGAAAACAACAGCCGTGGGTTACGCCTGCAGACCGTCCGTACAACCCTACTCAAGGATTGGAGGAAGAGGTAATTGTTGTGTCTTCAAGTCACGGCAGATTTTATAATTCCAAGATTGAAAACTGGGTATGGCAAAGGCCTCCGCTATACACATCAATAGAGGATTTGCTCACACAGTCTATCGTAACCCAGTACTATGTCCCGATGCTTGAGAAGGCTGGGGCTACAGTATATACATCAAGGGAAAGAGATCCGGGTATCGGAGCGGTATTGAGGAACGGCAACGGATACGGTTGGACAAAAGATATTATTGACGGCTATCCGGTATATCTTGCCCCCACAACAACCGATTCTTCAAAAATTGAATATTTTACATGGTTCAATAAAAAAGTGTATGGAGAATACGGTGCAGTTTATGTTCAGTATCCTAAAGTTGCCGCCAGCATCCAGCATGCCGAATACACTGTCTGTCACGCAGGCGGCAAAACAAAGTTCATTGTCAACCAAAGTATAGGTAGCGGCATATGGGTATATCTTGGGACATTTCAATTCGGAAATGACAAAGAACATTGTCAGGTAATTCTCTCCAACCGATCAAAAGACAAGGGATCTGTAATTGCCGGCAATGTCCGTATCGGAGGAGGTTTTTCCAAGGGATATGCCAACTATTATTATTGCGCTTTGTACAATGCCCAACGTAATCTGGCACCTGATTCTGTTGTCATGCATTACCCTACAAAAAAAGAGGAGTACCGTAATGACATCTGGTCGCGCCCCTTAATGACAAACTATCTGTACAAGAACAATATTCCGGTTGATATGATGATCAGTCTGCACACCGATGCCGGCGCCCGTAAATCAGATTCATTAATCGGAACACTCGGTATTGTTTCAACAAGCTACAACCCAAAAGATCTGGCTAACGGAGAAAAACGCAACAAAGCCGAAAAACTGGCAAAGCTGGTTACTGAAGGAGTTTCAAGAGATCTTACAAAACTGACAGGACGCCAATGGAGCGACCGCGGTGTCAGAGACGCAGATTATTGCGAAAGTCGTGAAGCTGACGTTCCGGCAATGCTTGTAGAGTTATTTTCACATCAGAACTTCTGGGATGTACGCTATGCCCAGCACCCTGTATTCAGGTTCGTATTAGCCCGTTCGCTGTACAACTCCACCCTATCATTTCTTTCCGGCAGGAAAAAGCATACATTACAGCCTCTGCCTGTAACAGATTTTGCGGTCATGCAGAATGCTGCACCGGGACGTCTTGAACTTTCCTGGCAACCTGCGAAAGACACAATATTCTCTTCAGCCGCTCCGACAGGTTATATTGTGTACACAAAAAAAGACAATGGAGGTTTCGATAACGGAACATTTGTAAACAAAAACACATACACGTTTACCCCACAAAAGAATCATTTGTACAGTTTCTATGTAACAGCGGTTAATAAAGGCGGCGAGAGTTTCCCATCCGAAGTATTATGCGCACGCATCAGTTCCAGTCTGGACGCAAAGAACATACTCATTGTAAATGCTTTCACACGCCTCTCCGGTCCGGAGCAGATATGTGCCGATTCCATAGTTGGTTTTGACATTCTTTCCGATCCGGGAGTGGATTATATGCAAAATCGCATTTTGAGCGGCATACAAATGGACTATAGAAGAGCACCTGTAGATTCAGGACCCGTAACGGAGGATATAGGTCACAGCCGCATTGATATGGACGGAGAAATCTTTGCAGGCAACACTTTTGACTACCCGTCCGTTCATGCCAGGATGTTTATTGCGCACGGCGATTACAATATTGTATCGGCATCGATTGCCGCATTTCAAAAAAGAAAAGTCAATCCGCAGCCACTATACATAACGGATATCATATGTGGAGCTCAGAAGTACACTCCGTGGGACCGGCTGGTAGGATGTGACTATACTCTGTTTACCCGGGAAACGGTTGACGCACTGAACAGGTGTCTTGACACAGGAGATTCAAAGTTCATAATCAGCGGTGCATTCATTGGCAAAGAGATTCTTGGCAGCAAAGACTCCAGATTACTTGCAACAAGGATAGGTATTGATACCGTCAACAATTCTTACGTTGTCCGGGATTCAAAAGTCAACATAGTTCAAGGAAAGAATTTCAATCTTTTGGTATGGCCTTCAAAAGAGGTATGTGCAACAACCGTTTTCAACACGCTCCGTGAAGCCGATGCCAGAAACAGATCAATGTATTTTTCCAAAGACAGCCAGACCGCCGCAGTATTTCATACAGATTCTTTGTCAAACCGGATTGCGACCGTTGCTTTTCCTCTGGAAAATGTTCAAGAAAAATCAAGAAATCTTGTCATGAAGAAAATTATTGACTATCTTGCAGACTCAAAATAAAACAATAAGAAAATGATTATCCAGGCTAACAAATCAGGTTCACGCAAAATTGAAGTGTCAGAAGAAAACCTGATGACCATACAGCGTTTTGCTCTGTTTGACCTTTTGATAGACAGTACCGGCATAGTTGACGAACAGGTACTTGACAAGCTCAAGCTCAATATCCGTTCAATTCTGACAACAGAACAGGGAAACTGTAAGGAACTGCTTGATTTGTGTATTGACGTTATATACAATTCAAACATGAAAGCCATAGGACTGTCAAACCTTATGGTTCTTTACCAGGACTGGTGCAAAGAACACGCCAATGGATAATCAATCAAGTTGGTTGCCCACAACTCTGAAAGAGTGCAATGCGCTTGGCTGGCAACAACCTGACATAATTCTTTTTTCCGGCGATGCCTACGTTGACCACCCTTCTTTCGGTGTGGCTGTAATAGGTCGTGTATTGCAGGCGGCTGGCTATAAAGTGGCAGTTATTCCGCAACCAAACTGGCAGGACGATTTGCGCGACTTCAAAAAGCTTGGTCAGCCCCGTCTGTTTTTCGGTGTTACGGCAGGCGCTATGGACTCAATGGTAAACCGTTACACTGCAAACCGCCGTTTGCGCAGCGAAGACGCATATACACCTGACGGAAGACACACCGGACGTCCCGAATATGCCACCATTGTCTACTCACAGATACTCAAAAAACTATACCCTACAACACCTGTTGTCATTGGAGGTATCGAAGCCAGCATGCGCCGTCTAGCACATTATGACTACTGGCAGAACAAGTTGCTGCCAAGTATTCTTATTGACAGCAAAGCTGATTTTTTGATATATGGGATGGGTGAGAAACCCATAACGGCCCTTGCCCATGCCCTGAACAGCATGCAGAGCTTTCAGGAAATCAGGAATCTTCCACAAATAGGATATCTTACTCAAAACTATACTCAGGCAGACGGTGACATCGTTCTGAACTCATATTCAGACTGTCTGAACAGTCGCAGAAAACAAGCAGAGAACTTCAAGTTCATTGAGACCGAATCCAACAAAATTGAACAGAAACGCATAGTTCAACAGACAGGAGACCGTTATGTTGTAATAAATCCGTCTTATGCACCGTTTACAACACAGGAACTTGACGCCATATATGATTTGCCGTACACCCGTTTGCCCCACCCCCGTTATAAGGGAAAACGTATTCCTGCATACGAAATGATACGTCATTCAATAACACTGCACCGCGGATGTTTTGGAGGTTGCGCCTTCTGCACAATCTCTGCTCACCAGGGTAAACAGATATCAAGCCGCAGCATAGCAAGTGTGGTAAAAGAAGTCAGAGCTATAACACAAATGCCTGATTTCAAAGGCTACATCTCCGATCTTGGAGGACCTTCAGCCAACATGTACGCGCTTGGTGGCAAAGACAAAGAGTTATGCAGGAAATGTGCGCGTCCTTCATGCTTATGCCCAAGTGTATGCAAAAATCTGAATACCGACATGCGTCCGCTATTGGAACTGTATCATGCTGTCGATGCCGTTGACGGTGTGAAGAAAAGTTTTATCGGCAGTGGCATCCGCTATGACATTCTGTTGCACAGGCAAGAAGACAAACAAATCAATATGGCTGCAATGCAGTACATACGCGAACTCATACAGTACCATGTCAGCGGCCGTCTGAAAGTTGCTCCTGAACACACTCAGGAAAACGTTCTTGGGATTATGCGCAAACCTGGCTTTGACCAGTTCAAAAAATTTGCAGAACTGTTTTACAGCATTAATGCGCAGGCTGGCCTGAAACAGCAGCTTATTCCGTATTTCATAAGCAGTCATCCGGGTTGCACTCCACAGGATATGGCCCTACTGGCATGTGAAACAAAAAAACTGAATTTCAAACTTGAGCAGGTGCAGGATTTCACACCTACTCCAATGACCCTCAGTACAGAGATTTTCTACAGCGGATTCAATCCCTATACCGGGAATGAAGTATTCACAGCCCAAACTGCAGAGCAGAAACTTGCGCAGAAAGAATTTTTCTTCTGGTACGACCCGCAACACCGTGAACAGATAATGAAGGAATTAAGAAAAATAGGCAGAACTGATCTTATAAACAAGCTCTTTTCAGTGCAGAAAACGGCTTCAAAATCCAAGTATTAACTTAATTAAAATAATTTTTCCCTATACGTCTTTTCTTATATAAAAGATATGACTATATTTGTGGCTTGTAATCAACTACTAATGATAGAAAAATGACCGAAATTTATAATTCGCTTTCACCATTGCTGAAAGTATATTGGGCATTGGCAATTATTGCCAGCATTATATTTGTGATTCAGGCTATAATGGCATTCATCGGCCTTGGTACAGATGCAGATGCCGACTTTCTTCCTGATGCTGCTGACGAAGGCTTTTCAGGTCTGTTCTCTTTCAGAAACCTTATCAACTTTCTAATCGGATTCGGATGGTCCGGAGTGCTTTTTTACAACAGCATTCAGCAAACATGGCTGTTGCAGGTTGTAAGCATCGCAATAGGATTCGTATTCATAGCATTGTTCCTGTTCGTATACAAGCAGATCAGCCAGCTTGCACAGGACAACACGTTCAATATAAAAGACTGCCTTGGAATAAACTGCACGGTATATCTCAGAATTCCGGCAAATCTGTCCGGTAAAGGAAAGGTTCAGATAAGCGTACACGGATCAGTGCACGAAATAGATGCCGTTTCCGATGCTCCTCAGGTTATTCCTACAGGTTCAAAGGTTCATGTTGAACAAATTGTCAGTCAGGACACCCTTCTTGTTAAAGTCATTCAATAAAATAGATATATATGGTAAACATGGCAACACTGATAATTATCGCTTTAGTTGTATTTGTTGTATTATTCGCAACTTTTTTACGTCGGTACAGACGCTGTCCGTCAGACAAAATTCTTGTTGTATATGGTAAAACAGGTGCCGGTTCGGCACGTTGTATCCATGGTGGAGGCAAATTCGTATGGCCTGTAATACAGGATTATGAATATCTGAGCCTTACACCTATTTCAATTGATGCCAACCTTACAAACGCACTCAGCCGTCAGAACATCCGTGTTGATGTTCCATGCCGTTTCACAGTAGGTATCTCCACTGAACCGGAAAGCATGAACAATGCAGCAGAACGTCTGCTGGGTCTTACTGCCGATGAAATACAAGGTCTGGCTCTTGATATTCTGTTCGGCCAGTTGCGTCTGGTTATCGCCACAATGGACATTGAGGAAATCAATGCAGACCGTGATACGTTCCTTGAGAACATTTCAAAGAATGTAGAGGTAGAACTCAAGAAAATAGGTTTACGCCTTATCAACGTAAACATTACAGATATCAAAGATGAATCAGGCTATATTGACGCCCTTGGTAAGGAAGCTGCATCTAAGGCTGTCAACGAAGCCCGTGTACGCGTAGCTGAGCAGGATAGAAACGGTGAAATAGGTAAAGCTGAAGCCGTAAAAGAGACCCGTATCAAGACATCACAGGCAAATGCACTTGCTGTTCAGGGCGAAAATACCGCTCAGATTGACATTGCCAACTCCGATGCACACCGCCGCGAAAAAGAGGCTGAAGCATTGCGTCTTGCAGTATCTGCTGAAAAAGTCCAGCAGGCAAAAGCAATGCAGGAAGCATATCTTGCAGAACGTGATGCCGAAATTGCACGTGCAGAACGTGAGCGTTCAACACGCCAGGCCGATGTACTTGTTGCTCAGGAAGTAGAAAAGCAGCGCATTATTATCCAGGCCGAAGCCGATGCCGAAAAGATTCGTGTAAACGCCAAAGGTCAGGCCGATGCCATCTACGCAAAAATGGAAGCTGAAGCTAAAGGTTACTTTGAAATATTGACCAAACAGGCAGCCGGTTATGACAAGGTTGTCAATGCCGCTGGAGGTGATGCCAAAGCCGCATTCATGCTTCTTATGGCAGAAAAGATGCCGGATCTTGTCAAGACACAGGTTGAAGCAATCAAAGGCATCAACTTTGGAAATATCACAGTATGGGATTCAGGAAACAATGCAGACGGGAAAGGTGCCACAGCAAATTTTCTGTCAGGCTTGATGAAATCAATACCGCCAATGTCTGACCTGTTCAATATGGCAGGTTTGAATCTGCCTGAATACCTGGCAACAAAGAAAGAAGAACCAAAATCTGACAAAGATGCAAACGACAATGTATGAAACTCTCCTACAGCTGCCGCTGTTCAGAGGAATGAGTACTGACGAACTCTCCGATGTACTTAAAAAAGTTCCATTTGAATTCAAGACAATCAATGCGGGAGAGACCTTCATAGAGGAAGGTTCAATATGCAGTTCATTTGTTCTGTTGATTTCCGGTAGCATTACTGCCACCAAATCAGGTACAACAGAGCCTTTCAAATTGATTGAAACAATTAATGCGCCATTTCTGATTGAGCCCTATTCATTGTTCGGAGCAGTTAACAAGAACACTCACTCCTATGCTGCAAAGACATCGGCAAATCTCTTCATAATTGAAAAGATACACATGTATTCGGAACTCAAGAAGTATGATATATTCCGCATGAATCTGCTCAACATACTGAGCAAAAAAGTTCAGGACATGCAGGCATCACGCTGGTGTATCACCAGTTCATCACTGCGAGACCGTATTATAATGCTCATCCGCAACCTGTCAGAAACTCATATCGGTGAACGCCACCTTAAAATCAGAATGGAAACTCTTGCCAAGATTCTTGGCGAGACACGTCTGAACATATCAAAGGAACTGAACCGCCTTGAAACTGACGGCCTGTTTATTCTGAAACGCAGTGAAATAGTTATTCCGTCATTGGAATTGTGTGAATATGGACGCTAAAAGACAAAAGGAAAGAGATATCAGATATGCACGAATGGCATTGGTGTGGGCTGAAAACTCATATTGCAAACGCCGTCAGGTAGGTGCACTGGTTGTAAAAGACAACGCTATCATTTCCGATGGTTACAATGGAACACCCCATGGCTTTGACAACACCTGTGAAGACGAAAACAACGTATCCAAGCCTTATGTTCTCCATGCGGAAGCGAATGCTATCACAAAGCTGGCCAAATCCTCTGCCATCAGCACAGGCTCCACAATGTATGTGACAGCATCCCCCTGCATTGAATGTGCCAAACTGATAATACAGGCTGGAATAAAAAGAGTTGTCTATACTGAAGAATACAGATTGAGAGATGGTTTGGAATTACTGGAACAAGCCGGAATAGAATGCGAGTTCCTTGATTTATCCAAAATCCAATAACAAGATAAATGAATAAAATCGGGAAAAATTTGGGAGGTGCAGCCATTTTGATTGTTGCACTGTTTGTTTTCTATAAAATAGGTCAGATTGCAGCATTGAAAAAATGCGCCCAGACGGTTAACATATACAGAAACACCGTGGAATCTGCAATGAACGGCAAAGTTGTAAAACTTATGAACGCCATTGATCAGCTATACGTCGATTCCATAGACATGGATACTCTTGCAGAATCCGTTTTACCCGAAATAATGGCTCATCTTGATCCGCATTCCGCATATTATCCTGTAGAAGAGACCCAACAGAGCAACGACGAACTTCATGGCAGTTTTTCCGGCATCGGCATTCAATTCACAATACGTGAGGACACCATACATGTAAACAATGTCATACACGGAGGACCATCAGAAAAGGTTGGAATATTTGCAGGTGACCGCATTGTAACAATTGACGATTCCGTCTATGTAGGAAAAAAAATCAACAGTGACAAAGCTGTCAAGATGCTTAAAGGACCTACCGGGAGCCATGTTGTAGTAGGTATAAAACGTGCAGAATGTGACTCTCTGATTTCATTTGACATTGAACGCGGCCCTATTCCTGTGCGCAGTGTTGATGCTGCATACATGATGGAAAACAACATAGGCTACATCAGACTGACCCTGTTCGGAGAAACCACATATTCGGAAATGATGTCCAAAATCAGTGAGTTGAAGGCTCAGGGATGTGAAAAACTGGTTATTGACTTACGTGACAATGTAGGAGGTTACCTTGGTGCCGCAATACAGATCTGCAACGAATTTCTTGCAAAAGGCAGAACAATTGTATACACAGAAGGTGTACACTCGCCCAAAGAGATTCAGAAAGCCGATGGACGCGGACACTTCAAGAATCTGCCCATTGTTATTCTTATCAACGAAGGCACAGCATCTGCCAGTGAGATTTTCAGTGGTGCAATGCAGGACAACGACCGTGCATTTATTGTAGGACGCCGCTCTTTCGGTAAAGGACTTGTACAGCAATCAATAGATTTCTCTGACGGTTCAAGTATCCGTCTTACCATTGCCAGATACCACACTCCATCAGGTCGCTGCATTCAGAAACCTTACGAAAACGGAGAACTGGAATATGAAAAAGATATTCTCTACAGATATGAGCGTGGAGAATTTTTCAAAGAAGACAGTATTAAACTTGACACATCAGCTGTATACAAGACTGTCAGTGGTCGCACAGTTTACGGAGGAGGAGGAATTATGCCGGATTTCTTTGTTGCACAAGATACCATTCCGTATAATGAATACTATTCCAGAATAGTCCGTGCAAGCCTGACAAATGACTTTGCATTCAAATATGTTGACAAAAACCGTGCAAAGTTATCTGAATTCAAGAGTACCGATGCGCTTGTATTCTATCTGAAAGAAAATAATATACTTGACAAATTCACCGAATTTGCCGAACAGAAAGATGTAAAACGCGGGAAAAGCAACATTCCTCAGGAGATTGACAATCAGATAGAGCGTCTTGTTCTGGCAAACATTATCTATGATGTTCTGGAGATGGACAATTACGCAGAATTTGTTAACCGTGAGGACAATACGGTACTTAAAGCGGTAGAGATACTGTCAGCCGAATAACATTCTATCGGAACACAATATCAGCAATAACTTGAGCACCTGCAATTTTGTTCAGGTGCTCTTTTATTTGTTCCTTGCGCATAGACAATTCAGTACGGACGGCTGAACTGCTTACTTTTACAAACAGTACCTGATTGTAAATATTCAGGTCATGGGTGTACTTGGCAAAATAATTCCCCACCACCTGCGGCCATGCATTGATCAGCCGGTATTGATTGAGAGGAGTTTCCAACCCCTGCTCGCGCAACCAGTTTCCAATTACGGTATCTATACTTTCTGAATAAGAACGCTTCATTGTACTGCCCCATTTTTTACATTAAACACCTTATGAGTACCATTGCTGTGCTGTTCCAGCATAGAACCAAGGCGATCAGGCGTGGCATCGGTAATAAAAGTCTGTCCGAAATCATCTCCGGCTACAAGAGACAGAATGTTGTTTACACGATTTTCGTCAAGTTTGTCAAACAAATCGTCCAACAACAGAATAGGTATGGTATTGCAAAGAGAACGCAGTAACTTGAACTGGGCAAAGCGCAAGGCTGTAAGGTAACTTTTTATCTGTCCTTGCGATGCCTCCTTACGAATGGGGAAACCGTCCAGGGTCATATCAATGTCATCACGATGGACACCTGCTGTAGAATATCCCAAAATCAGATCCTTCTGGCGATTCCGTTCAAGAAGACTCTGCAACGGTTCTGTTTCCAGAGAGGATACATATTTTATATTCACTTTCTCCCTATCTGTACCAATTGCCTGATAATACTCGTTAAAGAGCGGAGAGAGTTTTTCACAGAACGACCTGCGTTTTTCAAAAATGATGTTTGCAGAACTGTCCATATTGCATTCTACAGCACAAAACAGGTCCTGAGACCCGCTCTGACTCTTGAGCAAGGCATTACGCTGTTCCAATGCACGATTGTAATATATCAGCTGGGTCAGATACTCCTTATCATACTGGCTTATAACCATATCCATAAACCGACGACGTTCGGCACTGACTCCGGAAATCAGTTCAAGATCATATGGACTGGAAATAACCAATGGGATTACTCCTATATGATCCGAATAACGGCTGTATTCCTTTTTGTTGAAACTGAAATGCTTGCGTTTGTTCAACTGATAACCTGCCGACACAATGGTAGGTAACGTATTGTCGGCGGACGGCTCACGGTAAACACCCTGCAGCATAAAACCTTCTGATCCGTGCCCTGTCAGAACAGAATCGGCAACACCAAGAGAACTCTTACAAAAGGACAAATAGTAAATTGCATCAAGAAATGACGTTTTACCTACTCCATTCAGTCCTACGAAAGTATTTATTTTAGGACAAAAGTCAACGTTGGCCTGAGCAATATTCCTATATCCTATTATTGAAAGGTTTTCAAGTATCATTTTGTAAATTTTCAGCTAAGATAATTGGACTTTTCTAATGTCCACGCATTTTTTCTGCAAAAAATATCAACAATAGTAACTAAAAATTTCAACAATTACAAAAAAAAGAGTAGTTTTGCAGTCGCATTTTATCAACTGAAAAAATATAACAAATAATATGGCTAATCAGAATCAGAAAACTGCAGAGCAGGCAAACTTGGGCGAGGCTTTGTCACGCACAGAGTTGTTTTTCACAAACAACAAAACCGGAATTATCATAGGAATTGTTGTAGTAATATTAATTATTGTTGGAATTTTCGGAATAAAGAAAGGTATTGTTGACCCACGCAACGAAAAAGCCGCTGAAGCACTCTTCCCAGGTGAGGCACTTTTTGAGCAGGGCGATTTCCTTACAGCACTTAACGGTGATGAAGCAGGCTACATGGGTTTTATTGAAGTAGCAAAGTTATATAAGAACACAAAATCAGGCAATCTTGCAAATGCATATGCAGGTCTTTGCCTTGCACAACTGGACAGTTGTGATGCTGCAATTGAATACCTTAACAAATTCAAAGCAAATGACCATATAATTGCACCTGCAGTTCTTGGCGCACTTGCAAACTGCTATGCCAATACAGATCAGACAGAAAAAGCTGCCAGCACATTCATTGCTGCTGCAAAACAGGCCGATGACAATCTTATGACACCTTACTATTATGTACAGGCTGGTTTGATTTACGAGAATACAGGAAATTCAGAAAAAGCATTCCAGTTGTATAAAAAAGTATCAGAAGACTACTCCACTTCAGAATCTGCATACATCGCAGAAAAATACATGACACGTATTTCCGCTGCCAAGTAATATCAGCGTAATCAATCATATAAAAAACGTCCGTCCTTTAAGGGTGGACGTTTTTTTTTGCAAAAAAAATTGCTCTGAAAAAATTATTGTTAACTTTGTGAATGTTGATGATAAAAAAATCTGTCGTAAAATGAAAAGAACAGTTTTCTCTTTACTGGTCATTGCCACAATTGCTGCTGTTACAAGTTGCCGCAAGCAGCCTGATCCGGGTCTTGTTGTAAGTGATTTGGACTACTTTGAGCGTCGCGGCGTTAATATTCTTGTTTTCAGCAATACATTCACCGGAGATTACAACGATGAAAAAGATGCCGGTATAGAGATTATACACCACGGAGTGCGTACCATTCAGGGTGGAGCTGTTCGTCTGAACACAACTCCTGAACAATGGGACCTTGTTCCAAAACTCACTTCACGCAGCGTCAACAAAAAACAAGGAAAAATAGAAGTGGCCACAAGATATGACGATTACGAATTTGATTCAAGAATTGTTGTAACGTCAAAGGGACCTGCAGTGGAAATTGCCATATACCTTGATGAACCCATTCCTGTAGAACTGGAGGGTGAAGTAGGATTCAATCTGGAATTTCTGCCATCGCAGTATTGGAATAAATCATACCTGTTTGACGGGCACCCGGGTCGTTTCCCGCGTTATGCTGCCGGAAAGACTGAGGTGCGTCCCAACAGTGATAAAATCAAGCAGTACCGCGGATACAAGACATACGACGACAGAGGTACAGACATGTTTGTTGAGCCACTTCCTATAGATTCGGGAAATTCAATAATAATGGCACCTGAATGTCCGGAAAGAATGATCAAAGTATCTTCAAACAGCAATATATATTTATATGACGGTCGTATGATAGCACAGAATGGATGGTACGTACTACGCTCCATTCTGCCTTCAGGACAAACCGGTAAAGTATTAAGCTGGATAGTTGAACCCAATTCCATAAAAGACTGGATAAGAGAACCGAATATCGGTTTCAGTCAGGTTGGCTACCACCCCACTCAGCCCAAGATTGCAGTCATAGAACTTGACAAGAATGATATCATGCTTGATAAAGCCCAGATTGTTCAGGTTATGAACGACGGTACAGAGCAGACCATATATGAAAACAAAGTGACTATGTGGGGCGAGTACTACAAGTACAACTATGCAAAGTTTGATTTTTCCGCAGTTAACATGCCGGGAATTTTCTATATCCAATATGGTGATTTCAAAACAGAAAACTTTATCATTGACACCAATGTCTACGACAATATTACAACTGCTACCAGCGATATCTGGCTTCCGGTTCACATGAATCACATTGCTGTCAACGAAGCTTACAGGGTTTGGCATGGCGAGCCGTTCCGTGAAGGATACAGACAGGCTCCACCTCATACACAACACTTTGACCTGCACAGCCAGGGTTCTACAACCGCAACAAAATATAAAGCCGGAGAACTTATTCCGGGGCTGAATATCGGAGGATTCTTTGATGCCGGCGATTTTGATATTGAAACCAGTTCCAACATCAACGTAGTACAGACTCTGTGCCGTCTGTGGGAATTCTTTGAACCTATGCGTGACTATACATACGTCAATGAACAGCAACGTTACGTTGACATACATCGTCCAGACGGCATACCTGACATACTGCAGTATATAGAACATGGCGTATTGAACCTTCTGGCTCAATCAGAACAGATAGGACACATGTCTCAGGCGCTTTCAAACTCCGTTCTTGACAACTATCACCATCTGGGCGATGCCGCCGCCATCACTGACGGACGTGCATACGATCCCAACCTGAAGCCCTACGAAATTTCAAAAGACGGACTTTCCAGCGGTGTTCCTGACGATATGTGGGCATTTACAGACCGCAATCCTTATGTTGACATCAATGCAGCAAACGTATTTTTAAGTGCGGCACGCGCCTTGAGAAATTTCAATCCGGAACTGGTCAAACGTTTATTACGTGAATCCGAACGCCTGCGTTCAAATGCAGAAAAACTGATTGCTCAGAAAAAAGGAAAAGTAAGCAGTGACATCACCTCTTATCTGCAACTGTATATTGCTACCGGTCAGGAACAATATCGTCAGGAGTTCATGAATAATATCTGGGAAGCTCTTGAAAAAAGGACAAACAGTTCAATCATGACAGCATTGGAAGCTGTACCGTATATGGGCGATGAATATTCAGAAAAGCTAAAGCCCTACATTGTCAAGTACAAAGAATATCTTGACAGTTTTGACAAGGAAAACCCTTATGGAGTTCCTATCGGACGCAGCAATTGGGCTGGGAACGGTGACATAATTAGTTTTGGAACCATTGTTGTTTTTGCATCACTTTACTTTCCGGATATTATCGGACCGGAATATGCATATAAAACAGCAAGCTGGTTGTATGGATGCCACCCGTATCACAATTACAGCTTTGTTGCCACATTAGGAGCCACACATCCTAAACAGGTCTTCTACGGCAACAACCGCGCAGACTTTTCATTCATTCCTGGAAATGTAGCGCCGGGCGTACTGTTCCGTAATCCTGACCATTTTGAGAATTTTGATGACTGGCCATTCCTATGGGGCCAGAACGAAGGTACTACTATTGTCAATGTAGGCTACCTGATTTTCGGATATGGTTTCTGCCTGTTAGTTGACAAACAGAACGAAAAATAACGATAAAAAAAATAGGCCTCACGGCCTATTTTTTTATCAATGGATCAGATCTTTATCCTAAGAAAGCAATCAGAATACCGGCTGCTACAGCACTGCCAATAACGCCCGATATATTACTTGCCATACAGTAGTTAAGAATAAAGTTCTTGCTATCGTACTTGAGAGCAATCTCGTTGGCAACACGGCTTGCCATAGGAACAGCACTCAGACCTGTTGCACCAACAAGAGGATTAATCTTCTGTTTGCTGAACAGATTGAACAGTTTAACCATCCAGATACCACCGCTGATTGAAAGGCAGAATGCAAGGAAACCACCTGCAAGAATACCAATAGTTTTGAGGTTAAGGAATGCCTCAACTGTCATTGTTGCACCAACGCAAAGGCCAAGGAATACTGTAGCAGCATTCATAATACCGTTGCTGGCAGCATCGAACAGACGTGAAGTATCTGAACCTATTTCCTTTACAAGGTTACCGAACATAAGCATACCTACCAACGGAACTGCTGTCGGTACCAATACTGCTACAACTGTTGTAACTGCTATAGGGAATATAATCTTTGCAAGACGCATATTCTTGATAACAACAGTCTTACCGGATTTCTTTTCCTCTTCTTTCATATTGATCTTGAGTTCCTTCTCGGAACACCATAGTTTGACTACCAATGGTATGATTACAGGAACAAGAGCCATGTATGAATAAGCTGCAATAGCAATAGGGCCAAGCATGTGCGGAGCAAGCTTGATTGTTGTAAAGATTGATGTAGGGCCATCAGCACCACCAATAATACCAAGACTTGCAGCCTCTTTCGGAGTAAAACCAAGCAGCAATGCAGCAAACAGTACTGCAAAAATACCAAGCTGGGCAGCACCACCAAAGATAGAAAGCTTAAGGTTGCGCAGCATAGGACCAAAATCGGTCAGTGCACCAACACCCATAAAGATAACAGGCGGCAGAAGACCTGATTTGATAAGTCCGTAATACAAAAAGTTCATCAGACCAAGATCATGTGCAATCTCCGGCAATGACATTTCGTATATATTCTTAAGAACACCGTTAACCTCTACCATACCCTCTGAATTGGCCTGAATAACACCCATTTCACCACCAGGGAAGTTTGCTATCAGAACGCCGAATGCAATAGGAACAAGCAGCAGTGGCTCATAATGTTTCTTTATGCCCAAGTACAGAAGTACAAAGGCAAGCAGATACATAACCAAAAAACCGGGTTCATCAACAATATTGCTGATGGCGGTCATATCATATAAATTCTGTAAAGTCTCTTTCATAATGCAAATATCTGCGTATTACTGAATCTTAATCAGAACATCCTCTTCATAAACGCTGTCACCTGAAGCAACACAGATTTCAGCAACTGTTCCATCAAACTCACACTTGATAGCATTGTAGGTCTTCATAGCCTCAATGTAGCAGATAACATCACCCTTCTTAACAGAATCACCAACTTTGATTGGTGTTTCACCAGCAGATTTCACAAGGAAGAACTTACCTTCAAGCGGAGCCTGAACCTCTTTGAGGGCACCACCTGCAACCGGAGCTGCGGCAGCAGTTGCAGCAGCGGCAACAGCCTTGGCAGGAGCATCGCCATAAGCAACATCAACCTTATAAGAAACGCCGTCAACAGTAAGAGTAAGAACTGATGGCTGGGCATCGCCCTTTGGAGCATTCTTTTCAGCCTTACGTTTTGCAAGGTCTGCCTCAAAATCGGCTTTTGCCTTACCGCTGCGGTATGCCTCGTACTGTGATGGGTGCATTGCATATTCAAACAGTTCCTCATCGTCCTGACCG
Organism: Bacteroidaceae bacterium; assembly: GCA_024398785.1. Lineage (GTDB taxonomy): Bacteria > Bacteroidota > Bacteroidia > Bacteroidales > Bacteroidaceae > Colenecus. The sequence goes on along the minus strand of JAKSIO010000003.1, from coordinate 66,841 downwards.
CATTCCCAGCCGTTTTCTTTCATCTTTGCACGGAATGTATCCAAAGCATCAGGATAGTTGTCCTGCGGATTGGCAGTCACGAACTCACGGCCCTGTTCTTTGGCAAGTGCCTTGATTTCGTCTGCAACAGGACCAGGCAGCTGACCGGATTTGCCAAGAATCATATCCCAGATATCATCAGCAATCATAGACCAGCGTTCCTTACCCTTCTCCATCTGGATTACATTCATAAGAGCAAGATTCTTGACATACTGGCTGAACGGAGTAACCAGACATGGATATCCTACCTTAGGCCAAACGTATGTAACCTCGTCAAACAGTTTGATGAGAAGTTCATCCTGAGTCATGAGTGGCTGACCATGTTTTTCCTTGTAACGGTTCAGACCCTCCAGGTTAGTTTCAAGGTCAGTCATAAGAGAACCCATCATACCGCCGGGAAGACCCGGAGCAATAAGAAGAGAGTTCATATAACGGTTACGGTTAGGAATATAGTATCCCAGGAAATCGTCCATAAAGCTCTGGATCATTGTACGAGCCTTCATGTATGCGCTCATATTGATTTCAGGAACATCAAAACCGGCATCCTTCAGCATAGCCTGTACTGCAAGAACGTCAACATGGCCTGTACCCCATGAAAGAGGTTCCATACCAACATCAACATAATCACAACCTGCTTTACAAACCTCCAGAACCGATGCCATGGCAAAGCCAGGACCGGCATGGCTGTGATACTGAATGACAATATCCTTTTTGTAAGCCTTGATTCCTTCAACAATTTTGCCCAAAGAAACCGGACGGCCGATACCTGCCATATCTTTCAGACAGATTTCATCTGCGCCGGCATCAATCAGTGTCTTTGCCATATTTACATAATATTCAACGGTATGAATCGGAGAATATGTAATACAGAGAGAACACTGGGAAATCATTCCTGCCTGGTGAGCATAACCTATTGAAGGTATAATATTGCGTGTATCGTTCAATCCGCAGAATGTACGGGTAATATCAGTACCCTGAGCCTTCTTGACTTTGTAAAACAACTGGCGCACATCTGCAGGAACAGGGCTCATACGTATACCGTTCAGACCACGGTCCAGCATATGTGTCTGAATGCCTGCATCGTGGAACGGTTTTGTCCATTCACGAACTGCTTTATTCGGGTTCTCTCCGAAAAGAAGATTAACCTGTTCAAATCCACCGCCGTTAGTTTCCACACGTGCAAAGCAACCCATTTCAACAATAAGAGGAGCAATTGCAGTCAACTGATCAACACGTGGCACATATTTACCAGAGGACTGCCACATATCCCTAAAAACCAAACTAAATTTAACTTGTCTCTTCATATATAATTAAATTCTTATTTCACTGTGATATCTGTTATGTGTCCTTTTCCGCCGGTAATCTGAGAAACAGCAGCATCAAGAACTTTTCTTGTTTTGGCATCAACCTGCGCATTCTGCTTGGAGACAGGCTTCTGAGCCTGAACTTCAGGAAATTTATTGGCAACAGCAATAATACCTTTACCCAACCAGATTACAATAAGCAACACAATCATTACGGTAACCATACCAATTACCAGTAATTTCAAGCCTGTATCTAAATATTCCATATCAAATTGTATAATTATTCAAATTAATATACCTTTTATACTCAAATTCGTAAAAATCACGCAAATTTAGACATTTTTATTCATAATAAGAAATTATTCCAAACAAAAAACGCCCTATTCTTGCATATAAAAAACTAAAATAATACCTTTGTTTGTTAAAATATATAAACAAACGGAAAGTATGAAACTTACATTGATAGGAGCCGGAAACATGGGAGGCTCATTGGCAAAAGGATTCGTTCAAAGCGGTGCATTGAAAGCTGAAGATATCACATGTGCAGACCGTTCTGAGCAAACTCTGAGCAGTTTTGCAAAAGAAGGCTACAACGTAAACATCACTCAGGACAACAAAGCTGCCGTCAAAGGAGCTGACATTGTAATATTTGCCGTAAAGCCATGGATACTTGAAAACGCAGTGGCAGAGGTCAAGGACTGCCTGGATTATACAAAACAGACAATAATTTCAATAGCAGCCGGCAAAGGTCTTGATGAACTGGACCGCATATTCAATAAAGACGGTAAAACACCTGAACTGTTTTACCTTATCCCGAACATTGCCGTTGAAGTAGGCAGCGGCATGTTTTTCTATTGCACAAAAAATGCATCACAGAAATCCATAGATACAGTACAGGACCTGTTTTCCCAAATGGGTTACGCCATGCATACTGAGGAACGTCTCATGAGTGCCGGTACAGCTCTGTCGTCATGCGGAATAGCTTACGTCTTCCGCTATATCCGCGCACAGGTTGAAGGCGGTGTAGAAATGGGATTTTACCCGAAAGATGCCCAGCGTATCGTTCTGCAGACAATGAAAGGAGCCGTTGATCTTATGCTTGCCCACAATTCCCACCCGGAACAGGAGGTTGACAAGGTTACAACTCCGGGCGGTATTACCATCAAAGGTTTGAATGCAATGGAAGAGGCAGGCTTTACCAATGCTGTAATCAAAGGTCTGAAAGCCGGGAAATAAGATTATTAACTTTATAAAACACATCAGTTCAGCCCATTATGCTTAAATATCTGAATAAATCGGCAATACTGCTATCCGTTATGTCAATTGTTGCAGGATGCGGTAGCGAGGTTCCTTCTGTTACTAATTTCACATCTCCGAACGGTGATGTAAGCGTGAAAGTCACTACTCTCTTTTCCGAAGGCCAGTCTGAATACGGAAATCTGTACTGTTCTCTGCATGTGGACGGAAAACTTTTGATGGATGGCATTGAATTGGGAATAGTTACAAATAAACAGGATTACTACAGCCAGCTCAAGCCCATCAACGTTGGACCTATCAAAACAGTCCGTCACAATTATACAATGCTCACCGGTAAACGCAGTCAATGTTCCAATCTTGGACATGAGCGTGTCTACTCATTCAAGAACCCGGCCGGAGCACAATTGGATGTAATATTCCGCATTTACAATGACGGCATCGCCTTCAGTTACCGGATTCCGGCTGCTGAAGAAGGTGAAATAATCCTTTCAGAAAACACTGCATACCCAATAAAAGATGGTACAAAACGGTGGATACAGCCGCATGTAGGTGGCGGATATGAAGAATTTTTTCCGCTGGCTACGGACGGTGCTTCACATGGTTGGCGCGACCGCAACAAATGGAGTTATCCGGCACTGGTGCAGGCTGCATCCGATGATGAACTGTTTATGCTTATTACGGAATCAAACATGCGCCGCAACCACTGCGGTTCATATCTTGACAATTCCAAACAAAGTCAGTTGTACCAGTTGACACTTTTCAGTCAGGACCAGCCTGTTGAAAATAACTGGCAATCACCATGGCGTCTGTTCATTGTCGGAGAATTGGATGACATTGTTGAATCAACTCTGGTTACAGACCTTGCAGACCCGTCTACAATATCTGACACAGAATGGATTCAGCCAGGAAACGTATCATGGATATATTGGGCATACAACCACGGTTCACAGGAATACAGTATTATCAAGGAATACATTGATCTGGCAAAGTATATGCAGTGGCCATACATGCTGATTGATGCCGAATGGGATGTCATGCGTGGAGGTAATATTGAACAGGCCCTTAAATATGCCGTTGACAATGACATCAAACCTTTGTTATGGTATAATTCAGGAACCAATTGGGCCGGGCCTAACTCAGGAGCCCCCACTCCATGGTACAGCCTTAATAAAAAGGAAGACAGGGTAAAAGAATTTGCATGGTTGAAAGCAAACGGCGGAGCAGGTGTCAAGATTGACTTTTTCCGTCCTGACAATATGGAAACAATGAATTATTATCTTGATCTGATTGAAGATGCCGCCGATGCCAAACTTATGGCAAACTTCCATGGCGGTACAATTCCACGCGGATGGCAGCGCACATATCCCAATCTGATGACATTTGAAGCCGTATATGGAGCTGAATGGTACAATAACAACCGTACGCTGACCAACAAAGCGGCTGCACACAATGCCACACTCCCGTTCACACGCAACGTAATCGGTTCAATGGACTATACACCAGGAACCTTTACAGATTCACAGAATCCGCACATCACCACCCACGCTCATGAGCTGGCACTTATGGTAATATTTGAATCAGGTCTTCAACATCGTCCCGACAGACCTTCGGCCTATTATGAAATGCCGCAGGAAATCCGTCAGCTGTTAACCGAGTTGCCTACAGCATGGGATGACACCAAACTTGTTTCCGGATACCCGGGAGAAGATGTTGTTATGGCCCGCCGCAAAGGAAAGGTATGGTACATTGGAGGCATAAACGGAACTGATGCCCCACGTAACCTTGATCTGGATTTGGATGAGATTGAACATTTCGGTAATACCATTCAGTTTATTACCGATAGAGAAGATGGCAAAGGTTTTGTGATCAGTAATCCGGAACGCATCAGCCGTCAGGAACTTGACAGAGCCATAAAGACGTTGCCACGCGGAGGCTTTGTTGCTGTCATTAAATAATAAAACACCAAAACGATATGAGAAAAGTCTTTGTTTCAGCATTATTAATTCTTTCTGTAATTGCAGAAAGTTTTGCAGGAAAACCGGTATTCCAACTTAAATATACTGCCGACCCCAGTCCTGTCATTTTTAATGACACCATATTCATATACACATCCCACGATGAAGATGATGCACGTGGATATGATTTCAAAATGCTTAACTGGATTCTCTATACAACCACCGATATGGTAAATTTTACCGAACACGGTGTTGTTGCAGAATTGAAGGAATTTGCATGGCGTTCACGTGACAACGGTGCATGGGCTCAACAGGTTGTCACAAGAAATGGGAAATACTATATGTATTGCCCTCTGCACGGACATGGCATCGGCGTGCTTGTATCAGACTCTCCATACGGTCCGTTCAAAGATCCGCTGGGTGAACCTTTGGTATGGCAGAAGGAGCATTGGGAAGATATTGACCCCACTATTCTTATTGATACTGACGGTCAGGCATATATGACATGGGGTAATCCTAACGTCTACTGCGTAAAACTGAACAAGGACATGATCAGCACAAGCGGTCCGATAGTAAAACTGGATGCGCCCGCGCATTATCAGGAGGGTCCTTGGACCTACAAACGCAACGGACATTATTACATGGCGTTTGCATCGACATGTTGTCCTGAAGGTCTGGGATACGCAATGGCTAATTCTCCTATGGGACCATGGGAATTCAAAGGATACATAATGGAACCTACACAGCGTGACCGCGGAAACCACCCGGGTATTGTTGAGTATAAGGGAAATGCATATGTATTCGGACAGAGTTATGATCTGCTCAAAGAAGATTACGAAACAGCTGGCACCGAATTCCGCCACTGCGAACGCCGTTCTGTAGCTGCAGCAGAAATGCTGTATCTTGGTGACGGTACTATAGAGACTGTTCCATACTGGTTGGATACTGAAATCAAACCTATCAAAAGTTTCGATCCGTTCCAACGTGTAAAAGCTACAACTATGGCATGGGGATACCGCATGGTATCACGCCAGAACGAAAAAGACGGAATTTATGTAACCGGAATTGACAATGGGGATTATATCAGCCTGCGTCAGGTTGATTTTGGCAAAAAAGGAGCAAAGACCTTCACGGCCAGCCTTGCCAATATTGAAAACGCTGATTGCAGTATAGAAATCCGTCTTGATTCAAAGGATGGAGCACTTGTCGGCACACTTTCACCGGATATAACAGGTGCAGAATTTACAGAATATACCTGCAAGGTAAAAGGAGCGAAAGGTGTTCATGACCTGTACTTTGTATTCCGCGGTCAGGAAGACGGACAGGCATTCAATCCGACTAAAACAACAGGTCTGATGCAATTCAAATATTGGGAATTTAAATAAAGTAGAATATGAAACACACAAGTATTCTTGTCAGTTCCATAACTGCCATCTCCGCCATGCTGATATGCTCCTGCGGGATGGAGAACATTGATTTTGACAATTTTGACGGGACTATTGCAATTGGTGGAGATTCACTTGAAATTCCGGTCGGAAGCACAACAAAACTTTTCATTGAGAACTTTGCAAGCGAAGGCGGCGGACATCTGGTCAGTTATGCGGATAGCACCTACTGTATAGAGTTCCAACAACGTTTTGACTCAAAAGGAGAGTTTCCTGAATTCTCCATTGAAGAACGCACTATAGGTATGGAAGAACCTGTAATTGTACCGGTTGAGTGTACACAGCAGCCTATACCGGGAATTGAACCCGGACAAACAATTTCTGTGGGTTCAATAGATTTCACCGTAAATCAGGGGTCTTTCATTGAAATTGCAGTAGATGATCAGGTAACCGGATATATCAATGCTCTTGACTCTGTTATATTTGAAAATGGAGCAAAAATAGCCTGCTCTGTAAACATGCAGCAAATGCCCAATGTAGGAACAGATCCTATAATGAATCTGTGCATTGAATTCCCAGAGCGGTATATTTTTGACGACAACCGCATAACAGACAACAAATTAGTTCTGAACAATCAGAAAATTTCCAAAGGTGTTCCGTTTGAAATAAGCCCTGCGCTCAATGTTCGCGGATTACGGTTTGAAAATGAAACAATTTCAAAGCCTCTGATTATTAAAGACAGCGTTGGAGTTAATGTAGAAATTAAATATCTTGATGCCCAGGTAAGTTACGAAACAGCAAACAATCTTACAATATATGGAGATGTAACGGTTACTGTTTCAGATGCCGTTCTGAAAGAGATTTATGGACTTATAGAATATTCAACGGACGCACCGCAAAGTTCGGAAATTGAACTGACGGACATTCCAAACGAGTTGCGCGATCCGCAGAACGTATTCGATGTAAGTCCTATTATAGACTTTGAATATACATCAAACATTTGTATTCCTGTCAAAGCTGACATGAACATAGCTCCGTACATCAATGATCAGGTACTGAATAACAACGTTGTTGATTTCACCATGGAACTGCCAGCAGCGGAACGTCAGAAAGATTCAACTGAAACAGTTGTTCACCTTGGCAAAACAGCATGGGAATATGCAGACATAAACATACTGAAAGATTTGTCTCCTATTGTAAGAACAATTCCTGATAAATTCAAGGTTGAATATTCAATGAGTGCAATACAGGAAGGCCAACACTACATAGATTGTTCCAAACCAGTTATTGCAAATATAAATTGCAACGTAAAAGTTCCTCTTGCATTCGGAAAAGACCTTTGTGTCAGTTACAAGGACACAATGAAAATTGAAGACATGGAAGATAAACTTATGGAAATTTTCCAGGACAACAGACTGCATCTGATAGCAGACATCGCTTCGACCATGCCTCTTGATGTCAAGTTGGACATTGCATTTCTTGATCAGGATGGAAATTATGCCGACAAAATTCAGATACCGCAACAGATTATTCTGGCCGGTGACAGACAAAAGGAAAAAATCACACATCTGGATATTGAGATTTCCGATCCGCAGAAGAGTGTTGACTATCTGACTGGAGTAATCTTCAATATTACAGCAACTGCTCCTAACGGAAATGCGGCAATTTACACTGATACATATCTGCAAGCTAAAATGAGTTTGCTTGTATCAGGCGGTATTATTTTAAGCGACACTGACTTTTAAACACCTGCTGCTATGAAGAATATTAAATATATTTTATCATTATTGATGTTGTCAGTCTGCATTTCAGTACCTGCGCAAAGTCTGATGTCAGGTTATTTTGCAGACAACTACAAATACGCCCACCAACTCAATCCGGCACTTGCGTCAGATCAGGCATACGTCGGTTTTCTGTTCTCAAATCTCAATTTTGGGGTTTCAACAAACCTTGGGTTTGACAATTTCATACACAAGCTGCCTAACGGACAATTAGGATCTTTCATGCATCCTGATGTCAGTGTAAAACAGGCATTACGCCGTTTTTCAGAATCAAGTTATGTAAACGTTGACTTTGGTTATAACATTGCAAATGTTGGAATCAATATCGGGAAAACAGGTTTTCTGACAGTAGATCTTGGTGTCAAGGTTCATGTTGACGCAAATATTCCATACGAATTGTTCCATTTTCTGAAAGAAGGTATGGGTAGCAGCAATACGACTTATCACATAAATGGCCTTCAGGTTTATCAATACAGTATGTTTGAACTGGCCGGCGGATACTCTTTCAAAGTGCCTGCAATACCGGGGAATCTGCGTATCGGAGGTAAACTTAAAATGCAGTTTATTGCAGACGATGCCGCCATCAACGTTGAGAACATGGACATAACCATGTCTGACCAGATATGGCAGATTTCCACCAGAGCAACCGCAGGCGCACACATCTTCAACGCTCTGTATCTCAAAACCGACAAAGATGGTTATGTAAAGGGAATAGGATATGACAATTCAAAGAATATAGCCATTGCAGGTATCGGCTTGGCAATGGACTTGGGTGCACAATACAAATTCCAGGACATAGTCCCGGGGCTTGAAGCTTCAATAGCACTTCAGAATGTCCAGTTGCTGCGCACCTTCTTCAAATCGTCAATCAGTGCATATACAGAAGGAGACATAACGTACAGCGGCTTCAATGATTTGTCTTTTGAAGACGATAATGAATTTGACCATGTTGTTGATGACTTGGAGGACCAGCTTGATAAACTTACCAGAATCAAGCCGGGTAAAGTTGAAAAAAACTTATCTGATTTCCGCTTTGCCTGCCCTACTCTTACCATTGCGGCACGCTATAGTTTTCTGAAAGATAAAATGCATGTCGGATTGCTCTACAAAGGAGCATATGGTCCTTTACGGGCAGACAACATGTTTATGCTGAACTGGAACGTCCAGCCCAAGCGGAATTTCTGTTTTTCATTATCACTTACTGAATGGCAGAAAAACCTTTTATATGGTTGGCTGATCAATTTCACACCTGAAAACGGAGTAAACTTCTTCTTGGGTATGGAAGGAATTCCTTTCTTCCCGAAATACAAAAATTTTATTCCCGGAGGAAGTTCGTCAGTATATGTCCAGACAGGTTTTTCTGTTCCTATCGGCAAAAGAGACTACGACAGACTACAGTAATTTGATATGAAATTCAAAAGAACAATCATAATAACAGGTGGAGCAGGCTTTATCGGTAGCCATGTTGTCCGTCTTTTTGTAAACAAATATCCGGATTACAAGATTATCAATCTGGACAAGTTGACCTATGCGGGTAATCTTGCAAATCTCTCTGACATTGAGAACAAACCGAATTATCAGTTTGTAAAAATGGATATCTGCAACTTTCAGGAAATATATGAACTGATTAAGACACAACATGCAGACGGCATCATTCATCTTGCCGCAGAGAGTCATGTAGACCGCAGCATCAAGGATCCTTTCACATTTGCTCAGACAAATGTAATGGGAACTTTGAGTATGTTGCAGGCAGCAAAGCTCTATTGGGAATCATTGCCGGAAAAGTATGAAGGGAAACTTTTCTACCACATCTCAACAGACGAAGTGTATGGAGCTCTTGAAATGACGCACCCCAACGGAGTAACACCGCCTTTCACCACAAAAGCATCATCCCAATCAAAGCACATGGCTTACGGAACGGCTTTCTTTACCGAAACAGGAAAATATCAGCCGCATTCACCATATTCAGCTTCCAAAGCAAGTAGTGACCACTTTGTACGTTCGTTTCACGACACTTACGGAATGCCTGTAATTGTGACTAACTGCAGCAACAACTATGGTCCGTATCAGTTCCCTGAAAAACTGATTCCGCTTTTCATCAACAATATTGTACACCGCAAGCCTCTTCCTGTATATGGAAAGGGAGAAAATGTCCGTGACTGGCTTTACGTTGTTGACCATGCGCGCGCAATTGATCTTATTTTCCACAAAGGGGTTATTGCCGAAACGTACAATATCGGAGGATTCAACGAATGGAAGAATATTGATTTGATAAAGGTTCTGATCAACACTGTTGACAGTATTCTTGGAAGACGGCCTGGAGAAGACATGGATCTGATTACATATGTGACAGACCGTGCGGGACATGATATGAGATATGCAATCGATTCAACAAAATTACAGCGCGAACTTGGTTGGGAGCCCAGTCTTCAATTTGAGGAAGGTATAGAAGAAACCGTAAAATGGTATCTGGACAACCAGGCTTGGATGGATAATGTAACAAGCGGAGACTATCAGAATTATTATAAAGAAATGTATGAAACAAAATAATATGAAAAGTATCAGAATATTTATCTTTTCTGCAGTTACCCTGTTTATGTCTGCCTGCACAGACCGCCTGACAGACGGAGTTGACTTGGGGCTTCCAAGCGGCACAATATGGGCATCGTGCAATCTTGGAGCAAATACTCCTTTTCAGGAAGGATTATACTATGCCTGGGGCGAAACAAAAGGCTATGCGCCTGCCGACAGACATGATTTCTGGTGGGACAATTATCTGAAAGAGTCTAACGGAAATTTGCGTCATTGGAAAAGTTGCGGTACTGAACTTGACCCTTTGAGAAATTATTCAATACCCGGCAGCGACCGTTTGCCTCTCGAATACGATGCCGCCCACGTAGCATTGGGAGACGGTTGGCACATACCGACATATATCCAGTTTGAAGAACTTATCAGCTATTGCGATTGGGAATGGACCACTATCGGCGGAACAAGCGGCTATAAAGTCAAATCGAAAGTCAACAGGAACTTTATTTTCCTACCGGCCAACGGATATGCTGACGGCACAATGATTTGCGGAGCTGATGAATGGGGATATTACATGACATCAACCGCCTACTCTTCCACTGTCGGATATGAACGCATATTGTATTTCTTCAACGGAGACAAATACTGGAATTTCAGTTCACGTTACAATGGTCTTTCTATCCGTCCTGTAAGATAAATTGGAAAGGACCTTAAAGAACAGCATTTTTCGCCAAAAAATATATACCTTTGCGGTTCTATGGGAGAAACTGAAACAAAGAGAATAAATATACTACAGACTTCTATGATACTTGGCACCTGGCTGGGACTTTTTCTGACCGGGCGCAATCTTGTGCTACTTCTGTCTCTCAAGACCGGTGCCTCTCTGTTATTTATTCTGTATCTGTTTCTGACATTGGCATTACCGGCATTCATGTGGTTTTTATTTTACAATTTCTGGAATAAAGAATTGGACGCCCTGCCTGTGACATATACTATTGCATTGATGTACTACATACTGATGGTGTTGTTCGGTACTCTGCTCTCACAATTCATTGCATATCTGTATCTTCGCTTTTTTGACAACAATGCCTTTCAGGGATACCTGCTGGACATATTGCAGAACGCAAGATTGGAAATTAATTCAACCGGTCTTCTTTCATCAGAATTGACAGACATGTATATGGAGAAATTTGACCAAGTGATTCCGATAATAGAATCATATTCTCCACGCAGTATTGTTTTTGAATTCATTTCGAACAATCTGTTCTTTGGCAACTGCACCAGCGTGATATTGGCATTTATAAGAAAAAAATAAATAAAATAATTATGGATATATCTATCATTGTTCCTCTTTTTAACGAAGCGGAATCTCTTCCGGAGCTGAAAGCATGGATTGACCGCGTTATGAAGGCAAACAACTACACATACGAGATTCTTTTTATCAATGATGGCAGTACGGACAATTCCTGGCAAATAATTGAAGAACTTCATACACAGGATCCAAATCATGTAAAGGGAATAAAGTTCCGTCGCAATTATGGAAAGTCCCCTGCTCTGTTCTGCGGTTTTGAACGTGCCCAGGGAGACATTGTAGTGACTATGGATGCCGATCTTCAGGACAGTCCTGAAGAAATTCCGGGAATGGTTGACATGATTAAGAATCAGAATCTTGACCTTGTTTCAGGTTGGAAAAAGAAACGTTATGATTCCAAACTTGGCAAGAACCTTCCATCCAAATTATTCAACCACACGGCACGTCGTGTAACCGGTATTTATCTGCACGATATGAACTGCGGTTTGAAAGCCTATAGAAATGAGGTTGTAAAGAACATTGAGGTCTATAGTGAAATGCACCGCTACATTCCATATCTGGCCAAAAATGCAGGTTTTGGCCGTATCGGAGAAAAAGTAGTACAGCATCAGGCCCGCAAATACGGCAAGAGCAAATTTGGTCTGAACCGCTTTGTAAATGGTTATCTGGATCTTATGTCGTTGTGGTTTCTGAACAAATTTGGTGGAAAGCCAATGCATTTCTTCGGTTTCTGGGGATCTGTAATGTTCATGCTGAGCGTTGCTGCAGTTCTTGTAATAGGCGGCACCAAACTTTACGCCTTGCACAATAATACTCCGGCAAAACTGGTAGCCGACAATCCTTGGTTCTATATAGCTCTGACAGGTATTATGTTGGGCACATTGCTGTTCCTGTCCGGTTTCATTGCCGAGTTGATTTCCAGAAGCAACACCGATAGAAATCATTACAATATAGAAAAAGAGTTTAAATGAAACTCCGGGCGATAATATATACAACCATAATCGCAATCATGTGTGCCTCATGCTCTGAGTCCAATTGTGTTCTTGGGCGGGAGGTTGCCACACATGTTTCTTTCATCGGGAGTGTCAGCAAAAAAAATTTAGCATGTCAGGGTCCTGCATCTTTATTTATTTGCCGCCAGGACGCAGGCGATACCGTAGTACTGAATAAATATAAGAATCTGTCAATGTTCACTCTCCCGCTGAACAGCGCGGCGACCAGTGACACATACATTATTGAATACGATACAACGTTATACCTTCGTGACACGTTCACTATACGTTATCAGAACCGTCCCACATTTGAATCTCTGGAATGCGGAACAACTATGTTTCATACTCTATTGGAAATTACGGGTACAAATCACGGAATGGACTCAATAGTCATTGCCAGAAAAGACGTTAACTATTATGAAGACGCGAATATTAAAATATATATTCCTAACAATTAGTCTGTTAACGCTTCTACAGTCACCGGCAACGGCTAACGTGATTTTCATACAGCCCACAGCCAAAGAAAATGCCAAAATCAAACGGCAGTACCGACAGGACCGCAGAGCAATGGAAATACAGGAACCGGTTGTCAGCTGCATAACAGTAAGCGCAGACCTGTTCGGTTATATATATTCTATATTCTCAAACGGAATTTCATGGTCTGAACTGACATTTGACATCGGTTTCAAGAAACAGTTCTACCCTACAATAGAGGCTGGATTTGCAAAATCGGATTCAGAAAGCAAATCCAAGAATGGCATAACGTATTACACAAAAGCTCCGTACTTCCGCATCGGAATGGATTATAACATGCAACATCACAAGCACAGGGATTTTTTTATTGTACTTGGTTTCAGATACGGATATTCATCGTTTGATTACACCGTTAACGGAATGCATTTTACAAATCCATATCATGGTTCTGATCTGGATTTTGACATCAGCAATGCACACGCAACGGCACATTGGGGAGAATTGATATTCGGTCTGCGTTCCATGTTCTGGAAAAATGTTGGAATGAGCTGGAGTTTGCGTTATAAATTCCCGTTCAGTATTACAGAAAATGAATTCAGCAAACCATGGTATGTTCCCGGCTACGGAATCAATCGTGAATCTGCCATTATGGGTACATATAAGATTATGTTCAGCGTACCATTCAAAAAGAAGTACTGATATTTATGATGACCATAACAGAGCAAGTTCTTCTTTCACTTGCACTTGCAATAGACTGCTTTACAGTATCGCTGACATTCGGAGCAATACGGCATCGCTTTGACATGAAGTTGGCTTTATCCAGTTCCGTTCTATTCGGTCTGTTTCAGGCAGGGATGCCATATATCGGGTGGCTGGCAATCAATCTTTTCAGCGATAAACTTGAAAAGTTTGACCACTGGATTGCATTCGTGCTTCTTCTGTTCATAGGCGGGAAAATGATAATAGAAAATCTGCCATTCCGAAAAGAAAATGACAAAGAACGTAAAGAAACTGATATTTCACTTGTTCTGATATTGGTTATGGCGGTTGCCACCAGCATAGATGCGCTGGCAATAGGCCCCACACTCTCGTGCACCGGATTCAAAACAAAGGCAGACCTTGTATGTCCATTGGCGATAATTGCAGCAGGTTCATTCGCATTATCTCTCATCGGGAATATAATAGGGGTTAAAATAGGATCCAGAATCAACTTTCCCATTGAACCTATTGGAGGGGCCATACTGATATTATTGGGTTTTAAGATACTTTTGTTCTGAAATGACATTAGAGAAACTCAAGACATTATACGGGGACGCTTACTCACAGGCTATAAATTCCGAAGGCAATCTGTTTCTGGAAGGCATGTGTGCATCCAGTCCCACACTTTTCTTTGCCGGAATACAGAATAAGATCAATGCACCTGCCATACTTTTTGTTCTTCAGGATCAGGAAACAGCCGCCTATTTTTATCATGACCTATGTCAGATTCTGGATTCTGAAAGCGTATATTTCTTTCCGTCATCGTACAAGCGGAGCATAACATTCGGACAAATTGACCAAGCAAACGTATTACTGCGTACAACGGCTCTGAGCAACCTTTCCTCACCAAAAGATGGAGATAAGAATAAATGTTGCTATATAGTGTCATATCCGGAAGCTATTGCTGAAAAAGTTCCCGCGGCAAACGATTTCAAAAGCAACTCCATTTCACTTCACGTTGGACAGAATATAAATCGCGATGATTTGCAGTCACAGCTGTATAATATGGGATTCACGTTTGATGACTATGTCTACGAACCAGGGCAATATGCCACACGCGGTTCTATTCTGGACATCTACTCTTTCTCAAGCGAATATCCGTACCGTATTGATTTTTTTGGAGACACCATAGATTCCATACGGACATTTTCAATAGATGACCAGCTGTCCAAAGATCCTGTTGACAACATTACGCTTGTCCCGCGAATCAACGCTGCGCAGGATGGCTATACTATCGTAACTGATTTTTTGCCAAAAGGGTCCGTAATTGCAACAGACAACCTTGATTTGTTTCTTGATCAGATAGAATCGATCCACAACAATGTTACTGCAGACAGTATCGCAAATAAAATGCGTTCAGCCCAATCACTGGCAGAAAACGAATGTGAGAGTCAGATTTTTGTGGTTCTTCGCTCAGAAATTGAAACATCTTTAACCAATTTCAAACAAATCTGGTTTGGACAACATTCGCCCCTAGGCGCTGTTGCAGGCACATATAAAACAATCAGGTTTGACATTACACCGCAACCGCTGTTCCAGAAAAACTTTGAACTGGTTCAGAGTGAACTTTCAAGAGCCCTTGGCAAAGGTTACAAAATATACATTCTTACCGATAACACAAAACAGACAGACAGACTTGACGCAATCTTCAAGGAACGCGGATGCAATATTACGTTCACTGCCGTAGAAAAAACTTTGCATCAGGGATTTGCCGACAATAAATTGAAGGTTTGCCTGTACACTGACCATCAGATATTTGACCGCTATCATAAATACAGTCTTAAAAGCGATGCCGCCCGTATCGGCAAAGCTGCCATATCTATCAAAGAACTGAACCAGTTCCAGTTGGGAGATTACATTGTGCATATTGACCATGGAATAGGAAAATTCGGCGGACTGGTCAAGATTCCTGTCGGAGGTACAATGCGTGAAGTTGTAAAAATCATATACAAGAATGATGATGTTGTTTTTGTATCAATCCACGCACTGAACAAAATTTCCAAATATAAAGGGAAAGATGGTACACCTCCCACAATAAACCGTCTGGGAAGCGGTTCATGGGAGAATCTGAAAGAGCGTACCAAAGGTAAAATAAAAGACATTGCACGTGATCTGATAAAGCTGTATGCCCAGCGTATGAAACAGAAAGGGTTTGCATACAGTCCTGACAGTTATTTGCAGAACGAGCTTGAGGCAAGTTTCATGTATGAAGACACACCTGACCAGCTTACTGCAACACACGACATCAAGGCTGATATGGAGAGTTGCCGCCCGATGGACCGCCTGATTTGCGGCGATGTGGGATTCGGCAAGACTGAACTTGCTGTAAGGGCAGCTTTCAAAGCTGTTGCAGACAACAAACAGGTTGCTATACTTGTTCCTACAACAGTACTTGCATTTCAGCACTACAGAACATTCAGTGAACGCCTCAAAGACTTTCCATGCCGTGTTGAGTATCTGTCCCGTGCAAAAACCGCAGCACAGACAAACCTTATTCTTCAGGACCTTGCAAACGGCAAGATTGACATAATAGTAGGTACACACAAACTTATCGGAAAGAATGTACGCTTTAATGATTTGGGATTGCTGATTATTGATGAGGAACAGAAATTCGGTGTTGGTGTGAAAGAAAAACTCAAACAGTTGAAAGTTAATGTTGACACACTTACACTGACTGCCACCCCCATACCCCGCACCCTGCAGTTTTCTTTAATGGGTGCCCGTGATATGTCAATTCTGCATACTCCACCGGCAAACCGCTACCCTATTCAGACAGAGTTGCACACATTCAGCGGTGACATCATTGAACAGGCCGTCAACTTTGAGATGAGCCGAGGCGGACAGTTGTTCATAATAAGCAACCGTATATCAAGTCTGTTTGAGCTTGAGGCTCTGGTTAACAAACTTGTACCCGATGCACGTGTTGCTGTGGGACACGGACAAATGGAACCTGAACAGCTTGAAAAAATTATAACAGGTTTCATCAACTACGACTACGATATTCTTATTGCAACTTCAATCATTGAGAATGGTATTGATATTCCGAATGTCAATACAATCATTGTTAACGATGCGCACCATTTCGGTCTGAGCGATCTGCACCAGATGCGCGGACGCGTAGGACGCAGCAACCGCAAAGCTTTCTGCTATCTTCTTGCACCTCCTTTGTCTGTACTTGCTCCGGATGCCCGTCGCCGCCTGCAGGCAATAGAAACGTTCAGTGACCTTGGAAGCGGGCTTCAGATAGCACTTCAGGATCTTGATATACGTGGAGCCGGAAACCTGTTGGGAGCGGAACAGAGCGGTTTTATTGCCGATTTAGGATATGAGACATACCAGAAGATTCTGCATCAGGCTATGAAGGAATTGAAAGACAGCGATTTCAAAGAAATGTTCCAGGAACAGGAACGTGAAAAAATCAGCCGCAACAACAGAGATACTGCAATTGAATATACCGATGAATGCAATGTTGAGAGCGATCTTGAGCTATTCTTTCCTACAGATTACGTTCCTAACGGGACTGAGCGCATAACACTATACCGGGAACTTGACAATAGCCGTACTCTGAAAGACATTGATAATTTTAAGACACGGCTTGAAGACCGTTTCGGACATCTGCCCTATCAGGCAGAAGAATTGATCCGCGTAGTGCGGCTCAAACATCTCTTATTGCAGCTTGCCGTAGTAAGTGTATTTCTCAAAGCCGGAAAAATGCGCCTTATCTTTGTTTCGGATGCTGCAAATCCGTTCTTTAGCAGCAATGCATTTGACCGCATAATCCAGTATGCCATGTCAAATCCTAAAACATGCCGTCTTGAGGAAAAAGAAGGACGCCGTTCAATGGTCATTGACGGCATCCCTAATGTAGAAACTGCAATATCTGTAGTACAGGGACTTATTCAAGAGCCAAAGCTCTGAATCCTTTTGTACAGATGGTATCCATTGTATTATCAGACTTTGCATAGATAAGCATTGCCTGAATATCTGTGTGAGCGGAACAATACTCCATAGCCTTATCAACCCCCATAACCATCAATGCGGTAGCGGTGGCATCGGCCCCGGCACAAGTATTGGCAAGCACTGTGGCGGAAAGAAGGCTGTTCATTGCAGGGAAACCGGTCTTAGGATCAATAGTGTGACCATAGCGTTTCCCATCCTTTTCAAAATAATTACGATAATTGCCACTTGTAGCCATTGCTATATCAGTGACGGAAAGAATATGTTGGAATCCTACGGTGTCGCTCTTGGGGATTGATACTCCTATGCGCCACTTTCCGCCTTTCGGATTCATTCCCTTAACTTTGATTTCACCACCTACTTCAACCATATAATCGGCAACCCCGTTGTCTTCAAGATAGGCTGCAACCATATCAACTGAATATCCTTTTGCAATAGCACTGTAATCCAGCATCACGCGAGGATCGTCTTTAACAACATTCTCATTGTCATCAACCGTAATATGCTGGAATCCAACAAAATGCAGAATACTGTCCACCTGGGCATCAGTAGGCAAATCTCCGTTCTTGTAACCGAATCCCCAGGCATTGACCAACGGAGCTACAGTAGGATCAAAAGCACCGTCTGTTGACTGCCAGATAGTCTTGCTGAGGTTGAAAATGTAACGGAACATAGGAGTTGTAGTATAATCAAGTCCGTTATTGATGAACCACATGGCAGACCCTTTGTTAAACATTGAAAGAGTTGAATCAACTTCAAGCAAAGTAGCGTGAATGCCTGTGCTCAAATCCTTATTGCTCTTATATGTAACATTATAAAGAGTTGAATACACTGTATTATGGCACTGTCTGTATTCGGTTCTATTCTCAGAAAGAATAAAAACCGATGCCACTATCAGAAATATCAGGAACGGCCATTGCCACCACTTTTTCATAATCTCTTGACGTCTTCAATAACTTTCAACAAATACATACCATACTGGTTTTTCAGCATTGGTTGCGCCAGTTGACGCATCTTTTCTTCAGTAATCCAACCTTTCTCATAGGCAATACCCTCAAGACATGCTATCTTCAAACCTTGACGTTTTTCAATCACCTCAACAAAAGTTGAAGCTTCGCTGAGTGAATCATGTGTACCGGTATCAAGCCATGCGAAACCGCGGCCGAATACATTTACCTTAAGTTCTCCGTCCTCCAGAAAACGCTGGTTTACTGCTGTAATTTCCAGTTCTCCGCGTGCACTCGGTTTAATACTTTTGGCAACCTCAACAACCTTGTTCGGATAGAAATACAAACCTACAACGGCATAATTGCTTTTAGGTTTCAAAGGTTTTTCCTCTATACTCAGACAATTTCCCTGACGGTCAAATTCTGCCACGCCGTAGCGTTCAGGATCAGCAACCCAATAGCCGAACACTGTAGCCTTTCCCTGATTTGCATTATTCACAGCATCATGTATCAATCTTGTCAAGCCTGAGCCATGAAAGATATTATCGCCCAATACCAGACAGACAGAATCATTTCCGATAAATTTTTCCCCTATTATAAAAGCTTGAGCCAGACCGTCAGGACTAGGCTGTTCAGCATATTCAAAATGAACGCCATAATCACTGCCGTCACCCAGCAGACGTTTGAATCCGGGCAGGTCTTGAGGTGTGGATATAATCAGAATATCCCTGATATCGGCCAACATAAGCGCAGAAATGGGATAATACACCATTGGTTTGTCATATATTGGCAACAATTGTTTGCTCACACCCTTTGTGATTGGATAAAGCCTTGTTCCGGAACCTCCTGCTAAAACTATTCCTTTCATTAAAATTGATTGTATTATTTTATACAAATATAGTGATTATATGCATAAATAAGTTACCTTTGTGTAGAAATTCTGCAATGAAGCACAAGTTTTCCATAGTCATTCCTGTTTTCAACAGACCTGCTGAAATTCAAGAATTGCTTGAAAGTCTCAACACACAGACCTTCAAGGATTTTGAAGTAATCATTGTAGAAGATGGCTCTACTCTTCCATGTAAGGATATTTGTGATACATTCAAAGACAGATTGGACTTGCATTACTATACAAAAAGCAACTCCGGTCCGGGTCTGACACGTAATTTCGGCGTTGAAAAAAGTTGCGGAGACTATGTAGTATTTTTTGATTCCGACTGTCTGCTTCCGCCCACCTACTTTGATCAGGTCAATATTGAAATGGAAAAAGAAAAGGTTGATGCTTTCGGAGGTCCGGACAAAGCTCATCAATCATTCAGCAAAGTGCAGAAAGCCATCAGTTACTCCATGACAAGTTTCTTTACAACCGGCGGCATACGCGGAGGCAAAAACAAATTGGATATTTTTTATCCACGTACATTCAATATGGGAATCAACCGTCAGGTTTTTATAAGTCTCGGGGGATTTTCCAGCATGCGTTTTGGAGAAGACATTGATTTCAGTACACGTATCATAAAATGCGGATACAACTGTAAATTATTTTCCAATGCATGGGTATGGCATAAACGCCGTACAGATATGCGCAAATTCTTCCGCCAGGTTCACAACTCCGGTATTGCGCGAATAAACCAGTACAAGCGTTATCCACAAACTTTGAAATTAGTTCATTTATTGCCGGCCATGTTCACAATCGGGCTCATTCTTATTGCTTTGGGTGCATACTTCTGGTGGCCGGTATCGTTACTTCTGGCAACATACATATTGTTGATCTTTCTGGATGCTGCGTTCAAAAACAGAAGTATCGCAATAGGACTGCTTGCTGTCAAAGCATCATTTGTACAGCTGATAGGCTACGGAACCGGTTTTCTGCGTGCATGGTGGAAACGTTGCATCCTCCGTCAGGGTGAATTTCAGGCATTTAAAAATACATTTTACAAATAACAATATATATGAAGCGTATTTTCAAACAAATATTACCTGATTTATTGGCGATATTGTTTTTCATAGTACTCAGTTTCTGTTATTTCTTCACAGCTGTCACACAGCATAAACAAGTTACCGGGCATGACAATCAGGCAAGTGTCGGATATGAGAAAGAAATGACAGACTACAGTGCAAGCCATAATGGCAAACAGACCCGCTGGGTAAATTCCATACTTAGTGGTATGCCTACCTATCAGCTTAATCCCAGCTACACATCTACCAATATCCTGAATAAAGTATCAAACATATATCATTTGTGGTTACCGCAATATGTCTGGTATGTTTTTGTAATGCTATTAGGTTTCTATATATTGATGCGGGTACTCAAATGCTCTGTATGGTTATCGACCATAGGGGCCGTATTCTGGGCGTTCTCATCATATTTCTTCATACTGATTACAGCAGGACATATCTGGAAACTTATTACGCTTGCATACATTCCGCCAACCATAGCAGGCATGATTCTTGCCTACCGTGGAAAATATCTTGAAGGAGGTCTGATGGCAGCATTCTTTGCCTCCCTGCAAATATTCAACAATCACATACAGATGAGCTACTACTTCTTTATGTTGGTTATGCTCATTTTATTGATATATTATGCAATTCAAGCCGGGAAAGAACATACATGGAGCAACTTTATCAAAGCAACAGTGACCATGATTATTGCCGGAATTTTTGCTATCGGCATCAACGCTTCTAACCTATACCACACTTACGAATACAGCAAAGAGTCAATACGCAGCAAATCTGAACTCACTATAGCAAAACGTCAATATGCCGACATAGACAACAATGTAGCAGAGACCGTAACACTTGATGAGTCCGATGCCACAAAACACGGGCTCAGTCGCAGTTATATTACAGAATGGAGTTATGGACTAAGCGAGACATGGTCTCTTCTGATTCCTAATATCAAAGGAGGGACATCGGCATACCCGTTGACAAAAAGCAAAAAAGCAATGGAAGTTGCAGATTCCAAATACAGGAAAATATATTCAGCTACGCCTCAATACTGGGGAGACCAACCGGGAACAATGGGTCCCGTCTATGTTGGCGCGTTTGTATGTTTTCTCTTTGTTCTGTCATTATTTATTGTCAAAAATCCAATGAAATGGGCCTTGCTGGCAGCTACTGTGTTATCAGTGTTCCTGGCATGGGGTAAAAACATGATGTGGTTCACTAACCTGTTCCTGGATTATGTACCGCTCTATGATAAATTCCGTACAGTATCATCCATTCTGGTTGTTGCAGAATTCACAATACCAATACTGGCTGTCTGGGCATTGAAGGAAATTATTGACAACCCATCTGTTCTGAAAGAAAACAAAAAAGGGTTGTACATATCACTTGGCATTACGGCAGGCATTGCATTACTGTTTGCAATATTTCCACGTTTATTTTTCTCATCTTCTCTTGTAACCGGGAAAGGATTTGAGATAGCTCCAGGAAGCGACAAAAATTATGTTGACGGTCTATTCGGAAATCTTGAAGAAATACGTATTGCCATATTGACTGCCGATGCATGGCGCAGTCTCATTATCATCATGATTGGAATAGGTCTGATCTGGTTGTTCTCAACAAAGAAAATAAAAAGTCAATGGTTTCTTGCCGGAGTGTTACTGCTCTGTTTGACAGATATGTGGTCTGTAAACAAGCGTTACCTCAATGATGACTTCTTTAACAAACCTGCCAGTCAAGGAGCTAAGATAACCAAAACAGAAGCAGACAAGGTAATTTTATCGGACAAAGCACCATTTTTCCGAGTATTGTATTTGTCAGACGATTTATTCAATGAAAACAATACTTCATACTGGCACAATAGTGTTGGAGGCTATCATGCAGCAAAACTGCGCCGTTACGACGAACTTATTGAGTACCACATCAAATATGAAATGGCTATTCTGTCAGCAACAATCAATGGAGAAAGAGAAGCTGATTTCAGCTCAATTCCCGTATTGAACATGCTGAATACCAGATATCTGATAATTCAATTCTCAGATGGAGCTCTGGTACCTGCAAGCAATCCTGCAGCACTTGGGAATGCATGGTTTGTAAATAACATACAATATGTTGATAATGCAGATCAGGAAATACAGCAGCTTTATGACTTCAACCCGGAAACAACTGCTATTGTCAACAAACGCTTTGCCAAACAGTTGCCTGACAAGACCGGATATGGAGCAGTAAAACTTATCAAACATGAATCAAACCGTGTAGAATACATTTCTCAGGCCTATCAGGAGGGTACGGTTGTATTCTCCGAGATATACTACCCCGGGTGGAAAGCCTTCATAGATGGAAGGAAAGCTGAAATAGGACGTGCAAACTACGTACTGCGTGCATTGAGCGTACCGGCCGGATCACATAAGATTGAATTTATATTTGATCCTAAATCAATACATACAACGGAAACAATAGCTTATATTTTCCTTATTCTGCTTTTATTGTCAGCTATGGGTATTTTGGGTTTCAGTTTGTATAGGAACAAAGACAGGTGGTTACCTGACCTGGGACGATAAATTGTATGAAGGAAAGCCTGTTAAGTATCATTATTCCCACACACAACATTGCAGAATATATTGGGGAATGTCTGCAATCTGTAATCATTGATAATCCTGCATTAACAGAGTTATTCAAGGTTATTATTGTTGATGACGGCTCAACAGACAATACAACAGGCATTATTGAATCCACAATTGCAGGACATTCAAATATGGTGTTGTACAAAAATGAACACCAGGGTGTAAGTGCCGCCAGGAATTTTGGAATACAAAAATGCGATACAAAATATTTGACATTTCTTGACGGCGATGATACATTATTGCAAGATGGATTTGTTAAGGTTCTGACATTATTGCAAAAAGAAAAAGACTTGCCTGAATTACTGTTTATGGAATCTGTCTGCAACGGGCAGACATGGTGCGGATGGAAATCCGATGCCATCAGCAATAACAGAAAAACCGACATTCATTCCATCATAAAAAATGGAATTGAGCGTATAATTGTTCTATCAACAATCTATCAGACAGATTTCATAGTACGGAACAATATTGATTTTCCGTACGGAATCACAATATCAGAAGACCTTGTTTTTAGTCTGAAGTGTCTGTTAGCGGCATCCTGGTGTATTTTTTATGACATCAGATTGTATAAACACACAGAAAGAGAAGGAAGCATTGTCCATACCAGCAGTATAGCACATATTGGCAGTTTGATTGGCACACTGGATTGTTATGATGCAATGAAAGAGAACTTCAAACAGTCAGACAATACAGTGAAATCATTCATTGACTTATACAAATATGACACTATTATGGGGATAATGCAACGCATGAGTCAATTGAATGTTTCTCTAAAAGATTTCAGAAAATACAATATTAACAAATATCTGCCTGTAAGAATAGGAGCTATAGAAATTCCTTGTTCAAAAAAATTCAAAGCATATTTCCTGAATTATTTTCCTGGTTTGTTCTACTTGTGGAAAAAGTTTTGTTTCAAATAATATCAACCGTCAACATCAATGCATAATCCTAAATTTTCTATCATAACAGTATGTTTCAATGCTGAAAAGACAATTGAACGCACTTTGCATAGTGTAGCGTCCCAAAGTTATAGAAATGCAGAATATATTGTTATTGACGGAGCATCCAAGGATAATACATTAAAAATACTGCAAGAATATCAGGAACATATAACACACCTTGTATCTGAACCTGACAACGGGCTATATTATGCCATGAACAAAGCAATCAGACTGGCAAGCGGAGATTATCTGTGTTTTCTGAACGCCGGTGACTGTCTGTATTCCGACACAACACTTGCCGATATTGCAGAGAGCATTCCTGACAACATTGAGTTGCCTGATATAATTTACGGAGAAACTGCTATAGTGGACATAAACGGTAACTATCAGGGAATGCGCCGGTTGCACACCCCTGAACAGCTTACCTGGAAAAGTTTTAAGAACGGCATGGTAGTCTGTCACCAGGCCTTTTTTGCTAACCGTAGGTTAGTGGAAGAATACAACACCCAATATCGTTTCAGTGCAGATGTGGACTGGTGCATACGGATAATGAAAAAGAGTAAGATTCTGTTCAACACGCACCTCACTCTTATCAACTACCTGAATCAGGGATTAACAACAGAAAATTCCTGGAAATCTCTTAAAGAACGGTTCCGCATTATGACTCGCCATTACGGTATAACAAGCACCGTTGTTCACCATATAGGTTTTATTTTTCGCACCATTTTCCATTAAGTGCACAGCCACATCAGCGTTTGTCAATTGTTCCATTTGCGGCGGATTACACACTTGAAATAATAATACCACGTATTAAGTGTTTCAGTGAAATATTTTATCATGAAACGCGGATTGACATAGGTTAAATTATGACCTTCTGCGTCCATCTGTATATGCAGAGTCTCATGTTCGCACAGGCATTCAACAAAATCATCCTTATTATAAAGCAACTGATAACGCAAATGGGCAACTCTATCAAACTTATATATTGCCGCACCTCCATAAGCCGAAAACATAGGAAACGGAGTCTTTGACAGTTTGCGTTGCTCTGCACAATAATGGGTCATATACGAGTGATACCTTTTTGTCCTTGACAGATGTTGGTCTGATGGTAATACTGCAGGATAGTTATCAATATAGATTATCTTCAGATTCAGGTCAAGTCCCCAACCGAAAGCGGTAATCGCATCCCACTCGAATGGTTGGTTAAAACAGGACAGCATTCCGCGACGGCTGATATGCCCCACATCAAGGTCAATAACCATAAGATAATCCGCTGTCCAACCCTGAGCCGAAACATAGTCCATATACTGGTTGCGGTAATCTACCATCTTGGAAATACGTTCATGTGAATAACCGGGACCGAATGTAGAAGTACACTCTGTCGGAATTGTAGGGGCCACGTGAAGGTCCTTCATAAAAACATGTACATTTTCAGGATCAGAATCATGCCATTTCTGCAACAGATGCTTGGTATTATCGGTGCTGTCATTCTCAAAAACAACCACCTTGTACGAATTGAAATGTCTGACCAGCCATTTCATTGCCGGTATATTCTGTCGCAAACCGCGTGCCGCATTGCGTACTATACTGCAGATTATTATGGAGCCGTACTTGTCTTTCATATATTGTCTTGTTTAAGTTTCCTACACCAGTCTTTCGGAATATACTGTGTTGAAAATGCACCAACATTTTCAAGCGAAATAATAAGACGTTTAGCATTACGCACACGGGCTATATAACCCTCTATTCCCTTGAAAGGTCCTTCTATTACACGAGCCATATCGCCAGCCTTCAACTCAACATTTTCAACAGGTTCCAGTTTGGAACCGGTTAAAAGCACCAATCTGAAATTATTCATATCTGAGGTTCTTATTACTGCCGGAGTATTTGTACCGGGAATACAGTAGGCATATAACTGGAATAATGTATTATTGCGCGCTTCTATTGCCCATTGCAGAGTGCAAAATACAAATATCAGATTAGGAATCAACACCTGTCCATCCTGAATTGCTTCAAAGGTTTCCTGACCGGAACGAAGCGCATATTCTCTGAACAGATTCAAAGCACCTTGGCTATGGACTTTAAATGCATACCAGTTGGATTTATTATCCATTCTGCAGACAACGTTTTAATGAATCTACCCAATAAGGAATTTCAAGACCGTATGTTTTGATTATTTTTGATTTATCCAAAACAGAATAAGAAGGTCTGACCACTTTACTTGGGAATTCTGCACTGTGGCATGGCTCTATTCTGCAAGTTGCATTCCCCGACAATTCAGCTATCATTTTTGCAAAATCATACCAACTGCAGACCCCTTGATTTGAATAGTGATAAATTCCACATACAGGATTCTCAACGATTCTCATAATAACTTGAGCCAAATCAAATGCGTATGTAGGTGTTCCGACCTGGTCAAAAACAACTTTTATCTCCGGCTTGGAAGAAATACTGTTCAGAATTGTTTTTACAAAATTTTTGCCGAATTCAGAATACAGCCAAGCAGTACGAATTATAACATAATTGCAGCCGCTGGCAATAATATTCTGCTCCCCATGTAATTTAGTAAGTCCGTAAACACCTGTAGGAGTACCTTGCTGTTCCTCTTTACATGGAGTATTGTACGGTTCCTTACCAAACACATAATCTGTACTGATATGAATCAGTATACCTCCTACCTGATGCATTGCCTGTGCCAGAAATTTTGGAGCCAGTGAATTGAGCCGTTCGGCAAGTTCAGAGTCATCCTCCGCCTTTTCAACATTTGTATATGCAGCACAATTGATAATTGCATCAATGTGATATTCAGCAACAATACGCTGAATGTCGGCAAAATTGGTTATATCCAATATTATTGTATCAACACCGGGTTGCTGGACAATATCAGTAAAGATGAAAGTATGTTCTGATTTATCTGAAACAATTCGGAGTTCATTTCCCAATTGTCCGTTTGAGCCTGTAACAAGTATATTCATTTTTCAATATGTAAACGGAGTTTCAAAATCAATGAATTTCGGATTGTTGGAATCTTTTGCGGAAAGTTCTATGTCAGAAATCTGACAAGGCCACTGAATGTTTATATCAGGATCATTCCATGCAATTGCTCCTTCGCTCTCGGGATGATAAAGATTGTCACACTTATACTGAAACAATGCCGTCTCACTAAGAACAACAAAACCATGGGCAAAACCTCTGGGAATAAACAGCTGTCTGTGATTCTCACCGCTCAATTCAACGGCAACATATTTTCCGTAAGTCGGACTGCCCTTACGTATGTCAACAGCGACATCTACCACTCTACCCTGAATTA
Source organism: Bacteroidaceae bacterium (assembly GCA_024398785.1). Classification (GTDB taxonomy): domain Bacteria; phylum Bacteroidota; class Bacteroidia; order Bacteroidales; family Bacteroidaceae; genus Colenecus. The sequence goes on along the minus strand of JAKSIO010000003.1, from coordinate 39,337 downwards.
CACGCACCAATTTGCTTTGAGCATATGGAGGTTTCTGAAAATGCAGACCGCGCAAAACACCGTAATGGCTGTAACTCTGGTTGTCCTGTACAAAAGTTACGCCTGCATCAACTTTGTCTGCAAACTCTTTTGCATTGTAACTCTCATAGAAATAACCGCGGCTATCACCAAAAATACGCGGTTCTATGATAACAACACCGCTAATGTCTGTTTGAATGACTTCCATCTTTATATACAACTGATTATACCGAAAACTGCACGCCAGAAGTTTTTCTTGAACGGATTTGAAATACCCGGAACAGGTTCGGCAGCAAGATCGGCATCGGCCCCTTTCCATTTCTTTGGCCAAGCTACATTCTGTTTCTTCAACCAATCCAGACCAAGAACCATGGCACAGCCTATTACCAGCCCAAGGAAAGTGTACGTAACCAGCATTTTGGAACGCTGTGGCTTGCTACGGCGGTACGGTACCTGTACCGGCTTAACCTGACTGAGTATTGGGGTATCTTCCTGAAGTTGAAGGTTGGCCTGCACCTGCTGTTGGGACAATTGGGTATAGGTAGCATTGGCAAGATTATATTCACTTGACAGGCGCTCCATCTCAATACTGGCTTCAGCACTTGTTGTCAGACGGTTGGCATCGCGGAACTTGGCATAGGCAAGTTGTTTGTTTTCAAAATCGGCACGTGCCGAATCAAGCGCGTTGTTTATGTAGTTCAACTGTTCCTTTGCCTTGTTGAGTTTGAAGGAAACAATGTATTTCTGCATCAGGTCATAAGCGGCTTGAGTCAACTGTGCCGCAGCAAGACGCTCAGGCATATTGGCTGTCAGAGTTATATACCCCTGTTTTTCGTTCAGGTTGACAGAAACACAATTCTCAAAAACATGCTTTATACATTCATATTCCTCTGTAGACAGAACAACCAGACTGTTTGAATTGTCCTGTTGGGAAATTTCAGGAAACTCTGTTTTGGGACGCAGAGCTTTTAGAATCAGGAATGGCAAGCCTATTGTATATTTTTTCACAACAGCTACAACATTAGCCTTACAGCTGTACTGTGGATTTGTATAATAATCCAATAAGGATATAGGTTGGGAAAAATCTTCAAACTTCAGCGGAGTGTTAATCAGTTCCAACTGGAAATTGACATTCTGCAAAAACTGCGGATAAATCAACGGGCTCAGTGTCTGACCGCCACTCATATTGTTAAGATTGATGCCGGCAAGCGCAGCAAGATTTGATACACTGCTTGAACGTGACTGAGACGATGTCTGTGGTACAAACGTAGTACTTGCAGTATATTCCTCTGCAGAGAACAGTGCAACAAAAAGGCCTACAAACATGAATATTATGGTTATGCGGGCAATAAATGCCAGTTTGGACCACAAACGTTTGACCAGAGCAATAAGATCCACACTCTGTTCAGTTTCTCTATTGGAAATATCCTTTGTTGTTTCCATATATTACTGCTATTTTATCATTGTCATAACAAGAGTCGCAAGAGAAACCGCACTTGTTCCAAGACTTACCACCTCTCCAGGTGTCAATGGACGGCGCTCTCTGGATTCTTTCTGAGGAACAATTATTTCACTGCCCGGCAGAATTTTCAAGCCTCCTTTGCTGTGTTTTGTACTCATTGTTCCGTTAGGATTAGCAACGTATACCATTTTCTTTGCGGCACGGACATTGAAGCCTCCTGCTTCACGCACATAATCACGCCACTTGTAATCACTGCGATAAACTACGGAATTCTCTGAAATAACACCGTTTCCACGAATTGTCACAACCGAATTCATAAGAGGAATATGTATAATATCTCCGTCACGCAGAATCATATCGTTTACCGAACCTGGATTTGATATGGCCTTTCTTATATCAATACCTATACGGTAACTGGTTACAGAACTGAGTTTGTTGACCAATGTTGTATCCGTTTCCACTGCAGTTCCCTGCTCTATTGCGTCCTGCAGTTTTTTCCGTTCGTCTTCATTCAACACACGCTCAATATACGCGCCTTCCACATAAGCATCCCGAGTAAAACCGCCCGCACGATCCAATATTTCACTTAAATGCACAATATTGCTTTCAATAACATAACTGCCAGCAAAAGTAACTTCACCTTCAACAGTTACAATTTTCTGTTCATGGAAACTTGGCGATGTGCGGACCAGAATAATGTCATAAGGAGACAACTCCAGATTGTGGAGTTCCGGTTGATCCATCCAATTTACATGAATGATATGTGCAACAGTATCACTATTAGTAGAAGACTCTGAGCCATCAATAATGCGGCGTGCAATTTCAATATGCGTCAGATTGGCGCCCATCTTGAAATTATTGCTGAAAAGAATGGCATCGGTCAGAGTCATTCCTTTACGGTACGGAATATCCTTTGGAGCATTGACAGCACCGATGGTACGGACATAATAATCAGTACGCATGTCGTCAAGAGAGAATATGTACACAGTATCAAAATTCTGCAATTCTATATCAGAAAAACCATGAAGAATATCCTGCAATTCAAAATTCAAAGCTATTTTATTGCGGACTGAATCATAACGGCTGATATAACCTTGTCCCAAATAAGCTTCCTGGCGCACACCACCCGCTTTTTCTATAAGTTGGGACAATTTTGTTGTTCCGTCCTGTATTGCATAATCTCCGGGGAACCAGACCGCTCCCTGAATATTCAACTGATTACGGTCAAAATCTATATTCTGTGTAATACTGACACTATCTCCATCCTGCAATAGAAAAGAATTGAATTGGGCCTGCGCAACATCAAAGGTTTCCAAACGTTCACCCTTCTGACGTGTAATGTGCACATTGTCCGTCTTTGCCTTGCTTGCAAAACCACCGGCATAATCTATCAGGTTCTGCACTGTCTCGTCATGGGTCAGTTCATATATCATAGGACGTTTGATCTGACCTGACACTTTAACAAGAGACTGATATGCATCAATACGTATCACATCATTATCCTCCAGACGGATATTCTCTGTCATATCTCCGCCTGCAAGATATCTGTAAACGTCAATAGACTTGTACAACTTACCTGCACGGAACACCTTAACCTGTCTGATTGTTCCAAGATCACTTGGACCGCCGGCCATGTATAATGCGGACAATACAGTTGACAGAGACGGTAATGTGTACGCTCCGGGACGGACTGCATCACCAACAACATTTACGGTAAGACTGCGTAACTGGCCAAGCGTTACACGCATGAAAGTATTCGGATTATCACCCACAAGGCCGGAATATATCTGGGACATACGCTGCTTCAGAATATTTCCGGCAGATTCTATTGTCTGGCCGTTCAAATAGACAGGTCCCACATTCGGAATTGTCACACTGCCCTCCGGTGAAATTGTATAAGCAAAACTTGCCGAAGTTCCACCCCACAAGTCTATCACTATCTGATCTCCTGCTGCCAACTGGTAGGATACAGGTGTAGGAATATTGTAGCTGGGTACAAAATTCTGATTAGGTGTGGAAAATATGGAATGGCCGTAAATCTGTGGAGCAGGCTCTTCAACAACATATTGCATTACTGATGGATATGTTTCCGGAGTCGCAACCTGTTGGGTAGCCTCATCTGGGATACGGTTTATCTCCAGAGCTGGCTGCTGGGAGGTCTGTTGCACACCGGTTCCATTTCCTTGCATTTGTGACAAAGTAGCATTGATCTGACTGTCAGAATAACCTGCCTGCTTTGCCATCTGCATTGCCATTTCCAATTCAGCCTTGGACTGCGCTTGTATTACCGCAAAAGAAAAGCATATCGCTCCAAAAAACAAAAACGTTTTTTTCATATCCAATCAATTTTTATTATTCAGTTTAATTTGCCAGTTCCAGGCATTCTTCAGGGTCTCGGCCAATGGTCTGACAGCACTCCAGCCCAATACCTTATTAGCCTTGTCAACACATCCCCAAATCTGTTCTATATCACCCTGACGACGACCTACTATGCGGTAAGGGACTTTAACTCCAGTGGCTTGTTCAAATGTTCTGACAAGTTCCAGCACAGATACACCATGGCCTGTTCCAAGATTAAAGACATCGACAGGTTCCTTCTGTCTATCCTCTACCAGACGTGTCATAGCCTTCACATGAGCGTTTGCAAGATCACAAACATCTATATAGTCACGGATACAGCTTCCGTCAGGCGTATTGTAATCATTTCCGAAAACATTCAATTCTTTACGTATTCCTGCAGCAGCCTGACATACATATGGCAACAGATTCTGCGGAACTCCACGCGGAAGCTCGCCTATATGTGAACTTGGATGCGCACCTATAGGGTTAAAATAACGCAAAAGTATGGTTTTATACGCAGCTCCGGCACGCATTGTATCAGTCAGTATCTCTTCGCAAATCTGTTTTGTGTTGCCATAAGGAGAAGTTGCAGGTTTAATGGGAGTATTCTCTGTTACAGGATTGTTACCCTCATCAGGTTCTCCATATACTGTACATGAAGAAGAGAATACAAAACCCTTGAGTTTGAATTCCTGAGCCATCTGCATCATGTTCATCAGGCTTATCAGGTTATTGCGATAGTACTTGTACGGGTTCTGGACCGATTCATTCACTGCCTTGGAAGCTGCAAAATGAACGATGCCGGCTATTGGGGATTCCTGTTGAAAAATTGTCCGCATTGCAACAAGATCGCAACAATCCTTGTTATAAAAAGTAGGACGGACTCCTGTAATTCTGCTTATACCATCGATAACAGCCAATTCTGAATTGGACAGATTGTCGATAATTACTACCTGATATCCTGCATTCTGCAGTTCTACACAAGTATGGCTTCCGATAAAGCCACATCCACCAGTAAGAATAATTTTTTTCACATCAATCGTTTTTTGTTATCAGATATCAAACTGACAAAACTCACTGTTCTCCGACTTGAATTCAGGAACCACTTCCTTCATGTATTTTACCATATCGGAAACATCCGGATTTTTCGCCAGCCTGTCAATTTTTTCAAGCACATTTTTCGCATGTTCGTAATCATATTCTCTTACACATGCTATCATGATTCGCTTATTGTCAGTAGGTACAGTATTTTCGTTGTTTGCAAGAACCTCTTCATATAATTTCTCCCCAGGACGCAATCCTGTATAAACAATGCTGATATCTTTTCCGGGAACAAATCCGGCAAGACGAATCATACGTTCGGCCAAATGGGCTATTTTAACAGGTCTACCCATATCAAATACACATATTTTGTTGTCAGTCTGCAACACTATCGCTTCAAGGACAAGACAGCACGCTTCCGGAATAGTCATAAAGAAACGGGTTATTTCAGGATGAGTTACTGTAACAGGTCCGCCTTTCGCTATCTGGTCCTTAAACCGCGGAATAACACTGCCGTTGCTTCCAAGAACATTACCGAAACGGGTAGTTACAAACTTGGTAGAACCTTTTATCCGACCTTTCTCTATTGCCTGTCCTAAAGACTGTACATAGATTTCTGCAAGACGTTTTGAACATCCCATAATATTTGTAGGATTAACAGCCTTGTCAGTAGAAATCATAACCATCTTACGCACACCGTATTCAACACATTTATCTGCAACATTACGGGTACCTAACACATTAACCTGTATTGCCTCAGTCGGATTTTCCTCCATCAAAGGAACATGTTTGTAAGCTGCAGCATGAAATACAATATCGGGACGGAATGTACGGAACGTATAATCCAGACGGTTTATCTGACGTACATCTCCAATAATTGGGACATACTCAAGATTCGGACAATCAGAATCAAGTTCAAGACGCAGATTATGCATCGGAGTCTCAGCATTGTCATAAAGAATAAGAGACTTTACCCCTGAGAATGCCAACTGACGGCAGATTTCCGAACCTATCGAACCGGCTGCACCGGTTACCATGACTGTCCGTCCCTTAAAGAAGTTACAAATATCAGTACGCGAAATTGTAATTTTTTCACGTTCCAGCAAATCATCAACATTAATCTGGCGCATTTTGAACATGTTGTCAGTAAATGCATTTTCAATACCCTTTGACACTAATGCGGTCATATGATTGCTGATGAGATGCTCCGCTAACTTACTGCCCAAGTGGTCTTGGTTAATATTTGAAGGGAAATAGACCACCTGAATACCAAAATCATTCTTCAGTTTTGATATATCCGCAATATTTCTGTATATATACACTCTTTTTCCGCGCAGAATTTTGCTTTTTACGCTTGATTTGGACTGTGGAACTATAAAACCCATAAGGTTATAATCTTCCGATTCCTCCAGTACATCCGCAGCAGAAATTGCCCAGGTATCTGTTCCATATATCAGAATACGTTTTCTGGAATCAGATTTGTGCAAAAGAAACTGACGAGTTTTCTTCATCAGTTCATAACAGGAAATCAAGCTTGTACGCACCAGTATGAGAAGAGACACTGAGAACACAAAATCAAGCATGCACCATATGGCAAGAACTGACATAGAGAAGTTTTCAAAATATGTCGGAAATGCCAATGTGTGTACAAAGATAAACGAGGATAACAGTTTTAAGAAAACTGACAAAGTGTATTTTGCAGTATCTCTTAACGTTGTATATCGGATTGATGCTCTGTATGTTTTAAGCAGAAGCATGCTTACCAGCATACTGGTCATACCAGATAAATACCATAAAACAATGGTATCCTGACAAGCTTGTGCCAACTTGAAACCATAAACATTCCTGCAAATGACATCAGTTGTAAAAAAAGTGAGCAACGTGCCTGCAAACCCCATACACAAGTCTATGAAAAGGATAATATAGACATTTGTATAATGATTAAAGGTCAGTTTGTCAAATATTTTCAATATAGGACCATTCGGTTTCATTCACAATTGTTTTTTAAGCATTACAGTAATCTTTATTTGAGCAAAGGTAGTGATTTATCATTAAAAACGTTAATTTTGCAAGGAAATAATAGATTCATAATGGCAAAAAAAATCAGCAGGGACAATGTTAGCAATATGTTCAACGACATTGCGCCAACGTATGATCGCCTGAATCACATATTGTCTTTAGGTACAGACCGTGCATGGCGGCGCAAAGCTGTCAGGGCACTGCGTTTCAACAGGAATTGCACTGACATCACAATAGCGGATTTTGCAACCGGCACAGGTGATATGGCAGTTCTTTTGGCAAAAAAGATACATAACAGTCATATTATCGGAATGGATTTCAGTTGCGGAATGCTTGAGGTATGCAGCAGGAAAATACAACGCAAAAAACTGCAGGACAGGATTACTCTCAAACAGGAAAACTGCCAGAGCACATCTTTACAGGATTGCAGTGTTGATGCTGTGACATGCGCATTCGGAATTCGCAATTTTGAAAATACCAATGGCGGATTGCAGGAGATGATCAGGGTTCTGAAACCCGGAGGCGTTGCAGTTATTCTTGAGTTCTCTACTCCACGGAAAGGGCTGATTGCAAGCCTGGTCAAATGGTATTACATGCACATTATTCCGTTTATGGGTCGTCTGATTGCAGGAAACCGTTCTGCATACACATACTTGCCGGCTACCATTTATGAATTTCCGTGCGGCCAGGAATTCTGCAGCATGATGATTAACGCAGGATTTGATAAAGTTCAGTACAAATCACTTACATTCAATATTGCAAACCTGTATATTGGTTACAGAGCCGTTTAAAGACAAATGCTTTTAAGATTATTTCTAACATTCCTGAAAATAGGATTCTTTACAATAGGCGGCGGTTATGTAATGATTCCGATGATTGAAAGAGAAGTTGTTCAGAAAAGACATTGGCTTGAAAACGACGAATTTCTTGATCTGATGGCTATTGCGCAATCAGCTCCGGGAGTATTTGCAATCAATTTTTCCATTTTCATAGGATTCCGTCTGAAACGCTACTGCGGAGCTTTGATTTGCACGCTGGCAACGGCATTACCCAGCATTGTAACAATACTGCTGATTGCAGTTTTCTTTGGTCAGATAAAAGACAACCCGAATGTTGAAGCTGTATTCAAAGGGATTCGTCCGGCAGTTATAGCCCTGCTTACAATGCCGGTCATAAACATACTGCGCGCAGCACATCTCACATGGAAAACAGTATGGATTCCTATTGTTTCAACAGTACTGATTCTATGCGGAATAAGTCCTATGTGGGTTATTTTCGCTGCAATTGTCCTATCAGCCCTGTCAACCGTCAGACAGTAGCATTACATTTCTCTCAGAGCTTCACCTGTATAAGACTGCTTGCAAGCCATAACTTGCTGGGGAGTTCCGCAAACCACTATATCGCCGCCGTTATCACCACCTTCAGGGCCAAGGTCAACAATATAGTCTGCACGGCTGATTACTTCAATATTGTGTTCAATCAGAACAATGGTGTGACCGCGGCTTATCATTGCGTCAAACGATGTCATCAGTGTCTCAATATCATGATAATGCAGACCTGTTGTAGGTTCATCAAATATAAACATGGTCGGTTCCACCTTTTCCTGACTCAGATAATAGGCCAGTTTTACACGCTGGTTCTCACCTCCTGACAATGTATTGCTGCTCTGTCCAAGTTTTATGTATCCAAGGCCCACCCGCTGCAAAGATGCAAGTCTTTTAAGAATATGTTTAACAGTAACAGCGTTTTTAGGATCAATATCTTTATTAAAGAATTCAATAGCCTGATTTACTGTCATTTCAAGTATATCCCATACATTACAGCCGTTATAAGTAACCTCCAGCACATCGGGTTTGAAACGTTTTCCGTGACAGGACGGACATTCAAGTGTCATATCGCTCATAAACTGCATCGGTACTTGAATCACACCGTCACCCTTGCACTCGTCACAACGGCCGCCATCGCTGTTGAATGAAAAAAATCCCTGTTTGAATCCCATTTGGGCAGCAATAGGCTGATCTGCAAACAAATGGCGAATTTCATCGTATGCACGGACGTATGTCACCGGATTTGAACGGCTGTTATGCCCTATTGACTCCTGATTTACAAATTCCACGCCGCATATCATACGCATGTCACCCTCAAGCTTTGTAAAACTACCGGGTTGGTCGCTGGTTCCCTGACCAAAGTATTGTAAAAGAGCGTTATACAATATACTGCGTACAAGCGACGTCTTGCCGCTTCCGCTCACTCCCGTTACAACAGTAAGCACATTGAGAGGTATGGTCACATCAATATTTTTCAAATTATTCTGGCGTGCACCCCTGATAACTATTTTATTGTTCCAACTGCGGGGAACAGGGAACTCATGTCCGTTTTGAGTTTTCTCATTAGCGTACTTTCGCAGATAGTGCGCAGTGTAACTGTCCAGATTTGCAGGAATGGCGTTCAACGGACCTGAATACATAACATTTCCACCGTTTCTACCAGCTGCAGGACCTATTTCAATCATCCAGTCAGCAGCACGGATAATATCACCATCATGTTCAACAACTATAACCGTATTTCCAGCCTGCTGCAACGCCCGGATAACCTGAATAAGACGCTGGGTATCACGGCTATGCAACCCTATACTGGGTTCATCAAGTACATACAAGGACCCGACAAGACTGCTTCCGATGGATTTGACGATATTGATACGCTGTCCCTCACCGCCGGACAATGTAGCTCCTGAACGGTTCAGAGTCAGATAACCCAGACCGACCATAAGCATGAGTTCCAGACGACGGTTTATTTCAAAAAGCAGACGTCTTGCAATCAATTTTTCATGTTCTTCAAGTTTTGGTTCCAGCCCGCTGAAGAAAATCTGCAACCTGTCAAGCGGCATATCAGCCAGTTCCGTAATGGATTTGCCGGCAATTTTTACATATTCAGCCTGAGGTTTGAGTCTGTGGCCGCCACATGCTGTACACGTTGTCTTACCTTTGTAACGCGACAACATTGCGCGGAATTGCACTTTATACTGATTCTTTTCAATAGATTTGATGGTAGAATCTATTGAGACACAATTATCCGTTCCATCACCATGCCACAAATAATCCTTTTCTTTTTGCGTAAGCTGAAAATAAGGCGTAAACACCGGGAAATTCACACTTTGGGACTGCTCAATAAACGCATCCTTCCAGCCGCTCATGACATCGCCTCTCCAGCACTGGACAGCACCGTCATACACACTCAGTTCCTGATGCGGAATAACCAGATTGGGATCGATGCCAATGGTACGTCCAAATCCTTCACAGACAGGACAAGCCCCCATCGGAGAATTAAAACTGAATGTATATTCCGTAGGTTCCTGAAAATCAATTCCGTCTGCAGAGAAACTGTTTGAAAATGTCACAAGTTCATCTGGTTCAACAAAACGCATCAGACAAGTCCCCTGACCTTCATAAAAAGCAGTCTGTGCAGACTGCAGCAATCGGCTTTTTCCAACTTCGGAACTGTCAACCGCAAGACGGTCTATCACCAGAAAAGCGTTGTCAACCGATAATGGTTCAGTATCTTTATTTGAAACAATTACATCCTGAATACGTTCAACTTGTCCGCTTATTTCAATTCTGGCATAACCCTCTTTAAGATATTCCTGAAGTTTGGTTACAAATTCCGAAGGATTGCTCCTGACAGGAGAAAGAAGCAGGAAATGCTGACCTTCCTGGTGATTGAGCATACAGTCAACAAGATCCTGCGGAGTATGACGCTTAACCATTTCTCCGCTGATTGGAGAATATGTTTTGCCTATACGAGCATAAAGTAAACGCATATAGTCCCATATTTCCGTCATGGTTCCCACTGTTGAACGCGGATTACGGTTGGTAACTTTCTGTTCAATGGCAATAGTTGGAGGCAGACCTTCAATGGAGTCACAATCAGGTTTTTTCATTTTGCCCATAAACTGTCGGGCATAAGCACTCAACGATTCCACATAACGGCGCTGTCCCTCAGCATACAACGTATTGAATGCCAACGAAGATTTGCCGCTGCCGCTGAGACCCGTAACAACAACAAATTTACCACGCGGTATCTCTACATCAATACCCTTGAGATTATTGACATGCGCATTTCTAACCTTTATATTTCCTTCCTCCATATCAATGTTAATCAGGCATCAAACACCTATCAATCCATAACACACCCATCCTATTATGCCCGCCCCGGCAACAACTGTAATAGGACTCATTTTTTTGTAATAGCCGGCATAAAAACATGTCAGACCTATAGCTACACTTATTGCAAACTGAGGGTTGAATTCTCCGGAACCGGTCTTGAAAGTTCCCATGGAATTACTGTTGCACAACATGATTACTGTAGCAATAAACAAACCGGCAATCACCATGCGAACAATACCAAGCGCTTGCTTTATACGTGCATTATCCTTATACCGCAAAAAAAATACACTAATCAGTATCATCAGAATAAACGACGGTAAGATTAGCGCTGCGCTTGTCACCAATGATCCTGCTATTGCCTGTGAGCGTGAATAGCCGTTGTCAATCATTGCAGAATAACCGACATACGTTGCAGCATTTATTCCCACAGGACCGGGTGTCATCTGGCTTATTGCCACGATATCTGTAAACTGTGTATCGGTAATCCATCCGTTTTTTTCCACAACGTCATGCTGAATGAGCGCCACTACACCCATACCGCCACCGAACCCGAACAGTCCAATTTTAAAAAAGCACCAGAACAGTCTTAACAGCATAATTTATAGCTCGGCACTCAGCAAATCGCCCGATAGTTGCAACAAAGAAATTTCGCAGATTTTTACATTATACTCCGCAGTAGAAAGGCGTTCTTCCGAAGAAAGAAGACTCAACTGAGCCTCGCGCAATTCTATACCGCTCAATTCATGAAGGCGGTAGCGCTCCAATGCAATGTCAAAGTTGCTCCTTGCCACGTCAAGATTAGCCTTTTCCAGTTCCCACAAATGCAAGTTGTTCTGGTATGCCATCCAAAGTTGAGCCATATCTGCTGACAGAGAACTCTCCACACTTTCCTCCTGAAGCTGTGCATTCAGAACAGAAAGTTTTGCTGTACGCTGTTCCACACGGCGGGCACCGCCATTGAAAACATTAATTCCGGCAGAAGCACCAAACTGAGGTCCATAACTGTTTATATGAGAATAAGTATATTGTTCGGCATCGCCATACAATGCATCCCGGAACTGATAAGCTCCGGTAATCTTCAGGTACGGATAATTGCGGCTTTGAGCAGCCTTCAATGCCAACCTGCTAACTTGTGTCTGACTACCGGCGCGCAACAGATCCGCATTGTTCAGCAATGCATTGTTCCAAAGCTGTTCCCGTATCAGTGATGAATTGGGAACTATAATACTATCAGCAGGAATAGTATGACGGTCCATATCATCAAGTTCAAGCAGACTGTTCAGATTGATCTCAAGTTTGCGCACCTGCTCCACCTGAGTAATATAACTGGCTGTATCGGCATTATAGTCCACTTTTGCCTGTTGATATTCAAGTCCGCTCATAGCACCAAGTTTATAGCTTTCCTCTACAATACGCAAACGTTCACCGGACAGAGACACACTGCGCAAAAGATTCTGCAGACGTATACGCTGTCTTATCAGAGAATAATAGCTTTGAGCAACATCTGCAACATAATCTTCCAGAGCAATACGCATATCAATGGAACTCTGCCATTTCATTTCTTTCAGGCGCTTATATTCAGTTGCTATGGAAAAACCGTTGAATACCGTCCAGGAAAGTTGCAGACCGGTAGTTATAGTTGAATTCAATGATGGATCAGCATGCTGATCAGTTCCATCACGATAAAAAGTATTCTGGTCATTGTTAGTTCCGCTGTATGATGCACTCAAATCCAAAGAAGGCCACATACCGGCATTTCCCCTTGTTGCTTTTTCATCTGCAATCTGTTCCTTTCCACGCGCAATTCTAACAGAATAGTTACGCACAAGACCGGAATCCACACACTCCTGTAAGGAAACCACAACACCCGGTGCATAATCCAGTCCGGGCTGGAGTTCAACAATACTGATATTCTGTGCAGAAAGACCGTTGCATAAACCTAGGCTTATGACAAAGACTATTTTACTTATTGTTATTCTTTTCATTTTTCTTTGATAAATCCGTAGAGATGAACATATATACAGAAGGTACAACAAGCAATGTCATAAACGTTGCAAACACCATACCGCCCACAACACTCATACCCATTGACACACGTCCTGCAGCTCCTTCTCCATGTGCAAAGCAGAGCGGCAACAGACCCAGAACAGTGGAAATACTTGTCATAAGAATAGGACGCAGACGCTGGGTTGCAGCTCCTACAATAGCCTCAAACTTGCTCATACCTGCCGCCTGACGCTGGTTGGCAAACTCAACAATAAGAATACCGTTCTTTGCCACAAGGCCAATAAGCATAATAATACCTATTTCCGAGAATATATTCAACGTCTGATTTGTAAAATACATAAGAGCCAAAGCACCTACAATAGCTAACGGCACTGTAAGCATAATGATTACCGGGTCCTTGAAACTTTCAAACTGAGCAGCGAGCACCAGGAAAATAAGCACAAGTGCCAGAATAAGAGCAAACATAAGACTGCTTGAACTTTCGCGGAATTCCTTGCTTTCACCAGCCAAAGCAGTACGGAACGTATCGTCAAGCACATCGGCAGCAATACGGTCCATTTCGTCCAGTCCGTCACCAAGAGTGTATCCGGCCTGCAGACCGGCAGATACTGTTGCACTGACAAAACGGTTGTAACGGTACAACTGCGGCGGAGCCACATTCTCTTCAAGGCTAACCACGTTGTCCATCTGAACCATCTCACCATCAGTATTGCGCAGGAATATAGAACGCAGATTGAGCGGTGTATTACGCTGCTGACGGTTTATTTCACCAAGTATCTGATACTGTTTTCCGTTCATGTAAAAATAACCCATTCTCTGACCGGAAAGGGCATATTGGAGTGTCTGACCTATAGACTGTGTAGTAACACCAAGACTTGTTGCCTTGTCACGGTCAATATGGATACGCATCTCCGGTTTTGTAAACTTAAGGTCAACATCGGCCATACGGAAAACCGGGCTCTGCTCAACGCGTTCCATAAACTTTGGCAGAATAGCCTGCAGTTTTTCAATATTCGGGGCCTGCAGAACATACTGCACAGGCATACCGCCACGACGGCCTCCAAATGTTGAAGACTGCTGTACAACAACACGGGCACGGGTCTCTTTCTGAACCTCCTGCATCATCTGTTCAGCCATTTCCATCTGTGAGCGTTCACGTTTGTCCAGGTCGGGCAGAATAACGTTAATCATACCGCTGCTGCCCCATCCACGTTGTGCAATAGACTGATATTCCGGCACAACGCGTTCGGTAACATCAGACATATCACTCAGCACATCGCGCACATATTCAAAAGTACTGCCCTCCTGACCTATTACGCGGACAGTAAACTGAGAACGGTCTTCAAGCGGAGAAAGTTCGGTAGGGATTGTTTTCCACAAAAGGAATATCAGCCCGAACATTACAAGCATTATGACTGGAGAGAGCCACTTGCGGGCCATAAACTTCTGCAACAGATTATGATAGCCGTTGGTCATACCGTCAAAGAACGGATCTGTCTTTACCTGAAGCCAGTTCTTATTATCACGTTTGCGAAGAATCTTGGTTGCAAGCATAGGAGTAAAAGTCAGAGCAACCAATGATGATATTATTACGGCACCGGAAATGACAATACTGAATTCCTTGAACAGTTTTCCTGTCATACCATCCATAAAAACAATAGGCAGGAACACTGCTACAAGAGTGATTGTTGTAGAAATTACTGCAAAGAAAATTTCCCGTGCACCGTCTATACCAGCCTCGAACGGAGTCATTCCGCGTTCTATACGGTTGTAGATATTTTCCGTCATAACTATGGCATCGTCTACCACAAGTCCCACAGACAGCACCACAGCCAGCATTGTAAGAACGTTTATTGAGAAACCGGCAATATACATTATAAAGAACGAGCCCACCAGGGATACCGGAATAACCACAACCGGAACCATGGTGACACGCCAGTCACGCAGGAAGAAGAAAATAATGAATACAACCAGTATGAATGCCTCAATAACCGTACTACTCACCTCTTTGATAGAAGCACGTACAAAGCGAGTATTGTCAAACATAACCTGTACATGGACATCTTCCGGAAGGTCTTTCTTAAGTTCTTCAACACGCCTTATGGCTTCGTCGGCAATCTTGATATGGTTGGCACCCGGCTGCGGTATGATTACCGCGTTGACCATAGGAACACCGTTCACCTTGAACACACTGCGGATATCCTCCGGGCCAAGTTCGGCGGTACCTATATCCTGGAAACGGATAACACGGTCGCCCACACGTTTTATTATGACATCGTTAAACTCCTTTGGTGTGGTCATAAGGCCTAACGTACGGATTGAAAGTTCAATCTTGTCACCCTCAACACGACCGGCCGGAAGCTCCACATTTTCCCTGTCAATTGCAGTCTTGACATCCATAGGCGTAATACCGTAACCTGCCATCTTTATAGGATCAAGCCAAAGTCGCATGGCATAGCGCTTTTCACCCCAGAGCTCTACTGCGCTCACATCGGGAATAGTCTGCAAACGCTCCTTGACAGTAAGGTCTGCAATCTGGCTAACTTCCATAATAGGAACTGTGGTACTGAACACGCTTATCTGCATAATCGGAGTAGCGTCGGCATCGGCTTTGGAAACCGTAGGAGGATCACAGTCACGCGGCAGATAACGCTGCGCGCGCGATACCTTGTCACGTACGTCGTTGGCTGCCGTTTCAAGATCTACGCTGAGTTCAAATTCAACCGTAATACGGCTTGAGCCCTGACTGCTGACACTGCTCAGCGAGCGTATGCCCGGAATACCGTTAATATTCTGTTCCAACGGTTCCGTAATCTGGCTCATAATAACATCGGCATTAGCACCAGGATAACTTACCGATACGGTGATAATAGGCTGGTCAACATTTGGAAATTCACGTGTTCCCAGGAATGTATATCCAATAAAACCGAACAACAGAATAACCAGCATGAACACGGTAGCAAGTACCGGTCTTCTTATACTAAGTTCATATATGCTCATTGTAATTCCGTCAATCGTTATTGGTTATCTTAATGTCAACTGCCATGCCGCGGCGCATCTGCATAACGCCCGATGTCATCAGCGTATCACCTATTGAAAGTCCTTCAAGAACCTGAACGCGGTCTGCAGTTCTCAACCCGGTTGTAATATACTGCGGAATGGCACGTCCGTCCTTATAAAGATAAACATAATACAGACCCATTTCAGGAATTACACATTCGCTCGGAATACTTATTGCGTTGTCAATCTGGTCCCTGACAATGGTTACAGATACATAACGTCCAGGCATCAGTTCGCCTTTGCTGTTGTCATACAAGGCACGTACGCCAAGTGTACGGGTTTCTTTGTTGACAGAAGATTCCACAGCATAGACCTCAGCATTGTAGGAGCGCTCAATACCCATATTGTCAAGCAGTGTGAAAGTAATGGGAGTTCCCTTCTTAACCTCGCTTGAATAAGATTCCGGCACGTTGAAGTCTATCTTCAGATTCGATGTCTGCGTAAGCGTTGCAATGGGGGTTGACTGGGTTGCAAAAGCACCTACGGAAAGCTGACGCAAACCAATGGTGCCGCTGAAAGGAGCACGCAGTTCAGTCTGAGCTATCTGGGCCTTGACAAGCTCAATATCGGCCTGCAGTTTGTTATATTCTGTAAGTACGCTTTGATAAGCTTCCTGACTGACAGCATCGCGTTTGAGAAGTTCTTCCTGACGATAAACACGGTCACTGGCCAGTTTCACCTGGCTTTCAAGTTTATTCAGCTGGGCCTTCAAAGGTTCCTGATTTATTCTGGCAAGCAGCGTTCCCTGCTCAACATATTCACCCTCGTTGAAAAATATATCTGTAATCTTTCCGTTGGATTCAAACTTGAGATCCACCTGTTCGGCAGGCGAAATATTACCCGTATTGATAGTGTACTGAGTCATTGTGGCAGGTTTGATTACCTCTGCACTGACAGTCAGTTTGGCACGGGCGGCACCACCGGGAGCACCCTCCTGTTTAGTTTGTTTGTTGAGTACAGGCTTAATGGCAAGAAAAGCAATCACACCTGCCAGAAGCACCCAAATAACAATTTTCCAACCCTTTTTCATATATTTCAAATTTTCTATTTTGTTACTTCAACTATAGAGGACATTTCACAATTCCGTCCTATGGACACTACTGCAAGCCCAGCCTTGCGCCGTCCTTTTTGTGTACTCAGATCATACGGAAGAGGCATTTCAGTTTTGTTGGTGACCGTTTCCAGATTTCCATTCACAATCACGCCGAACCAATATGGTTTACAATAATCGTTTCCCGTCTTTTCAACAGACCATTTGAGGTAATCTATTCCATTTTTCCTAATTACATGCACCTTTGGAGCAAGCGGTCTTTCGTGCGGCATATTCCAATAACATGGTTGCGCCGCAGGAGTTTTCCAATAAACTTCCTTCAATGTTGTTCTGTATCCTGCCGAATCTGAAACAACTAACGGAACCATCCAAAGTACAGTTCCCTTTATGGAATTATTGTAATACCTGTTCATTGTACGCTTCAGATCATACTTAATCCTTGTCTGCTTTCCTATAAGAGTTCTTTCAACATCTTCTCCGATATAGAGATTGCAATTTCTTATAGTATCCATCACAGAAGCCCACCATTCAACCAGTTCCTGATAATCAGCCCTGGGATGTCCGACATTCCAATACAACTGCGGAACAAGATAATCTGTCCAACCATTACGTGCCCAAAGCAATACATCGGCATACAAATCGGAATAATTCTCCAAAGCATTGGTTTTGCTGCCGTGCGGATAAGCCGCGCTTGCATTGCGGTATACACCGAATGGTGAGACTCCTATTTTCAGATATGGTTTAATTTCCTTCAGCGTTTTGTAGAACTGTTCAACAAACAGATTAACGTTATCCCTGCGCCAGTCATCAATATTTGAAAATCCGCGTGGATTCCGTTTGAAATCCTCCTTGTCTGGTATCTTGAGTCCGTTTTCGGGATAAGGATAAAAATAATCATCAATATGAATACCGTCAACATCATATCTTGTGACAATATCCGCAGCAATCATGCATATATAATCGCGGTTTTCCTGAAGAGCAGGATTCAGCAATGTCAGATTCCCGTATTTAAAACAATTCTCAGGTTTGAGATTGATAATATGATTTTCTGCAAGCTCCTTAGTCTTTGCAGTACACGCCCGGTACGGATTTATCCAGGCGTGGAGTTCCATTGAGCGTTTGTGACACTCCTCTATCATAAACTGTAAAGGATCCCAATCTTTGTCAGGAGCTTTTCCCTGTTCTCCGGTAAGAAAACGGCTCCAGGGTTCGTAGGGAGATTTGTACAGTGCATCGCATTCAACACGCACCTGAAAAAAGATATTGTTGATATATGCCTTTTGCAAAGAATCAAGCCAGCAGATCAGCTTACTTTGAGTTTCCGATGCCGGCCCTTCCAGCTGGCCGTTCACTGCCTGAATCCAGACTCCGCGGAAATCCTGTTTGACAGTCATTTCCTGTGAATAGGAGTACAATGAAACAACACATGTTAGTAACAGTGTAACAAAACAACAATGGATATGATGTGTACGGCTCAATTTTATAGCTTTATTATTTTACAAAAATACACAAAATCTTCAAATTTCAGGTCATTGTTCCATGATATACAAAAAAAATTGTACTTTCGCAACATATTATTTAAGCATGGATATCAAGCACAAAAGAAATCTTACCATTGCCGGTTGCGTGGCAGCTGTAATAATCGCATCGTTCCTGATTGTAACATATTATATTTTCGGCCGTCCCATCAATCCGAACACAGACGCCAGCGTGCGTATTTACGTTACAGAAAACACAACACAAAGCCAGGTAGTAGAAATGCTTTCCGCCAAAGATTGCTTTACCCAAGGATTCAAGTGCATGATGCACATGTACAAAGCCTCCGATCTCAAGTTTCCTGTTGGCAGTTATTCCATTACCAATCAGAATGCACGCGACACCTACAACATGTTTGCCGGAGGTACGCAGACTCCGGTTGAGCTGACAATAATGAGTTGTCGCACCATTGAACAGATGTCCAATATGATTGCAAGACAACTGCACATAGATTCCGCAACAGTTGACTCATCTTTGCGGAGCAAAGGACCCGAAGTTTACGCTACAATTCTACCCAACACCTACCAGGTATATTGGAACATTTCCATTGACAATCTATACAAACGTTTTGTAAACGAATCCATATATTTCTGGAATCAGGAACGCACCGATAAAGCCGCAGCAATAAAACTTACTCCTGTACAAGTGGTAACACTGGCATCCATAGTTCAGGAAGAAAGCAGCAACAAAAACGAATGGCCTATCATTGCAGGCCTGTATATCAACCGTCTGAAAAAAGGAATCAGATTGCAGGCAGACCCTACTGTACTGTTCGCTGTTTCAGGGCCGCGTCCCAAACGCGTTCTCAAGCAACACCTTCAGATAGATTCCCCCTACAACACATACAAATACCGAGGGTTGCCACCCGGACCGATACGCTTTGTGAATCCGGCCATAATCGATGCCGTCCTTGACTACACACATCACGACTACATCTACATGTGCGCCAGCAGCAAATTTGACGGCACACACGTTTTCACAAGTTCACTTGAACAGCACAATCTGAACGCAAAAAACTACCAGCGGGCCTATCGCAAGAGGTTTTCTACTCAAAAGTAGCGAGTTTTTGCCCCGTTCCCATAAAGTCAGGATTATTCTGCGTTCACCTTCTCAACTGGGCAGACAGGACGGACAGGATACCCGCAACAACGATAGCCTGTATCCCTTACATGATATTCCATTACGGATAAAAGAACACATGCAGCGCCAGGATAATCAGTATGAAGAGACGATGTCCAATAGTATCCGAACGCGTCTATATTGTCCGAATATTCCACATAAGACAAATAGTCTTCTTTGCGTTCCCCGGCTGCCGGTAAAAAAATACTGATATATTCATAATATTTGCATATGATTATATTAGTAATGTACAAATATACAACAATCTGCACATAACAAACAATTTACAGAATAAGACCGCCCAAAATGTTATGTGGATATATGCGTAGAGGGCCCTCAGCACCCGCTCTGAGGTGAGCGGGAGGGGCCCGGAAGATAGGATTGCCGAGCGTGAAAAGCTCGCTTTTCAAAGCGAAGCAAGACTAACTTTTGGGAGGGACGAGCAGTTAGGCGTAACGGAGTGCAGACTAACTGCGAGCGTCCGAAACGCATATATCCACATAACCTTCACAAAAAGGCGGGAAAATGTGAAGGATGGCAGCAAAAATGCGGGGTCCCTGCACAAATAAGGCCTCCAGCGTGAAGGTTGAAATACGCTTTGCAATATCCAAATACAAGCACGGAAGTAGGCGAACAGGGACCTGTCCCCCGTTCATGTCATTTATCGCTCATGGCGATATATGACATAAACTCGTTACGGGTTTGAGCGTTATTACGGAACGCACCGGTAAGATATGTAGCCGTCATAACACCGGATTTACGGGCACCGCGACCTTCCTTGCACATGTGACGCGCACGCATCATAAGAGCCATGCCAAGCGGTGGATTCTCAGGTCCCAGAGCCTGAGTCAGCATCTCAACCACATCGTGCACCAGACGTTCCTGTACCTGTAAACGTGCAGCACAATAATCAACGGCACGTCCTATTTTGGAAAGTCCAAGAATACGGCCTTTGGGATTTGGGATATAAGCAAACCAGTATTCACCGAAAAAAGTACGGCAATGATGTTCGCATGTTGAATAGAAAGTACCATTATCAACAACCATATTGTCATAGATAATGCCATCCTGTCCATTCGGAAATGTTGTAATAGTAGGCTTCTCACTGGCTTTGTATCCACGGAATATTTCCGCACACATGCGCAGGATACGGTCAGGAGTCTCTTTCAGTCCTTCACGGTCAGGATTCTCTCCGATATACTCAAGAAGTTCCCTGATATTCTGTTTTGCTTTTTCTTCTGAAATCATTACTAAAGAATTGCGACTGCAAAATTACATATACTTTGCAATATTTGCAACCTTACCAGTTCATTTCCAAACGCACAATGTCTTCTTCAACAAGATCAGTACCAATCTGAACCTCAATAAATGTCAAAGGAGTAATTGCCTTAAGACCATGCTTCTGCTCACGCTGAATATGAATAACGTCGCCTGCACGTACTATACGTTCCTCATCATCAAGACGCAGGCGGCCTATTCCGTCAACAAATGTCCATACCTCCTGACGGTGGTGATGCAACTGATAACTTATGTTATGGCCAGGCTTCAAAAAAAGATTTTTAGTTAACGAATGCATACCGTCGGCACCGGATGTTCGATCAAGAACACGATAGGTTCCCCAACGGCGCTCCTCGTACATAGGGCGGTCAACCAATTGATCAACGTGCTGCTTTACTGTATCACTTGTAGCTTTGGCAGACACCAGAATTCCATCGGGTCCGGCAGCAATGATGGCATCGGTCATACCGTCACAATAAATCGGAACGGAAAGTTCGTTTATTATGTGAGTATTTCTGCATTGACTTCCAAAATGTACGTTACCTATTGTACGGTCAGGCATAATTGAAGACAATATGTTCCATGTTCCAACATCCTGCCACTGCCCGTCAAACGGAACCATAGCCGCGCTCTGGGCGCGCTCTGCAATTTCGTAATCGAAACTAATGTTAGGTAATTCGGAATAACGTGAACGTAGTTCAGCAAAATTATTCACATGGACATACTTCTGTTCAACAATATCAATTATATAACCCAGACGGAACGCAAATACGCCACTGTTCCAGTAAGCACCTTTTGCTATAAATTCAACAGACTCTTTAACAGATGGTTTCTCAGTAAAGTTTGTAACATTCAGAACATTATCAGACAATTCACCGTCAGTGAAAATATAACCGAACTTGTCAGAAGGTTCAGTTGGTTTTATACCCATATACAACAAATCGGCAACATTGCTTTCCACGGCTTGTGCCATTTGTTTGATAGCCTCGAAATAACCGGCATCGGTATAAGGGTCGCACGGGAGAACAACAACAACATTGTCTTTACTGCATCCTTTATTGAGCAATAAATCAGCGCAAGACAACACTATGGCCGGAAATGTATGTCTGCGTGAAGGTTCAAGTACCACGTTTATGCCGTCGCCAAGCTGGTTGATAAGCATATCACGTTGCTGGTCATTTGCGGCAACAGTAATGTCGCATTTCATATCAGACTCCTTTATCTGACGGATAACACGTTGCAACATTGACTCACGTCCACCTGTAGGACACGATAAAAACGGCAGGAACTGCTTACTGCGGGCTCCGTTGGACAACGGCCATAATCTTTTTCCTGAACCTCCCGACAATAAAATTACTTGAACCATATCAATAAATTAAAAAAACAGCCAGCAGATAAGCATTTAGCCTTCTGCCGGCTGTATTTATTCTTTAATCAATTACTTTCCGATAGCCTCCAACGGATCAACAAACTCAAGGTCAAGAGCTTTAGACACGTTAAGGTTAGTGCACTTTCCCTTGTATATGTTAAGTCCTTTTGCAAGTCCGGAATCGCGGCGTACAGCCTCTTCCAAACCAAAATCCGCCATAGCCAGAGCATAACGGAAAGTAGAGTTTGCCAAAGCAACGGTACTTGTATAAGGAACAGCACCAGGCATGTTTCCAACACAATAGTGAACTACACCCTCTTCAATAAATACAGGATCATCGTGAGTTGTAACATGACTTGATTCGCAGCAACCACCCTGATCAATTGCGATATCAACAATCACTGCACCTTTTTTCATAAGCGGAAGATGTTCTCTACGTACAAGTTTTGGTGTCTTGCCACCAGGAATAAGAACTGAACCGATTACAAGATCAGCCTGTGAGAGAGCCTTACGGATATTGGCCTCTGTAGAGTACATGGTTGTTACGCTTGCTCCAAATATATCTTCAAGATATGCAAGACGGTTCAGATTAACATCAAGAAGTGTTACTTCTGCATCAATACCAACCGCAGCTTTTGCAGCATATGTACCTGCGATGCCACCGCCGATAATAACAATTTTACCACGTTCAACACCCGGAACACCACCAAGCAGGATACCGCGTCCACCAAAACTACGTTCAATATACTTGGCGCCCTCCTGAATGGAAAGACGACCTGCTATCTGGCTCATAGGACGCAAACACGGCAGATTTCCCAAGTTATCAGTAATGGTTTCAAATGCTACAGCCTTTACACCGCTTTTCATAAGAGCTTTTGCAAGTTCAGGATTCGGTGCAAGGTGCAAGTATGTAAACAATATCTGATTTTTACGCAAGAATTGGTATTCACATGGCTCCGGTTCCTTTACCTTGACAATCATGTCACAGGTATTGAAGACTTCTAACGGAGTATCGAGAATTGTTGCACCCGCCGCCGCGTAGTCTTTGTCTTCAAAACCGGCACCAAGACCAGCGCCTTTCTCAACAAAAACCGAGTGTCCTTTTGACACAAATCCTAACACATTGTCGGGAGTAATACCAACACGGTATTCGTGATTCTTTAACTCCTTAGTTGTACCAATTTTCATAAATTAGTTAATATTTAAATGTTCTCATGGGGGATATTCCCCTTTCCGAATTGCAAATTTAATTATTTTCTTTTTTTTCTTTTTCAGTCTGTGTCATTTTTTTTTGACAGAAAGTCAACATTTTTTCACCACACCCTTGCGACTTACACCATCAACACATACAAACAGAGATTCCGGAGCTGCAACACAACGTAAATACCTGCCTTCCATCACCGCTGTCATAGAATCCAGTGCAGCATAATCAATTTTACTGTCGGAATTTACACTGTCAACAGACATATATCCTACGCCGAGCGATGTCACGTTCTGAAAGAAATGGGTTCCCTGGCTGAATTCAATGTTGTAATCCGTCAATGCCTCCTCAACAATTACACGAGCCTGAGAAATATGTTCCCACCGTACCGGTACACCAAGATTCGGGTCAGAAGATCCCCAACGGCCTGCACCAATCAGCACATACTCTTTTTTCAACTCTTTCAGTTTCAGATTGAATTGTTTCAGTTCCTCAGCAATCTGTTCTGTTTCCAGACTGGAAAAACTTCCGGGCTTAATGTAAACAATATGTTCTATGCCGTTCATATGCCCTATTCCAAGAGCCATTGTGGAATACACCAGAGCATCACTTGTATCAACCTGTTCCCATGTTGTACTGTTTGCATAATTCTGTGAACGTACAATAGGACGGATTTGAAGAAAATCAAATCTGTATTGCTGTCCGGGAGCTACATCCATATTAACAGCAAACTCAATCTCGACCGGGCAATGCATTTCCTGTTCACCAATCAGCAACATATCCTGCAGAATTTCCGACAGCGGGAATGCTCCATATTTGAGAATTCGGTTGAATGTTATCAACTTGAATGTAGGGTTAAATCCCTGAGTTTCCACAATCATGTTGTTTGTATAGTCAAACAGAGAACAGGCATACTTGCTGTTCTTGCAATCCTGAATCTCGGAGATTGGAACAGGACGCAAGTTTACGGCATCGTCTGTTGACTGGCGGAAAGACTCAGGATTAAGGTCAAGGGCCATAACCTCTGTCTGGGCATCACGCACTGCAAGTTCGGGTGTTGACGTCTGCAATGCCTTATCAGGATAGCGAGGACAGAAACGCAGAGAACGCATACCGTCCACAACAGCTTTTCCCAATCCCATTACAAGGTTGCATACTCCATCACTGCTTTTTTCATTATCTATCGGATACAAATTGCAGCTGCGGGCTACACCGCTCATGGTAGGGAAGAAATATCCTTTATACTCTGTTCCGCAAATCTCCTGGATTATAACCGCCATCTTTTCCTCTGACAAAACATTTTCCGTTG
Source organism: Bacteroidaceae bacterium (assembly GCA_024398785.1). Classification (GTDB taxonomy): domain Bacteria; phylum Bacteroidota; class Bacteroidia; order Bacteroidales; family Bacteroidaceae; genus Colenecus. The sequence goes on along the minus strand of JAKSIO010000003.1, from coordinate 14,364 downwards.
TCTGGATATATGCTTTGGAACTGGCAAAATAGGTTGACGCGTATACACTTTTAATTGCACGGACAAGCATGCGCAACATCTGGTCATCATCTTGTGCACGCGGAATCATATAAGTTGAATAGACCCCCGCAAATGGCTGATAATGTGAATCTTCCAATTTTGAAGAAGAACGTACTGCCAAAGGCCCCTTGCACGTCTGCACCAAAGCCTTAAGCTGCGGCAGAAGTTCCGAAGGCATTTCGCAACTGATAAATTCAGCCAGGATGGCATCGTCTGTAAGGTCACTCTGAATTATATATTTCAAGCCGTTCATTTCAATGAACTGGTCAAAATAATCAGTGGCTATTACAACACAACGTGGTATTGAAATACGTACACCTGGATATTTCAGGTAAAGTTCATGGCTGGACAGAATTGAATTCATAAATGCCAGACCACGCGCTTTTCCGCCTATAGAACCTTGTCCCATTCGTGAGAAGGCAATGGTATCGCTATACGTTTCCGCATCAAAACGGACTATTATGCCCTGTCCGAGAATAGTGCGATAATCCTGAATAAGGTCTATCAGCGTGTTTTTATGTTCGTTTTCATTGGCAAAATGGCTGCTATCTATATTACGGAACACCTTGGCCAATGGAAAAAGTCCGCGCGCATAAAGCCATTTTGAAAATTTCATCTGTTGGGTGTAATTTTCAAACAGGCTGTCATCAATATGAATGAGCATTTGCTGTAAGGTGTACAAGTCTTTTGCACGGCCTATTTCCTTGTTTGTTTCCGGATTACGGAAAATAAAATCACCAAAACCGAATTCACTCAGAACAACATTACGCAACTCTTCAAGCAATGTCTTTGAGTTTTTAGCAATAAATCCAGCACCAAGTTCCAGCGCCTTCTGCTTCAGCGACAGCTGGCTAGACTGCAGAATGACCGGCATCCATTTGGTTTGTTCCTTTATATATTTGCAAAACTGAAGACCAGCATCGCTTATTTCAGACTCTATAGAATCACCCGGATTTTCAACCATACCTATATCACTTATTACACCAAGCAGGTTTTTCTTGTATTTTTCGTAATAGGCACGGGCTTCACTGTAATTTGTTGCAAGAAGAACTTTGGGACGGGAGCGCTTGCGACTGAGCATTTGCTGTTCGTTATAAGCATCCTGAAGGAAACCACTGTTCTGCTGCAATATTATGCGATACAGTTCTGGCAGGTAACTTGAATAGAATCTGATTGAATCCTCTGCAAGAAGAATACACTGAACTCCACCTTCAAGGATATCGCTTTCAGAGTTCATATAATCCTCCATAAGTTTGATGATGGCAATAATCAGTTCAGCATTGCCATGCCAGCAGAAAATATTATCAATATAGCTGGTGTCATTTTCGTCAAGCTGGTGATAAACCTCTTTTGAAAAAGCAGTAAGCAGAACAACAGGCATCTGCGGGTCAATTTTTTTCACCATTTTTGAAAAGCGGAACACATTGGGTTCTCCAACATTGAACATTGTCAGCACAAAGTCAAAATGCTGGCCGCTTTTAATCAAATCGAGAGCTTCTTTTGTTGTGGTTACATGAGTTATATGCGGAGGCTTGCTCATATTAAGCTCCAGATATTCACGGTTAATCTGATAATCCAGATGTCCGTCTTCTTCAAGGATATAACCGTCATAGCTGCTGCAAACAAGCAGAATCTCCCTGATTCTGAATTCCATGAAAGCGTGAGAGCGTTGCTCGTCAACATTGGCACGCAATATATCAGATGGCTGTTTCATAATGATAATCTCCTACCTATGATGCAAATATACATAAAAAAAGGGGATTGCAACATATTGCAGTCCCCTTTATATGATAGAATGTTTTTATCAGACAATACCCTGAGCAAGCATTGCATCGGCAACTTTCATGAAACCGCCAATGTTAGCACCCTTAACGTAGTTGATATAACCGTCTTCTTCTGTACCGTACTTAACGCACATTTCGTGGATACCGGTCATAATATCGTGCAGACGCTCGTCAACCTCTTTGGCAGACCAGCCAAGACGCATAGAGTTCTGAGTCATTTCAAGACCTGAAGTTGCAACACCACCGGCATTTGAAGCCTTACCAGGAGAGTAAAGAATCTTTGCAGCCTGGAATGCAGCAATTGCATCAGGAGTTGTAGGCATGTTTGCACCTTCAACAACACATGTACAACCATTCTTAAGCAATTCCTTAGCCTGCTCACCGTTCAACTCGTTCTGAGTTGCGCAAGGCATTGCAATATCGCACTTGATGCTCCAAGGACGCTGGCCCTCAAAGTACTGTGCATTAGGATACTGTGATACATACTCTTTGATACGGCCACGCTTAACATTCTTCAGATTGAAGATATAGTTCCATTTTGCATCGTCGATGCCCTCTGGATCATAGATAAAGCCGTTTGAATCTGACATTGTAACAACCTTTGCACCAAGTTCACGTGCTTTCTTGCAAGCATACTGTGCCACATTACCTGAACCTGAAATACATACTGTCTTGCCCTCATAAGACTCACCGCGTGTAGCAAGCATAGCCTGGCCAAAGTAGCAAGCACCGTAACCTGTAGCTTCAGGACGCATGATAGAACCACCGAAACTGCGGCCCTTACCTGTAAATGTACCTGTGAACTCATCGCGGAGTTTCTTATACTGACCGAACATGAAACCAACTTCACGGCCGCCAACACCTATATCACCGGCAGGAACATCGGTATCAGGACCGATATGACGGAACAATTCGTTCATGAAGCTCTGGCAGAAACGCATAACTTCCATATCTGACTTGCCGCGCGGGCTGAAGTCTGAACCGCCCTTACCGCCACCCATTGGCAGTGTAGTAAGACTGTTTTTGAATGTCTGCTCAAATGCAAGGAATTTAAGAATGCTCAGGTTTACGCTTGAGTGGAAACGGATACCGCCTTTATACGGGCCTATAGCACTGTTCATCTGAACACGGTAACCCTTGTTGATGCAAACCTCACCTGCATCGTTAACCCATGGAACACGGAACATAATGATTCTTTCCGGCTCAACGATACGCTCCATGACTTTCATTTTCATGAGCTGAGGGCTTTCAACAATGTAAGGAGCAACGCTCTCTACAACCTCTTTTACTGCCTGGTGGAATTCCTTTTCCCCCGGATTCTTGGCGATAAGATTCGCCATAAATTCTTCTACATACTGATTAGCAGTCATTTGTGTAAAACTTTATATTAAAAATTCAATTAATTTTCAATTGCGACTGCAAAGTTACACATTTAATACGGAAAATGTATGCAAAAATGCACTTTTTTTTGAATTTTTATTCCAACCAATGTCAGACACATCTACAACTTGCATTTTGCATTATCTTTACCGGAAATCAAAGATTTTAGACAGATATTCAAACGATATTATAACATTTTGTCAACAAAAACAGCAATAAACTAAACATAAAATTGCATATTTCTGTATATTTATGCATTATCACTTAACATTATCAATAATATAACTCAGCAGCGCATCCTGAAGATTACGGGCAGAAGAAGCACCACTGTAATTCTGGTTCATGATACAAAATGCAGCCATACGTCCGTTACGCATCCGGACATATCCCGCAAGAGTACTTGCAACACTCAAGGAACCGGTCTTAGCGTGTACTCTGCCAACATAATCCAAACCGGTAATTCTGTTTTTAAGCGTTCCGTCAACTCCATTGACAGGCAATGCGGGATACAGACGGTCAAATATTTTCGGTTTGTTATATGCATATTGCAACAAACACACCATCTGTTTAGGTGATATGTAGTCAACATTGCTAAGTCCGCTACCGTCTTTGATTGAATATGTTCCACTCTCGAAATTCAGACGCTGAGCCAAATCCTTTTCCGGAACAACAGCCTCTGACCATGAAAGATGTTTTTTCTTCAGAACAGTTGCTGCGGTATTCATAAGAACACACTCCGCATACAGATTGTCACTGTTTTTCAGCATTGGAACCATAACAGAATCAAACGGAGTTTCATACCCTATAAAAAAGTCTGCAACCGGGCTTTTCAAGCAATACGGATTGCCTGTGACCGGAAATAGAGAACCGTCACTGACAGTATCCAAAGAAAGTTCGGCATATTCGTAACCTCCGCCATACTCTACTCCTCTAGCCCGCAAACGTTCCAGGAAAATATTCATAAACATATCCTGACTGGCATACACGGACAATGACTTATGAGTAAGAGTATTGACATCGCCTTCAATAACAATGGTATTCTCATTCTGCATCCATCTGCGCTGCACCTTGACGGTAGAAGCAGAGTCCTTATGAACGGTAACACTATTGTTTTCTATCGCAAAATAGTTGCTTTGAGGCTTCAGACTAACATTGGCAGCACGCCCTTTTGTTGAAGGCCATACAGTTACCTCAACATTATCTTTCTCCACAAGCAGAGGCGACACATAGGGCTGGAACGAGTATGGAGCATCGTCCCACCACCAGCCCGGACCAAAGCTGACCGAATCCTTGGCACTGACATCAGCATATATCTTGCCGGTAATTTTGCTTATGCGCATAGACTTGATTATTGTATCCATACGCTCAACCGTAAAGGTGGGATCAAAACCGCCCACCACATACAAATCGCCTTGCAGGATACTGTTTTTATGTTCATCCCACACCACTTTACCCTTAATCCAGAATTGTGTAAGAAACGGACTTCCGCCGTTAGCGTCAAGAGCTGTAATTGTTGTAAGAAGCTTCTGGCACGATGCCGGCTGACACATCACATTGGGTTCATTCTCAAAAATCACGGTATTATTCTCCAGATCGTAGACATATATGCCCACACGGCTTGCACGCGGCATCTTTTCATGCATAATAGCTGTAAGATCACGTTCCAGTTTTTTTTCGGGAGAAGGTTGCTTCTTAGCGCTGACAGGAGCAACAAACATACAAAGTGCGAGCAATACCAAATAAAAGCCGTTCATATAGGCAAAGTTAAGAATAAATTGTAAAAACTATATATCTTTGCACGCAAATTAGACAACAGATGAAAAAGAAAGAATGGTGGCTTCTAGTATTATCTGTAGGGTTCTGCGTACTGTTAATCCTTGCTAATCTATTGGAAATCAAGGTTTTTCAAGTGTGCAATGTAGATTTTACCGCGGGGCTGTTGGTTTTTCCAATATCATATATAATAAATGACTGTCTCTCCGAAGTCTGGGGTTTCAGATGCACAAGCCGTATTATTTTACTGGGTTTTACAGTCAATCTGTGTTTTGTACTGCTGTTGAATGCAGCGGCAGCACTTCCGCCAAGTCCCGGATGGGATGGAGCAATACACTTCAACTACATTTTCAATTTCGCCCCACGTATTGTAATAGCCAGTCTTACTGCTTTTCTTGCTGGTTCATACACAAATGCATACATTATGAAACGTATGAAGGAAAGACACTCAGCAGCAAACAGTGAAGGTTTTGCTGCGCGGGCCATTTTGTCTACAATTTTGGGAGAAACGCTCGATTCCTTCGTATTTTTCCCGATAGCATTTCTGGGAGCACTGGATTTAGGGCGTATTGTTCAGATTGCCTGCATCCAGATTGTATTGAAATCCTTGTACGAAATTCTTATTTTACCTGTTACGACCAGGGTTGTCCTTTATCTCAAGACTCTTTGACAGGTTTGCCATGCAGTCATTGTAACACCCATTAATCCGTGCAGATTGACATTCTGTCCTGTATAGAAAAGATTCTGAATAGGAGTATTTACAGACAGCATTGTGCGTGCCAGGTCATTGCATTTCTTAACAATACCGAAAGCGCTTCCATCCGGTGTTTGCGTATATCCTGTCCAGGTAATAGGAGTACTGCATGAAACCAGCTCAATACACTCTGAAAAGCGGCTGTGATCCACAGTTTCCATATAATCGTCTGCAAGGGAAATCAGTTCCTTTGCCTTACGTTGCTTGAACTCAACATAATCCTGTCCGCGATGCCCCTTTTTAGTATCAGCCCATTGTCTTACAACATCCCAGGACATTGGAGCCAGCAAATCAACATTATCACAGAACTCACTGCCTGACGAATAGCGGAAGGACACCATCACACGGTCGGCAACAGAAGCGCCGTTCACCGCAGCGCCTGCAGTCCAAGGCGATGAATTATTGAATATGAACAAATTACTGTTCTGATACTTTAATTTCCCAGGCACAAGTTTAAGGTTAGCCGTGAACATTCCCAGACTCAGCTCCAGATTCTCAATTCTGCGACGGTATATTCCGCGTATTGCTGCAGTATCCTTAACAAGATTCAAAGTAAGAGATGGTGCAATATCAGAAACAACAACATCGGCTCTGTAACAGTTTCCGTCCGATGTAACAACATCCGTAACTTTACCGTCCTTTACCTCCAGTCTTTCAACTTTCTGTCCGCAGATTACCTGGCCACCCATTTTACGGATATCAGCCACAAGGCTGTCCGCAATCAGGCTTCCGGGGCCGTCAAGACGCCATGCACTTTCAATGAAACTGTTGTATATCTCGGCAAAAACAAAAAACGGAAGTTCACGATTGGTCAGATCTATCTTGGAGCCGCTGCCACCTATCACATCAATCAGGAGAGAATCCTTAAACAAGCCCCTCAGAACGTCGTAAGCAGACTGTGTATAGAAAGTATCCGAATAAATATCAGCCTGATCAGGATTGCTTGAATGAAACAAGTCCGCACCATGATAAATACGTTCCGATGCCTGCCTGACCAAACCGACAAACTTGAGCAGCGATTCTTTTTCCGAAGGAAAACTTTCTGCAAGAGAAAGGGCGAATTGTTCATGACCGTTGGCATGAACATAACTTTTACCGTTTATGATAATTTTATCAAAACAGTCCCTGTCAAGCCGATGCCACGGCAAATGCAATAAATTGAGATAATCAAAACGGTCATGCAGCGACTGGCCGGGATCCAAACCTCCCAAATAGTGAAAACCAGTATCAAAGTCTATACCCGCACGGCGAAAACTCTGGAGAGCGCCGCCGAATACATTATCCTTTTCAAGCACACAAACTTTGCAACCATGTTTTGCCAGGATATAAGCGGTTTCCAGACCGCCCAGACCGGAGCCGATTACAACAACCTGCATCATAAACAAATCAGTTGTGCCTTGATCTGCGCAACTGGGGTCTGCCCTGCCAGCAGAGTGAATTCCATCAGATAAGCATCATTATCGGTACCGGCAACAGAACACACAATGTTGTATTCCGCGCCAAGTTCCGGTGAAACCGGCATAAAATAACGGCATCGCTTAATTGACTTTACAACAAGGTTCTTTCCTGTCAATATTGAAGCATAATCCGTTGCCATCTGAATAATATAAACTCCCGGCAACATGGGTTTTCCGGGAAAATGTCCCAGAAAGATTGGGTTGGAATAGTCAACCACAACTCTGTCACCCTGAAGTATATAAGGAATCACGTTCATGCCTTATCCAACGAAATTTTCATTTTAAGAACGGCAACCGGAGTTCCATCATCTGCTGAGCATGAGGCGCTTATTGCCGTAACATCATCAATTATTGCCGTAACAACAATTTTTGTTTGTAGAGTTTGTCCCGCCAGAGGTATATTGGAGAGTTCAAAATCTCTGATTTCTCCAATATATCCGGGATAAATTTTTCCTTCAAGACGCAATGTGCTTTCTCCCACAAAAGCAGCAACCGACTGGGCAATATGCTCAATGATGCCGGGTACACTGAAATGAACACATCCGTTTTCGTTGCAACAGACAGGCGAATCAAACGGAATTTTGAAACAGCTTACACACTCCTCAGGTGAACAGATATCAATCCCGTCCACCATTATGATTGGAGCCCTTTGCGGAATATATTGTACAGCGTCCTGAAACATGGCCTGTCAACCGATGTCAAAGTTTGCTCTGGATGTATGAATAGAGATCACCCAGAGTAGCAATTTTCTTTATTTCCTGAGCGTCTGTCTTGATTGAGAACGTATCTTCCACAATTGCAACCAAGTCAATGATACTCAGACTGTCAAGTTTAAGTGTTGTCTTGATATTTGCATCCGGTGTCAGCAAAGACTGCTCAATCTCAAATTCTTCTGCAAGAGAAGTGTTCACTTTCTCTGAAATTTCTTCAATAGTCATGTTCACAATATTTAATTAATAATTTTTAATAATCAATGTAGAGTTTGTTCCTCCAAAGCCGAACGAATTGGAAAGGAACATATCGAATTTTGTCTCAACGCGTTTGGAAGGGATGTTCAGCAATGCAGTATCGGCATCGGGATTATCAAAATTCAAGTTCGGAGCAATGAATCCGTTCTTCATCATAAGAATTGAATAAATAGCCTCACTGGCACCTGCCATCCACATTTCATGACCGGTCTGACTTTTTGTAGATGTTACAAAAGGAGTATTCTTTCCGAATACGCGAGCAATGGCAAGAGCCTCATTTTTATCTCCCACCACAGTAGAAGTGGCATGAGCGTTGACATATCCTATCTGTGACGGGTCAATGCCACTGTTCCTGAAACAATTCTCAAGAGACTGAGCAGGACCGTCAACATTAGGTGTGGAAATATGATCACCGTTGGAAGAAAAACCATAGCCCACAACCTCGGCAATAATGTTAGCACCTCTTTTCAATGCTGACTCTTCACTTTCAAGAACAAGTGTTGCAGCACCGCCACTCGGCACAAGACCGTCACGATCACGATCAAACGGGCGCGAAGCCTTTGAAGGTTCATTTTCGCGTACGGAAAAAGCACCGATTCCATCAAAACTGGCAACAACATATCTGTTGATTTCCTGAGCTCCGCCGCAAATTACACAATCCTGAAGGCCGTCTTTAATAAGAAGATATCCAAGACCAATTGCATGCGAACCACTGGCACACGCAGCTGACACAGTCATATTTATACCTCTGAGTTTGTAAAGACAACTCAGGTTCATAGTTACGGTAGAATTCATGGATTTGAAAATGGCACCACTACCGGCACGTACCGTATCTCCTTTTTCAAGCACGGTACTGATGGCCTGATATGTAGGTTCTGCAGTAGAATCACCTCCATAGAGTATTCCGACAGGGTTGTTTTCCATAAAATCCGCATCAATACCAGCCTGTTTCAAAGCCTGATCGGTTGCAACATAAGCATATGCTGCATGAGTAGGCATAAAAACACGCTGGGTTCTTGACAGAACGTTCTTCAAATCCGGTTCAGGTACATAGCCTGTCAATGCAGAGCGATATCCCATAGCCTTACGTTCCGGATCATATATTATACCTGATTTTCCATTCCAAAGAGAATCCTTGACTTCTTCCAAACCGGTTCCCAGACAGGAATAAATTCCCATACCGGTAATGACAACTTTTCTACTCATATAATTAATTAATTGAGTTATTCTTTCCAATTCACAAGCGCAAAGTTAACAAAATAACAATTATAAAACAAATATTTCATAAAAAAAATAAAGCAAAGTCGGACCTTGCAGCGTCTCCTGGAAACACCTGATTCATCTGTTCCGACAACAGTTTTGCACATGAAAGCGATGCCGAATTTGAGGCTATAAGTCCAAGTTTTCTGGCAGCCTGCAAGACATGAGTATCAACAGGGACAAGCAGTTCAGACTGATTTATTTTACGCCATATTCCAAAATCAACAACACTGTTCTGCCTTACCATCCAACGCAGAAACATCCATATACGTTTATTTGCAGACTGGCTGCCGGGAAGAGGAACGCCAGGCACATCCAGCATAAGTCCGGCAAGATTGTCAACAAAAGTCATAGCATGGGAATCTGTCGCCAAATCCTGTAAAGAAGCATGAGTTCTATAATAGTCATGCAATATACTGCACAGCACTGTAAAATCACCCCATTTTTGAAAACGATACATAACTTTATCTGATTCCGAATATTCCTGCCAGTCCGTTCCGTTAACATAATTCCACGGACCGCCTTTGGAATCCATTACCTTATGAATCTGCTCCAGAACTTTTATAAAAACCTTACGGCTTCCATAAGCAATCCATTGTGAAATGAAAGCACTGACTTCAATATCCTGATCATTTGAATACCGATGCGGGAACTGAACAGGATCTCCGGATATAAAATCTACCGTTTCGTTCTTTAATGCCTGCTCGCGCAGAAAAAGCATCAGTTCCTGAGAAATCATAATAATCACAGAGCACCTAAAATCTCAACCAGTTTCTGCATGCCAATTGTTGCAGGTTCCTGAATCTGAATGAAATTTGGAATATTCAGATTGATAGGTTTGGGATCAATAAGATATATAGGAGTTCCCATCCGGACATAATTCACAAGACCAGCTGCCGGATAGACAACCATAGAAGTACCCACAATAACCAATATGTCAGCCCTGCCCACTGCCTGGATTGCAGGTTCCATCATTGGTACACTTTCACCGAACCAGACAATATGCGGACGCAACTGAATACCGCGGGAGTCGGCATCGCCCAAACTGACAGGCTTATAACCTATGTCAATCACTCCAAAACTGCCATCTGAATCCTGGGGGCGCACCTTTGTACACTCACCATGCAGATGTATTATATCAGTACTACCCGCCTGCTCATGCAGATTGTCTATATTCTGTGTTACAACTGTAACATCAAATTGCTTTTCAAGTCCGGCTATAAGGATGTGTGCCTTATTCGGTTTTGCACATTCCAGTTGCGCACGGCGTTCATTGTAGAACTTGAGCATAAGTTCAGGATTTCTATACCAGGCATCAATTGTTGCAACATCTTCCACACGATAGTTTTCCCATAGTCCGTCACTGTCACGGAATGTCTTTATACCGCTTTCGGCACTGACTCCGGCCCCAGTCAGAAAAACAATTCTTTTCATAGCACTTATTCCAATATTGTTGAGACATATGCTCCCCTGTATCGGAACGAAAGATCATAAGCGTTTCCTACAGGTTGTTTGACTGACAAGGTATCCAGTTCAAATGCCTGCACAATAACATCAAGCAAAATCTCCATTTCATTCGTTCCAGGATACGAGATTCTCATTCTGCCACTGTTTACATCAACACTCTTTTTCAATGCACCTTTCACAAAATAGTCGCAGTAGAGACATTCCGCCTGCGATGTCAACGTTACGGAATCCTTCTCAAATGAATATTCACCTTTGGGGATAATACTTTTTCCCTGTCCGTCATCATTCGAATAAACCGCAATAAAAAGACTGTATCCGCTACCGGAAATACTGTCTTTGTCAGGTGAAAGCCATGTCCGGGCGGGTATTTCATTTCCTGAATAGCATACACTTCCGGATGTAAGACTGAGACCGAAAACATTTTCTTCAGCACGAATATATTCTCTCAGTTTCAGCTCTATCAAACCAGCATTGTCTGTTTTTTCATCATTCAGCAGTGAACAACCTGAAAAAGACATCAATGACACAATGGTCATGAATGTAAACAAAATCCTGTTATGCATATAATTACACGGTTTACTCTGCAAACATACAATAAAAAACTGCAAATAATAAATGATTATTGACAAAAAACAGTACTTTTACGGCCTCCGATATAAATAAACATGCCTTATGAAAAGAGTCCTTTCTAAATTATTCGCCACATCTGTACTGGCAAGTGTTTCAATTTTTTCAACAGCTGCAGAAGAATCAAATCTGAATGCACCGCAGCTCAGTTCAAAGAACATTGATAAAGTTGTCAGTGCAATGACACTTGAAGAAAAAGCTGCACTGCTTGTAGGTCTTATAAAAGACAACTCATATGTTGGAGTTCCTACAGAGAACAACGTAAACAGCGGCGATCTTGTACCTGGCGCTGCCGGTGAGACAGTAGCAATTCCACGTTTCGGAATACCGCGCACGGTAGTTGCTGACGGTCCTGCAGGCTTGCGCATACAGCCCAACCGCCAAGGTACAGAGGAGACATTCTACTGCACAGCTTTCCCTACCGGAACGTCTCTGGCATCAACATGGGATCAGGACCTTATGTATAATGTAGGTAAAGCCATGGGTGCAGAGGTTAAGGAATACGGCGTTGACGTTCTGTTAGGACCGGGTCTCAACCTTATGCGAAACCCGCTGTGCGGACGCAATTTTGAGTATATGTCAGAAGACCCTGTATTGGGTGGTGAAATGGCCGGAAGCATAATAAACGGTATCCAAAGTCAGGGTGTCGGTGTCTCTCTTAAACACTTTGTAGCCAACAATCAGGAAGAAGACCGCATGAACAACAGTGTTGTAGCTGACGGCCGCACACTGCGCGAACTCTATTTCAAGAGTTTTGAGATTGCCATAAAGAAGTCAAATCCGTGGACCATAATGAGTTCCTACAACAAGATAAACGGTGTATATACTCAAGAAGACAAAAAACTTCTGACCAACATCTTACGCAATGAATGGGGCTATAAGGGTATTGTTATGACAGACTGGACCGGACAGCGCAACACTCCTGCCCAGGTTGAGGCCGGCAATGATCTGATGATGCCCGGAAACCGTTCTCAGATAAATCACATAATATCAGCCGTCAACGCCGGAGAACTTTCCATGGAAGCTGTAGACAAATGTGTAAAGCGTATTCTGGAATATATTGTAAAAACTCCGCGTTTCAACAAATACGAATATTCAAACAAACCGGATCTGAAAGCAAACGCTGCAGTTGCAAGAAATGCAGCTGCCGACGGTATGGTTTTGCTGAAAAACAACAGCACACTTCCTCTTGATCTCAAGGCAAAAGTTGCCCTGTTCGGTGTACGCAGCTACGATTTCATAAGTGGCGGTACCGGTTCAGGCGATGTCAACGAAGCCTATACGGTTGGAATGCTTGAAGGAATGCAGAACGCAGGTTTCCAGATTGAGTCCGGTCTTAATGATATCTACAAGGCATATCTGGACTACCAGAATATAATAACAAAATCCACAACGGTCAACCGCGGATGGTTCTGGGGCAAGCCTCTGGTTCCGGAAACAGATTTCCAGAGCAATGTATATTCCGCATTTGCCCGCAGAAACGATGTTGCAGTAATCACTCTTGGACGTAACTCAGGAGAAGGAGCAGACCGCGGACTGGCAGGCGATTTCTACCTGACAGAAGCAGAGAAAAGCCTTGTAAGCGGAGTGTGTACAGCTTTCCACGCTGTCAATAAAAAAGTTGTTGTAATTCTGAATGTTGGAGGCGTTATTGAAACAGCAAGCTGGAAAGAGCTACCGGATGCAATACTTCTTGCATGGCAACCTGGACAGGAAGGAGGTAACGCAGTAACCGATGTTCTGAGCGGTGCAGTCAACCCGTCAGGACGTCTGTCAACTACATGGGCTGTTGACTACTTTGACTACCCTTCTTCAGCTAATTTCCCGTACGAATACGATGAACAGGCCTACAACCGCGCACGCGGAGAGGCAAAAGACACATTTCCAAATGTTGGACGCACATACTACAACGAGAAGTTGAATGTAGGTTACCGCTATTTCCAGGAACATGCAGACAAAGTATCATTCGCATTCGGCTATGGTCTGAGCTACACGGAATTTGCATACAGCAACACCTCTGTCAAAAAGAGTGGAAAGAACTACGTTGCTACTGTAAAGATAACAAACACGGGCGCAATTGCAGGAAAAGAAGTTGTTCAGTTATACATTGAAGCTCCTGACCGCCCTGCAGGTTCTCAAAAGAAAGAGTTGAAAGCCTTTGCTAAGACCCGTCTTTTACAGCCAGGAGAAAGCCAGACTGTTACAATGACTTTCACTCCTTACAACATTGCTTACTACGATATGGTAACTTCCAAATGGATTACCAACGCAGGTACATACAACGCATTTTTCATGAATTCATCGGCTGACAACACCGCTGCTGTTCCGTTCAAGGCAACAGCAGCAGGGTTTCCTGCCCAACCTGGTTTTTAAGAAGATTTATTGAACTCTATCTATCAGCACCTTACGTCCGTCAATTATATACAGACCAGGTGACATGATACGTTCAATTTTCTGACCGGTTATTGTATAAATCTGGGACTTGCCTTCAAACAGGATTAAATCAGTTTGGGCAAGTCTCTCTTTTTCTTCATCCTCTATACGCTTCAACTCAAGCACTATCAGTTTGTAAGAGTCAAGCAGTTCTTTTTCGGGCTGCAGTTCAGCAGCGGCTTTTAAGGACAGACGGCCGTAAGCTGCCAAAGCTGTGTCTATAATAACACTGTCGGTTATAACTATCTGGTCTTCCGGCTTGGACAGGATTGAATCATTGTCTGTACGGAAACGCAGTATCTCGGCTGCAAGAGCCTCTGCAGCTGCACGTTCTTCATCTTCTATACGCTTCAACTCAAGCACTATCAGTTTGTAAGAGTCAAGCAGTTCTTTTTCGGGCT
>JAKSIO010000029.1 GCA_024398785.1 Bacteroidaceae bacterium | reverse complement strand
CTGTGTTGTTGGCTGAGTATTGCTGTTTGAAGATGCACCGTGAAGAACAACCTTCTCAATTGATGCATTGTCACCATTCGGCCACCATATCATTGCCTTTACTGTGTCTCCAACATTTGAAGGAATCTCGTATTCAGCTGTTGCTGTACCGCCTGATACATTTACATTGAATTCCTTCTGTTCCCAGTTTCCGCCTATCATTGTACCGAAACCGCCTGAAACGTTGTTGTCGCCTGAATTTACCTTGATATATACTGTAGCTGACTTTGCACCCTGTGGCTTGAATTCAGCATAAGCATTTCCGTTATCCTGACCTGTAGTCATATCTGAACCTGAAAGAACAACATCGCCTGCGCCTGTGTTGTTATTATTGCCAGGATTCTGAGTTGTTGTCTGAGTTGTGTTGTTATTGCCCTGTGTAGTAGCAGTTGTAGTAACTGTTGTCTCCTGCGGCTGAGTTGTCTGTGTCTGCTGATTACTGCTTCCGCCGCCAGCCTTTACACCAGGAATTGATGATTCAGCGTCAGGTGTACCTGTTTTGTAGAAATGGTAAAGACCTGCTGCTGCGCCTACAAAGCCTGCGTTATAGTCAACAGCAACTTCGTTTGCCTGATAATCTGAACGCTTGTCTGCATATGAACCGTTTGCATCTGTCGGACCGCCGCAGAGTGCGCCTACGAGAACGTACTTTGATGGTACACCGTCTGTTTCAGCACTGTCTGTACCTGATGCAGCTCTGTGATGCGGCATACTTGATGCATCCGGCTTAAATCCTACTACGAGACAGTATTTCTGTCCGTTTGCATAAGCCTTGTCACCTGTAATATACTGCATCTGTCCCTTTGCCCATGATGCATCAGCCTTGCCGTGCTTTGCAGCAACGAGTGAACAAAGCTGTGCTGTACCATTGTGTCTTGCACTGCCCCATGCATCGATGAACTTATATCCGTCTCCGCTTAAATCACCGAGATATCCTGCAGCGCTCCAGTCACCTGTGATTTCACCCTTGAGAATAGCTGCACCAAGAGATACATTTTCCCAGCAGTGAACCCAGTATGCTGTACCGATGTTATTTATATCACCCATGTACTTGTTGTCCTTTGTGGCAAGATAAAGCCAGCAGGCTGCCCAGCCGAGTTCATCAGCAGTACTCTGGTTGCCGTAGAATTCACATGAATATGAGCCCGGGTGCTGTTTAGCAAAGTCATAAAGAGCAACAGCGTATTTAAGGTCTTCCGGATTACCGAAGTTTACATAGTTTGCAGCAAGTGCAGCTGCGTACTGAGCAGTAATATTTGCAGCTCCGTCAGAAGTCCAGAGCATACGTCCTCTGCTGCCCTGAGCCTCAGGAGGACCCCAGTAGCCATGGTCAGGACCGCCTTCACCCTTTTCGATGAGTACCTTTGAAACAGTGTTGCCGTTGAGAACTGTAGCGTCACGGAAGAACTTGCAGAAATAATCAGCAATTGTCTTATAGTGAGCATCCTGTCCTGTTGCCTTGTAAGCGTCACTGAATTCATAGTAACCCCATGCAAGAGTAGATGCGGCATAACCCTGCGGCTGACCGAACATTACATGGTCACCTGCATCGTGATAACCGCCGTTTACTTCGTCAGATGTATGACAAGCGCCGCGCCATTCAAGACGTGAGTTGTCAGGAACACCTTCACCACACATGTTAGCATCATAGAAATAGAGGGAATACTGAAGTAACTTTGCGTAGTTGTCTCCGTCTGCAGCATTAACAGTGAGAGGGTTAGCTGCAGCTGTAAATGGTGCTGCAATAGTTGAGAGGGCAAGCGCACCGCTTACGATAGCTGATTTGATTTTTTTGAAATTTGACATTAAAAATCACACTTCTTTCCAAAAATTAATATCCGCCTATAATATGTTGTACATACATTATACATTTTTTCTTAACAAACTTTGTTACATTTCGGTTACACAATAATTACAATTAAATAAATTTCAACGTTTTTAAATAATATTTGTCGTTTTGTACAAATCTGACGGTGCTTATTTATACAATAAGACGAATAAG
>JAKSIO010000028.1 GCA_024398785.1 Bacteroidaceae bacterium | reverse complement strand
AAACACACATGGAATTCTCAATCAAAAAATGTGGTTGTGTAACTGAATGGCTGCACGCCGCAGAAGTTGGTCAGGAAATCTGTCTCCGTGGACCAGTTGGTAACGGATTCCCTGTTGAAGGAGCCCTTAAAGGAAAAGACATCCTTGTAATTGCCGGTGGTATTGGTATTGCTCCAGTTCACTCTGTAGTTAATTACATGATGGATCACCGTGAAAACTACGGAAAAATCCAGGTAATCTATGGTGCACGTTCAAAGGCAGACTTGGTTCGTCTTGAAGAAATGCAGAATAGCTGGATGAAACAGCCAAACTGTTCAATTGACATTACAATTGACCGTGCAGAAGAAGGCTGGGATGGACACGTTGGATTCGTTCCACCATTCATCACAGAACTTAAGCCGGATGCAGGTATGACTGTAATCATGTGTGGACCTCCAATCCTCATCCATATGTCTCTGAAAATCCTTAAAGACCTTGGTTTCAAGGACGAACAGATTTTCACCACAATGGAAATGCGCATGAAATGTGGTATTGGTAAATGTGGACGCTGTAATATTGGTGACAAATTCGTTTGTAAAGACGGTCCTGTATTCAGCTTTGACCAGCTTGGGGAACTTCCTCCAGAATACTAATCAAAAGGCGTCGTAAGGCGCCTCATATAGGAGATTCAAATGTCTGACGAAAAAATGGTAAACGTTTACTTTTTCGGAAAAAAATACAGCGTTCCTTCTGAACTGACAATCATGAACGCTATGGAATATGCAGGATACCAGCTGAAACGCGGTTGCGGATGTCGTAACGGTTTCTGTGGTGCTTGTGCAACAATCTACAGAATTCAGGGCAAAAACCAGCTCCAGACTTGTCTGGCTTGTTCAACAAAAGTTGAAGAAGGTATGGTTGTAGCTACACTTCCATTCTATCCACTGGTAAAACAGGTTTATGACATGGAAAAAATTAAACCTGAACAGGCTGTTATGATGCAGCTTTATCCTGAAATCTACTCATGTATCGGATGTAACGCCTGTACTAGAGCTTGTACTCAGGAACTCAGCACAATGCAGTACATCGCTTACGCTCAGCGTGGTGACTTTGCAAAATGTGCAGAACTTTCATTCGACTGTATCATGTGTGGATGTTGTTCTTCACGCTGTCCAGCTGGAATCAGCCACCCACAGGTTGCAGAACTTGCACGTCGTCTGAACGGTAAATACCTTCAGCCTGAAACACAGCACCTTATCGACCGTGTTGCAGAAATCGATGCAGGTAACTGTGAAGAAGCAATCAAGAAGATGATTGAACTTTCAACTGGCGACAAAGAACAGATCAAAAATCTGTATAACACACGCGATATCGAAAAATAAGGAGACGATCAATGTACGGAAATTATCTTGATGATGCTGCAAAAATCGTAGCAGAAAAACGCGAAGAAAACCTTAAGTTTGAACATGTTCGTCTTACAGCCGAAGAAAAAGACGAAATTCTTAAAGAATATCACCCAGACCGCATCACTTCACAGTTCCGTGAACTGAAAATTGGTCCTAACAAAGGTGAAAAAGCCCCTCTCCAGCTGGCTGATATGCTGGAAGCAAAACCACGTATTGAACCAGAAAACATCGATCTTAACCATGTTGATTACGAAACAGACGTTCTCGTAATTGGTGGTGGTGGAGCTGGTACTTCTGCTGCTATCATGGCTTCAGAAGCCGGAGCAAACGTTCTTCTCGTTACAAAACTCCGTGTTGGTGATGCTAACACAATGATGGCCGAAGGTGGTATCCAGGCTGCTGACAAACCAAATGACTCTCCTGCACAGCACTACCTTGACTGTTACGGTGGCGGACACTTTGATGGAAAACCAGAACTGGTTTACACACTTACAAACAACGCTCCAAAATGTATCAAATGGCTCAACGACCTTGGTGTTGAATTTGATAAAGAAGCAGACGGTACAATGGTAACAACACACGGTGGTGGAACAAGCCGCAAACGTATGCACGCTTGTAAAGACTACTCTGGTGCTGAAATCATGCGTACACTCCGCGATGAAGTTTTCAACCGCAATGACAAAATCACTGTAGTAGACTTCACAGCTGCTA
>JAKSIO010000027.1 GCA_024398785.1 Bacteroidaceae bacterium | reverse complement strand
ACAACAGCACCAGCTCCAGTTGCACTTCCATTTGGAAGATATGTTGGAACATAAGCCTTTTCAATACGATACTGCATCGTTTTTTTATCTGTTGGATGGCTGAAGTTGTAGATCGCAAAGTTCTGATCTTTTTCTTCTTTTACCATTCCACAAACTAAATCAACGGTACTTCCATTTGATTTTGTGTACTGAACTTTACTGATAAAGCTCTGTGACTGTTTTTCATTAATCTGGAATTTCAACTGAACATTTTCACCATCACCAATTGTGAGTGTGTTTGAAGATTCATTGAAATTAGAGAAATTACCGTCTCTGCTTACAAAGCTTGAGTGCAATGAAAGGGCAGGGTAGGCAAACTTGGCTGTAATGGTCTTGTTTCCAATTTCTTCGTAATCCTTCTTAGGATTCTTTGCAATAACCTTGATGTAAACAGGATTTGGACTTTCAGTAATTGGTTTTATTGTAATTGAACCAGTTCCGTCTCCATTATCCTTTGTTTCATAAGTGAATATGCTGTCCAGTTCTGTAGATTCAATACAAATCTGGGCATCAACAGGACTTACTGAATATTCATAGGTTTTTGTCTCAATTGGAGTACAGGTAAATGTTGTGCTTCCGACAATAGCAAATTCATAATCCCAGGCAACCTTAACAGTACACTGAGCTTTTGCATTTCCATCTGTAACACAGGCAAGAGTTCCGCTTCCGATTTTCATACCAGTAATTTCAACTTCACCATTACCTTCTGCATCACAGCCAAGATCACGATATTCAAAATAATCATCATCTTGGGCCATTGTCCATGTAAGCAATGCTGTTGGAGGACTTACTTTGTATTTAAGAGTCTTTGTGTGGAAAGGCTGAACCTTTCTTGAGTTTGTTTCAAATACGAGACTCTTTCCAGCTTCTACTACAACAGTACATTTACCAACGATTTCGCTGTCTGGATGCTGACAAGTAATTGTAGCTTCGCCGACATTCAATGGATAAACAGTTATGTTCTGTCCATTTCCCATGATTCTTGCAACTTCAACTCCGTTTGCACCGTCACAGTTCCATACAAGGCTGTTGTAATCTGAAGTTCCATCTGCATTTTCAATGGTTGCTTTGAGCTGTGTTCCGCTTGAGCCTTTTGTCATTGTGATATAAGACTTGTTGAGAACAACACTTT
The DNA here is from genome assembly GCA_024398785.1 of Bacteroidaceae bacterium. Classification (GTDB taxonomy): domain Bacteria; phylum Bacteroidota; class Bacteroidia; order Bacteroidales; family Bacteroidaceae; genus Colenecus. The sequence goes on along the minus strand of JAKSIO010000027.1, from coordinate 965 downwards.
TCTGTCCTGTTCCTGGAACTACAACATAGAACTGTAATGTACTTGCAGCCTTTTCATGTGAGCAGGTAATCAATGCTTCACCTGGTTTCAAAGCAGTAATATAGATTGACTGTCCTTTTACTGTTCCGTCACTTGAGATTCCTGTTACCTGAACAACATCTGAATCGCTTGTGGTCCATTTAAGATTATACTGGTCACTGCTTGTTACATCGTTTCCGCTGAGAGTTGCACTTAAAGTCTGGCTTTTACCTTTGTTTACGGTATAGATTGTTGAACTTGAAGTGATGAAAACAGCATTTGTTGGAGCTTCCTTTACATAAACCAGCATTTCGCTTTCAGCTTGTGTTACTCCAGTGCTTGATGCAATAAGTTTTGCACGAACTGTAGTTGTTCCGGCCTGAACCCCAGTAATCTGAGCTACAGATTTTGTTCCTGTAATTGAACAGATTTTTGAATTATCTACAGAGTATTCAACATGAGTTGTAACGCTGGTAGTTGGAACCTGCATATTCATAAAACTTACAGTTCCCTGTGTCAGATTTGCTGATGTCTGAGGGAATGCAAAGTTTGAATATTCCTGAACATTTACAATAATCTGCTGTGAATAAGCGGCCTTTGGATGACTGAGTGTAATTGTTGCTGTTCCAGTCTGCTTTGGTGTGATTGTACATACATTAGCAGAATACTGAATATCAATTACATCATAGACATCGAGACTCCATGAGAAATTGTATTTGTCTGTCGAACTTCCATTTACGAGGCTTGCTGTAACTGTTTGTGCAGTTGCATTTGGTTTCATAGTTATAATAGAAGTTGGAACTGAAATATAGCAGTCTGTCTTTGGAGCTTCTTCACATACAACAAGAATCTGTGCCGGGTAAGTTGCTTTTGGATGGCTTACAGTTACATAAGTCTGTCCTGCCTTTAATGCACGCAATTTTCCAACTTCATTCTGTCCGTAAACT
>JAKSIO010000026.1 GCA_024398785.1 Bacteroidaceae bacterium | reverse complement strand
CTGAATTACAAGACATTTATGTATATATGATTTGGCGATTGTATATAAATATCTTTAAATCTGTCACAATTTTGTATTGTAAAACAGCGAAAAATCATATATAATATGTAATAAGTAACAGGAAAAGTGAAACATAAATTGCTGTCAGATAGTTACTCTGAATATACAGTATATTACATGCATAAGCCTTTCACTATTCCGGACAAGGAGGTCATACGATGAATAAAGCATTAATTGCAAAGGGAGCGACACTTATTATTTCAGCTGCTGTATTTCTTTCTGCCTTACCATTTTCAGCATTCGCTGAAAGCGTAAGCATGACAAATGCGGTCAGATCGCTGGAAAGCGACATTGCTGTTCCGGACAATCAGATCAGCACAGATAATTACAAGGACACTCGCTTCAATAACCCGATTTCTCCTGATTTCTTTTGTGCCGATCCAACTGCTGTAGAATACAACGGCAGGCTTTATGTCTACGGTACAAACGATCATCAGCAGTTTGAAGCAGCTGGTCCCGATGTAGACAATACCTATGAAAAAATAAAATCACTGCTTGTATTCTCCACAGAGGATATGGTCAACTGGACATATCACGGTGAGATAAATGTTGGAAAAATAGCACCGTGGATTTCAGCATCATGGGCACCTTCTATCGTGTCCCGTGAGGAAGCAGACGGCAGGACACATTTCTATCTGTATTTCTCAAACAGCGGCATCGGAACAGGAGTTATTACTTCTACTGATCCTGTGACAGGCTGGACAGATCCGCTGGGACATTGTCTTGTAACCAGTAACACTCCCGGTCTGGGCGACTGTCCGAATCCATTTGACCCTGGTGCAGTCATTGATGACAACGGTGTCGGTTGGCTTTCATTCGGTGCGGGCACAGCATCAAACGGAACGGATTATATGCCGGGTTCTGTGCGTATTGTCAGACTGGGTGATGATATGATTTCTTTTGACAGCGACTTCAGGCAGATTCCTGCACCATACTCATTTGAGGCAAGTGAGCTGAACTATATTAACGGCACTTATGTGTATACCTATTGCAGCGACTGGAACAATCACAGTGAAAAGTGGGATTTTGACTGTCCTGCACCGGGCGGTTGCAGCATGGTATATATGACAACAAAAACGCCTCTTGATCCGACAAGCTGGAAGATGATGGGCGAATGCTTCCGTCAGCCCGGAGAGGTCGGCTTCGACTATTCAAACAACCATACACATATGCACAAGTTCAAGGGCAAGTGGTATATGTTCTACCATACGCTGATGCTCAAGCACGGAATGGGTATTACGGGTGGTTATCGCAGCATGGGTGTTGATGAGATTGAAGTGGACGAAAAAAATGTTGTAATTAAAGATACAGGCGGCACCAAAAAGGGTGCATCACAAAATGGCATGTTCAGTCCGTATGTGGAACATTCTGCCGCAGAACTTGCCGGTACTGCACAAATAGATTACGATATGACAAATCCGTATGCACCGATTGTCAGTGCAAAGCAGAACGGTTCATGGACAGCAGTTCGTGGTGTACAGTTTACAGAATCTGAAAATTCATCACAGCCAGCTGTTTCCGAACTGGTGAAAATGAATATTGACACTATTCAGTACAATCTTACTGTAACAAGTATAGAATCTCCCTCAACAATCACGATGTATGCTTCTGCACAGAACGGTGTCAAAAATGAAAAATCTGTTGAAGTAACCGGAAAGGGTAAATACAAGGTTACGGTTGATATGAATGGTGCTAAAGGTTTTCAGATTGTCGGTTGTTTCACAGCATCAAATGATACTCCGGTTACTCTTGAGGTCGATTCAATTACACTCAACGGAAAATACAATATTGCAGTTGCGGCCGAGCTGACAAACACACGTGAATGGGCAGACGGTCTGCGTAATATCTGGAACGGTTTCTCGGATGGAGATGCGGTCTATACAGATGATTATGCAGTATTGAAGTATGTTAAGGCAGATAATGCAATCGAGCTGTTTGCATCTGAAAATACAGGAAACGCAGATAATGCACCACTTGTTGAAAATCCGCTTGCATTTGTGTCAAGTGTCAAAGGAAAAGGCAGCATCGAGGTTCGTCTTGATGAGCCTGCAGGTGAACTTCTGACGAGAATTGCTTTTGATTCTCCAAATAGCTTTACAAACATATACAGCGATTCGATCAGTAATATCGGTGGTACGCATGATTTATATTTTGTATACTCAGATAAAGGAGTATCAATGCAGTTCTGGAAATTTGAGGAGAGTGATGAGGTCTCTGACAGACTTATGGGTGATGTCAATGCAGACGGAAAATTTAATATATCCGATGTTGTTGTGCTTCAAAAATGGATTCTTGCAATACCGGATGTTAATCTTGCTGACTGGAAAGCCGCTGATTTAAACAAAAATAATCGACTGGATATTGCTGACTTTTGTCTTATGAAAGAAAAACTGCTGGGAGAGAACTGATTATGTTACTACTCACGGGTTAGCCAGACAGTGATAA
>JAKSIO010000025.1 GCA_024398785.1 Bacteroidaceae bacterium | reverse complement strand
TTTGATTCTCTTCATACATTCATTATAGCTTTTATCATCCATTTTATTTGCCCCAAACAGCCGCTGCATTCGACCTTACAAGCAGTTCTTCCACAGGCAGACCAATCGGACAAATATCATGACAAGATAACGACTTCCCGCATCCTTCAAAAAATCTCTTCTTATATTCAGCAGAAATCTCATTCAAATGAGTGCTTTCCTGTTCTTCATTCAGAATCCGAAATGCGTTGACTGCAGCAACAGTGCCTGCGAAAGTCCCATTTGCAGAGAAGTTAGGACACACTTCAAGGCAACAGCCACACATCAGACAGCGTGCCGACTGGTATCTCGGTTCATGTGTCCACGAACTCATATAAGCTTCACTTTCAAGCCAAAGGTTCAGTTTTTTCAAATTTTCAAACAGATTTGACCGGTCAACGATCAAATCTCTTACAAGCGGAAATTTGCTTAAAGGTTCCAAGATGATTGTAGAACCTTTTAACGTATGTAGAAATGTAGAGCATGCCAACCTCGGACGTTCGTTAATCAGCATGGCGCAAGCCCCACATTTTCGCACCATACAGCTATATTCCCAGCTGATGGGAGTAACTATATTTCCTGAGTTATCTTTCAAAGGGGTTCTACTGTTCAATTCCTTTAGAACAGTGGCAACAGAGCTGTTTTTGCTTCCGTCATACTCAAATTCCTGCCAATAACTGTCTGATTTCTGACTCTCCTGCCGCCTGATTCTTATTTTATATACCAAGTGAATCACCGCCTTTCTGGAACAGGTACAAAGGAAATCTGTATCTGCTTTCCATCAAATCTGGCTACCGTTGTTTTAAGGTAATCATCGTCATTGCTCTTCGGATAATCCTCACGCCAGTGTGCACCACGGCTTTCTTTTCTTGCAAGAGCACTCTTTAGAACTGCCATGCCAAGCAATGGAAGATTTCCTGTCAGCGCTTGTACCGTTTGAATCCCATTTAACAACGTATTCTCATTTCTGACAACGCCCATAGTCTCCTGCATCACTTTGTTTAATTGCTTTATTTCTGAAATTTGAGACGCTGGTGGAAAATCTATCTGTGTCGCACAAGATAGATCTACTACATCTGCCTGTTCGCATGCTGATTTTGCCGCAACACGTCCTCCGTATAACGCTCCTAACAGAGAATTTCCACCAAGACGGTTGGCACCATGATATTGGGCACAGCATTCTCCGGCAGCGCAAAGATTCTGAATCGGCGTTCTGTGCTGCTCATCCACCAGAATGCCTCCCATAAAATAGTGAATTCCCGGTAAAACAGACACCGGTTCTTTTCGTATATCTTTATGCAGATAGGTCATACAATCGTCTGCCAGACCAGATAGCTTATTTGAAATAATCTCCTCCGATATTTCCGTCATGTCAAGAAATACCTCTGATTCATGGCTGACCTTCCATATCTCTCTGGCGGTAATATCTCGTGGCATCAGATTTCCAAGCTCCGGGTATTTTTCCTCCATGAAATACCATTGTTTTCCATCTTTCATGGCAAACAACCTGCCACCTTCCCCTCTGGCCGCCTCGCTGATGAGCATGCGTTTTCCACCACATTTCACAGTTGTCGGATGATACTGGATCATCTCGCCATTTGCCAGAGGAACACCAAGCCGGAACAATTCTGCGGTGACTTCTCCTGTATTGCTCAGCGAACCCGTTGTATTTCCAAACAATCCGTGCATACCACCGGTGGCAACAATAACCGCATCCCCCGGTAATTCCACAGTCTCCTGACTGTATTCATCCCTGATTACGCAGCCACAACAAATATTGCCACACAGACGAAGTGTTAGGAAAGAATGATGGCTGAACCGTTCTACCATACCAGATGCTTCTTTCCTGCGAACAGCGTCTATCATAGCTGTCATGATCTGCTTCCCGGTATCGCTCTGTGCAAAAGCAGTCCGTTTCTTTTTCTGCCCGCCAAAATTCCGCAGATCCACATCATCATAGCCACTCATGTTAAATTTAACTCCAAGTTTTAGCAGCCAGTGCACCAGCTCCGGTGCTGCCTGTGTCATTCCCCAAACTGCATTTGGATCTGCCAGACCACATGCTGCCTTTATTGTATCTGTAAAATGTTCTTCGGGACTGTCGTTTTCATCTTTTGTATTCAAAGCTGCGTTGATACCGCCCTCCGCCATAACAGACTGTGCCCGCTCTGACGGAAGGGAGGAAACCAGTTTTACATTGCATCCATTTTCCGCTGCCTGCAAAGCCGCTGAAAGTCCTGCCAGTCCAGCACCTATAATAATAATTGTCTTACTCATAGATATTGCCACCCAATATAATATAAAATAACCGCTCCCGCTATAAAAAGAAGAAGCACCGAAAGGATCAAATAAATATCACTCCTTCGTTCTTTATAACTGATGATTCCCAGTGATACGAGCAATGGGCGGATATTGATAAAAATATGAACAAAGATTGCCGCTACGAACAAAAGCTGAGTTACCATCTTTACAGTTGTAAAAGGGAACAAAATATATGTCCCATTCTGCACCTTTCCAAACAAGCCAATATGGAATAACAGCAGAATCAGTATTGCCATCCCACTGGCTCGTCTCGCCCAAAATATGACGTTTTGTTTCAGATACATTTTTCCTGATTGCTTCGCTGTCTGTAAACTCTGAACCGTCAGGATGACACCAATCACCGTATGCACAACAAGAATACCAACACCAATCCATGCAAGAAGTTTCCCTGCACTACTTCCAACTCCGTTCAGCATAAAGCTGCCCATGATTCCATGAATCATAAAAATGAGAAGCATTAAAACAGACAAAATCGTATTCCATTTTCTCATAAATTCCCGCTCACCTCATTTCTTCGCTGTCCATGATCATATAGTCCATCTGTGTTAGCGTTGTAACGTCAATAAAATCATCCGATGCCA
>JAKSIO010000024.1 GCA_024398785.1 Bacteroidaceae bacterium | reverse complement strand
CATCTTCCAGTGATACGTTGCACTCATCACACGAGAGGGCATATCGATTATCGATGATCTGCCTATCAATATGACTGGCATCTTCCAAATTGATAGTCAGCTTTTCAATATGTCCTTGGACTTTTGCGTGAGAGGCATCTTCCAAGTTCATAGTCAGTCTTTCAATGTTTCCTTGGACTTTTGCGTGAGAGGCATCTGCCAGGTTGAAAAGAAATTCTTCGGCATTAATCTCACCTTCAAGGTCAGAAGCTTCAGATAAGGTCACCTTAACCAAGTTTGGATTAGGGGGCAACTGAACCTTCACCTTCGAACTGAAGATGTTGAATTTCTCCTTCATTCGAACTTTGAGTATCCCGTCGCTTTCCTCAATAATCACGTCGTTTATCATATTCTCACGTGCATTGACGCTGACCTGTTCAACCGTATTGCTGATGACGACACTAATAGCATCGGACACCTGAAGTTCTGTATATGTATTATCTATGTCAATTGTTTCTGTAACAATATCCATAGCAAATTTCTCACACCCGCAAAATAAAAGACACAATAGTGAAGTAATAAGTGTAGGTCTTGTCAAATAATTGATTTTTAACATAATTCGGTCTTTATTCAATAATCTTTTCAGTTTCAAATTGAAATTTATAATATGAAGTTAGTAAATTTTTTTCAAATAGTTTCAATCTTACCCTCAGCTCATTTGCAGGCGTATTCCATTATGCAAGTGCTCTACAACTGCATAAGGGACATTCAAGAAGGCCGTGAAGAGGATATACACAACTGGTGCTTGACTTTCTAGGGAAAGTGTGACTCGCATCATTTCTTCAGCCAGTCAATTATGGTAATGTTCATACCGAACACATAGTTGTAGAAAACTTTGTCCGACAGATTGTGAATAAGATAAAGGCTGGTGTCGCGCTCAGTCGGGACATAGTCCTGTGACTTTATTCTTTCCGCAAGCTCCGAATCATATTTCAATGGATTGTCCGGTGTTCCATTATCCTTAATGATCAAGCGGAACCCGTTGTCAGTCTCGATGAATGAAATATCAAAATAATTGATATTGCTGCGCAATCTCTTCTTCCCGATACTGTTGCACATTTCTATGCAGCAGTATTTGATATGTTCGATAATATGATCTGGCAGCTGGCACGCATCGGTGAAAACTTCCAGGTCATGAAGCATAGGTTCCATCCTCGTCTGATTGAAATCCATACTGTAGTCAAAACGCACGTATACAGGTATGGTGTCAAGCATAGTAAAACGCGTGAATGCCTTGTTCCGGCGGTGGAAGCTGAACACATATACGAATGCAGCAGCAACCATAGGGATACTGCCTGTAATGAATCCGAGCCATAGTTTCTCAGCTGATACTGCTGACCAGGCAAGCATACACAGCGCTGTAAGGATACAGATTCCGAAAATGAAAAATACCTTGCTGCCGACGTGCCCCATCAGTTGCATGACTACCGTCGCATAAACAGAAAGGAAGGCAAAGCAAAGATAGAATACTCCAAAACAACCTAACGGTAACCTGCAGGTTGCCGCCATCTCCGGGGTATTCATTCCGAAACAGGTCAGAATCAGTCCAGGGCACAATACCATCACCAGCAGCAGGGCGCTGAAAAAAACAACAGTAACCAGAAGACATCGTTTAATGACAAACAGAATACCGTCCGTGTCATATTCTCCCTGCAAACGGGTAATATGAGAAATGCCGGCGATGCATGTACCTACAACAAGTCCGAACGTTACCGATTCAAGCTGTACACACAGTCCGAACTGGGATAATGCCAAATCGCCTAAAGAATGGGAAATCAATGTATTGCAGAACAGCACAAACAAGTTGACCACGATATAGATAACGTTATATCCGAAGCCTTGCTTGAGGTTTTGTCCGAGAATTCCTTTCCATCCGGAACCGAATGCCTTGCAGTTGAACTTGTAGGCGCTTCTCCCTTTGATAAAATATGGAACATACAACGCCAGATTTGTTATGCCGGAAATGACCGTTGACCATGCGGCGCCGGCAATTCCCCAATGAAAGACGGCAATGAAAACAATGTCAAGGACGACATTGACGGAGTTGGATATTATTACGCTCCTTGTGACAATTTCAGGATGCCCTTCTACTGAGATGAAATTGCTCAGAGTGGTATTGAAAGGCACAAACAGGAAATAAAGCAGGTATATGCTCAGATATGTCCGGACATATTCCAAACCACTTTCGCCAGGACTCAGGAAACGGCTTATTCCGTTCAGGTCGCCCAGAATCGCCAGAATGACAACCGCGGTAACCAATACAGCCGATGTAATGGAAATCGTAAAAATCCTGTTTGCTTGTTCCTTGTTTCCGCAGGCGATCTGTTTGGCGGCAAGGACACTGCCGCCCATATTGCATATCAGGGTCAATACACTGACAGCATTGACCAAAGGCATTACAGTGTTGATTGCATTGAATGCAGCAGCTCCAAGAAGATTGCCGGTACAAAGACCGTCAACAAGGGTGGTGATAAGCGGCGCGATTGCCGTCAGCGTCGTTGAAATCAATGTCATCCGATAACTGAAACCCAGCAGGCTGTTGTTTCTAACGTTACGGTTGTTTGAATTTCTCATAGTGTTTATAGACTTTATTGAAGGCATTATCCCCATTGCCCTTCACATCAGGACATTATTATATGTAGGACAAAGATACAAAACCGCCAAAGAAAAACAGCAAAAAAGAATTGCTTTGCAGGACATAATAATGTTTGGACAAACATAGAGATGTCACAAATCAAACGTAATCTATAACATCCTTGGCGTTAAAGAAATATGTTTCTATTCAAAAAATTGGCCCGGATCCGTCATGGGAACCGGGCTTATTGTATTAGAAAAATGGGAATTTATAGAAGAATCCCTTTCGCCATAATCCCATCATGCCTCCGG
>JAKSIO010000023.1 GCA_024398785.1 Bacteroidaceae bacterium | reverse complement strand
AAAGGTATAACACACTAGACTTTGCAAGCAAAATCGTGTGCCAACAGGGTTGCTTCTCGCCCCTATTGGAAACCCAGAGCCGAGGAGCTGCGCCCCTCTGGACACCCCGTGTATTTTCCTCGAAAATGGTACCCAAACTGTAAAAATGCAGTTTGACACCATTTCTCAGAAAATACAAAACCGCTGTAATCTCCATCCCTGCGGGGATAAAAATTACAGCGGTTTTCATTTTGCCGCACTCATTGAAAACTACGTTTAATTCGTATGGCAACGGAACGCACGGTGCAGTTTTTACTCTGTATAATACTGTGCCTGTGCATTCCACAGCTCGAAGAATTTGCCGTCCATATGTTCAACGAGACTTCTGTACTTCATCAACCACTCCGTCGCTAATGTATATTTTACGCTGGCACATATCTGCATATTTCTGCTCATGTGTAACAAGAATAACTGTATTGCCGTTGCGATTGATCTCAACGAGTAACTGCATAATTTCATCAGCAGTCTTTTTGTCCAGATTGCCCGTAGGCTCGTCGGCAAGAATTATGCTCGGTTGGTTAATCAACGCTCTTGCAATCGCAACACGCTGTTTTTGACCGCCAGACATTTCAGAGGGCAGATGCTTCAATCTATTTGAAATTCCCAAAAAATCGCTGACGGAACGAAGATGCTTTTTATCCACCTTTTTGGAATCCAACAGCAGAGGCATAATGATATTTTCTTCTGCTGTCAAAATTGGAATGAGATTAAAGTCTTGGAAGATGTACCCGATTTTTTGTCTGCGAATTTTTGAAATTTGCATATCATCAGCAGACTGAATTGCCAGTCCGTCAATCTCAACGCTTCCAGAAGTCGGTTTCTCAATACCGCCTATTAAGTTCAAAAGTGTAGTCTTGCCAGATCCAGACTGACCAACAATCGCAACCATTTCACCCTTCTTGATGGTGAATGATACATTATTAACTGCTCGTACTTCATCAGTACCTTGCATAAATACCTTTGTGAGATTTTTTACAACAACTGTATCCATTGATATGCTCTCCTTATAAACGCTTCATTATACTTCTTAATGTCCTATGAACCGGATACCAGTATGCGCTTACAATCAGCAGGGATGTAGCAGCGTACACCATCAGCACCGGCAGACCGATTTCCCACTCCACTCCGAGAGATGCAGCGATTAGATAAATCACAGGAATACATATCAATAACGGCAAGGCAAATGCAAACACTGCTGCTTGTGTGTCCTGCTTGATGTAGGAACGGTAGAGATCTCGCTTTGATGCTCCTATAATGTGAAGCGAGCGAATCGTCTTACGGCTGTTTTCTATATAATCACAGAGTTTCACATAGATGATAATCATCATGAGCAGGAACAAAATACAAAACAGGCATAACATCAAAATATAGATACCCGGGGACGCATAAAGCATGGCATCCACACTTTCCTGTCTGTTAAGAATTTCGTATTCTGCGCCGCTGTAATATACCTGCAATTCAATTTGTACCTGCTTGCTTAATGCGGAATCTGTCAGTTTGATTTGAACGAGGTTGACCGGCTCCATGGTAATTATTTTGGTGTAGAGTGTATCGCTTACATATATATCGACAGCCCAACTCGATGATTCAACCTCGGCAAATTCTGAAACATATACTTCCGTTGGTGCAAAGTCAGAACTATCCATATAAAAGTCGGACAAACCAATAGTGAATGTATCCCCAATCCCATACGCTGTCATGCTTTGGTTTTTACATAACGCCACTTCGTATTCGGACAACTGCACCTGTGTCGAATCCAAATCACTATATCTAAGGATTCTTACTGGCAGAGGGAAAGCAGAGGGATCATCAGATAGAATCGTATATTTGTCCGGAGCAATTTCGTACTCGGCAGAAACTTTCTCCACGCCATCAATGGACTCAATAGTATGTATGTCCTCTGCTGAAAATCCACCAGTTTCCATAGGGTATTTAGCTGTAACCTGTAATTCGTATTCTGCCTCTTCCGTCAAATAATCCATATTCAACGTCATATAACTGAACACAATCAGAAATACTGTCATAATTGAAACGGAAACTAAAAGGCAGGTACGGAAAGTTTTGTTGGTTCTCTGTTTCCATAGCTTTCCAAGCGATGTTGCAGGAGTTGAATGAATAGACAACTTCTTGAATCTGCGTTTCTTATTGCTTATATTTTCGTCCCAATGAAGCATATTCCAAGTTGAGCGTCGGCTAAACTTGAACATTGTGATTCCAAATACGCTTGTAAGAACAATAAAGAACAGTAACAGATGAAGCACGATGTTCTTTGCTTCAACATGAAACAGCAGCCAAGATAACCCCTGCACATTTTTCAGTTCAAGGAACGTACAGAACAAAACTTTCATTATGCCGACAGAGACAAGTACCGAACACAATGCCGCCATACCAAATGTAACTACAAACTCAACCGCAAAAACCAAAGCAATCTGTCTCTTGTTTGCACCGCAGGAAACAAGCGTACCCACATCTGGTGCAAACTGATTAAGATGGCTGTTATAAGCCGATTGAATTGAAAAGGCAGAAATCAATATGATAAACAAATTGATAACAAGCAATGCCTCTTGAATCGCCAAGAAACCGCCTTCATCGGTAGATACACCATGTGCGTTTTCGTAAGTGTATCCATGGACAATTAAAGATTCATTTCCTGTAGCGGATACTTGCTTTTGCACGAGACTATCATAGTAGACAACCGTTTCTCTGTCTTTCCATTCTTCATCTAAAAGAATGGAAAGATAAATCGTGTCATTTTGGAAACTTGGGGCCGACAGTCCGGCAATGTTTTCAAAATAGGGAACATCTGCTTCTGTAGCATTTGCAATATGGTATGTTTCGCCTTTGGTCTGATCCAGCAGATACTGTTCCATTCCATAGGCATCGCTGTCTCGATAAATAGAGATCAGAAGCGGCAAAATAAGAGCACATGTCACCACGACAAACAGAGATAGGTGTCGTTTAGGATTACGTGTAAATGATCTTTTGAGATACAATAAATAATTCATCAGCAGAACCTCCTTGCGGTTCGGGTAAAGCAGTATCAATA
>JAKSIO010000022.1 GCA_024398785.1 Bacteroidaceae bacterium | reverse complement strand
TCAGTGGCAGATGCAAGGACAAAGACATACTTGAAGGCTTTCATCACATTCTGCATTTTGTACGATACAATATGCTCATGGATGCATTTGTCTTCACACTTCAGCATTGTTCCTTCAGTAATGAGCACGTCAATATCAGTAGCATATTTCTTTAGTGTTGGAATCAGCCCTTTGCCCATATAGCCGTGCTCACGATAGTCACCCATGTGCCAGATACGCTTGCCATCAGCTTCAATGAGGAACATGTGGGAGTCATAGATGCTATGGCAGTTGAAGAAAGGCGTTACCTTTATGTCGCCAATACAAATACTTTCGGGTGCTTTACGTGATGATGTACGCATCCAAACCTCTATTTTGTTGAGCAACTTGTATTTGTTGTCAGCACCCTCATAAGGAACATCATACTTTATCTTCAACAATCCTTTGGTCCCTTCACTCATGTACTGAGGAACATCTGCAGGAATGTATTCAAACAATCCAACGTGATCCTCATGACCATGTGTATAGAATACCGCTTCGTGCAGTTTCTTGTTCTGGGCAAATATTCCCTTCACCAAAGCTTCATCTTCTTCTGGTGTAGTTGGCACGCCATTGCCTGGCAGGTTCTGACCGAAGTCGATAAATACTCGTGAGGTTTCAGTTGAAATTTCCGTAATACAACCTCCTATCTGATCAAGTCCTCTATGTACTTTTATCTTCATAGTGCAAATATCTTAAGTACTTTTCAATTCGTTGAATAGAGTTCTGGTACTGCTTTGCAACACTTACCACGAAACGGAGATTGCAGTTGTATTATTCCGTGAAAACGTCTTTGTCTCCTTGTTTGATCCGTTTGGCGAGTTCAACTTCTTGCTCAACTGTGAACAATGGGTTCTTAGCAACTTCTTTAATAAACGCCTCTACTGACTGACCCTTGCGAATTGTAATGTTCTTATTCATTGTTTTATAGAAATTATGTGTCTCTATAATATTATACGAATGAAAACATTACGATCCGCAAAAAACAATGTTGGTTCTGCAGAAACAACGCAGAGGATTATTCGTTTTATACATGTGGAGCATAATAATTTAGCTCTATGAGACCTTGCTCTGTCACATTCTCTCGTTTTATTCCCATTTTACTGAATATTTTGTCATAATGTTTTGTCCAATCCTCTGCTTCTTTTACCACCTCACATTCTTCCCAAGTATAGTCATTTACGAAATTTAAAAAGACAAGCTTTACATCTTCATAAAACGATGCATCCGACTGGATTTCTTTCATCTTTTGCAAGAATACCAATCTGTTGGCTATCTGATAATTTTCTTGCATCCAGTAATTGTCAATCAAGCCCATATCTACAACGTGATAGACATTCTTGGCTACATCCTTCATAGCGTCCTTTATCATGCTCCGACTTGTTGCAGAACTAGCAGAACAGTTACTTATTGTTTCCCTCAGATGTGATTTCGCTTCAAACAAATATAGAGTACCACTTTCTTTACCAATGGCTATACCATCCCACTGAGGCTGCCGACTAGGCCAGAAATCAAATAATTTCTTTTTGTTTGAATTTATACCGAGGAAATCAAGTACCTTTGTCTCAGATAATTGATATTCTTCATAATTATCCTCTTCTCTAGGAGAAAGCCATATCAATTCATCTTGTAAATGTTTGTCAATAATTCTTTTTGCTAAATTTGATGCAGCTATTTGCATCATAAACTTACTGCCTTTTACAGCTGCACCCTTCGATGTGTTACTCATACTCTTAATATCTATTTAAAGTAAAACTTATTTCTTTCTTTATCTCATCTCTGTATTCCGTAGGTTCCAGTACCTCCACATCTGAACCCAATGCCAGTATCTTTGATTTAAGTTCTGGAGTCAGGCATACCCGATATGTGAACTCTGCAAACGCACCATATTTCGATTTTACCTCACTCTGTGATTTGTGGAGTGGCAGCATTCTCATATACTCCATCTGTACACCATACACCCTTATCTTCAGATTAACGACAGGAAGTTCTTCATTCACATAGACACCAACAACATTGTCATAGTACTTTCGTGGATTGAAGTCCTTAGGTAATTCAAACTTGACATTTGTTGTATGAAGGTCGAGAATTCTTTCCAATGCCAGATGTCTGATAGCCTCCTTTTCATTTATGTAACCAAGTATATACCACCTTCTGTTATAAACCTTCATGGAATAAGGCTGCATGGTAAGTGTTTCTCTTTGTCCTTCATAGCGTTGATAGTCGATAACAAGTTCTGTATTACGCCTCATTGATTCAACAACAGGATCAAAATAAGCAGTGCCATGTGGAATTTCCTCAAGCAAAATACGGTCACGCATCATATTGAAGGTCGTAAAATTCTGAGGAACACTATACTTACGCAATAACAGTTGCGCGTAAGGATTCTGCTTCAGTACTTCAGGGTTCTTAACATAATATGTGTACCCATTGGATTTATCACATTCAATGATTACTCCAAACATTTCTTCTATACCTTTACGATGTTCGTGGAAGGTGCGAATTGGTAAACGACCCATATAGGCATAAGGAGAAGTCTCCCATATCTTAACAATATCCTCGAAAGTAAGAGGTATTCTTGACCACTTGATGGTGTCAAGTAGCCAAATGTATCTGAGATAGGTTTTACTGATCATATATTTAATTTTTCTGCAATTTAATCAAAATAACGGCAAAAAAACGAAGAAATTGAGTTTATTCTGCGGACATTTTGCAGAGAAAGCGATAAAATGACCTGTTTTGAAGATTTCTCATCGCATAATATAATAGTAGAGTTCAGTAAGTTGTATATAATAATAGAAATGACACGAGCATGAAAAGAATATCCAAGGTTCACAGAGATGGAGAGAGTAAAGGAGATGATTTTGAACGAATAAGAGCAGAACTATGCAGAGAAGTATAAACATAAACCAAGTAATATATGAAGCAAAAAACGAAACAACAGAAAGCAACGATGCGTATTACCAACCGCCAGAGTGTATCACAGGAAAAACTGATCCGTGCCAACCGACGTTTTGTAGTTTCAGTAGCCAAGCAGTACCAGAATCAGGGACTGACACTTTCTGAACTTATCAACGAAGGTAACTTAGGCCTTATCAAGGCAGCCAGCAAGTATGATGCGACCCGTGGGTTCAAATTCATCAGCTACGCCGTGTGGTGGATACGCCAGTCTATTCTGCAGGCTTTGGCTAATCAGTCACGCATGGTGCATATGACTGGGAATCAGGTTGACCAAGTAGTTACGGCCAGCAAATACACCCCTATAACAGACTCGAAAGAGATTGAGAGTGCCATTTCTATCTTGACTGACCGCGAAAGGGAAATAATCCGGTTGTACTTTGGTATAGGATGCAGTGAAATGACATTGGAAGAGATAGCTCACAAGTATGACCTGCCCAGCGAGCACGTCCGCCAAATCAAAAATGACGCCATACGCCGCCTAAGGAAGGACGGAAACAATAGTTTCCGCGAATATATTGGTTGATTTTATATCACCCCGCCTGCTTGACGAAATGCAGTGTCAGCGGGCAATAATCTCAATACGCATCACGTATTTGGAATAAATACGAGCAGTACTTATTGAGCAGATTGGATAGAGGTAGTTCTCCTTTCTGAAATCTCTCTGCATCAAGCTTCAGAATCCTTTCGCATACAGGTTTCTTTCCTTTGAACAGGGCTTTGATGAGTGGTGCAACAATATACAATACATATCGTCGCAAATTTTGCGGCAATATTACTGAAATAATGTCGAACTACAAAGAAATTCAGTAAATAACGCAAAACAACTGAATGAAAAAAATCAGTATTTTTGCAGAAAGGCATCCGGCAGATGGCATCGCACACGGGCAGGTGGCAAATGTAGAGACATAGCATTAATTTACATAATATGAAAACAAGATTATCTTTTACACTTATGGCAAGCATTCTGACGGCATGCGCACTTACAGGGGCATGCAAAAGTTCAAACGGAAGCGGTTATGAGCAGGATACGGTAAGAGCCAAAGACGGCACAAAAATCACACTAACGTTTTATAACCACGCCTCTATTGCGGTTGAGGCAGATGGACATAGGATATACATTGATCCGGCCGATGCCACCAAAAAGATTGCGTGGGACAATGAACCCAAGGCAGATCTGGTTCTTGTAACGCACACTCATTATGACCATCTGAGCAAAGACGCCATTATGAGCCTGAACGGTACAGGAGAATACACGCAGCTCAAGCCGGGAGAGTCTCTTGACGCATTCCAGAACATCCGCATCGATGCCGTACCGGCATACAATATTACTCCGGGACATCTCAATTTCCATCCAAAGGAGCGTGGCGATGCCGGCTACATTCTAACCATTGGCGGAAGCAGAATATACGTTGCTGGCGATACTGAGGATAACCCCGATGTGCTGGCCTTACGTGACATCGACATTGCATTTCTACCTGTAAACCAGCCTTATACAATGACTGTTGAACAATGTGCCAGAGTAATTGATTCAATACGTCCCGCTGTATTCTATCCGTATCATTACGGTGGCGGTTCACCACAGGACAAGACTGACCTTGAAGCTCTCAAGGCTGCCGTGGAGGGCAAAACCCAGTTCCGCCTGCGTTCTCTGGAATAATATCTGTAACAGGATTTCATGACGCGGCTAAATAAGATATCGGCGTGGGTGGCTGCAAATATCACAATCTGGGTGATAGTTGTTACGGCAGTGGCTTTGATTGTACCTGAATCATTGGATTGGATCAGTACGGCCAGCGTTACACCACTGTTGGGGGTGGTAATGTTCGGCATGGGACTCACACTGCGCCCCGCAGACTTCAAACCCGTGCTGATGCGACCCAAAGAGATTATTGCGGGAGAATTGGCACAGTTCGTCATTATGCCATTGGTTGCATGGCTGCTTTGCCGGATATTGGCATTGCCCACACAGCTTGCTCTTGGCGTAATTCTTGTGGGATGCTGCCCCGGCGGAACAGCAAGCAACGTTATCTGCTATCTGGCAAAGGGAGACACTGCACTAAGCATAGCAATGACCAGTGTCTCTACCCTGCTTGCTCCCATCCTTACACCGGCTTTGGTTTATCTGCTTGCAGGAGAGACCATCAACGTCAACATCGTTGGTATGTTCATGAGCATAGTCCAGGTGATAATAATTCCTATCATAACAGGCTTTGCCGTCAACCGCTGGATGCGACGTTTTACTGAACGTGTCACACCGCTGCTGCCAATGATATCCACCATTACCATTGTTGTCATTATTGGCATAGTGGTATCACATAATGCAGCAAATATACTTTCCTGCAGCCTGATTGTGGCTGTTGCCGTTATTCTGCACAACGTATCAGGCCTGCTGCTGGGTTACTTTGCAGGCAGACTCATTGGATTGGAACAGGACAAGTGTACCGCAATCTCAATAGAGGTGGGAATGCAGAATTCCGGTCTTGCAACGCAACTTGCCCTTACCCATTTTGCCATGTACCCCATGGCGGCCGTTCCGGGAGCAATCTTTTCGGCTTGGCATAACCTGTCCGGCAGTATTGCCGCCGCAATCTTCAGAAAAAATCGAATATGATTCCACTGGAAATCAGAATAATAGGACTTATGTCAGGCACGTCACTCGACGGGCTGGACATTTGTTATGCCGCATTCTCTAAAAACCAAAATCCTATGCGTCCAGGTGATAACGCAGCTGAATGGTCATATAGGATAATTACCTGTAAAACAGAGTCTTACCCTACCGACATTAAAGCCAAACTTGCCAGTGCGCAAAATATGACGGCCTTGGAATACGCCAGTTTTGATGCCAGCTACGGCGTCTATCTTGGACAAAGAGTGAACGCATTCATTGCGGAGAACAACCTGACAGGCAATCTGCGGCCGCACTACATTGCAAGCCACGGTACAACAATATTCCATCAGCCGGAGAACGGATTTACAACACAAATAGGCAGCGGAGCACACATAGCGGCACAGACTGGCATAGGCTGCATCTGCAACTTACGCGCTACCGATGTTGCCCTTGGCGGTCAGGGTGCCCCTCTTGTACCTGTTGGCGATATGCTGCTCTTTGGACACTACAGCAGCTGCCTCAACTTAGGCGGCTTTTCCAACATCTCTTACGGCGGAACATCATGTAACCCCACTGTACGCAAGGCATTTGACATCTGCCCCGTAAACTTTGTGCTGAACCATTACACACGTCTCCTGGCTTCTATGGAGTACGATGCCAACGGCAATCTGGCTCGCTCAGGTACCATCTGCGCCCCACTTGTTGCGGAATTGGACGCGCTGCCCTACTACGCGCAGACCGGCCCAAAGACACTTGGCCGCGAATGGGTGGAACAAAACGTTTTTCCTCTTATTGACAAATACCGTCTTTCACACGGATTGGATTTGAAAGACATACTTGCCACATGGTGTGAGCACAGTGCGGCCCAAATAGCAAAAAGCATCTGTTGTTTGGACAATGGTTCAACAGCAGATTGCACCGTTCTTGTTACCGGTGGCGGCACCTACAATACATATCTGATGGAAAGAATGCGTGCACACGCTCCACGGTGCCATTTTGCAATACCATCAGAGCAGATTATCAACTTCAAAGAAGCACTCATATTTGCCTTTCTTGGAGCACTTTACATAACAGATACACCCAACTGCCTGAGCAGCGTAACCGGAGCCGGGCGTAACTCCATAGGCGGCGCCCTCTACAAATAATACATTACTCCATATAAATTATACAAAAATGAAAAAAGTCAAAATAACAGCCCTACGCAAAGCTCAGTACAATGACCTGATAGCAAAATACGAAAACCCTATTGAGCACGCTTGCAATGTGTGCCAAGGGCAATCATGGATAAGCATTGACGGCAAATGCCCCATCGGTCTATGTCCAGAGGCATGGAAATCCATGCGCGAATTTGTTGAATCCCTATCACAAGGCAAAGGCAACTTTTATGACGGTTGGATGCAGAACCCCAACAGCGCAATGATAAGCTGCAATGACGGTTTCCGTCCCGTCAGCTTTTACATTGAGACTGTTGAAGAGTGATTTTCAGTTGGCAGGTTTGAACAGGGGACAGGTTCCGTTCGTTCAAGCGAACGGAACCTGTCCCCTGTTCACCCTGTTCACTTACCAAGGACATTGACGGTGAGCCAGCTGTAGAAGGCTTCCTGCCAGCGGCCGGCATCGGTTGGAGTGTCGTTACCACTTCCTGCACCGCCAAACAGACCGCCTGTGCCGCGGCCATAGACGTGCATCTCTGAATCTACGCCGGCTTTCTTCCACTCAAGGAACAGGGCCAGACAGCCGGCTGCCACGTTGGGATGGTCGGCATGTACGGCAATGAACAACGGTGGTGCCTGGGCGGGTACGTCAACATCTATCAGACTTGGACCATATACGCTGCACAGGAAACCGGGCATAGTCTGCTCCGTAGCACGGACAGTTGCGCCTACCGCTACCCCGCCGCCTGCCGAGTAGCCAACGTATCCAACCTTTGCGGGGTCCAGATTCCACTCTGCGGCATGGGAACGGATAACCTGCATGGCTCTGATGGCATCGGATATGGCAAGCGTTACGCTGGCATCTTCAACACCTGGCACGGGATTGCAATTGGCCTTGCTCAGTTTGTCTGTTTCTGTTATTGTTGCCTGCAACCTCTTGCCGCCTGCGCCGCTCATGCCAGCGCCAGCTCCACCACCTGCATTCTGCTGAGGCTGAGACTGAGCCTGTGATACGCGTGGACTGTTACGCAGGGTGTATCTAAGACCGATGGCTGCTATGCCACGCTCATTGAGGAAACGGGCAAGTTGCAGGAATTCGCCGTCCCAGCTCAGGGACATCATTCCGCCACCCGGGCATATTACGCAAGCCGCGCCTGTTGCTTTCTCTTTTGGGGGCAGATAGACGGTTATAGCCGGAGCTGCATTGTCAGAGTATTCTTTGTACAGAAGGATTGTGTGGTCGGGATTGCCGTCTGACGGCATTTTATCACTGCCAAACTGCGCATGGGCATACAATGCCACCCATGCCGATAGCAGCAACAGTATTGTTTTCTTCATTTTGTTTGTCTTGTTTGAGTCCTATTCGACCCTAAAGATACAAAATGTTTTGAAATTTTCTTTTCTCAGATAAAAAGATAAAATACTCCAACCGCAAACTTGGGAACAGTCTTTCACGAATGGTTGTTTTCGTAGTCCTTCAGAGCCTTGAATGCCTGTTTGGAAAGCAATAGAATGGCAATGATGTTTATCCATACCATAGCGCCCACACCTACGTCCGTAAGGGTCCAGACCAGATTTGATTCCTTGACAGCGCCATAGATGATAGCTGTTATGAAGAGCGCTTTCAGCAAATTAATAAGAAGTTTGACCGTTTTGGGACTTCTGTTACGGCACATACAGATTATGCTGGTTTCCGAATAGAAATAATATGCCATAAGTGATGTGAACACAAAGAAAAACAAGGCAATGGAAACAAATCCCCCACCAATTCCCGGGAAAGCCTTATCAACAGCAGACTGGGTGTAAGACACATAGTTGCCGCCCAATTCCGGAACATTGGCAACAAGCATTTCTCCCGTATCAGGATCAATGACATTGAAACATCCTGTTGTAAGAATCATCAGTGCAGTACAGGTACAGACAAACAGCGTGTCTATATAGACGGAAAAAGACTGGGCAATACCCTGCTCTGCGGGATATTCCACATCGGCCGATGCGGAAGGGATGGCTCCTGTACCCTGTCCCGCCTCGTTAGAGAAGAGTCCTCTCTTGACTCCCATCATAATGGTAGATCCCAGAATGCCGCCGCATAGGGGATTGATGCCGAAAGCATTGGTAATAATGCTGCCGAAAGCGGCCGGTATGCCGCGCCAGTTGAATGCAAGAACAATAACAGTAGCTGCAAGATAACCCAAAGCCATGACAGGAGCAACAACAGATGCCATGTTGAATATTCTTTTTCTGCCTCCTACAATAACGCAGGCTATCAGAAAGGCAAGAATTATTCCGCTCCACACATGTCCAAGATGGAATGAATTGAAGACAGCTCCCGCCAGACTGTTTGACTGGACAGTTGTAGCAAACAATCCGTTTCCAATTACTGTCACTATTGCAAACAGTACTGCCAGCCATCTGCATTTGAGTCCATTGCTGATGTAACAGAACGGACCGCCAAGCCACATGTTGTTGTATTTGAACTTGTACAATTGTGCCAGTGTTGACTCTACAAAAGCAGACGATGCCCCAAGAAGTGCCACCATCCACATCCAGAATATGGCACCAGGCCCCCCAATGGCAATTGCCGTGGCAACACCAACTATGTTACCGGTTCCCACACGTCCCGATACAGACAGACAAAGAGCATCAAAAGAAGAAATCTTATCACCTTTTTTACGTCTGTTTTCCGGAGAGAGGATTCGTAGCATGGTACGAATCTTGCGTATCTGAACACAACGGGTTCCAACTGTAAAATATATGCCGGCAGCAACCAGAAAAACAACCAATACCGGGCTCCAGATTATATCACTGATTATTTTTACTACGTCCATACTTGTGTCAATTACGCTCTATCTGGAACGTGGCCTGCAGCGGATAATGATCGGACAGCTGCCCGCCGTTGGCATCAGTGAAATCTGTCACTTTAGCGGCAGATGCGGGTTTGAGTCTTAACTTTGCATCCTTGCGGTTGACATAGACAATCTTGTCCAGCTGTTCATCAAGTGGAACGGCGGCATCGGCATGGGCGGGATACACTCCACCTTTTGTGCACTCTATCCACGCATCGCCGGCTTCAAAACCGGGGTTGGCATTAAGACGGTCTATAAACAGTTCTTTCAAACTGTCACGCATATAATAGCAATTGAAATCGCCCATTATGACAAGAGGATTGTCTGTTGCAATTTCTGTGGTGATAAAGTCATACAACTGCCCCATTGCAACCTGGCGTGCCTGAATATCTTCATTGTCAGAACCGGCATCGGCATGCAATGTTATAAAATCAACCGTTGTCTGTTTGTCAAACTTGACCTGATAATAGCGGAACCCTTTGGTTGTCAGCTGGTCCTGATCATTCGTCAGATAACCGTACAGTGCTCCGGCTGCCCACGGACGCACAATCTCTTTAATAATGGAATATTTTTTCCTCACACCAAAGCCCAGACCGTCAATATTGAAAAGGGTTTCCTGATTGAATAACTTGGGTATAAGGGAAAAAAGGTCATCGGCCTCAAACCGGCCCTGGTACGTTCCATTGGAATAACCGTCCAGCGCCTTCCAGATCTCCTGGTGATAGTTGAAATCTTCATTCAGACCAAATACGTCCCAGTCTTTTTCACATATTTTCTGCCCTATCTGCAGCGAACCTTCAGTACCGGGACCGTCCGGATTGACCAGCAGACTTTCCGTTTCAACATCAATAAACTCCGGCGGAACTATACCCTTGACAAGTTGGGCAATATAGCCTATATGGACACTCACCGGCAAACCGTCAACGTTAACTGTTGCCACAGTAATATCCTCAATCTTTGACGGTTCTTCTTTATCAGATTTATCACAGCCCGATGCCAACAGCATAGACATCAGAAGCACCAAATGAGCGGCTTTATTCTTGTAATAGTATTGCATGGTATATGAAATTGGATTCTCTATTTATTTGGGAAAACCTACAGGATTATTCATGATAGGCAGCTGTTTGTCTGTAAGACCCAGCAGTTTGCGCATGCCTGCAACATCCATTGTAGCACGCGGCACTGTTACCATACCAACTGACTGACAGTAAAGGTTTATGTTTTCAGATACGTTTCCGGCATCGACACAACCCATCATGAGTGCATTATCGTTCTGACTGCCGAACATCTCAAAATCTATCACCATAACAAGTACAACAGGTGCGCTGTTCACAAAATCCTGTGTAAAACCGCCACCGCCGTTTCCTGCATTCAGGTTGCGGTGATCACCATCGGCCACCATCTTTAGCAGATTTTCATTGGCCTTATACTCATAGACAGCCTTATCTGTGAATGCATAAAGTCTTATTTCCTTGCGGTTCATGGCCGTAGGAGCGGTACGGTGCTCTGCATCACGGCTTACTCCGCATGCCGCCCAGCACAGGTTGCTCAGTTCCTGATTTGTAAGTTTGCGGTTTGAGAACTCACGTGTTGAATGACGTGTTTCCAGAGCCTCAACAACGCTCATTGAATTCTGTTTCATATCCGGTGCAGGAAGCTTAATGTCCTGTGCCGCACAGTTTGTGTAAACCGATGCCATAGCCACTATTATTGTTAGAATTGATTTCTTCATTTTACGGATATAATTTTTACGAAAGTACTAATAATTTCTTAATTGGAAAAAAACGATGTCTATAATGACATGAACCCCGAAAGTTTTTTTGTCAAACTTTCGGGGTTCATGTTATTTCTCCGTCAGAAAGCAGATCCTACACTACTCGCAGACCGGGCGGACTGATAGTCCAGCTGCTCGTAAGTATAAGCCACCCGTGCTGTAATAATCCACATTGAAGTTAAGTGCGTAAGAACAACGATTGCTGTTAGAAAGAGACGAAGTCCAGTAGCAGCCTTCTGAACCCGCATAGCCCAGATTGCCACCGCTACGGCACCCGGCTGCCGGAAGAAAAATACTCTTGTTTGTGTAACCAGACTTCTTACCGGTTATCATGAAACCATTTACTCCATTAAGAGTTGTCCATTCCCATGTGCAGTCAAAAAGTTCACCAAATTCAACTTGTGTTGGTATGCGCCAGCTTCCTCCCCAGTTGACATGAGCAGCATCATCACTCAATTCAAGTGTCGTTTTGTTATCAACAGTACCATAAAAACTATCCTTACAGTATTTGGTCATAGAATCATCGCTACCGTTGCAATATTTGTAAGAATCCCAATCAAATGACTTTGTGTAGCCGCTTGTCTTACCTTCAATGTAAGGGTCACCAACAGTTTCACCCCAGGCAAAGTAACTGCCAAACTCTTCAGGATTGCTTGCACCGACATTGCACGTTGCCCACTTCAAGCCGCTTGGAAGCCCCAAGTCAACATAATCATGACCATTCTCGCTACCGGAAGCAGTGGACTGCGTTTTGACTGTTACGGTGCAATTGGCGGTAAAGTTTCCGTCTGTGGTAGTTACTGTTATTATTGCAGTGCCGTCTGCAACTGCTGTGACTTTACCGTTGGCATCGACCTGCGCAACTTCTGTATTGCTGCTGCTCCATGTTACACTCTTGTCTGTGGCATCGGACGGACTCACGGTGGCAATCAGCGTTTCCGTGCCTTCAGCCTCCTCAAGCAATAAGGAAGACTTGTCCAACAACACACCCGCAACACCAATATTGTCACTCAAAGTACAGACAGGACGCACAGAAAGGCCCCAGCAACGGTAACTGAAATCTCCCATGTGATTGTCACTTTCAAAGGAAAGAATGTATGCATCGCCACAAAAATCAGTATAAAGAGACGATGTCCAATAGTATCCGAATGAGTCCGCATTGTCCACATATTCCAAACGGTCTTCATCGCGCAAGCCTGCAGCAGGCAGGAAAATTGATTTATCAGTGTAACCCGTAATATTGCTGGTTACTCTATAGCCATATACTCCGTTCTGGGTTGTCCATGTCCAGGTACAGTTATTCAAGAGTTCGTCAATTTCCGTAGCGGTAGGAATGCGCCAGCTGCCGCCCCAATTGGCACGGGCAGCGTCATCGCTTAATGCCAGCATAGTCACATTGTCAACCGTACCGCAATAACTGTCTGTAGAATATTTGGTTATCGAAACTTCACTTCCGTTGCAATATCTGTAGGAGCTCCAGTCAAATGATTTTGTGTAATCTTCTGTCTTTCCAGGAATATATGGACTACCAGCAGTTTCACCCCAGGCAAAGTAACTGCCATACTCTTCAGGTTTGTTAGCCCCCACATTGCACGTTGCCCATTTGACACTCAGACCAAGGTCAACATACCCATAACCGTTTTCCTGACCGGAAGGAACTATCTCAAATGCGGTTGTAGTAAAAGACTTATAACCACCATATACAAAAACACCGGTATTTGTATATCTGATGTACGCACGGTACATATATTCCGTTCTCTCTTTCAAATTGTCCAGGGCACATTGGAACTTTTTATCCAGACCGATTGAGCTTATTACCAGTTTGTTTGGTGTTGATATCTCCGCACTGGTGGAATACTCAAATCCAAACTCAACAAATGGCATAACGTCTTCAGAAACATTAAGCTTTCCGTTCAGAGTAGCACCACAATAAGACATGTCTGTCGCACCCAAAGTCACAATCGCAGCAGACGGAATGTCCTCTTTTTTACTGTCTTTGCTGCAAGACACGGCCACTATGGCGCACATCGCCAACAGCAGCCAATAAGACAACGCTTTCTTCATATTTCTTATATTACATAAGGTTAATAATACCACAAATATATGGCATGAAAATGGCTTTTGCAACAGGAGGGGAACAATTTTCTATTGGAAAATGTAATGGCCGGACAGTAGGGATTGACCTTTGCTGCGCAAAGCTCCATCCCTACCCCTGCCGGGGAGGCTGTTGGAATTGAGCTCACTAACGTTCGCTCCATTGAACAGGGGACAGGTTCCGTTCGCCTGAACGAACGGAACCTGTCCCCTGTTCAACTCATCATCGTCACTTTTTCATCCTGTGGATGCTATGAGCCAAACAGCAGAAACATACGGTCCTCACCACGTATACGGTATTCAATGCCGCTCCGATGTCTGTCAGCAGCGGAATTGCAAGCAGTATTGCCGTCATGACCAGTGACACAGCAATAAGAATGTTGACCACCTTGCGTGAAACGGTGATTTTCCCTTTGAAATACAGTATGGCCAATATCAGAGCGGCAATTGAGACAAGCAGCGGCACAACAGCCAGATTGTCAAGCATGGACACCAGGGT
>JAKSIO010000021.1 GCA_024398785.1 Bacteroidaceae bacterium | reverse complement strand
TGTATCAACATTTCAATGATCGTGTGCTTTGTTTTTCAAAAGCGGTGCAAAGGTACGCCCTTTTTTTATACCCACAAAACTTTTTCAAGACTTTTTTTTACTAAAAAAACGACCGTTTTCTAAACTGTCTGATTTTCAACATATTTTCCTGAAAAAAAATTTCGCAGCAGTATAAATATGCCATTACAATGCACTTTCACAAGGATTTTAGAATTATAGCAGATTTTAAGAAACGGGCTTCGATTTGAAAAAAATTGTATCATTCGGCGCAAAATTACACTCCTTATATAATAAATAGTGTACATTTGCAAAACTATATGCGACACCTTTTTAAGACATACGTTTTACTGATTGTTTTCCTGTCAACAATCCTCACCATTCAGGCAGCCGATGTCAGAATCTACGGAAGCATAAAAGATGCCAACGGAAAATCTCTGCCATATATTACTGTACGTCTGCAAGGTACAACAAAAGGTTGCATAACCGACAACAAAGGAAATTTCTCATTTATAGGTCAGACTCAGGATCAGACCTTGCTGATTTCAGCCATCGGATATAAAGACATCAGCATCCAGCTTAATGACAGAATTCAGTTTCCGTTATACCTGACAATGTACGATGCCGACTACTCTATTGAAGAAGTTGTAATCAGGCCCACACATGAACAATACAGAAAAAAAGGCAATCCTGCAGTAGAACTGATGGAACAGGTGCTTGACAACAAAGACCGTTACGATGTAAAAAAATTCGATCTGTATTCTCGCGACAGATACGAGAACCTTCTTGTTGCACTTGAAAACTTTGACCAGGAAAAACAAGCCAAGCTCATGCGCTCGTTTCCTAACGTCAAAGATCACATAGATACATCTCTGGTATCAGGAAAACCAATTCTAAATATTTCCGTCCGGGAATCAGCATTGACGGACTACTATCAGAAATCACCGCACAAGGAAAGAACTCTTGTTAAAGGACGCTTGTGGACCGGTATTGACGATTTTATGCCGGCCGATGAAATGCGGCAAAGAGTGGACATTCTGTTCAGCGACATCGATCTGTTTAATGAAAAAGTATTTATACTGCGCCAGGAATTCGTAAGTCCGGTCTCAAGAATGGGACTTACATTCTATAAATACTACATAATGGACACCGTAAAAATAGACAATCAGGAGTGCATTGACATGGCATTTGTACCACGAACACCAGAATCGTTCGGGTTCACGGGACATATATATATTACAAATGATACTACTCACTTTACAAAATGGATTCAGTTAAGTGTACCAAAAAATTCCAATGTAAATTTTGTAAAGTACATGAACATTGACCAATTCTTTGAACCGGGACCTGACAACACAAGAATAATGTCCAGCCAGGCGTTCACATCGGAAATGGAATTATATGAATTCATTGAAGGTCTATATTTAAGGAGAGAAGTATCATACAGCAACTATAAATTCAATGACGATGTCGACATAACACTTCTTTCGGGAAATGAAGAAGTTACAGAACTGTCCAACGCAAAAGATCAGAATGCCGATTTCTGGAATGAGCAGATGCCGAAGGATTCAGTATTGCAGGAAAAGATTCTCAAAAAGCGTAATTCCGTGTCGTCACTGGTAGAAAATCTGCGCAGCCATAAATTATACCGCATAACCGAAAAGTTCTTTTACTATGCTTTTGCCGGATTTGTACCGGTTACCAAAGAAGAACCTACGCCATTTTACGCAGGTCCTCTGAATACTACAATAAGCGTGAACGGACTGGAAGGAGCACGTTTC
Organism: Bacteroidaceae bacterium; assembly: GCA_024398785.1. Lineage (GTDB taxonomy): Bacteria > Bacteroidota > Bacteroidia > Bacteroidales > Bacteroidaceae > Colenecus. The sequence goes on along the minus strand of JAKSIO010000021.1, from coordinate 24,124 downwards.
AGAATCGGAGGCATGACCGGCTCCAAATTCAGCCGTCACCTCTTTCTGCGCGGATATGTGGCTTACGGAGTCAATGACAACCGTTTCAAATATATGGCATCGGCAGAGTATTCATTCAAAGCAAAAGACCAGAGCAATGCTTTCCCTGTCCACTCAATAAAAATATCTTCCGAAGATGACATCTATCAGTACGGACAGCAGTATATTACCAACAAAGACAACCTGCTTCTATCACTCAGAAGACGTCCCGACAACAAGATTGGATATGTCAACAAGCAGGAATTAACATACACAAAAGAATTCAACAGCCATTTTACATTCGCTCTGACTGCAAGATACAGAAGCAATTACACTTCACGTTTCATTCAGTTCAACCAGATTGTAAATTCAGATACCATACATCACAAATACTTGAATCAGAGTGAGATTGAATTCAATCTGCGCTACGCTCCGGGCGAACAGTTCATCCAAAAGAAATGGGATCGCAAGAACGTTGATACAAAATGGCCCATTATCACGCTTACACACACAATGTCAAAAAGCGGTTTTCTTAACAGCGACTACACATACCAGAAAACACAGGCGTCATATTCACAACGCTTGTATATGTCATGGTTCGGTTATACAGATATAATATTTAAAGGAGGATGGATCTGGGGTAAAGTCCCCTACCCTTTGCTGTTTTTGCCGAATGCCAACCTGTCATACACAATCAGAACTGAGTCATTTGAATTGATGGATCCTATGGAATTCATTTTTGACAGATATGTCCAATGGGATATTGAACATGATTTCAAAGGATTTTTCTTCAACAAGATTCCAGGGGTAAAGAAACTCAATCTGCGCGAAATTCTTGTATTCAAAGGCATCTATGGCAAATTGAGCAACAAAAACAATCCGCACGTATGCACTGACGGAATATACCTTTTACCTGACCGTGTTATTGCCAACACCATGGACATTCCGTATATGGAAATAGGTGCTGGTATTGACAACATATTCAAGATGTTCAGAATTGATTACTATCACCGTCTTACATACAAGAATGTTCCGAATGTCGATAAATGGGGAATCCGCATCAAGATGCAAATAGCACTTTGATAATCAGAATATTATAGGAATAAAATCAAAATCTTCAACTTTAATGATTCCAAAAGAGTTCTTCTTTTTGGCAACCTTCTGAACTTTTGAATACTTCTTTATGACTTTGGATTTCTTTTCATCAAAGAAAAGAGACGACAACTGCGGGACGGCACAACCGTTGGATTCCAGAAAATTTGCAAACTGATCAGAAAAAGCATTACGGCCCAACAGGTATGCTTTGTTGGTCAGTTGCAGGTTATCCATCTGCTTGATATCGGAGATATACAACACTGAATCTCCAAATGAAAACGATGCTGCGAACATATATACTGTAGTGGTGTCGGCATCGGCTATAAGTCTGGCCTGAACACGTGCAGCCTGTTCCTTTCTTACTTTTTCAAGATTACGCTGGCGTGCCTGCTCAAAATCTTCAGTATCTTCCGACTGGGCAGACAAACGTGCCGTAGCACCCAAACAGAGCGCAACAGACACAAGCACAAGTAATCTTTTCATTATTGTTGACCTATTGATTACCCTAAATATGATTTCAGCAGATTGCAACGTGCATTATGACGCAGACGACGGATTGATTTTTCCTTGATCTGACGTACACGCTCACGGGTAAGTCCAAATTTATCACCGATTTCTTCAAGTGTCATTTCGCGTACACCAATTCCGAAGAACATCTTTACAATATCCTTCTCCCTATCTGACAGAGTAGAGAGAGCGCGATCAATTTCTTTGGACAGAGACTCATTTACCAATGTACGGTCGGCCATAGGTGAGTCGTCGTTTACAAGAACATCAAGAAGACTGTTGTCCTCTCCATCAACAAATGGAGCATCAACAGATACATGACGACCTGAAACCTTAAGGGTCTCGGCAATTTTATCTACAGGTATATCAAGTTCTTCAGCAAGTTCCTCAGCAGACGGACGACGTTCATTCTTCTGTTCAAACTGAGAAAAAGCTTTTGTGATTTTATTCAATGATCCAACCTGATTCAACGGCAGACGTACAATTCTTGACTGCTCGGCAAGAGCCTGAAGAATAGACTGACGAATCCACCATACAGCATAAGAAATAAATTTGAAACCACGGGTTTCATCAAATTTCTCAGCAGCTTTGATAAGGCCAAGATTACCTTCGTTTATCAGATCCGGCAATGACAGACCCTGATTCTGATATTGTTTTGCAACAGAAACAACAAAACGCAGATTAGCACGTGTAAGTTTCTCCAGAGCCTCACGGTCACCCTTACGGATTCTTTGTGCCAGTTCAACTTCCTCTTCTACCGTAATCAGTTCTTCGCGACCAATTTCCTGGAGATATTTGTCCAATGATGCGCTTTCGCGATTAGTGATACTCTTTGTAATCTTTAATTGCCTCATTTCTAGCTATTTATAAATAAAATTCTTAGAACAATGCACAATACGCGCATAATAGAGTGCAAAGGTACAACAAAACATTTCAATTTGCAAAGGGTACATCAAAAAAAATCACAAAAAACCGAAATATATAAATAAAATAATATAATTTTGCAGTTTGAACAGTTAACTGGCTTGTCGCTAGGGTGCAAACCCCAGAGGAAAGTCCGGGCAACAAAGGGCACTCCACTTCCTAACAGAAAGCTGTTGGCAACAGCAGGCAAAACGTAGAAGAAAACAACCGCCGGCATATTTTGCAGGCAAGGGTGAGAAGGCGGGGTAAGAGCCCACCAGGTGTATGGTGACATACATGCTGTACGTGTTGGAGGTTGCAAGTTCATGTATACCGGCGTCAGAGGGCTGCCCGCTCAAGCCGGAGGGTAGAACGCTAGAGCCTTGCGGCAACGTAAGGTGCAGATTAATGACAAGCGTCTTTGTAAAAAGACACAGAACCCGGCTTATAAGTTAACTGTTTTGTTTGATTATTTTTCATGTAATAGACTTCAATATCCGGAGATGAAAAGAGTACGTTGTCCCAAATGTGACCACTACATTCAGTTTGACGAAACGCAGTACACTGCAGGACAATCACTTATGTTCGAATGCGACAACTGCCAGAAAAGATTCTCAATCAGAATAGGATCTGCAACATTAAGCAGGACCATAAAAGAATCGCGTAAGGCAGACACAAATCCGGACAACGGCTATGGATATATAACTGTCATTGAAAACGTTTTCGCATACAAACAGCAGTTTGCCCTGCAATATGGCGACAACGTAATCGGCCGTTATAACAAAGGCGATGAAATCACAATTCCTATTGATACAAACGACCGTAGCATGGACCGCCGCCATTGTGTAATTACTGTAAGCGGCGAAAAGGGAAATCTTGAATTCCGTCTGCGCGACTTTCCAAGCCTGACAGGAACTTTTCTGTTCAACAACATTCTTGGAAACAATGAACGCGCTCTCATTGAAGATGGAGCAATCATAACACTTGGTGCCACAACAATAATATTCTCGGCACCTGAAAACCGATAATAAAAAAATCACAATATGAAAACGTCTTTAATTCTATTTGCATCTGCCCTTGTAACACTTACTGTATCTGCACAGAACGAATGGGACAATGTTGCTGTAAACAGTATGAACCGTCGTCCGGCCCACACTGTAGAAATACCTGTTACAGAAAGCAATACCGATGCCTACTGTATCCCGTTGAACGGAGTTTGGAAATTCAATTGGTCTGCTGATCCAAATCACAAACCAGAAGGTTTCGAAAAAGAATCATACAACGATTCTGATTGGGACAATATTGATGTACCATCCACATGGCAGGTTTACGGACTGCGTAACGGCAAGAACTGGGACAAGCCTCTATACTGCAACGTTGCATATCCGTTCGCATATGATAGAGAGACATTCAGCATAATGGCTGAACGTCCGGAATGGTTCACATACGGAAAGGATATGATGAACCCCGTGGGATCGTACCGCCGTACATTCTCCATTCCGCAGGAGTGGAACAACCGCCGCATTTTTATCCGTTTTAACGGTGCAGGTCACGGATATTACGTTTACGTTAACGGAAAACAGGTAGGATATGCAGAAGACAGTTATCTTCCATCCGAATTTGAAATCACCGAACAGGTTCGCAAAGGAAAAAACCTGCTGGCCGTACAGGTTTACCGTTTTACAAGCGGTTCATTCCTTGAATGTCAGGATTACTGGCGTCTGACAGGTATTACCCGTGACGTATTTGTCTGGTCAGCACCCAAGAACAATATTCTTGACTATTTCTTCACAACAGACTTTGACACCACATATACCGATGCCACCGTCAATCTGGACATCACTCTTGATGGCAAGGGCGTGTCTAAAGGACATTCCCTTACAGCAAAGATACTGGACGGCGATTCAATAGTAGCAGAAAAGAATCTGACAAACCTTACTGAAGGTGTCAACAAGATTTCTTTCCCGGTTGCAGAACCAAAAAAATGGACTGCCGAAACACCAAACCTTTACACCTTGGTTCTTGCATTGAATGACGGAAAGCAGGATATAGACATCCGCACAAGTCAGGTTGGTTTCCGTAAAATCACTGTTGGAGAAGATGGTTCAATAAGAGTCAACGGCAAACCTATAAAGATTCGCGGTGTGAACCGTCACGATCATAGCCACATCAACGGCCGTGCTGTTTCAAAAGAAGAAATGGAGAAAGACGTCAAACTGATGAAGAGTCTGAACATCAACACTGTACGTACATCACACTACCCTGTAAGTCCATACTTCTACTCTCTTTGCGACAAGTACGGACTCTATATGGTTGCCGAAGCTGATGTTGAGTGCCACGCAGCAACACAGTTGTCAAGTAATGTAAAATTCCGTGCCGCAATGGTTGAACGCAACCAGCGCAACGTTCTCACACACCGTAACCATCCTGCTATTATTTTCTGGTCATACGGAAATGAGTGCGGCGGTGGCGACAACTTCAAATACGTCAGTGAAATGGTATACTCACTTGACACCACACGTTTAACCGTATACGAACCGAATGACACATGGAGCAGTGTTGAAACCACTATGTATGCAGGTTCAGATTATGTTGAAAGGTTAGGACGTGAAAATGCCAACAAAAAGAATCCCAAGCCATATTTCCAGGTTGAGAACAGTCATTCCATGGGCAACTCAATGGGCAATATGAAAGAATACTGGGAACTCTACGAAAAATATCCATCCCTTAACGGCGAATGTATCTGGGACTGGAAAGACCAGAGTCTTGAAGTTCCTGTTCCGGGTTCTACAAACGGCGAAACATACATGGCATATGGAGGCGATTTTGGAGACAATCCGAATGACGGTAACTTCTGCACCAATGGTGTGATATTCTCGGACTATAACATCAGCGCAAAAACGTATCAGGTTAAAAAGATGTACCAGCCGTTCACATTTGAACTTGTAAGTTTTGACAATGACAAACTGGTAATTAAAATAAAAAACAGATTTGCTTTCAAATCGGCTGACGCCTATGAATTCAGTTATCAGGTTCTTGAAGATGGCCTGAACCTGAAAGGGAGCAAATTCAGTGTCAAACTGAATCCTGCAGGGGAAGCCATTGTTGATTTGGTAGACATTCTTCCTGTTGATGCCAAACCTTGTGCTGAATATTTTGTACGATTCAGTGTGAAACAAACGGAAGACACATGGTGGGCACAGGCCGGATATGAAGTTGCATCAGAGCAGTTCCAATTGAAACAGGCTCAGAAAATGCCTGTAGTTGCATCTAAAGGCAAGCATAAAGGACTGTCTCTTAATACTACCCCATCAGAAATTCGCATAAAGGGAGACAACTTTGAAGCAGTATTCTCCCCATCAGAAGGAACGCTTGCAGAATACACTTTCAACGGGCACAAGATTCTGACATCGCCGCTCAAACTGAACGTATTCCGTATACCTACCGACAATGACGGTTCCAAGAGTGGAATGTGGGATCAGATGGGACTTAGGGATCTGAAAGTTGAACCGCTCAAGGTATCATGCAGTAAAGACGGTAAAAACTATATTATTGAGTTTGCCAACAAATATGTAGGAAATGGTGGCAACGATTTTGAAACAACGGTCAGATTCACCGTTCTGAATGACGGACAGATTATTGTCAACAGCTATATCAAGCCAAGCATCAAAAATGCAGTAATTCCAAAAGTCGGCTTTATTACCGAACTTGCCGCTGGCTATGAAAATATGACATGGTTCGGACTTGGTCCATGGGACAGTTATGTTGACCGTAAAGAATCCACATACCCAGGCGTATATAGCAGCACTGTAACAGAACAGTACACCAATTATGTAAAACCGCAGGAAATGGGAAACAAATCAGAAACACGCTGGTTGGCGCTCACTGCTCAGGATGGAACCGGACTCATGTTTGTATGTCCTGACAGGATGAACGTGTCAGCCCAGCACTTCAGACCTGCTGAAAACTACATAAACCGTAATGAACGGGCCATGCACCCGTATCAGGTAAAGAAAACAGAAAACACGGTTCTGTGTCTTGATGCCTTTGTACGCGCGTTGGGCAACAACAGTTGCGGACCTGACGTTCTGGATAAATATGAATTACGTACTGCTGATGTAGCCTTTGATTTTGTAATCATGCCTGTTGACAAACAATTGACAGACCAGGAACTGTCTGAAAAGGCACACATATCATTGCCAACCTGCCCGATAGTAAACATAAATCGCAGCAATAAAGACGGAATGGTTACTCTTCAAGCCAATCCTTCAGCAAGTATCAAGGAACCTGTTATTTACTATTCGCAGAACGGAAAGAAATACATTAAATACAGTGAACCTTTCCTGTTTGCAAAAGGAGGTACAATTTCAGCATATTCCTCAAGGAAAAAAGCTGTGAAGAGTATAATCAGCAGTGCTACATTTGACATGTTCATTGATAAAAGTTTATGGAAAGTAGTCAGCGTTGACAGCCAGCAGGACAATACTGCAAATGCGGCTTCAAACGCTATTGACAACGACCCTTCAACATTCTGGCATACGGCATACTACGGCAATGCACCACGTCATCCGCACACCATAGTTGTTGATATGGGCAAGGAATACGTTGTTACAGATTTTGAATACACTCCACGCCAGGACATGAACAACGGAAAGGTTTCAGAATATGAAATTTATTTCTCCACTGACGGTCAGAACTGGGGGCAGGCTGCTGCCAAGGGTGCTTTCAGCCGGATGCAGACATCGGCAATCAAAGTCAACATTCCGTCAAAACCGGTTGCACGTTATTTCAAATTTGTAGCAAAAAGCGAAATAAGCAGAAACATGTGGACTGCTGTTGCCGAACTTGGCATACATGCAGAAGAATAACAGTTCTCTTATGGAAACAGAATATTTTAACAGCTGGCAGATTGAGACCACAGTGCGTTCCAGCCAGTGTGACTCAATGTCAATGTTGCGCCCCAAAGCTATCCTGGAAATTATGCAGGATGCGGCTGAAGAACACTCAAAACACATGGGCGTTGATGGTCCTACAATAACTGCAAAAGACGGAGTATTCTGGGTTCTTTCCAGAACAAAATTTGTTGTACACAGAAAAATGCGTCAAGGGGAGCCGTTAATTGTAAAGACATGGCCCATGTTACCGAACGAAATCCGATGCCACCGCTGTTTCACTTTCAAGGACGCTCAGGGCAATATCACTGTAGAAGGTTTGGGTGAATGGGTGCTGATTGATGCCGGAACACGTACACTACGCAAATTTTCAACAGTCGGCTACCCAATGGAAATGCCTCATCTGACAGATCTGGCAACCAACGGAAAGTTCATCAGATTGCGCAACGACTTTACTCCTGAAGAATTTATTGAAACACGTAAGATCCGTTCTTCATACATAGACTGGCCGCATCACAACAATAACACCAACTATGCCACGCTTGTTCTTGACACATTCAGTGTTAAGGAACTGGAAAGTATGAATATACAGTCAATGGAAATAACATTCCTGCACGAAACCGTAGAAAACGAAAACATTTCCATCTACAGACGCAAGACAGATACGGGCTACATATTCTGCATACGACGCGAAAGCGGCGAATGCGCCACTATGATTTCAATTTCTAATCACGCTTGAAAATATCGCGCGTATAGACTTTGTCTTTGACATCGTCCAAAACAGTATCATAACGGTTCGCTATTATGGCATGCGAAGCGCTCTTGAATTCGTCAAGATTATTCACCACCAGGCTACCGAAGAACAGGCTACCATCCTGCAGTGTTGGTTCAAAAACAATCACTCTGGCACCTTTGGCCTTAATGCGTTTCATTACACCCTGTATGGAACTTTGGCGGAAATTATCGGAGTTTGACTTCATAGTAAGGCGGTACACACCTATTGTAACCTGATGTTCACGGCTTAAATCCCATTGACTGGAAGCTGTATAGTATCCGGCCTTTTCCAATACGCGGTCAGCAATAAAGTCCTTGCGTGTACGGTTTGAATTGACAATTGCCTCTATCAGGTTTTCAGGAACATCTTCATAATTGGCAAGAAGCTGTTTTGTGTCTTTGGGCAAACAATAGCCGCCATAACCGAAACTGGGGTTATTGTAATGCGATCCGATTCTTGGGTCAAGACATACACCGTCAATTATTGATTTGGTATCAAGTCCTTTTATCTCGGCATAAGTATCAAGTTCATTGAAGAAACTGACACGCAGCGCAAGAAACGTATTGGCAAACAGTTTTACAGCTTCAGCCTCGGTATATCCCATATATAGGGTCTCAATATTTTCTTTTTTTGCGCCCTGACAAAGCAGCCATGCAAATTTATGCGCTGCATCAACCATACTGGCATCATTCATGTCTGTACCCACAATAATACGTGAAGGGTAAAGGTTGTCATACAGAGCTTTTGACTCACGCAGGAATTCAGGTGAAAAGATTATTCTGTTACAACCTGTTTCACGGCGCAGCTTTTCTGTAAAACCTACAGGAATTGTTGATTTGATAACCATTACGGCGCTGGAATTATACTGCATTACCAACCTGACAACACTTTCCACCGCACTTGTATCAAAATAATTGCGCTGAGGATCGTAATTTGTAGGAGCTGCAATAACAACAAAATCAGCATCTGAATAAGCTTGTCTGGCATCGAGTGTTGCAGTCAGATCAAGTTTTACAGGATTTCCGTCGGCATCGTGACCAGACAGATATTTCTCTATATACTCATCCTGAATGGGAGATTTTCCTTTGTTTATCAGTTCAACTTTTTCCGGAATTATGTCAACAGCAACCACATGGTTGTGCTGTGCAAGCAAGGTGGCTATTGATAATCCCACATAACCGGTTCCGGCTACTGCAATTTTCATCTTTTCAAGTTATTTGTTATAAGTGATTCGCAAAGATAGTTCTATTTCAGTCAATTCTGTTTCCGAATGGAAGAAAAGCAAGCAAAGCAAGTTTGAAATGCTGCTTGCCGAACGGAATTCCGATTATTGTTATACAGAAAATCAGTCCAAGCACAAAATGCGCAACCGCAATCTCCCATCCCGCCAGCAATATCCAGACTATGTTGAAAAAAATTGACAGACAACCTGTATTGCCAGGTCCTGGTTCAATGTTTTTTCCGAATGGACAAAGCGCCAGTCCGGCCATCTTAAAACATTGCACACCAAAGGGAATTCCGACAATGGTAATGCAGAACAGCAACCCTACGACAAAATAGTACAAGGCAATGAATAATCCGCCAAGAATAATCCACAATATATTTAACAGTATGCTCATAATTTTTTTGTGCTAATTTATAGATATTTCTCCGCATATCAGCGTTAAAAAAAGAAAAAAATATTAGATTTGCAAGCTTTCAAATATGTAATACATAACAAAATAACCAAACTATAACAAAATGAAACATGTCATTCTTGCTGCATCAGCAGCGCTTCTTATGGCCGGTTCTATGAGTTCATTTGCTCAGAAAGCAATGAACGCACCCGCCGGAGGCAAACAAATCAGCGATCAGTTAATAGGAATTTTCTTTGAAGACATCAGTTCTTCAGCCGATGGCGGTCTCAACGCAGAACTTGTTCAGAACGGTTCCTTTGAGTTCAGTCCCAACGAAAGAGACGGCTGGGGAGCAGGAACTTGCTGGAAGACTATCCGCCCGGGACACTCTCTGGGTTACATTGAACCAAAACAGCAGGATCCAATCCACCCCAACAACCCCAACTACATGCGTCTGAACATTGAGCGCGCAAAGGAGTATTATGATTACAACGGCTGGACCGGATTCGGAATCCAGAACGACGGTTGGGACGGCATCACACTCAAAAAAGGAGAAAAATACGATTTCAGCATTTTTGCACGCAACACAGACGGAATAGACAAACAGTTGCGCATTGCACTTATTGCTCCTGCACAGCGCGGACAGGGAGGATTCGGCTTTGGCCGTCCGGCTGCTCCGAATGCAGTTGCAGACTCAACTATCACTATCTGCGGAAAAGAATGGAAAAAATATAGCGTAACCCTTGAGGCAAAAGAAGATGTAGCCGCAGCATCATTGCAGCTGCTTGTTCTTACAGTAGGTGTTATGGATGTTGATATGATATCTCTTATTCCGCAAGACACATATATGGGTCATGGCATACGCAAAGACCTTGCACAGGCTCTGAAAGACCTGAATCCAAAGTTTATGCGTTTCCCCGGCGGTTGCGTAGTACACGGTGGCGGTGATGGTTTCTGGAATACATATCGCTGGAAACTTTCAGTAGGTCCAAAGGAAACACGCAAACAGCAGAAAAATACATGGGGGTACCACCAGTCACTGGGTGTTGGCTACTATGAATATTTCCAGTTGTGCGAAGACCTCGGCATGGAACCGCTTCCTATTCTGCCTTGCGGCGTAAGCTGCCAGGGTGCAAACGGAGGCTGGAACATGCGTGACCAGGCACAGGATGTAGCTCCTATGGAAGATATGGACGAATGGATTCAGGATGCACTTGACCTTATTGAGTGGGCAAACGGTCCTGCAGACAGCAAATGGGGCAAAGTTCGTGCAGACGCAGGTCACCCAGAGCCTTTCAACCTGAAATACCTTGGCATCGGTAACGAAGAACGCATATCTCCGGAATTTGAGGTACGTTACAAGCTCATGTACAACAAGATTATGGAGAAATATCCCGAAATCCAGATTGTAGGTACAGATGGTCCAGGTTCACATCCAGGCGGTTCAGACTTTGAGAACGGTTGGAGAATAGCAACTGAATTGGGCATGCCTATACTTGACGAACACTACTATGAGCAGCGCACATACTTCCAGCAGAGCCGCCAATATGACAACTACCCGCGCGACCGTAAGACAAAGGTTTATCTTGGTGAATATGCCGCAAAAGACAAGAAACTCATTGATGCTCTTTCTGAGGGTCTTTACCTGATTCACGTTGAACGCAACGGCGACGTTGTATGCATGACTTCCTATGCACCTTTGTTTGCACGCAAGAACGCAACAAACTGGAATCCGGATCTGATTTACTTTGACAACGAACGCCCGTATCTGACATGCAGTTACTACGTTCAGCAGATGTTCGGTCAGTCAGCCGGTCAGTACTACTACGGAGACTGCGTAACTATTGAAGATCAGGACAAGAGCAACGGAGAAGGTTTCCTTCAGGAGCAGAGCGTTGTTCTCAACGTAAAGACACGCACTCTCTACGTCAAGGTATGCAATGCAACCGAAAACGCAAAGAAAGCACAGCTTGACCTTTCACGTTTCAAGATCAAGAGCACTGCTGTCAAGACTGTTCTGAGCGGTGATCCTCAGGCTGAAAACAACTTTGACCAGCAACCAATAGCTCCGGTATCAGAGCAGATAAAGATAGTTAAGAAGATGACTCTTGACATCGCTCCGTATTCATTTACAATGCTTACAATCAAACTTTAACAAGTGATAAAATATGAATTATAAACTGCATTCAATGTTTGCCGCCGGACTGCTGGTTTGCAGTCTGGCACAGGCGGGAACAGTGCAGAAAACAGAACATGGAGCTGTGGTTGCCGGACTGGAAACAATTCAGGACGCCACAGATCCTGCTGTTTCCGTTGAATTTTACACAAGCAATATTGTAAGGGTAAAGAAAATTCCTACAGGAACAGAGCCCGAACTGCTGAATCTTGTTGTAACTGCACTGCCTGAAAACCTGAAGTTCTCTTTCAAAGATAACTCCCAGGATGTAACTCTCAAGTCTGACAAACTGGTTGTAACAATTGACAAGAATAACGGCCAGGTCACATTCAAGACCTTGGACGGCAAAACACTGCTGTCAGAAAACGGTGCAGCACAGTTCAAGGCCATTGACGATGCCGGCCGCCCGTCTTACACCGTAAAACAGTCCTTCAGCATTGAAGACGGAGAAACGGTTTACGGACTGGGCATCAGCCAGCGCGAAGAGATGACCCGCAACAACACATCGTACAACCTTAAACAGGATAACATGGACGATGCATCTCCGGTACTGCAATCAATCAAAGGCTGGGGTATTTTCTGGGACAACTACTCTCCCACTTTCTATTCTCAGAAAGGAACAGATTTGAGTTTCGATTCTCAGGTTGGCGATGCCGCCGATTACTACTTTATTTACGGAGGCAATGCCGACGGAGTTATTGCCGGCATACGTCATCTGTCTGGCAAAGTTCCTATGATACCTCTGTGGGCATACGGTTTCATGCAGAGCCGTGAACGTTACAAAACAGACCATGAATCAGTTGAAGTCTTAGAGCGTCACCGCGAGTTACAAGTTCCGATTGATGTAATCATCCAGGACTGGCAGTACTGGGGCAACAACTATCTGTGGAATGCAATGGAATTCAACAGCCCCGACTTTTCCAATGCCCGCGGCATGCTTGACCGTATCCATGCCTTGAACGGAAAGATGATGATATCAATCTGGTCAAGTTTCGGTCCTATGACAAAGCAGTTCAGTGAACTGCAGCCCAAAGGCCTTCTGTTGGATTTCCACACATGGCCTCAGAGCGGTCTTTCCGACTGGCCGCCAAGAATGGACTACCCATCAGGCGTACGTCCTTACGACCCTTTCAGCAAAGAAGCCCGCGATATTTACTGGAAACACCTTACCCGCTTGTTCGACTTTGGTCTTGACGGATGGTGGATGGACTCTACTGAACCGGATCACCACGACTATAAAGACTCCGACATGGACCTTCCTACAGCTATGGGGTCATACCGCCGCGTATGCAATGCCTATCCTTTAATGGCTGTAGGCGGCGTATATCAGAACCAGCGTGCCGTTTCTAGCGACAAACGTCTGCTTATCCTTACCCGTTCCTGCTTTACAGGTCAGCAACGCTACGGAGCCAACACATGGTCAGGCGATGTCACCACATCGTGGAGTTGCCTGCGCAAACAGATTGCAGCAGGTCTGAACTTTACGCTTACTGGTAATCCCAACTACAACAGCGATGGTGGAGGCTTCTTTATAAGCGGTTACAGGAACGGAGCTCCGCGCGGTTTGGCAGCACAAAACCCCGCATATCAGGAAATTTATGTACGCTGGATTCAGCAGGCCGTATTCAATCCAATGATGCGTTCTCACGGAGCAGATTCCCCGCGTGAAATTTACTACTTCGGCGAAAAGGGAACACCTGTGTTCGATGCCATAGAAAGCGCCATCCGCCTGCGTTATGCACTGCTGCCGTACATCTACTCCACTGCTTGGCAGGTACACAAGAACGACTACAGCTTTATGCGTGCTCTGATAATGGACTTTGCAGAAGACAGTAACGTATGGAACATAGGTCAGGAATATATGTTCGGTCAGAACCTTCTGGTTGCACCAGTTTGCAACTACCAGTACACATTTGACCGTGCAGCCATGTACCGCGACTCTGTTGACTTTACAAAGACAGCAAAGAAAGAGATTTACCTTCCTGCAGGAACAACATGGTATGATTACTTCAGCAGCAAGACATACAAAGGAGGTCAGACAATAGATTACACTACACACTTTGACCAGATTCCTCTGTTTGTCCGCGCCGGCGCCATTCTTCCTATAGGTCCGGATGTACAATACTCAACAGAGAAGCCATGGGATGAACTTGAAATCCGCATCTACCCAGGAGCAGACGGCTCATTTGTATTGTACGAAGACGAGTTTGACAACTACAACTACGAAAACGGTGCTTACACAGAAATTCCAATGACCTGGAATGACAAGAGCCGCACCCTTACAATCGGCAACCGCACAGGTAAGTATGACGGTATGATTGCAACCCGCAAATTCCGTATTGTAAGTCCGGAAGGCAGAGAAAAGACCGTTACCTACACCGGCAAAGCCCTCAAGGTCAAGATGTAATCTTCATCTCATCTTATAAAAGAGGGTGACTGAAAGTCCATCAGACTTAAGGTCATCCTCTTTTTTTGTGTCATACCGACTCTGGGCTACCATTTCACTGGTCGAGATATGATGTCTCTGTTCGGGACACCTCATTACATACGGTGGTGGTTTCGCTGCCGGCATCGGTGGCGGAACCGTGCATTGTTTCAACGCAAATCGCAACACCGTCCATAATCATTGGGAGGGGCGGAACATTATAATACCTTTTGCAAGTGGCACCACCGTCCACAAAGATTGCGCACTTCATTCGTATACAAACACCAGCCAATATTGCAACCAAACCACCCTGTAGCAGCGATTCCGTGCAATATTGGCACTGGTGATAAAATTGTACCAAGGCGTGGAATCTAGTACACTATCTACAACCACTTTGGGCGGGGTTGCAAAATCATTTCAATTGCAGTTGCTGTCTATTTGTGGAACCTTCGCGTTTTGGGCCTGTTTTGCGAAGGTTGAAGCGATTTTCCTTGCCACCCTGCGCAAATTGCGGTTTTTTTGCGAAGGTTGATTTGTCGCCGCTGTTCGTACCCCGCTCACAGACCTTTCTGGCGATGGTTCCATTGCTAAGTGCATTTCAACATTCGCGTTTTGGGCCTGTTTTGCGAAGGTTGAGCCGTTTTTTGCCGCCACCCTTCGCGTTTTGGGCCTGATTTGCGAAGGTTGAAGCGATTTCGTGCAATATTGGCATAGGTAACAAATCTAATCCCAAATGTTAAGGAGTATGGTTAGCTGTGCAAAAGGATATCCACCGCGTAGCATTAAGCGAGTGCAGTGAAGTGACCGGAACAATGCCGTGATGTTTGACGACGTTATACATGCCACCGGCATGGATAAAAGGAGGAGTTCACGGCTTTAGGGAACGGAACAAACGAGTAGCGTATAACGCGGGAAATATCCTGAGTGCAGGTAACCATACGCACTAACCGCCAGCGTCTGGTCAACAACTGGCGCCTGGTCAACAACTGGCGCCTGGTCAACAATTATATAACAACAAGCTCCACGCGGTCTCCGTTCTTGAGAGTTGTGTCAAGAACACTACCGAAGCGGAACACGTGGCCGCCATCCTGATATGTATCTGGCCGGACGTTTTCATAAAATGTGACATTCAGGCTGAAAATACGTACTTCACCGGGTGCTTACCAAGAAAAATAAGAAGTGATTTCAAGAAGGCATAACTAAGAAAATTTAATGTTTGAGGCACCCGATAGGAACCACATAAACACCATCTTTTCTGCGATAGGCATATTGCCCGATAGCCGTTACAACCATTAAAAACGCGGGCTGTTTCATTTTATCAACATCAATTTTATCAGCCAATGTATGCAAAGCGACAGCGGCCTTGTCAATATTGTCAGGACCACCTAGTTTGATTTCAATTAATCCATAAGAGCCATCACGACGATGTAAAACAGCATCACATTCTAATCCATTGGCATCTCTGAAATGGTAAATGCTACCATCCAAAGCATCTGCATAAACACGTAAATCACGTACCGCCATATTCTCAAAAAGAAGTCCGAAGGTTTGTATATCATTCACCAGGTCCTTTGGGCTGATTCCCAACGCTGCCGTTGCAATACTGGGGTCACTGAAATAGCGAACATCAGATGATTGAATAGCTGTTTTACTACGTAGATTCGGATTCCAAGCCGGTGTATCCTCTAAGACAAAAAGTTTCTTGAGTGCATCTACATAATCCGAAATTGTTTCGTATGTAATAGAAACATTATCATTTTCTTTGATGTCAGCCGCCATTTTATTGAAACTGACAGCAGTAGCTACGTTGCGAGCATATGACCTAAGCAACAATCGAGTCCGTTCACTATTGCGACGTGAATTGTCCACACGCTGAATATCTACTTTATAAATAGTATCATAATAATCGCGCGCTTGATCCAAAGCCACATTTCCTGTCATAAAAGTAGCTTGAGGCCACCCTCCACGACATAGCAAATACGCAATCTTGTCTAAATCCAACGGATTTTCTTGAGGTTCAATATCTTTACCTTCAAATAAATCAGTGAGGCATATTGTTCCTGTGGACTCACCTGCTTCCCAAAGGCTCATGGTACGCATACTTAATCTGCCTATGCGTCCATTACCGCTATGCCTGAGTTTATCCTGCTCAATGGGAACACTACTGCCCGTGAGAATAAACTGCGCAACTTCGCCTCTATTGTCCACTTCAGAACGAACCATATCCCATAATTCTGGAATACTCTGCCATTCATCTATAAGTTTTGGAGATTTCCCCATCAATAATGACATCGGTTTGATTTGGTAAGTCTCGAGAGCATCCCGCAAAATTGCAGTGTTACCAAGATCCAGCAAACTCTTTGCTATTTGTTTAGCGGTTGTAGTCTTACCGCACCATTTTGGTCCATCTAACAGAACTGCACCTTTTCCCTGCAACTTTCGTTCAAGCAGAGAATCTACTATGCGTTGCTTATATACTCTCATATTTATTGATTTAGAATTGTGTGCAAAATTACACAAACAATTGAATTATACAAAAAAAACCGCAACTTTATGGTAATTTATTCCGCAACTTTATGGTAATTTATTCCGCAACTTTATGGTAATTTATTCCGCAACTTTAGGATGTAAAAGTATTTGGATATATGCGTAGAGGACCCTCAGCACCCGCTCTGAGGTGAGCGGGGACCTGTTCCCTGGTTCGGCTACCTTCAGGCAACAACAAGCTCTACACGGTCGCCGTTCTTGAGAGTAGTATCAAGAGTCTTGAACTCGCCGTTCACGTTGGCACCGCTGAACAGCTCTACCCAGTCAGGCTCAGGAGCTATGTTGATAATATAGTCAATTATGCGGGCGCCTGCAGGTATCTTATGCAGCTGATCCTTATTGTCAAATACAAAGATTTCATCCTTGTACAATTCGTTTGACAGGTTGTGTACCATATCGTCAATGCTACGGTTCTGTTCCAAGGCCGTACGTATTGAAAGCAGAGCGTCATTCAACTGTTCGTCGTTGCTCTTGATACCTTTGTAACGCCAGTGTGCGGCCTGACCGTGCTCTGCAATCTCGTCCATACGTTTGGTACGGATCTGAACCTCCACCCAATGGTTGTCAGGGCCCAGCACCGTTGTATGCAAGCTTTCGTAGCCGCTGGGACGAGGTTTGCTTATCCAGTCTTTGGTACGCAGTGTGTTTGGCAGATAAACGGAAGATGTTATGCCGAACATGGCCCAACAGGCAGCTTTTTCAAGTTTTTCAGGAACATCAAGAATAATGCGCAGGGCAAACAGATCAAATATTTCATCAACACCGATGCCCTTGTTCTGCATCTTTGCATAGATACTGTTTATGCTCTTTGTACGCCACTTTACAACATATGGAAAACCAATGTCATCTATACGTTCGCAGAGCTGTTTGACAAAGTTTTCCATATATTCGTCACGTTCGCGACGTGTCTGCTGCAAGTCATTCACAATCTTGTGATACACATCAGGATCAAGATATTTGACAGACAAATCCTCAAGTTCACGCTTGATTTCGTAAAAACCCAGACGATGCGCCAATGGTGCAAAGAACGCCTTTGATTCCTGTGCCAAACGTTTCTTTACATCCTCACAATGTTTGCCCGCATATTTCATGCGTACATACTGCTCTGCGATGAAGTATATTATTATGCGTATATCATGTGCAAAACTGATTATGAAGTTTGAAAAGGCCTGATCTTTCAGATTCTGTAGCGTTATGGCAAAACCTTTTACCTTTTCAACGTTGCGCAACAGTTCGGCTACTTCTGCAGAGAATTCATGCTCTACACTGTCTATTGAAAGCAGACCAGTCTGTACATACGGGCACAGCAACGCAAGCATTATTGTATTGTCACCTATTCCGATTTCGGTAGCGAGTACCTGAGCGGTCTGCAAAGACACATCAAAAATATCAAAACCGTCAGCATCAACCCTCACAGCGTCAGTTACTTTTGCCGACAAACGTTCCACCGCCTCAAAATCAGACAATGATATATAATTCTTCAAATCAAAATTCTGTTCCATACCACGTATTTCACATTGGTTTCTCAAAAATATATTTTCATTTCCAATTCTGCAACACATGACAAATAAAATGTATTCTTTACTAAAAGTTCATACTTAATTATACCCGCATAGCGTAACCTGCATAACGAAAATATGCCTATCTTTGTAGAAATATTGTCAGTTTATGAAACTGTTGTACAAAATACTTAAACAGGATCCCACAACCCGTCAGGGTGTAGTTATGACCACATCGGCAGTGGGAATCATAGTTAACGTGCTATTGGCTTCAATAAAAGTTGCAATAGGCGTATTGGCAAACTCTATTGCCGTTATTTCCGAAGGTATCAACAATGCTACAGATTCATTATCATCTGTAATCACAATGGTAGGAGCCAAACTTTCAAACAAACGCCCTACAAAAAAACATCCGTTCGGTTACGGACGCATAGAATATATTACAAGTCTTGTTATTGCCGGTCTTATTATTGCCACTGCTGTTGAATTGCTCAAAAGCTCAATAAAACTGATAATAGAACCTGAAGACCTGACAGTTAACACACTTACTTTGATAATAATTGCAGCCTCTGCACTTGTCAAGTTGTGGCTTGCATGGTTCACAATAAAAAAAGGAAGACAGGTCAACAGCGGCATACTTGTAGCAATGGGAACAGACAGCCGCAACGACTGCATAGTTTCTGCCGTCACAATTGTTTCTGCATTGATTTTCATTATATTCCATTTGTCTGTCGATGCCTATGCCGGCATAATAACATCTCTGTTCATCTTCAAAGCCGGTTTTGACATATTGAAAGATACACTTGCCAACCTTTTAGGGCAGCCTGTTGAGAAAGAAACAGCAGACGAACTGTACAAAATAATCCGTTCCACACCGGGCGTTCTGAATGCTGCAGACATGATTCTGCACAACTATGGTCCTGACCGCTACTCAGGTTCAGTCAACATAGAAATGGACCACCAGATGACAGTTGAACAGCTTTATGCAACAATACACAAATTGCAGCTGGACATAATGCATCAGAAAGGAATAACCATGGTTTTCGGTATCTACGCCGTTGACCGTGACCATTCCGAAATAAAACAGATGCGCCATCAGATAGCACAGTATGTACGTGGCAAAGAACATATAATCAGTTATCATGCGCTCTATCTGGAGCCGCAGACAAATCTCATCTATGTTGACCTTGTGGTAGATTACGATTTGAAGGACTGGGATGGATTACGGACCGACTTTACTGAGTATATGCATAATCTGTACCCGGACAACAAGATTGAACTTACAATAGAAACAGAATACGTATAACAACCCAATGGAAATAGGTAACATAATCAAACTGAACGTATTCGGAGAGTCACACTCTGTACAGATAGGCTGTGAAATTGACGGTCTTCCGCAGGGAGTTGCCATCAATGCCGATGCCTTGAGCGTTTTTATGCAACGCCGTGCTCCCGGGCGCAATGCCTGGTCAACACCACGAAAAGAGCCGGATGTACCACAGTTTACAGAAGGAGTGTCTTTTGACGACAACGGAAATTTCACCATAACCGGAAATAGAGTAAAAGCCATTATTGTCAATACGAATATCAGACCTCAGGATTACGGAAACACCCGTTTTGTTCCGCGTCCTGGTCATGCAGACTATACAGCATACATAAAATACGGAGCAGAGAACTTTACCAGCGGTGGAGGCCGTTTTTCGGGACGTATGACAGCTCCGGTATGTATTGCGGGCGGTATCTGCAAGCAGATACTTGGAAGCAAAGGAATAAAAATAAATGCACATATCGCATCAATAGGAAACATAGAAGACACGGCATTCAATCCTCTTGATCCTACAAGCCAGACTGAAAGTATTGATTACCTTGGTTTCCCGGTAATAAACCAGGAACAGGGTACAAAAATGCAGGCTCTGATTGAAGAGTGTCGTATGGACCAGGACAGCATTGGAGGAAGCATTGAATGCGCCATAACAGGTCTTGAGGCCGGCTACGGCGGTGCTTTGTTCGACGGCATAGAAGGACAGCTGTCACAGGCTTTGTTCGGAATTCCGGCAGTCAAGGGAGTTGAATTCGGTGCCGGTTTTGCAGTGTCACGCATGCGCGGTTCACAAAACAACGACCCGTTTGCGTTTGAAAACGGCCGTGTTGTTACAGCCACCAACAACCATGGTGGAATATTGGGAGGAATAAGCAGTGGAATGCCAATTTTGTTCCGCGTAGCCGTCAAGCCCACCCCATCCATAAGCCGTGTACAGCAAAGCGTTGACCTTTCGTCCGGCGAAAGTGCAGAACTTACGGTTAACGGTCGTCATGACCCTTGCATTGTACCGCGCGCAGTAGCAGTTGTAGAAGCGGTGGCATCGCTTGTCACATTGGATTTGATTTTACAAGGAAAATAAAAACATTTATGAATTATGGCAAATAACGCTTTGGTAACAGGCGGGTCACGCGGCATTGGCAAAAGCATCAGCATCAAGCTTGCCGCAATGGGCTACCACGTAATAATAAATTACAACTCAAACGTGGAAGCAGCGCAGGATACGCTTTCACAGATTGTAGCGGCAGGAGGCAGTGCAGAACTGCTGGCCGGAAACGTAGCAGACAGTACAGATTTCATCAAGAGACTTGAAGAGTGGCAGCAGGCCAATCCGGGAGAATACATAAGCTGTCTTGTAAACAACGCAGGCATCCGCCGTGACAATCTCATGATTATGATGCCGGACCAGGACTGGGAAAGTGTAATAGATACCAACCTTAACAGCACATTCTACATTACAAAATTTGTGCTCAAAAGCATGTTGCTGAAACGTAACGGCCGCATAATAAACGTAGCATCGCTATCAGGTTTGAAAGGACTTCCGGGACAGGTCAACTATTCCGCTGCAAAAGCTGCTCTGATAGGTATAACAAAGGCTTTGGCACAGGAAGTTGGCAAACGTAAAATAACTGTCAATGCCGTTGCACCGGGCTTTATTGAGACAGACATGACCAAAGACCTTGACCACGATGAACTTACCAAGAACATTCCGGCTGGACGCTTTGGCAAGCCCGAAGAGGTTGCTGCACTGGTAGGATTTCTTGCATCACCCGATGCCGCCTACATAACAGGTCAGGTAATATCAATCAACGGAGGTTTATACACCTGATGCCATTATGGAGCGGAACTGGAAGGGCACTACCGGTGGAGGCAAGATAGGTCAAACGGCTTTGATTTGGATATTCAAAGCGGTCAGACCTGACTTTCTATACCCTCTGCTCTACTTGATTATTCCCTTCTACATGCTCTTTGCACATAAGGGTTATATTGTTACATACCAGTATTTCAAACAGATTCACGGTTACGGAACATTTAAAGCGTTTATCAGCACATACCTGAATCATGTAGTATTCGGTAAGGTAGTACTTGACAAATTCGCCTTGCTGGCCGGCAGAAAATTTCCTGTTGAAATTGCGAACAACTACAACCCTGTAGATATAGACAAAGCGGCAATAATTGCCGGAGCTCATGTTGGGAACTTTGAACTTTGCGGACACTGCGTAAACCATTGTGGTAAAAAGATTTACAGCCTTGTCTATGGCGGAGAAAGCATGGTTCTACAACAGAAACGAACTCAGGCAATAAGCAACTTTGGCGTTGAACTTATATCAGTACAGCCTGATATGAGCCATATCTTCACCTTGAGCAATGCACTTTCAGAGGGGAACTTCGCCGCCATGGCTTGCGACAGAGCTTTTGGCAGTTCCAAATGCTTTTCCATGCAGTTCTGCGGCATACTGGCAGAATTTCCCATGGGACCGTTTGCTTTGGCCGCCAAGACTGAATGCAACATATATACAATAAACATCATTAAAGGAAAAAGGCTGGGTTACAAACTGTATATAGAACAACTGGATACAGCAAGCAACGAATATTCGGATAAAAAATCAATACGTTCCAAAGCTGAATACATTTGCTCACAGTATGTCAGATCTTTGGAAAAAATTGTGATGCAGTACCCGCTTCAATGGTTCAACTATTATCAGTTCTGGAAACCTGTACCTGCGCAGGATTTATTGCCGCAAAAGGATCCTATGGTTATGATTGACAATCTTATCAGTTGCGATAGCCAAACTGCTGTTGCGCTATTTACTGTCAAGGACGGGAACATCTTTTGCAACAACGACACATTTGTCTCTGCCGGACTGCTTGAAGTGTTTGCTCAGACAGCAGCTGCACGTATTGGATGGTTAAACAGAGACAACATCAAAATAGGAACAATTGGCGGAGTGAGCCGTCTTGATATATCAAAAAACAAAATAAAAATTGGACAAAAAATCATTTCCACAATAACTGTGTTATCGGAAATGGACCAGGCACTTGTACTCGACGGAACAATAACTGACACAAAAGGAACCGTTATTGCCACATGTTCAAGTCTTAAAGTTTTCATAAACGGATAAGTATCCAACTATATAGGATGAAAAAGATTACATTATTTATTCTTGGCTGTCTGGTTGCAAATTTTGCAAATTCACAGTCAGCTGCAAGAACCCAGGTTCGTAAAATCGACAACATTGTCATTTCCAAAACAATAGACACTCTTGGCTATATAAGCCGTAACAGAATAATGGCTACTGATACAGCGGCAAACCCATACCTGCTCAAAAACAAAGGTGCTGCGCCTGCTACTGCAGATATTATGCCTGCTTATCCTGGAGGAGCCACCGCTCTGAACAAAGATCTGAAAAAATATATTGTCTATCCAGCAGAAGCCGTCAACAAAAGATACAGTGGAACTGTACAGGCTCAATTTATTGTCAATTCAGATGGAAGTCTGGCACGTGTCGGAGTTATGTCAGCCACAAACTCCGTTCTCACAAGATCAGTAATCAAAGCTATAGAAAAATGTTCAGCATGGGTTCCCGGACGCACAGGAGGGAAAGCATCAAGAGTAAGATATGATTTCAAGGTAGAGTTTGTTTTGAATTCAACATTGGATAAACGTGTTGATAATTTGAACAACATGGAATCAAAAGTAAAAAAAGGAATCTCTAATGCCAATGATGCACGCCGGTACTTCAATCTGTTTCCACATACTGCCAAAGAAATGCAGTTAATCTACGGATATGAACCTACGATGTCCAATTTATGGGGGCCATATGACTACTGGATAGAACAATACTACGCCATTCAGGAAAAAGGGTACATATCACAAGATGATTTCTTTAAGAATTCTATCGCAATTGCAGCAGGATTAGGCACAGGAAAACAGGAGGACCTGATAGGTCTGTTTTTAGATAAGCTGAAGGAGTATATTAAATCAAACTTTGATACTCTGGCTGGTGAAATATCATCATTCTCTCAAGAGGAGCAGGATTTGTTTTGGGGTATTGTAACCCAAGGAATGTCAAAAAAAGAAATCAAATCCCTGCACAAAACCTACAAATTTTAAGAATTTACCCCCGTTGCTGCGGCGCAGCAACTGCCCCAAAGGGGCTGGGTCGCGAGTTCGGATTTAACAACAAAAAAAGGAACCCTTACGGATTCCTCTTGAGCGGTGAACGAGACTCGAAACCCGCGGCGCTGCGCTTGCGGGTCAAACGCGACACCTTTCATACCCCCGTTGCTGCGCTGCAGCAACTGCCCCAAAGGGGCTGGGTCGCGAGTTCGGATTTAACAACAAAAAAA
>JAKSIO010000020.1 GCA_024398785.1 Bacteroidaceae bacterium | reverse complement strand
GGCATATTCGCCACCGAAGATGCTTCGTGCCCAATCCACCATGTACTGGTCAATCTTGTCGGCAGGATAAGCATCTGGATTCCAGGCATAGCGCATGATGAAGTCTATAGGCATTTCCTTTGGTTTGAGGTCGCCAACATTGATTATCCAGATGCGGTCGATGCCTGTCTGATAGGCGAGGTTCAGCTGCTCACGAATCTTTGCCGCCGTAGTGGTGTTCACCCAACGGTCATTCCAAGGACCTCCATTCATGTCTATGTGATAGTACATTCCAATGCCACCCTTGCGATAGCGCTCTTTTTCAGGACCTGTGCGACGAATGTAGCCCCAGTTGTTATCGCAAAAGAGCAAAGTTACATCGTCAGGCACAGTGAATCCTGCGTCATAGTATCGCTGCACCTCGGTGAAGATTGCCCACAGCTGTGGCACTTCGCTTGCTGGCTTCTTATAGACACGTTCTATAATCTCACGCTGTCCATCAACCACATCCTTCAGTATCTTCATGTTGTCCTCATCATCGCCCTTGCCCATAGCCACATCGCCATCTCCACGCATACCGATGGTGATGAGGTTGTCGTAACTCTTGTTTCGTTCCAGTCCTTCTTCGAAGAAGCGGTCAAGGTTCGCCTTGTTAGTAGAATAATCCCATGCACCGATGCTATCCTTGCGATAGACGTATTCCTTGTGGGCACGCATCATAGGCTCGTGGTGGCTTGTTCCCATCACAATACCCATCTCATCTGCCATCTGTGGCGAATATGCATCGTCCTCATTGAAGCGACTGTCCCACATGGCAGGCCAGAAGTAGTTAGCTTTCAGACGCAGCATGAGTTCGAAGATTCGGGCGTAAGCCTTGGAATTGATACCACCAAACTGATTCTTGCACCAAGTGCCAAACGAAGGCCACTCATCGTTGATGAAGATTCCACGATACTTTACCTTTGGTGATGGTTGCACAGTGCGACCTGCTTGCCAGTAGAGCTTGTCCTTATGTGCAACGGGAGCATCTGCCCACCAGTACCAAGGCGACACACCGATGCGCTCCGAAATCTCGTAGATGCCATAGATAGTGCCTCGTTTGTCGCTGCCAGCCACCACAAGGTTGCCATCAGCCAGAGTCTCAATGATGTAGCTTTCCCACTCGCCACGCACACCATCAACATTCAGCTTCTTCTGCTTGATGAGCAAGTCAATCAACTTGCTCTTGCCGATAGTACCAATAATCACGTGTCTTCCTTCGCCCTGCGGCAACTTACTGGTTGTTTGTAAAGTGGGGGTGACTCCTGTCACACGATTCACGTCTTCACGCAAATCATTAGCAGCCCTCAGCACACCTTTCCAGTCATTTGTGTCAACTACAATTGTAGATGCCTTACCATTGTCGGCAAGACAGAAGTCCTTGTTTTGTGCTAATATGCTGATTGCTGTCATAAGACAAACAATCATTGTTGAAATTCTTTTCATCGTTTTGTGTGACATAATGCTTACTTATTGCTCAATCCTTCTTGAGTAAGTGGCATAAACCTGATTTTTCCATCCTTGTCGAAAGACAGATATTCGGCACAGACACTGCGGCGGCACTGCCCGCCTGGTTGGTCATTCTGCATATATGAACCATCATGATATATGTAATACCATTGTTTTCCAAACTGAATGACAGAAGGATGGATAGTAAACCCGTAGTTTGCCGATGTGCTGATGAATCCTCCGTATGTCCATGGTCCCTCTATGTCTGTTGAGTAAGAATAGGCCATCTGTTCTGTCTGTACTCCCGGTGCATCGCTTGCATATACCATGTAGTACAGTTTTCCACGCTTGAAGAGCCATGGCCCTTCAGAATAGTTTCTTAAAGGAACCTTGCGTATCTCTCCATCAAGCTCAATCATATTCTTTTTGAGCCGTACCATGTAACAGTCACCGTTGCCCCAAGCCATCCATGGCGTTCCGTCATCGTCAATAAGCACGGTAGGGTCAATATCGGCATTGGCCCTATGGGAATCAGGTGTCATGTCATCGGAAATAAGCGGAGTTCCGTCCTCTCTTGCCGGCTTGAAAGGGCCTGTAGGAGAATCGCTGACAGCCACATCGATAGTATGCTGATTTCTGTCCTTTCTGTCTAGGGTCACATAATAATAGTACTTTCCATTAGCTTGAACCACCTGTCCTGCCCACGAGCCGCCTGGCTGTGCGTAAGGGAAATCTTTGGCTGAGAGAACTGTGCCGTGTGATTGCCAATGGATCATGTCTGTGCTTGAATAGCATAGCCAGCCAGGCATATAGAACCAGCCTCCGGGGCCTGTGGCATCTTCTCCCACATAAGCATAGACTGTATTGCCTATTACGGTAAATGCCGGGTCAGCTGTGAATCTGTCTGTGAAGATTGGATTCTGTCCATCAACCCTTTCAAGTGGTGAACCGGATATTTCAAGATTGCGTATGGCTCCGTTACGGACCTGCAGGGCATTAGGGAAACCACCTGGAAAACCACGTCCTATGACCCAAGTTGAAGCATTGTGACGCAAGGCCTTTCCCGGATAGGTCAGGGTTTCGGTCTGTCCGTCAACACTTAATGAAAGCGTGGAACGGTTCTTCTTTGCATCGTAACTGGCACGTGCCTCCAGAGTGTACCATTGGTCTTTATTCACATAATCACCTGCCCAAAGCCGATGTCCCTGTTCATCCTTATCAATCACTTCAACAAAGAAACGTCTGGCGGTATTGTCATAACCAAGAGAGATGTCGCCTGTCAGGGAATTTTTGCCTATGAGGAAACTGCCCTTTCCCTCTTTGCAGACAAAAACCTGTTCCGTACCCAATGTTCCGCATAGCAATTCGGCCTTCACACTCCACTCTTTCTGCATATCCTGATAGAAGAGAGTATTTCTGTCGTCAATCTTGTATTCGCTGACATTCAGGCGCAATTCTTCACCTGCCTGATAGCCTCTTATATTCCAGTCCTGCAATGTGTAGATTTTCTGTGCACCTGCAAAAACGGATACAAGCAGGAATTGCAATGTAACAATGGATTTGTTCATAAATAGTATTTGTTATAGGGTTGATACACTGATTTTTGCGGTCTTCAGGCCTTTGCCTGTCACTGTAAGGGTGGAAATTCCAGATTGGTCTGTACCCTGCAGAACAATTACCAGCTGGCCATGGAAGGCCTTCATTATTGGTTCCGTAAATGTCTCCGTTGAGGTGGCATCGCCGTTGCAGCAACTGTTGAAGACTGCCGATTTTCCTTTGACACCGAATGACAACTGAGTGTCTGCATCAGGGCACAGATTTCCGCCCTTATCAACAATACGGGCTGTTATAAAGGTCAGACTTGGACAATCCAAGGCGTGTCCTTCAGCATCGGTTTGGAGAACAGGCATCTCTGAGCGGTCAGCGACCAGTTCTATGTGGTCAGGTTTGCCTGCAGTGCGGACAATCTCTTGGGCAACCATATTGCCATCGGCATCGTATGCAACAACTTTCAGCTCTCCCGGTTCATACCTGACATCCATCCAGCGCAGACGGAATCGGTCAAGACGGTTCTTCTCTGCATTAGGATTGGCAAATTTGGAGTAGCCCCAAGGCGTACGCTCCTGAATGCGGTCAGATTCATATTCATCAAGGCTGAGATCCGAGTGGCGCAGACGTCCCTGGCTCTTGCCGTTTACAAAGAGTTCGGCCTCGGGATAATTGGTATAACAGAATACCGGAGTTGTCTCCCCTTCACGGCCGGGCCATGTCCAGTGCGGCAGCAGGTGCAGCGTTTCTTTTTCAGGAGCCCAATGTGTTCTGTACAGCCACATGCGGTCCTTGGGAAGGCCTGCAAGGTCATAAATTCCAAAGTAGCTGCTGCGTGACGGCCAGTACTCGTCATATGGTGTAGGCTCTCCCAGATAGTCAAAGCCTGTCCACACGAATTCGCCAATTACCCATGGTAGTTTGTCCTGGTACATCCAGTCATCATCGGGCAGGTTGCTCCAGATGCATGACTCCATATCATAGCTTGAAATCTGCCCGTCAGGATATGCTGTGCCATGTTCCTCCTTCACAGGGAACTTGTACTCGCCACGGCTTGATATGGTCGATGCCGTCTCAGTGCCAAGGACAATACCCTTGGGGGAGTTCTGATACCCTTCGTGATATACATGGAGTCTATAGTTGAAACCGGGAACGTCACATTCCTGCCAATTGCCGGCTTTTATTGATGCTGTTTCCTGATCCATGCCCTGAGTGCATGGACGTGTACCGTCCAATTCATGGACAAGGTTTTGCATTAGGCGTGTGTAGTCACGGCCACTGGCACTACCCTGTTCGGGGACCTCGTTGCCTATGCTCCACATTACAATTGACGGGTGGTTGCGGTTCACCAGTACAAGGTTGGTAAGGTCACGTTTCCACCACGGATCGCTGTCAGGAGTCTCTTTTTGGGCAAAGAAACGGCAATATCCGTTCTTGACTTTGGGACTGATCCACATATCGAAAGATTCTGCCATAACCAACATGCCCATCTCGTCACAGATGTCCATCTGCCACGGAGCCGGCATATTGTGCGCGGTTCGTATGGCATCGCATCCCATCTCTTTCAGAAGACGGACCTGGCGTCGGAAAGCATCCTTGTTGAAAGCCGTCCCAAGCGGGCCTAGGTCATGATGCAGACATACTCCTTTGAACTTGCGTACCTGTCCATTGAGTTCAAACCCTTGGGCAGTATATTCTATTGAGCGGATTCCCACTTTTGTCTCTTTGCGGTCAAGCAGTTCTTCCTTCATCACGAATTCAGTGACAAGGGTATAGAGATAAGGATTTTCAGGACTCCACAGATGTGCATCATGTACAGAGAGAACATGCATGGTCTGGCCGGTGAGTTCCTTTCCGGTCAGGAATACGTCTGCAATGCTTTGAGCTACTGTGTTGCCGGTATTGTCCAACAGAGACTGGCGGACCTGGTATCTGCCGTTTTTGGAAGGATAACTGCCGGACTTGACTTCTGATGATACACAAATGCGGGCCTCACTGGCGATGGAGGCATCGGCCCCGACACCTGTTACCATAGTGGTCCGCGCAAATGTTCCCCAGGTCTTCAGATAAGACGAAGGGTGAAGAACAAGACGTACTGGCCTGTAAAGCCCTGCTCCGGGGTACCAACGCGCCGATTCTTCAATATTGTACAGATGAACGGCCAGAGTATGCGTTCCGGGAACCAGATTGCCGTTGTCATCTTTTGGAATGAACTGTGAAATGTCAAGGCTGAATGTATTATATCCGTAGGCCCAGTAACCGGCCTCCTTACCATCAATGTACACATGCGGTTCGGCCATGGCTCCGTCAAAGACCAATTCGGCCGAAGCAAACCCCTTGGGAATGTTTATCTGAGTACGGTACCACCCATGACCAATCCACGGCAGAGAGCCGGTACGTCCGGTCTTTTCGGTAGCATCCGTTTCTCCATTCTGAACAATGCGGGTTACCTGTATGTCAATATTTTTATCAAAGGGTCCTGAAATGGCCCAGTCGTGCGGAACAGTGACCTGTTGCCAGCCGGAATCATCGAACTGTGCAGACTGCGCCCCTTGAATGTCGCCGCGTTGGAACCGCCAGCCGTCAAGAAGAAGTTGTTCACTTGTCTGCGCCATCAAATCTGATGTGCAGACAAGCATAAGCAGACCTGACAGAAAGGCAACGGTTGCCGTTTTTTTCATCATATGCCTTTCAAACCGGTAAGTAACTGGACTTGGGCGCTCTTTCAGCAGCATTGACAGCAGCATTTCCAAGTCTGTCCAAAAAACCTTGGGCATATGTTCCATTAACCAGGAACAGCGCCACACCAAGAACAAATACGTTTCTTTTCATCTGATTACAATTACTTGATTACTAATTTAATAGTTTTAACAGTTGCAAAATTATATAAAAAAATGCAATCCAAAAGAAATGCGGCTATTTTTATAAGTTGTTCGTTTTTTTGTTATTTTTGCATGATATTTTGCATAGAAACATACAAATGAAATACATAGTTATTCTTGGCGATGGTATGGCCGACTGGCCCATCAAAGAATTCGGAGACAAGACCATACTGCAGAAAGCACATAAACCGTATATGGATATGATGGCCCGATTGGGTCGTTGCGGCATGTACAAAACTGTTCCTGACGGATATACGCCCGGCAGCGAAGTTGCCAACATGGCAGTTATGGGATACGATGTTCCCAAAGTGTTCCAGGGTCGCGGAGTTCTTGAAGCCGCAAATATGGGTATTGAACTGGGTAATGACGATATGGGTATGCGCTGCAACCTTATCTGCATAGAAAACGGAAACATAAAGAACCACTCCGCCGGTCACATTACCACAGAAGAAGCGGACCAGCTGATCAGATTTCTTGACAAAGAGCTTGGTAATGACACCGTGCATTTCCATACCGGAATACAGTACCGCCATCTGCTTGTTATCAAGAACGGGAACAAGGATCTGGAATGCACACCGCCACACGATGTGCCCGGCTCGCCGTTCCGTCCGCTGCTTGTCAAGGCAAAAACACCCGGAGCACAGCAGACTGCAGATTTGCTGAACAGTCTTATCCTGCGTTCACAGGAAATACTTGAACAGCATCCCATAAACATTGCCCGCAAGCAGGCAGGAAAAGATATGGCCAACAGTATATGGCCATGGAGTCCCGGCTACAGACCGCAGATGGAGCCTGTAAGCAGCAAATTTCCGCACATAAAGAGTTGTTCCGTAATTTCGGCCGTTGACCTGATAAAGGGCATAGGTCATTATGCAGGCATGAAAGTGATTGATGTTGAAGGTGCCACAGGACTGTTCAACACCAACTACGAAAACAAAGCCAACGCCGCCATAGACGCATTGCGTACGGACAATTTTGTATATGTGCATGTTGAGGCTCCGGACGAGGCCGGACACGAGGGCAACGTTCCGCTCAAACTGCAGACTGTTGAAGATCTGGACCGCCGCCTTATAGGTTCCATATTCGAGGCAGTCAAAAACTGGGATGAGCCTGTTGCGTTCGCCGTACTTCCTGACCACCCTACTCCGTGTCTTCACCGTACACATACATCAGATGCCATACCTTTCCTGATATATTACCCGGGCATAGAACCGGACAGCGTGCAATGCTATGACGAACAGTCCTGCAAAGCGGGATCTTACGGGACAATTGAAGGCACACGGTTTGCGGACATTTTCTTGAACATACATAAATGATTGATAACACATTCTAAACAATATGCTATATTACAGTACAAACGGTAAAGCTCCCAAGGCAACACTTGCCGAGGCCGTTGTCAAAGGTCTTGCACCTGACCGCGGTCTTTATATGCCGGAGCGTCTTGAAAAACTTCCACAGAGTTTCTATGACACAATTGATACACTTTCTTTTCAGGAAATATCATACAGAGTGGCAAGTGCTCTTTTTGGAGAAGATATTCCTGCCGATGACCTTAAAAAGATTGTATATGACACACTGAGTTTTGAAACACCGGTTGTCCACATAGACGGAAACATATATACGGAAGAACTTTTTCATGGTCCTACGCTTGCATTCAAAGATGTTGGAGCCCGCTTTATGGCCCGTCTGCTGGGATATTTCAACAAAAACGAAAAACGTCTGGTAAACGTGCTTGTTGCTACAAGCGGCGATACCGGCAGTGCTGTTGCCAATGGTTTTCTTGGTGTTGAAGGAGTCCATGTATATGTACTGTATCCCAAAGGAAAGGTAAGTCCTATTCAGGAATGCCAGTTCACAACCCTTGGCCAGAATATCACAGCTCTTGAAATTGATGGTGTGTTTGATGACTGTCAGGCACTTGTCAAAAGTGCGTTCATGGATCAGCAGCTTAATGACCACATGAAGCTCACAAGCGCAAATTCAATCAACGTGGCACGCTTCCTGCCGCAGGCATTCTACTATTTCAACGCCTACGCGCAGATGAAGAAACTTGGGAAAGCGGACAATATGGTTATCTGTGTTCCCAGCGGAAACTTTGGAAACATTACCGCAGGTCTGTTCGGCTGGTTTATGGGACTGCCCGTAAAGCGTTTCATAGCTGCCAACAATGCCAACGACATATTCTACAAATATCTGCAGACAGGTGTCTATTCACCCAAACCGTCGGTACAGACTCTTGCAAATGCAATGGATGTTGGAGACCCAAGCAACTTTGCACGCGTACTTGCGCTCTACAAAGGTTCACACAAGGATATAGCAGCACATATTGCTGGTGCAACATATTCAGATGCGCAGATTGCAGAAACAATTGCAGACACTTTCAACCGTACAGGTTATGTACTTGACCCGCACGGAGCCTGCGGTTACCGCGCATTGCAGGAAGGCCTTGCAGATGGCG
Source organism: Bacteroidaceae bacterium (assembly GCA_024398785.1). Lineage (GTDB taxonomy): Bacteria > Bacteroidota > Bacteroidia > Bacteroidales > Bacteroidaceae > Colenecus. The sequence goes on along the minus strand of JAKSIO010000020.1, from coordinate 18,104 downwards.
AACAGGGCGTATTCATAGAGACAGCCCATCCTGCCAAATTCAAGGAGAAGGTCGATGCCATACTTGGCGGTGATATTGAGATTCCTGCAAAGCTCCAGGCTTTCATGAAAGGGACCAAACAGTCTGTAGAACTTGGAAAAGACTTTGAAGGATTCAAGCAATTCCTTCTGAACCAATAGAAATTATACCCGGCATGGTACCCGTCAAATGTACAGATTTGAAAGTAGATTACAGCGAAATCTACAATAACATGGGACTGGGCACAAATACGCCCGATGCCGTTACAAAAAACACAACAGAACTCCATCTTAAAGAAGCCCTGCTGCGTCTCAAGCCACGCTTTGAGTACCATATTGTTGATGGTACCATGTCAGAAGAAGGCATTACTCTGACAGCAAACGGAAAGTGTGCTGAATTCAATACCGGGCATATTATTACGCACGGACTCAGGAACGCCCAGAAATTTGCTATATTTGTTGCATCGGTAGGACCGGAATATACTGCATGGACCACAGAATTATCGCGTAAAGGCGATGTTTTTGTAAACTTTGTTGTAGATTGCATAGGCTCCGCCATAGTTGAAAGTGTTGCAGATTATATGGAACAGTGTCTGCAGACCGAACTGGATCAGAACGGTTTGATACGTACAAACCGTTTCAGTCCCGGTTACTGCGGATGGCATGTCAGAGAGCAACAGTTGCTTTTCTCTCTGTTTCCCGAAAAGAATCCGTGCCAGATTGAACTGACAGATTCATGCCTGATGCTTCCCATAAAATCTGTGAGCGGAATTATAGGAATTGGAACGGATGTCCGTTATCTGCCCTACTCCTGCAATCTCTGCAATTTTGCAATGTGCTATAAACGTAAAAAGAGATAAAAACACATATAGAGATGGTAACGTTTTGTATCAGCGTAGCCCTTTTGGTATTGGGCTATATCTTTTATGGAAAAGTTGTTGAAAAAGTTTTCGGCAAAGACTCAAACAGAGAAACACCGGTAAACCGTCTGGCAGATGGTGTTGACTATGTCAAGCTCCCGGCTTGGAAATGTTTTATGATCCAATTTTTGAACATTGCCGGTGTAGGCCCTATTTTCGGTGCCATTCTTGGTGCAATGTACGGTCCGTCCTGCTATCTGTGGATTGTATTCGGCTGCATTTTTGCCGGTGCGGTACATGACTACATGACAGGAATGATATCTCTGCGCAAAGACGGAAAGAACATGCCTTTCATTGTCCGTTCCCAATTGGGTAAGTTCATGGGACATTTCATGGACGTAGTTATGATAGCCATGCTGCTGATGGTAATTGTAGCGTTCACAAAAAGTCCGTCACAGCTGTTGAGCGGACTTACCGATGGCAATATGTCTGTCATGACTTGGGAAGCGATAATTATACTGTATTTCTTTGTTGCCTCTTTTGTTCCCATCGATAAGATAATAGGACGCATTTACCCATTGTTCGGAATAATACTTCTTGGAACAGCCGTTGCCCTGTGCATTGCAATGTTTGTAAACAATGCCCCTGTTCCTGAGATTACTGACGGTTTGTTCAACAGACAGAATCCTGAAAAACAGCCAATTTTCCCGATGATGTTCGTAAGCATTGCATGCGGAGCAATATCCGGTTTCCATGCTTCACAATCCCCTATCATTTCAAAATGTCTGGCAAACGAAGACCTTGGCCGCCCCATATTCTACGGTTCAATGATTACCGAAGGTGTTGTTGCCCTTATCTGGGCAGCGGTGGCATCGTCTTTCTTTGGAGGATACGGCGGACTTGCAAGTTTCCTGGCCGAACATGAAAGCAGTGCTGCTGCAGTAGTATCAACAGCATGCACCGGCTGGTTGGGAAAAGTAGGCGGAATAATAGGCATACTGGGTGTTGTGTGCGCATGTATAACCAGTGGAGATACGGCACTGCGTTCATCACGTCTGGTTATATCTGAACTCTTCAATTTCAACAAAAACTCCATTTGGACACGTATTGTGATAATTATTCCGTTCCTGATAGCCGCCACATTCATAATGTCCATAAGATTCGATGTGATATGGCGTTACTTTGGATGGACCAACCAGTTCCTGAGCATGTTTGCATTATGGTCAGCCACAATTTATCTTACAAAAAGGAAACGCTTTTTCGTCATAACATTAATTCCGGCGATATTCATGACATTCATCTGTACATCTTTCATCTGCTTTGCGGAATATGGTTTCAGAATGTCACTGGATGCAAGTTATACGGCCGCCATTTTTGTTACGGTAATTTTCTCATTGGCATTCATCGGCTGGTACAGATATGTATATGTCAAGAATGACTGGGAACAGGATGATAAGAACTAATTAAACAAGTCCAACCATTATGATTACATTCCTTTCAAGTATAGTTATCCTGGTATTGGGATACATATTTTACGGTAAAGTAACAGAAAAAGTCTTTTTGGCAGATCCTGACAGAGAAACACCTGTCAAGCGCATGGCCGACGGGGTTGACTACGTACATCTGCCCGTATGGAAATGTTTTATTGTTCAGTTTCTGAACATTGCAGGCGTAGGTCCTATTTTCGGAGCCATTGTAGGCGCCATGTATGGTCCGGCATCGTTTTTATGGATAGTATTCGGAAGTATTTTTGCCGGTGCTGTGCATGACTATATGAGCGGAATGATGTCGGTACGTAAAGACGGCAATAATATGCCTTTGCTCATTCAGTCTCAATTGGGAAGGGTAATAGGCTTCTTTGTCAATATCTTTATAATACTGATGGTAGTTCTTGTTGTTGTTACATTTACTCAAAGCCCGGCAACACTGCTCACAAATATGACAGACGGTGCCGTATCTGAACACATCTGGATAACTATCATTCTGGTTTATTATTTTATTGCATCATTTGTACCAATAGACAAAATCATTGGAAAAATATACCCGGTATTCGGAGCCATTCTATTACTGACAGCCATCGCCATAATGGTAGTAATGGTATTCAAGCTTATGCCTATTCCTGAAATTACTGACGGTTTAAGAAACAGACAGAGCAACCCTGCGGAAACACCTATATTCCCTATGATGTTTGTAAGTATTGCGTGCGGAGCAATATCAGGTTTCCATGCATCACAGTCTCCCATCATATCCAGATGTATTGAAAATGAGAAATACGGACGCCCTGTATTTTACGGTGCAATGATGACAGAAGGTCTTGTTGCCCTGATATGGGCTGCAGCCGCAGCAACATTCTTTGGAGGATATGACGGACTTGTAGGTTTCCTGGCTGAACACAACAATAGTGCTGCTGCCGTAGTTTCTACAATATGCAATACTGCTCTGGGCAAAATTGGCGGCATTATGGGTATTCTGGGAGTAGTCTGTGCATGTATAACCACCGGAGATACAAGCGTACGCGCTGGACGTCTGATTATTTCTGAATTCCTGAACATAAAGCAGAACAATATCTGGAGACGAATGAGCATTGTCATTCCAATCATTTTGATAGCTCTTTGGATGATGAATTTCAAATTTGATGTTCTGTGGCGTTACTTTGGATGGAACAACCAGTTCCTGAGCGTATTCACGCTTTGGGCCATCACAGTTTACCTGTGCAAAAGAAAACGCCAGTATGTCATATCGCTGGTTCCGGCGCTGTTCATGACATTCATCTGCACATCGTTCATCTGTTTTGCAAAGATTGGCTTCAACATGAATCTGACATGGAGTTATATCACAGCCGGAGCAGTTGACTTAGTGCTGCTGATTGTATTCTTCAGATGGAAACGTAACGTATATGTAGAAGATTAAAATCCCAATAGGGACATATTCAAAAAAAACGGGTGGTATGTATATTGAAGCATACGACCCGTTTCTTTATTTTATCATAGATTACATAAATAATTCCTATACAGATTCCACATGGCATCGGTGTATAACGGATAACCAATCAGCTGAATTCTGCCATTTCTGTCCAACAGGAAGGAATGCATATTTTCATCGTCAGCAATATAGGGATTGCCAGTGTAAAGAGAATTGGCATAATCAACATAGACATCATACTCTTTAACGTAAGTGGAAATATTACGGATTGTTGTTTCCACCGCATTGTGTTTCGGTGAAAAAATCATCATAACATCTACAGCATTGTCAATAGAATCCTTGCAATAACTGAACAGTTTGTGATAATGGTCAAAATGCAAAAGTGTACATTCCATACAGCTCAACGAATCTATCCAGACTACAATTGTAGGTTTTGATATGGTGGCGCTTTCACATTCAAATATGGTATCGTTATGAATCTTGTATAACCCAGATGGGACAGTAAAATATTCACCTGCCATTCTTTTCATTTTTACCCTTGTAGAAAAATTACAGGATGATAGCAGAATCAGAAACAACAGGCAGCCAACAGACCACGGTTTCATTTCATCTTAACTTTTATATACACATAATCATCTGTTTCAAGATTGTACCGCTTTGAATAGGAATCAAAATCCTTTATCAACTGAATATACTGTCCGCTATTTCTAGATTGTTCCACACAACTTTTAAGAGCGTCATATAAGATATATGCATAGATATTATCCTGATTTGATGCCAATACACGCATATGAGCAAAAACATCATGTTTAAGGTCGTTGTTCAGAACCAAATCCAACGCATAGGTTTCTTGCTTAATTTTGTCATACAATGCAACTCTTGTATCATTATCTTGGCTGAATCTGAAGGTAAGATATCTGTCAGTTTCAGCAAAAGCATAGAAATGTCTGGCATTGGGTGACGTACATTCATATATGAATCGATCCATATAACCTTCCTTTCTTTCAAGTTCTTTCAAATCTGAATCATTGAACATTTTGTCAAACTGCAACGAGTAATCCAGAGAGACCCTGCAGGAGTCATCTGTTGAATATATGCCATAGAGAAAAGGAATAACAAATTTTGTTTTACCACGGTATGAGTATGTATTCGGCTTACCGGTAAGACTGATCACTGCGTCTGGCAAATCAAGAAAGCCCGACAGACAGTTAAATTTATTATTGTATATTTCAACAAAGGGTTCTTTTGATTCCGGATCAGATGTATAAAAGCCCATATAATGGGCGGAATCTATTGGAAACAACATATCCACACACTTCATTATCTTATATGCGCTGATTTTACCTATGTATTGGCCGTTGCTGTCATATTGATTTATTTTCATTGAAGCACCGTCAAATATGCACAACCTGTTATCTTTCACATAATAATTTGATACTTCCAAAACCTCACCAGGTCCACGCCCTTTAAGGCGTTTTGCAAAACGCAGCGAACCGTCCTGGCTGAAACCCAGCATTGGGCACACATGGCTTTGGAGAGCATGGTCAACAATAAAAATACAAGAGTCTGACACTGCTATTCCTGGATCTACAACCTCATCAAAGATATCGCACCGTTCAAGCGGCAAAAGAGAAATACTCTCTATACAGTCCATAAAGGCATCGGGCTGTACACCGCTAACTTTAACTACCACACTATTGTCAACCACCTGTGTTACAGTAGTGTCCTTGCACCCTATCAGGGATACAAGGACCATAAAAAACAATACTTTTTTCATCTAAAAAAATCAATTAACCCTTTTCAATGATGTCAATGAAAAACCGGACAGCACAGTACCGTCCTTCAAGTGTACAAGGTAGCCTGTCTGACACTCATTACACACTTTGTCAAACAAGGCCCAGTCACACCATGTATGTAAACACCAATCTTCCATAATAGTAGAGCTGGAAGTACCAGAACCGCTGGCACTACCCGAAGCATTTCCGCCATTTGCAGAAACATTAACAGAACCATTTCCACTTTTACTAAAATTATATGGACCTGTTTCAGTAACAATTTTACTATGATGCTTATTGGGGTTACAAGGCGGAGTTTCACCATTATCCTGAGTAAGAGCCTCAAGGTTTGAGGCAAAAAGCAAATTTGCTGAATTCTTTGTTGCGTAACTGTAAGATGTATAACCTGCAATTGAGGCACAGATCAATACAACTGATAAAATAATTTTTTTCATCTTTCATTTTGTTCATTCGTCAAGCCTTGTGTTTTTTCAATATGTAAGCCTGACATTAATATTACAACGTTCGTTTATCTCATATCAGCACACGGAACTTCCGCGCTGACCTCGGTATCAGCAGTTGCAAACGAACAGCAAAACAACCCGACCGTAAAAAAAATCAAATAGTCCAAGCCGGCAAAATAATCATGGTATACAATAGTTTTTTTGTGTCTTCTCATGGAATGGCAGATTAATAATGCAGCCTGGCAAGAGCTGTTTTGACTGTGATTTTCCCCAACAGAATACACTGAAGGCAAAAGTAAGGCAACATTTTCAAACAACAAAACATTTCTTCAACATTTTTTACATATTTTTTCTATATAAAGAATGTTACAAAGATTATGGAAAAATTATGATCTTTTGTGCAGGATTACGTACAGAATAACAGGAACACCAATAAACGGTGTAATTGCATTCAACGGAATAATTCCGTGCCTTGTAGGTATTGAACTGATGATAGTACAGAACAAAGTAATTGCAACTCCGCTCAGAATTGTAAACGGAACCGTACTGCGGTGGTTGTTATCTTTGCAAACCATACGTGCAACATGCGGAACGGTTAATCCTATAAAAGAAATTGGACCGCAGAAAGCGGTAGCGGTTGCTACAAGCAGACCGGTAGACAAAAGCAGAACAGTACGCGAGCGTCTGATATTTATTCCAAGGTTTTCAGCATAATTGTCACCCAACAGCAGAGCATTCAAAGGCTTGATAAGCAGGACTGACAACGTCAGACCCACAACAGCAAGCACGGAAAGTAAAGGAAGTTTATCCGTACCTACCCCGCCAAAGTTTCCCATACCCCATATTGCATAGGAATGAACACCTTCAGAGGTTGCAAAGAAGGTGACCAGTGTAACGGCCGACTGAGCCAGATAACTTACAAGAATTCCGACAATAAGCAGCATTATATTGTTGCGGAGTACACGTGACAGCAGCAGGATAATACCCAAAACAAGCAATGCGCCGATAAATGCACCAAGTACAACTGCTATGTTTCCAGCAACAGATATAGAGCCCACAGATACCTGACCTCCAAGCATTAGCATAACTATTGCTACACCAAGACCTGCACCGCTGTTAAGACCAAGAATGTCAGGACCGGCAAGAGGATTGCGGAACAATGTCTGCAGCATAAGACCGGATACGGCAAGAGATGCACCGCAAATCATTGCCGTCAGACTCTGCGGAAGACGGCTTTCAAGTACTATATTTGTCCAGCTTTCTTTTGAGCCTGAACCCACAAGAATCTGCACTACATCTGCAAAAGGAATATGCACCGCTCCCACAAAAAGCGATACAACAAACAGAACAATAATGATTGCGGATAATAAAACGTAACGTTTCATGGTGCAAAAATAGAAAATAATTGATAGTAATCAGGGTAATTTACTTAATTTTGCAAGCAAATGAAACTAACAAAAATTTTTAATCTGAATGCCTGGGATATATTCCTGATTGGCGGTTTTACTGCCATAAGTGTCATTCTTGAACTTACAGGCATCCGGGACAGCGAACAGTTGCCTATACTTGGATTCATAGCCGGCTTGTTCAGCATATTGTGTTCCATATACGGTGCAAAAGGAAACATTGTCAATTTTTTCTTTGGATTCGTAGGTTCACTGTTAACGGCATTCATTGCATATAAGCAGCATTTATGGAGCAACTGCGCAATATATCTGCTGTTCAATGCCCCAATCCAGATTGTAGGACTGGTTCAATGGAAAAAGCGTCTGAGAAACAACACTCCTTCCATTTCTCCACGTTGGATGAGCTGGAAACAGCGCTCAGTTACTACACTGGCTACAATTGCAGTTATTGCTGCCGTAGCCGCCGTTCTTGCCATCATGAACAAAGATCCGCAGCCCATTATGGATTCTACAACTACGGTATTGGTGATAGTTGCACAGATTATGCTCTCATTTGCATTCATAGATCTCTGGATAGTCTGGATAATCTGTAACGCCTGCAACATAATAATGTGGGGAATTGCATCACGCACCGGAGACAGTAACGCCATACTAACCATGGTGCGTTCCTGTTTCTTTATGATGAATACAATATACGGCATAATAAACTGGATTCGTCTGGAAAAATCAAACAGAAAAGAAAATACTGATGTCCTCTCCTAAAGACAAAATAGTTTACGTCTGCAATGAATGCGGATTTGACCAGCCCAAATGGAGCGGAAAGTGTCCGTCATGCGGTGCCTGGAACAGTTTTGTAGAACAACGTGTAGCTGCCGAAAAGACATCTGCAGGTTTGAAAAGAAACTCATCCGCTACCTCTACAGCCGCAGTACCTCTGAATCAGGTCAAAGTTGACAGAGATGTACGTATAGACACCCTCGATGCCGAACTGAACCGCGTGCTTGGCGGCGGTCTGGTTATGGGTTCAATAACACTCATCGGCGGTGAACCAGGAATAGGAAAATCCACACTGGTACTCCAGACAGCTCTTGCACTCAAGGACAAAAAGATTCTCTATGTTTCCGGAGAGGAAAGCGCCCGTCAGATTAAGTTGCGCGCCGACCGTCTTATGGAAAGCATCAGCGGTGAAATGCCGCAGGGTTTGTTGATATACCCTGAAACCGTACTTGAAAAAATCTTTGAACAGGCACGCGCCGTCAATCCGGACATACTTGTGATAGACTCTATACAGACAATAAGTTCAGACTGTTCCGATGCCACCGCCGGCAGCGTAAGCCAGATTAAGGAATGCGCCACCGCCCTGCTGTTATACGCAAAAGAGAGCGGTACACCTGTCATTCTTATTGGACACATAACAAAAGAGGGTTCAATTGCCGGCCCTAAAGTATTGGAGCACATTGTTGACACAATAATCCAGTTTGAAGGAGACCGTCAATATCTTTACAGACTGTTAAGACCAGTCAAGAACCGTTTTGGAAGCACTGCCGAGATTGGCATATACGAAATGGAGAGTTACGGTCTGCGTCCCGTAAGCAACCCTTCCGAATTACTTATGAGCAGTAGTACAGAGCCCATGAGCGGAGTCTCTATTGCCTGTGCCATTGAAGGAATACGTCCGCTGCTGATAGATACACAGGCACTTGTGAGCAGTGCCGTTTACGGCACACCTCAACGTTCCGCAGTAGGTTTTGACATACGCCGTCTTAATATGCTGCTTGCCGTTCTTGAAAAACGGGTCGGCTTCAAATTGGGACAGAAAGATGTATTTCTGAACATTGCTGGCGGTATAAAAGTAAATGATCCAGCCATGGATCTTGCAGTTATAACCTCAGTTCTGTCAAGCAGCATAGACATAGCGCTTGACCATGACATCTGCCTTGCCGGAGAAGTTGGTCTTTCAGGAGAAATCCGTCCAATCAGCCGCGCATTACAGCGCATTTCCGAAGCACAGCGTTTAGGTTTCAAAAAGATTATTCTACCGTCAAGCAGCATATCAAACATTGACAGGAAGAAATTCAGTATAGAAATTGTGGGAGCAGACAAAGTTGAAAGAGCATTCAAGCATCTTTTCGGATAAATGTTATGATCAAGGAACTGCAGATTAAATTGCCGGCACGTGCGGCGGCATCGAACCAGGATATAAAAAAAGCCGTAGAGACAGAATGCGGCATCAAAACGTCTGACATTACCGCACTGCGTATTCTGAAAAAGAGCATTGATGCCCGTAACCGCACAATATACGTCAACCTGACACTACGTCTGTTCATCAATGAGAATCCTCCCGAACATGAATATATAGAAACAGTCTTTCAGAATGTTGAAGACAAGCCGTCTGTTGTAATTGTTGGGGCGGGTCCCGGAGGTTTGTTTGCAGCCCTCAAACTGATTGAACAGGGATTAAAACCGGTTATTGTGGAACGTGGTAAGGATGTTCACGCCCGCAAAGTGGATATCGCAAACATATCGCGTACAGACACAGTCAATCCGGAGTCAAACTACTGCTTTGGAGAAGGTGGTGCAGGCGCTTATTCAGACGGAAAACTTTTCACCCGCAGTAAAAAACGTGGAGATTCAGAATCCATTCTGCATCTGTTCTGCCAGCATGGAGCCGATGCCTCCATTCTCTATGACTCACATCCGCATATCGGAACAGACCGTTTGCCGCGCGTTATCGAAAACATACGCAACACCATAACAAAATGCGGTGGAGAGATTCATTTTGAAACAAAAATGACATCACTGCTGTTGCATGGCGATACGGTAGAAGGAATACAGGCCGTTACTTCAGCCGGCCTTGAACTTGAATTCCGCGGTCCGGTAATTTTGGCAACAGGTCATTCAGCACGCGACATATACCGTTATCTGAATGCTTCACACATAGAAATCCAGGCAAAAAACATTGCCGTTGGATGCCGACTGGAACACCCTCAGCATATTATTGACTGCATACAGTACCATACTCCGGCAGGTCGCGGAGACTATCTGCCTGCAGCTGAATACAGCTTTGTAACACAGGTTGAAGGACGCGGTGTTTACAGTTTCTGCATGTGCCCCGGCGGTTTTGTAGTACCTGCGGCATCGGGACCGGAACAGATTGTAGTTAACGGAATGTCACCGTCTGGGAGAAATTCCAAATGGGCAAACTCGGGTATGGTAGTTGAGACTCATGTTGAAGATGTAGCAAAGTGCGATGCCGACATGAACAATCCTCTAATTCTTATGGAATTCCAGCAGGAACTGGAGAAACAGTGCTGGATAGCAGGTTTCCGTCACCAGACTGCACCGGCACAACGAATGACAGACTTTGTGAACAACCGCCTGAGCGCAGATCTGGCTCCAAGTTCATATTCACCGGGACTGGTATCATCACCGCTTCATTTCTGGATGCCGGAGTTTATCAGTAACCGTCTCAAATCCGGTTTCAAATACTTTGGAAGCCGTGCTCACGGATTTCTTTCCGGTCAGGCAACAGTAATCGGAGTTGAAACACGCACTTCTACCCCGGTGCGCATTATGCGGGACAACGACAGTCTGCAGCATGTACGTCTAAAGGGATTGTATCCATGCGGAGAAGGAGCCGGTTATGCCGGCGGAATTGTTTCCGCTGCCGTTGACGGTCAGCGTTGTGCTCTGGCCGTATCCAACACATTCATCTGACAGTTCTTGCAGTCAAACTCAAGCTGGAACACACGGCCGTCCCCCATCCTCAGGTATTTAGGTTGAAAAGCTGATGTTTCTACAGATTTGTTCTTGAGGCACATACCTTCCGCACGGCGTATACAGTGCCTGCAGGACATTATTACAGCATCTGACGGCTGACAGCTTTCATAAGCCGGCATTACACGCTCAGCTCCAGCCTTCAGGTAGAAATCGCGCGCCACATCATTCAGTACATTACAGCGATAATCCAGTTCTGCACCGTTAAAGCAAACCGTAGGATTTTCACATAACATACGCGCAGGAGTCCCCACCTCTCTCTCATATATTGAGTTTCTCTCTTTGATTAAAGCGGCTATGGCACCACGTTTCAGTTCGGCCAGACGTGAAGATGGAATAAACCACTGTCCTGACATGTCAATTTCAATATTGCGGGCACAGAAAACGGTCTCTCCCAATTTTGACAGCTGCAACTTAATATTGGTTGTCTGCTCCGTACGGGCAGGCTCTTTGGGTTGCTCAATAGCATAAACGGCAGAGAATCCGGCGGCATCGGTTACAGAAAGAGCAAAACCGCTGTCTGTTTGTGAAACAACCATGTCAACACAAATTCTGCGTTCTGCCGTATTGTTACGCTGCAGCAAAAGAGTAAAGTTCTGATCAAAGTTCCTGTATATCCGTGCTCCGTGCGGAATGCGCAAGTGACGGTCGTACAGGTAAAGCATATCCCTGTCCACACGGTTTACGCGTGCACCCTCAAGTGTACCGTCCTGACCGGCAAAACAGATGCCGTCACCGTTATTGAAAAGACCGGTATGCTCTTTGTCAGCATAATTCACACTGATTACTCCCTGTGCCGAACGCGACACCACACCCATATATTCACCCTTTGATTTTGGAGAATCAAAAGAAGTAATATCGCTTGAATCTATCCCGTGCAGATAATAATCCGTAAAACCGCGGTTAAAGCTTTTCACTGGATCGGGAGTAAAATCAACCGTGCTTTCACCGTCGGAAGCGCGCAACAAGTCTTTCCTGTTCTGAATTATTCTGTTCAGATTCCGGCTATAATATGCAGTGATATTCTTGACATAAGTAACATCTTTCAGACGGCCCTCTATCTTGAAAGAAGAAACACCGGCATCAATCATTTCCTCCAGAGACTCGCTGCGGTTCATATCTTTCAAAGACAGATAATGCTTGGTTGCAATCAGCTTTCTGTCTGCATCGAGCAAATCAAACTTAAGGCGGCAGAACTGGGCGCACTCGCCACGGTTTGCACTGCGGCCAAAGCAACACTCAGATGCATAGCACTGACCGCTGTAACTTACACAAAGCGCACCATGAACAAACGCCTCAAGTTCCACATCGGGACAGGCTGCATGAATTTCTCTTATTTCCTTAAGAGACAATTCACGTGCAAGAACAACGCGTTTAACGCCGCAGCTTGCAAGAAACCGCACTTTTTCCGGCGTACGCACATCCATCTGAGTACTGGCATGAATATCAATGGGAGGCAACGGCAAAGCAAAAAGAGCCATATCCTGAACCAGAATTGCATCAACTCCTGCGTAATACAGATCCCATACAAGAGACTGTACACCCGGCAGTTCCTCCTGACGCAAAATTGTATTTACCGTTACATATACCTTTGCTCTGTATGCATGGGCAAACTGTACAAGGCGGGCAATCTGGCTCACACTGTTGCATGCGGCAGCACGCGCTCCGTAAGCCGACGCACCGATATAGACGGCATCGGCACCATGCTTGACAGCCTCAATACCGCAATCCGCGTCTTTTGCGGGGCTAAGCAATTCTATTGGTCTAAGTACATTCACTTGCAAAAGAGTCTTTTACCAGATGCGGGCACGCTTGTCCGGTTCAATATATAAAGAATCTTCCGGTTTGATATCAAAAGCGGTGTACCATGCATCTATCTGCGGAACAATGCCGTTTACACGCCAGCGTCCAAGCTGGTGCGGGTCAGTAATAACCCTGCGGCGTATTTCCTGTTCTCTGTGAGACGATGCCCACACTCCTGCGTATGAAATAAAGAAGCGCTGCTCCGGCGTAAAGCCATCAATTACAGGTAACGGATTCTCTTTCAACGCCAGTTGGAAAGCATCGTATGCAATGGTCATTCCGGCCAGATCTGCAACATTTTCACCCAGTGTAAAGCTGCCGTTTGCAAACAGTCCCGGCAGTACTTCAATTCCGTTCTCAAAATTACGCAGAACATCAATACGCTGGTTATATAAATCCTTATCGCTGTCTGTCCACCAGTTGTTCAGGTTTCCGTTCTTGTCATACTGACTGCCCTGGTCATCAAAGCCGTGAGACATTTCATGACCAATCACAACGCCAATAGCTCCATAATTGAAGGCGGCATCGTATTCTGCATCAAAGAATGGATACTGAAGAATTCCGGCAGGGAAACAGATTTCGTTTGATGTAGGCTGGTAATAAGCATTGATTGTCTGCGGGGTCATATACCAGCGTTCCGGGTCAACAGGTTTGCCAAGGTACAGTTCAATCTGGTCCTGCAGCAGAAAGGCATTTACCGACATTATATTCTGAGCCAGAGACAACTCTGCGTCAATATTCAGTTTTCCATAATCTTTTACCTTTTCTGGATAGCCTATCTTTGAGCGGAATGCATCCAGTTTCTCAAGAGCGGCTGAACGTGTTTCTGCACTCATCCACTGTTCGTTTTCAAGTCGGGCGGCAAATGCTTTCTTAAGATTTGCAACCAGATGTTCCATCTTCTCCTTTGAACTTGCCGGGAAATATTTCTGAACATAAAGCTGCCCCAATGCCTCACCGAAAATATCGTCAACAACCATCACGGCACGCAACCAGGGCTCTTTCATCTTGTCGGCACCCTGCAAAGTGCGTGAATAGAAATCAAAATGCATTTCATAGCACTTGCTGTCAAGATAAGATGCGTAACTGTTGAGCAGATGCCACTTTACATACTCCTTAAGATTCTCAAGAGGTTCTGTTTTGACAAGTCTGTTTATAAAAGCAAAAGCCTTGGGATGAGCCAGATTTACTGAGTCAACATTGTTCTCCTTTATTTTCAACAGATCAAACTGGGTATTCCAATCTATATTGCTGTACTCCTTTTCAAGCTGTCCGATGCTCATTTTATGATAGTTGAGTTCAGGAATACGCTGCTCTGTAGTATTGAGCCAGGCATCGGCAATACGCGTTTCAATATCAAGAACGGTCTGGGCTGCTTTTCTGGCCTTATTTGCAGTATAGGCTGCATATTCAAGCATACGCTGCACATAATTCATGAATTCAGACTGTATCTTCACATTGTTCGTATCGCTCTTCTCATAATAATCTTTCTGCGGCAGGGAAAGACCTCCCTGGACAAAAGAAAGAATGTTCATGCTGCTGTTTGTTTCATCGGCATCAATGTAATAATTGAAAAAAGGAGTAACGCCAATGTTCTGCAGTTCAATTGCTATACGCTGCAATTCGCCGTTTGTGGCAGCACGGTCAATCTTTTCAAAATATGGCAATAGCGGTTTTATTCCGTCCATATCACGACGTGCGGAGTCAAGATACATGGTATAGATATCGGCAATACACTGTTCGTTGTGAGTTTTCTTTTCAGCTGGAACTGCCACAGCCTCTTTTACCAGCCCGTGCAGTTTGTCATAACTCTCTAAAGACATATTGATAAAATGGGTAATAAGACCATATTCGGCAGGAATAGGATTGTTCTTAATCCAATCGTTATTTACCCATCCAAAGAAATCATCACCTGGTTTCAAAGTGCCGTCCAAGGTAGCAAGACGCGGATCTTTTACACTGTTCTTACAACTTGCCATTATCAGTAATGCAATTAATATGTATAAAAATCTTTTCATGACAGAAGCTTTGGAAATATAGAGATTCTTATTCAAATTCTTCCAGTTTCATCATTGCCTGCTCCCAATCCTGTTCAGCTTTCTGCAACTGTTCTTTCAGACGGCCGTATTCAACGAACATTTCCTGGTTGTTGGCCCCCTGCGGCGTTGACATCCACCCTTCCAGTTCCTTTATCTGACCAGAAATGGAATTTACACGTTTCTCACACTCCTCAACGGCGCGCTGCAAACGTTTTTTCTCTTTGTCTGCCAGTTTCTTTGCCTCGTAGCTGTCCTTACCTGTAGCAGCCTGTGCCTCAAGCGGCTTGTTTGCGGACTGTGCACTGTTTGCAGCAACGGTTTTGTTCTTACCTATATCTGCAACATTCTGGGCATTCTTCTTACGCAACCAGTCATATATTCCGCCAAGATGTTCTGTAACATGACCGTCAGAAAACTCAAAGACCTTATCTGCAAGACCGTCAAGGAATTCGCGGTCATGACTGACCAGAATCACTGTTCCGTCAAAACTGAGCAGAGCCTCTTTAAGAACATCTTTCGATGCCATATCCAGATGGTTGGTAGGCTCGTCAAGAATAAGCAGGTTTGCCTGAGTAAGCAGCAGACGTATCATTGCCAGACGGCTGCGCTCACCTCCGCTCAACACCTTTACCTTCTTTTCCGATGCCTCTCCACCGAACATGAAAGAGCCCAGGATGTCATTTATCTTAGTGCGGATTGGACCTGCAGCAATATTATCAATAGTCTGATATACAGTCAGTTCATCATCAAGCAACTGCGCCTGATTCTGAGCGTAATAACCAATCTCTATGTTATGTCCTATTTCCAGTTTTCCGTCAAAAGGAATTTCTCCCATTATACATTTCACAAGGGTTGACTTACCCTCGCCGTTACGGCCTACAAACGCAACCTTCTCACCGCGTTTTATAGTGAGGGAAACATCATGGAAGACAGTAAGATCACCGTATTTCTTGGTGACATCGGTACAGATTACTGGCCAGTTGCCACTGCGCACAGCAGCAGGAAACTTAAGGTGCATAACCTTGTTGTCAACCTCGTCAACCTCAATGGGGACAATCTTTTCAAGAGCTTTGATACGGCTCTGGACCTGAACGGCCTTGGTAGGTTTGTAACGGAAGCGTTCTATGAATTCTTTGGCATCGGCTATCTCTTTCTGCTGGTTCTGATATGCTCTGAGCTGCTGTTCATGGCGTTCATCGCGCAGAACCACATACTCGTCATATTTTACGCGATAGTCATTTATTGTGCCGCATGTAATCTCAATGGTACGCGTTGTTACATTATTCACAAAAGCCCTGTCATGACTCACCAGAATGACTGCAGACGCTGAACGCTGCAGAAACTGCTCCAGCCACTGTATACTCTCAATGTCAAGGTGGTTTGTAGGCTCGTCAAGCAAAAGAACCTGGGGCGATGCCAACAATATCTTTGCAAGTTCCACACGCATACGCCAGCCACCGCTGAACTCCTTTGTAGGACGGTCAAAATCGGCATGGGTAAAGCCCAGTCCAAGCAAAGACTGTTCAACTTTTACTGCATAATTGTCTCCGCCCATCATTTCAAGACGGTCGCTCTGTGCAGTAAAGTCTTCAATCAGAGCGGCATATTCCGGAGATTCATAATCCGTACGTTCCGCAATCAGATTGTTCAGTTGCTCTACCCTTTTCTTCAGGTCAATAATACCTGCAAAAGCTTTCTCCGCCTCCTGACGCACGGTGCACGTATCGGCTATCTTCATAACCTGCGGAAGATAACCTACAACCATATCCTTAGGCATGGACACAGTTCCATCGGTGGGTTGCTGCAGTCCGGCAAGAATCTTAAGCATAGTGGATTTGCCCGCTCCGTTCTTTCCTACCAGTGCAATGCGTTCCTTAGGATTTACAACAAAGTTGACATCGTGAAATAATGGTTTGACACCAAACTCAACCTTAAGATTCTCTACACTAAGCACGTTTTCTGATATTTAGAATAATTTTGAAGGATATTCACCACTTGCTGCAAGGCTTGCAAAACGTTCAACCACACCTGGACGGTCCTCGCTGTAAGTTACACCGAACCATACCGATGTTGTATCAAGAACTTTGAGAGTAGCCTTTTTGCTCTGGATAAGATCATTTACCATAATCGGAATGAAATATTCAGATTTAGGAGTATTGATATCCTTTTTCAGGAACTCAACAAAACGTTTCTGGGAGTATTCAAAATAATCGGGAGTAAAGCCCCACACATTCATTGACACAGGTGTGTTGTCAGGAATTGCAACCCAGTTTTCGTTCTCGTCAAGATATACAACCTGGCCGTCCTTTCTGATAATCTTGGTACGTTCAACTACACCCTGCAGATAATTGTTTTTGTCTGTTGTACATACTCCACGCGATACTGTTCCGTTTTCGCTCAAAGTGTTGGATACTCTGAAACCTACCATTGAATAAGTGTTCTTTGATCCTGCAGGAAGTTCTTTCAGGAACTTGCCCATAACAGCAAATGTATCGCGTCCGTAAAAGTCATCGGCATTAATTACGCAGAACGGGCCGTCAATAACATCTTTTGCCATTAAAACCGCATGGTTTGTTCCCCACGGTTTTGTTCTTTCAGCCGGGCATGTAAATTCTTCAGGCAAATCATGAATATCCTGAAAAACCACAGCTGTTTTGATTCTTCCTTCATATTTTGACAAGACCTGGGCGCGGAAATCGGCCTCAAAATCTTTTCTGATTACAAAAACCACTTTGGTAAAACCGCCGCGTATGGCATCGAATATTGAATAATCCATAATAGTTTCACCACTGGGACCAAGTTTGTCCAACTGTTTGAGTCCACCATAACGGCTTCCCATACCGGCCGCAAGTACAAGTAAAGTAATATCCATAATGTTTGATAAAAATTACAGCGCAAAATACAATCTACGGTACAAAACATACAATTTGGAGTAAAAAGTACCGTTTTGAATGCAAAGATACTGCAAAAAAACCAATTATTGCACTAAAAACCGTACCTTTGGCAGACTGCACCTTGGCAGACAACAACCGGACCTGCGC
>JAKSIO010000002.1 GCA_024398785.1 Bacteroidaceae bacterium | reverse complement strand
GTTCCAAATTGAATACTGCTGCTGGTGCCTTCAGAACACCCTCTGGACGGGGTGATGGTATTCTTCTTGCCGGAACGTTCTCAAATGCTAGGCGTTTTGCCCACGTTCGCCCTTTTGGGCAGCCGAACGTTCTCAAATGCCCGCCATTCTGCACACGTTCGCTCTTTTGGGCAGCCGAACGTTCTCAAACTCCCGCCGTTCTGCCCACGTTCCGAGTTAGTATTTGGATATATGCGTAGAGGACCCTCAGCACCCGTTCTGAGGTGAGCGGGAGGGGCCCGGAAGGTAGGATTGCAGAGCGTGAAAAGCTTGCTTTTCAAAGCTCTGCAAGACTAACTTTTGGGAGGGACGAGCAGTTAGTCAGCGGTAGCGCTAACTGCGAGCGTCCGATGCGCATATATCCAAAGACAAATGTAAAGAAGGCGGCAACAAAGCAGGGTAGCGGTAGCGCTAACTGCGAGCGTCCGATGCGCATATATCAAAATAAGAAAAGTTGGCGAACGGAACCTGTCCCCTGTTCGACGTGTTCGAGGCAAGTAGGAAATGCCGTTTCCAACGGGGAATTCGTTGAGTGGATCTGAGGCGAACGGAACCTGTCCCCTGTTCGAGGATTATTTTGCCAGAATGGTGATGGCGTCGGCAAGAGTCTCTTTCCCTGGAGTGGTGGTAAAAAGCCGCCGGATAGTTTCACCGGAAATCCTGTTTATGTCCTGAACTATAGTGCCCTGGATTTCACCTTCTGAAATAGCATCAAGAATACTGTCGTCGTCGTCAAAGGCAAACGTGTAGTATCCGTTGCTTTTAATCAGGCCGGAGTTGAGACATGCTGCTGATGCTGTTGCCGTTGTTGCGAGAATAATATTCTTGTCTTTGAATAATTCAGCGGAAAATCTACATGAAGGCAGAGCATGTCTGATGTCGATAATATTGGGATGTATGTTCTTGTCAAACAGTACGCGGATAATTGCAGAAGTTCTTATCAAAGACGCATTGCTTGTGCTGTCGCAGATAATTGAAACCCTTTTGTCTTTGTTTGCCACATGGTTCATAGTGTAAGCAAATAGTCCCATTCTTAAACCTGCTGTTTCATTATCTGTTGCAATGACGTTGGAAAAACTGCTTTTCAGAATTGACTGGTTGTTCAGCGGAGAATCAATAATCCCCAGTTTTGTCTGATTGTTCAGGTGTTTTGACAGTGAGTGTTCCGCTTCAGGACCCGATGAGGCAAAAATGACTTTTCTGATTCTGTCGCCGTAGATATTCCACACGGAATCAATTATATTGGCCTGTTCAGTAGAACCAGGTAGAGTTTTGGTATAAAAAACATGTATTTCCTTGTCCTGTTTCTGTGCCTGAAGTGTGAGTTCATTGCCTAATTTTGACCAATACGATGTGCTGTCAAAGTCTTTGGCGCGCAGAAATGCAACAATAACGGTGT
The DNA here is from genome assembly GCA_024398785.1 of Bacteroidaceae bacterium. Classification (GTDB taxonomy): domain Bacteria; phylum Bacteroidota; class Bacteroidia; order Bacteroidales; family Bacteroidaceae; genus Colenecus. Next base: position 138,383 of record JAKSIO010000002.1, on the reverse strand, counting down.
CTTCCAGGTGTTCTTTTTTTATACATCCGCTCAATATTGTCATGCAAAGCATTAACAGGACTACCGGAGTATTATTTTTTCTCATATAATGTTATAGCGTATTTTATCTTGATTTATGTGCAAATGTATAAAAAAACATACCATCTCATGATTGAATCCCCAATTATTTTGTATTTTTGCAACAGTTTATGCGACTGTGGCGGAATTGGTAGACGTGCCAGACTTAGGATCTGGTGCCGTGAGGCGTGAAGGTTCGAGTCCTTTCAGTCGTACAGATACAGTTTGCTGTGAAAGCAGGCTCCTATGAGATACAGAAAAACAATTTTTTAGTATAAAGTGGAATTTGATGAATTAACCGCCGTGTCTCCTATAGACGGACGTTATCACGGTAAAACCGCTGCCCTTGCGGAGTATTTTTCTGAATATGCCCTGATTCGTTACAGGGTTAGAGTGGAAATAGAGTATTTCATTACTCTCTGTGAGTTACCCCTACCTCAGTTGGCAGACATTGATATGCAACAGGTTCTTGCACTGCGTTCCGTATGGCAGAACTTTACACATGAAGATGCCGTACATGTAAAGGAAATTGAGAGTGTAACAAATCACGATGTCAAGGCTATTGAGTACTTTCTGAAAGAAAAATTCGATCTCTCACCGGCACTTGTTCCTTACAAGGAATTTATTCATTTCGGTCTGACCAGTCAGGATATCAACAATACATCTGTTCCGTTGTCCATAAAAGAAGCATTGGAGAATGAGTATTATCCGCAGATTGAGCAACTGATTGCCAAACTGGATGCTTATGCTGAAGAGTGGAAAGATATACCTATGCTGGCACGTACACACGGACAGCCGGCATCGCCTACAAGACTCGGAAAGGAAATTAAAGTTTATGCCTATCGTCTCGGCGCTCAGCTTGAGGCCTTGAAGCAGATTCCTCTTTCTGCAAAATTCGGTGGTGCTACAGGTAATTTCAATGCGCACCATGTTGCATATCCTGAGTATGACTGGAAGACATTCGGAGCAAAATTCCTGAAAGAAAAGCTTGGCCTGGTCAGAGAGGAGTATACAACACAGATTTCAAATTATGATAATCTGGCTGCATTGTTTGATGCCATGAAACGTTTGAATACCATACAGATTGATATGAACCGCGATTTCTGGCAGTACATTTCAATGGAATATTTCAAACAGAAGATTAAGGCTGGCGAGGTTGGTTCCAGTGCAATGCCTCACAAGGTTAATCCTATAGATTTTGAAAATGCTGAAGGTAATCTTGGAATGGCGAATGCTGTTCTTGAACATCTGTCAAGAAAACTTCCGATATCAAGACTTCAGAGAGACCTTACGGATTCAACGGTAATACGCAATGTGGGTGTTCCGTTTGGTCATCAGCTGATAGCTATCAAGAGTTCCATGAAGGGACTTGGAAAACTTTTGCTTAACCGTGCTGCTATTGAACGTGACCTTGACGGTTGCTGGAGTGTTGTGGCAGAGGCTATACAGACAATACTGCGCCGCGAGGGTTATCCACATCCGTACGAAGCATTGAAGGCACTTACCAGAACAAATAATGCCATTACTAAAGAATCCATTGCAGATTTTATTGAAACTCTGCAGGTTGACGATAAGGTTAAAGCAGAACTGAAGACTATTGCTCCGTCCAACTATTTTGGCGTATAACACATTTGGCCGTGAGGCTGAACCTGAATTAATAACTACATCACAAAAAAAATTAACAACGGGTATGGAAACAACAGATCATGGAAATCAATTCTATGAAGGAAATGGTGAAGAAAGAAATCAAAGATCATCTTCGCGTCCGCGTTTTGTAAGAACAGATTCTGAAAAAAGACGTTTTTCAAAGGTGGAAAAACCACAATATGGACATCGCGACTCTTCATATGGTGAGCGCAGCAACTATGGTGAACGCCGCAATTATGGTGAGCGCCGCAGTTATGGCGACCGTGAGCAGAGCGGTTACAGCAGTGAGCGCCGCAGTTATGGCGACCGTGAGCAGAGCGGTTACGGCAGTGAGCGCCGCAGTTATGGCGACCGTGAGCAGAGCGGTTACGGCAGTGAGCACCGCAGTTACGGGGAGCGCCGCAACAACTATGGTGAGCGTCGTGGCGGTTATGGTGACCGCAGACAGGGCGGTTACAACAGTGAACGTCGCAGTTATGGCGAATATAGCAATAATGACATGGAACGCAATGAAGGTTATTCAGAGCGCCGTTCGTCAAGCAATTATGAACAGCGTCCGAATGGCGGCTATAGAAAACCTGCATTTGCATCAGCAGCTCCTGCCAGGAAAAAACCTGGTCTGATGAAAAAGGGAGCGCCTGCTCAAAGTAAGAAAAAATCAATTGAATACAGGGATATAGTCAATGACCCGAACGAACCGATACGTTTGAACAAATATCTTGCAAATGCCGGTGTATGTTCACGTCGTGAAGCCGATGATTTCATTCAGGCAGGTGTTGTGAAGGTTAACGGTGAGACTATTACCGAACTTGGTACAAAAGTACGTCGTGGCGATGTAGTTATGTTCCATGATCAGAGTGTAGGCATCGAACGCAAAATATACATTGTGCTTAACAAACCTAAGAACTGTGTTACAACAGTTGATGATCCGCAAGAGCGCAAGACAGTTATGGATTACATTAAAGGTGCCTGCACCGAGCGTGTTTATCCTGTAGGCCGTTTGGATAGAAACACAACAGGTGTGCTGTTGCTGACCAACGACGGTGAACTGGCTACAAAACTTACACATCCAAAATTCAAGAAGAAAAAAATCTATCATGTGTTCCTGGACCGTAACCTTGAACAGGGTGATTTTGACAAGTTGCTGAACGGTATTGAACTTGAACCGGGCGATGTAGTCAATGCAGATGATGCATCTTTCATTAATGACAAGCTGGATGAAATTGGTGTAGAAATACATTCAGGTCGTAATCGTATTGTGCGCCGTATGTTCGATGCCCTCGGATACAAGGTTGTAAAACTTGACCGTGTACAGTTTGCTGGTCTGACAAAGAAAAAATTGCGTCGCGGTGACTGGCGCTTTTTGACAGAACAGGAGGTGAATATGCTTAGAATGGGTTCGTACGAATAAAAAAATACAGATATAATAATGGCTAGTTTGAAAAGAATTCGCATAGTTGATCTGCTTAAGAGAACAGATTTTGGTGCAGAAGTAATAGTTAAGGGTTGGGTTCGCACACGTCGTGGCAGTAAAACCGTAAGTTTCATTGCTTTGAACGATGGTTCCACAATAAAAAACGTGCAGATTGTTGCAGATAATGACAATTTTGATGAAGAACTGATGAAAAACATCACCACAGGTGCATGTATTTCAGTTAAAGGAAAAATTGTTGAAAGTATAGGTGCAGACCAGGCTATAGAGATTCAGGCACAGGAAATTGAACTTCTTGGTGCATGCCCCAGCGATTATCCAATGCAGAAAAAGGGTCAGAGTTTTGAGTATATGCGTTCATTCGCTCACATGCGTTTGCGTACCAATACTTTCGGAGCTGTGTTCCGTATTCGTCACAATATGGCTTTTGCCATTCACAAATTCTTTCATGACAAGGGTTTTGTTTATTTCCATACTCCGTTGATTACCGCTTCTGACTGCGAAGGTGCTGGCCAGATGTTCCAGGTAACAACCATGGATCTGAACAATCTTCCTAAAAATGAAGAGGGAAAAGTTGATTTTGATCAGGACTTCTTTGGCAAACCTGCCAGTCTGACTGTTTCCGGTCAGCTTGAAGGTGAGCTGGGAGCTACAGCGCTTGGCGCAATCTATACGTTCGGTCCTACATTCCGTGCAGAGAATTCAAATACTCCGCGTCATTTGGCTGAGTTCTGGATGATTGAACCGGAAATGGCTTTCTATGACATTGATGACAACATGGATCTTGCCGAGGAGTTCATTAAGTATTGCGTAAAATGGGCTCTTGACAACTGTAAGGATGATCTTGAGTTCCTGAACAAGATGATAGACAAGGAACTTATTGCACGTCTGGAATCTGTTGTAAATACTGATTTTGTACGTCTTGAATATACAGAGGGTGTGAAGATTCTTGAAGAGGCTGTCAAGAACGGCCACAAATTTGAGTACCCTGTATTCTGGGGTGCTGATCTGCAGTCTGAGCACGAGCGTTTCCTTGTTGAGGAACATTTCAAGCGTCCGGTGATTCTTACCGGTTATCCAAAGGAGATAAAGGCTTTCTATATGAAGCAGAATCCGGATGGAAAAACAGTTCGTGCTATGGATGTTCTGTTCCCAAAGATTGGAGAGATTATAGGCGGCAGCGAGCGTGAAGAAAACTATGACAAGCTGCTTGCACGTATCAAGGAACTTAATATTCCTATGAAGGATATGTGGTGGTATCTTGATACCCGTAAGTTCGGAAGCTGTCCTCACAGCGGATTCGGTCTTGGTTTTGAACGTCTGCTTCTGTTTGTTACAGGTATGCAGAATATCCGTGACGTGATTGCATTCCCGCGTACTCCGCGTACAGCTGAATTCTAAATAAAATTTTATGAAACATCCCAAAGGCTTGTATTGTCTGTTTACCACAGAGATGTGGGAGAGATTCAGTTATTATGGCATGCGTGCCATTCTTGTACTGTATCTTACAGCATCTTTGGTAAACGGCGGTTTGGGATATGAACCGGAAAAAGCTACACTGCTGTACGGTATTTTTACCGGTTTTGTTTATGTTACGCCTTTGTTGGGAGGCTGGCTTGCCGACAATTATCTTGGCAAGCGTCTGGCCGTAAATATAGGCACCATAACCTGTATGGCAGGACATCTGTGTCTGGCATCTGGAGCAAATGCTGTGTGTCTTTATTCCGGTCTTGCGCTTCTGATAATTGGAAACGGCTTTTTCAAACCTAACATCAGCGTAATGGTAGGCGAACTCTATAGCGCCCAAGACGACAGGAAAGATGCTGCATATACCATTTTCTATATGGGCATCAATCTTGGAGCCTTTTTCAGTCCGCTTGTATGCGGAACATTGTCAGATTCCTGCGGTTACCGTTACGGCTTTCTTGCAGCGGCAATAGGTATGCTGTGCGGTCTGGTAATATTCAATACAATAGGGAGGAAAGCTCTTGGACATATTGGAGACAAACCTGTCAGAGTTGCTGAAAATGCAACTGCTGACAACCAGAACAAAGAGACGGCATCGCTTACAAAAGAGGAGAAAGACCGTACATGGGTTATTGTTGTCCTGGTTGCGTTCAGCGTGTTCTTCTTTGCCGGATTCGAACAGGCCGGCAGTTCAATGACTTTGTATGCCGACAAGTATATCAACCGCCAGATAGGAAACTGGACATTGCCCACATCGTGGCTGCAATCCGTTAATCCGGTGTTCATACTGATTCTTGCACCGTTGTTTTCCATGCTGTGGCAGAAACTTGCACGCATCGGAAAGGAACCGTCCATTCCAATCAAGATGGGCTTGGGTATGATAATCCTGGGCTTGGGCTTTCTTGTTCTTGACTGGGCATGCATTGAACGCGGCGGAAACAATCCCGACGAGACTGTCAAGGCAAGTCTTATGTTTATGATTGGAACATATTTCCTGCATACTGTAGGGGAGCTGTGTCTTTCACCTATAGGTCTCTCTATGGTAAGCAAACTCTCTCCGGTCAGGCTGGCAAGTCTTATGATGGGCGTTTGGTTAGTGAGTTCTTTTGCAGCAAATATTTTGGGCGGTTTTCTGGCCCGCTTTACAGAGACATTGGGCGCTTGGGAGATATTCCTGGTGATTGCCGCATTCAGCATTGTGCTGGGTATGGTGCTCCTGTGTCTGAATAAATGGCTGGTCAGAAAGAGTCACGGTGTGTTGTGATGGGCAGAACGCGCATAGGTATTTACGGGGGTACATTCAGCCCCTTGCACAACGGCCATCTGCGTGTGGCTGTCAAGGCTGTTGAACTGGGTGTAGTTGATCAGGTGTGGCTTATGGTTACTCCGCTTAATCCATGGCGGGTAGAGGAGCATCTGCTTGACAATACGGCCCGTTTTGAGATGGTGCAGCATGCTGTTGAGACGTATCCCTTTCTGAAGGCGTGCGATTTTGAATTTTCTCTGCCTGTACCGCAGTATTCAAGCCGGACCTTGCGTGCATTGAAAGAGAAATATACTGATTATGACTTTTCCCTGATTGTGGGTTCGGACAACTGGATCCGTTTTAGGGAATGGCATGACTGCAATTATATTATTGAGAATTTTCCGGTGATAACATTCCCGCGCGACGGATATCCCATTGTTGATATCGGTTATCCTGTCAAGGTTATGGATGTGGAATGTTTTGATATCAGTTCAACGCGTTTGCGCAGTATGGTGCGCAGCGGTGAAGATATTACCGGATATGTTCCTGAGAGTGTTGTTCAGGATATTAAGAAAAACGGTTATTATTTGTAGATATGATAAAACTTGCAATTCTGGCATCGGGTAACGGAACTAATGCTCAGGCTATTCTTGAAGCTGTCAAAAGCGGAGAGCTGCAGGCCGATGTAAAGGTTGTTCTGACCAATAAACCGCAAGCCGGTGTTATAGCGCGTGCTGCAAAGTTCGGGGTTCCGGTAGAGATTATTCCGTCAAAAGGAATAAAGGACCGCGATGTGTACGATGCCGCCGTTGTTGAGTGTCTTGAAAAGTATGGTGTTGACACCATTGCTTTAGCAGGATGGATGCGCATACTGAGCAATACGTTTCTTGATGCTTTCCCCGATAGAATCATCAATTTGCACCCTGCAATATTGCCCAGTTTTACCGGTGGAACCGGAATTCAGGATGCGTTTGACTATGGAGTAAAAATTACCGGTTGCACTGTGCATCTGGTAACTCCCGTACTTGATGCAGGTCCTATCATAATTCAGGCAGGCGTGCCTGTAGGTAACGATGTTGATGCTCTTGAAGCACAGATTCACCGTATGGAGCATATTATTTTTGTGCAGGCTCTGAAATGGTTCACACAGGACAGGCTGAGTGTTACAGGCCGTAAGGTAAATCTTGCCCCTGCCGCTCAGGATGTGACATTATGCAGTGTTATTGAAGGTTGTCTGATTAACCCCCCAATAGAGAAATAAATGAAAACCAGATTATTTGTTGTAATTGGTCTGATGGTGGCTGTAGCCGCATTGACCGGTTGTCAGAAAGAGAAGTACGGACGTTGCCCCGTTTACGGAAATATCTATATGAGTCCAAACCCTGCATATGAAGGCGATACCGTCAAATTTATGGTAGAGGTTCTGGATAACGGATATCATTATTACAAAGGACAGTACGAATGGAAAATGTCGGGCGTTGAGTCATTGAACAGAGATACGGTAATTATGGATCCTGAAAATTGCAAAGCCGGTCAGATATCTATCACTATGCCGGTAAAGGTTGCAGGAAACCATAAAATAAGTATGTATGCCAAGTTCAACATGTCCACCATTCTGAGCAGCGGTCAGTTGTATGGCGAAGCAAGAGCAAAAGATCTGAGTTTTACGGTCAAGGTGCGTAAGTAATAACGCATGAAAGTATGCGTAGCATCAAAAACCATATCTACAGCGCACTCTCTGCAAGGTATAATGCAAATGCATTGAGAGAGGTCTGCAAAGCTCTGTGTACAGAACTTCTTGGTTTTGATGCAAACGAATATTACCTTGAAAAAGAGGTCGTCCTTGATGCCGCCAAACAGCAGATTCTTGATTTTACTCTTACAAGACTAAGCCAGGGCGAACCGTTGCAATACGTTCTGGGATACACCTTTTTTTGCGGGCTCAAACTGAAAACCGATGCCCGTGCTCTTATTCCCCGTCCGGAAACCACTGAACTTGTTGAATGGATTTTGCAGGATACCGCTCCTGAATCGGAAAGAGACTTTTCCGTATTGGATGTGGGAGTTGGCAGCGGTGCCATCTCTTTAGCGTTGAAACAGAGCCGTCCTTTATGGAGTGTATGCGGAGTGGATGTTGAGCCGGCAGCTCTGAGTCTGGCATCGGAGAATGTAATACAATCTGGTCTTGATGTGGAATTGATGCTGTCTGACATTCTTGAATGGCGCAGCAGTGCTTTGTCAAAGCGTAAATTCAATCTTATTATCAGTAATCCTCCCTATATTACGGAAAGTGAAGCTCTGCAGATGGAACCTACAGTTCTGGACTATGAACCAGGTTCGGCTCTTTTTGTACCCGATAACGACCCTCTTCTGTTCTATAGAAATATATTGGAGTATGCATTGAACTCTCTGACTGCCGGCGGTAATGTCTTTTTTGAGATAAATCCGCTTTTTGTGCAGGAACTTGAGAAACTGGCCGTTGGGCTGGGGTTCAGAAATGTGGAGGTACGTAACGATATTTCCGGTAAACAGCGTATGGTCAGGGCAATGCTATGAAAAAGAACGACGGAACATTCAAATCGGAGCAGGAACTCATGCTGCAGGCTGAACGGTATTGTGCCGGTTCAGAACATTCGGTGTGGCAGGTAAGTACAAAATTGCAGGAGTGGGGTGCTGGATCACAGGATGTGGTTGAACGTATAATATCACGTCTGATAAAAGAAAACTATATTGACCAGCTGCGTTTTGCGCATGCAGTTGTACACGACAAACTTATGTTCAACAAGTGGGGTCGTATAAAAATCAGGTTTTATCTCAAAAACCAGAAAATAGACGAATCAACAATAAACAAAGCCATGGAACAGATTGAAGAAAAAGAGTATATGGATATACTCAAAAGTGTTATTTCAGGAAAAAACAAATCTCTTAAAGAAAAAGACAAACGGTTGCGGGCAGCCAAACTTATGCGTTCAGTTGTTCAGTGCGGTTTTGAACCCGAACTGGTACGTTCATTTGTGCAGTTGTCGCAAGACTGACGGTTATGGTCATACTTGAATGGCTGCGTTCGGTGGCTGATATGCTGCTGCCACGCTATTGCAAGGTGTGCGGTTGCCGTCTGGAGTCTTCTGCGGAACATATGTGCAGTTTGTGCTGTGCACGCATTCCTTTATGTGATAATGCAGACTTTGTAAACAATGTTTCCATGCGTCCGTTTCTTCATGATAAACGTGTTGTTCATGCTGCAAGTCTTTTTTATTACTACAAGGACAGTTCCTACCGTAACCTGATATACCATTTGAAATACTACTCGCATCCATCTGTTGGAATACTGCTTGGACGCATGATTGCCGAAAGGTTGGTGAATAACGGATTTTTTGAGTATGTTGATCTGATTGTTACCGTTCCGGTTACAAAACGCAAACTTAAAAAACGCGGGTATAACCAGTGTGACTATATAGCGCGCGGCATAGCATCGGTTGCAGGAACAGTATGGCGTGGCGATGTGATACAACGCTTGACATCAGGTACAGCACAGGCTAAAAAGGGACGATACGAACGCCTTGCTACAAATGACGGCCGTAACGGCAACTCCAATCCGTTTGTCATGCCTGAACAGTCTGCAGAACTTATTGACGGAAAACATATTCTTATTGTTGATGACGTTCTTACTACAGGTGCCACTCTTAACAATGTACTGTCATCTATCAGTTTGTCTGATGTCAGAATATCAATTCTGACGTTGGGCGTTGTTTTATAAAACAATTTTGTGCGAATCAAAAAAAGAATGTATTTTTGCGAGTATTATGAGAGAATCATTCGGATCTAAATTAGGCGCGTTTGCCGCTTTGGCAGGCTCCACAATCGGATTGGGCAACATGTGGCGTTTCCCATATCTGATGACAGAGAATGGCGGTGGGTCATTTATTCTGATATATATATTGGTTTCTGTGTTTTTTTCCTTGCCGCTGTTTACGCTTGAAATGATAATCGGGCGTCGCGGAAGGGCTTCTACTGCAATTTCCATGCAGAAGATTTCAGGAAGCAAAAAATGGAACTGGTTCAGTATTATCGGTATTTTTGTACCGTTGTGCATGTTCTCTTTCTATGTTGTTGTGGGCGGTTGGACAGTGCGTTACTGCGTTGAATCGTTCTCTTTCGGTTTTGACGGTATGACCAGTGTTGCGCAGTCCGGAGCGTTTTTTGCAGGTTTTGTGGGTAACAACGCATCGAATCTGGTCTATACATTGACATTCCTGTTCTTTTCTCTGATTATCACGGCATTGGGTGTTTCAAAGGGTATTGAACGCTTTACGCGCCCTATGATGCTGCTTATGATTGTTCTTATGGTACTGGTGGTAATACGCTCGGTTACGCTTCCAGGTGCCGGTGACGGATTGAAATATCTGTTTGTGCCGGATCTTTCGAAGGTGAGCATGAAGACCGTGTTTATTGCCATGGGGCAGAGTTTCATGTCTATGAGTGTTGGTATCGGTGCAATAGTGGTATATGCATCGTATGTAAAGAAAGAAGACAGCCTGTTGCGCTATTCGGTACTGACCTGCGTGTCCGATACCGGTTTTGCATTACTTAGCGGAATAGCTATTGTTCCGGCTATTTATTATGCTGCCCACGTGGGTGGTTATGAACCTACCATGCAGAGTGGTCCGGGTCTGGTTTTTGAAATGCTTCCTGTTGTATTCAACGCAATGCCTGCAGGTAATATTATTGCTATTCTGTTCTTTTTCTCACTGTTTGTAGCAGCGCTGACATCGGCAATAAGTCTGGTGGAGACTGTGAACAGTGTGTATATGGATATGCTTGGCATTTCCAGAAAAAAAGCAGTAGTTTATACTTTTCTGAGCAGTATAGTGTTTGTAGTTCTAAGCTCTCTGTCTTTCGGTGCACTGAAAGACATTAAGATTATTGGAAGAACATTCTTTGACCTGTTTGATAATTCTACAAACTCCGTATTACCGATATCTGCGCTGATTATCTGTATTTTCGCCGGAAAGTATATTAAGAAAGCTATTATCCGAGATGAGATGTCCTCTGAAGGTACCATAAAGGTAAATGAATTTCTTGTGAAATTTTTGTCTACCCTTACAAGAAGTCTTCTGCCGCTGTTTCTGATAGCAATGATAGTAGCATGGATAATGGGTATAAGCTGAAAGGAAAGAATACCGTAAGATGAAGATACTGTCAAAAGAAGAGATAGTTGAAAAGCTTGATACAAAGGTATTCCGCATGCTTTCCGTTTGTGCCGATGAACTCGGACTGGAATGCTATGTGGTAGGCGGTTGGGTCAGGGACCTGTTGCTTGAACGCCCCAGCACCGATATTGACGTTGTGGTTGTAGGCAGCGGAATAGAGATGGCTAAATCTGTGGCCAAAGCATGGGGCAGAGGTGCTTACCTGAGTGTTTTCAAGAATTTCGGAACTGCCCAGGTCAAAAAAGGCAATCTGGAACTTGAGTTTGTTGGTGCCCGCCGCGAGTCATACAGCCATGATTCACGAAAACCAAAGGTTGAAAATGGCACTCTTGACGATGACCAGAAACGCCGTGATTTCACAATAAACGCTCTTGCCATTTCCTTGAACAGCGCCACATTCGGTACTTTGGTTGATCCGTTTGACGGAGTGTATGACCTTGAGGACCGTATTATCCGTACTCCTTTGGATCCTGATGTCACATTTGATGATGATCCGTTGCGTATGCTGCGTTGTATCCGTTTTGCCACGCAGCTTAATTTCTATATTGAAGATGAAACCTTTGAGTCCATAGAACGGAACAAGGAACGTATCAAGATAATTTCAGGTGAACGTATTGCTCAGGAACTGAACAAGATAATAATGTCTCCTATACCCTCAAAAGGTTTCATAGATCTAGAAAGATGCGGATTGCTGGAACTTATTATGCCGCAGCTGAATGCATTGCAAGGTGTGGAAACGGTGAACGGACGCGGACATAAGGATGTGTTCTATCATACGTTGCAGGTGTTGGATAATGTGGCTTTGCACAGTGACAATCTGTGGTTGCGCTGGGCCGCTCTTTTGCACGATATAGGCAAACCCGCAACCAAACATTGGGACAACCGTCACGGCTGGTCTTTCCATAATCATAACTATGTGGGAGCAAAAATGGTTCCGCAGATTTTCAGGGAACTGAAACAGCCATGCAACGAAAAAATGAAATATGTACAGAAAATGGTTGATCTGCACATGCGTCCCATTGCTATTGTTGACGATATAGTTACGGATTCTGCAGTTCGCCGTCTTCTGTTCGATGCCGGTGATGATATTGAAGACCTTATGCTGCTGTGCGAGAGCGACATAACATCGCGCAACGAGGTCCGCAAACAGACCCTGTTGAGCAATTTCCAGCTTGTACGTCAGAAACTTGTGGATCTTGAAGAGCGTGACCGCATCCGCAATTTCCAGCCTCCGGTGGACGGAAACGATATTATGGAAATTTTCGGTCTGGAACCGACTTCTGTTGTAGGAGAATTGAAAGCTATGATCAAAGACGCGATCCTTGACGGTGAAATTCCAAATGACCGTACCGCCGCGTATGAACTGCTGCTGAAAAAAGCAGCTGAGAAGGGTCTTTATCCGATTAAGGAAATCAACTTATGATATTGTAAACCTGCTGCACGGCAGAATCAAGGTTGTCATTTACAATGATGTGGTCAAACTGCGGTGCGAATGTCATTTCGTACTCTGCCTTGCCAATTCTTTTCTGTATCATCTCCTCGGAGTCTGTTGCACGTGAACGCAGACGCTGTTCCAGAATTTCCATTGAGGGAGCCTGAATAAAGAAAGATACAGCTCCGTCGGCATAATGTTTTTTTATGTTTATGCCTCCTTTGACATCTACGTCAAACATAACATTCTTGCCCTGATTCAACAGATTTTCAACCTGTTCAAGCAGCGTACCGTAGAAATGATCGGGATAAACTTCTTCATATTCAAGAAAAGCTCCCTGCTCAATTTTGTCTTTGAACTCCTGTGGAGTCAGGAAGAAATATTCCTTGCCGTTCTGCTCTGTACCGCGCGGGGCACGGCTGGTAGCGGATATGGAAAAACAGAGATTCAGTTCAGGGTGCTGCATAAGCTTACCTATGATAGTTGATTTGCCTGAACCTGATGGAGCTGAGAATATGTAGCATTTACCGCGCATAATGTATTCTTGTTTAGTGTTACATGACATTAAGAACCTGTTCTTTTATCTGCTCGAGCTGGTCCTTCATCTGCACTACGATGTTCTGCATTTCGCTATGGTTGCTCTTGCTTCCGGTTGTGTTGATTTCACGTCCCATTTCCTGAGCAATGAATCCAAGTTTCTTGCCCTGACCGTCTCCGTTGTCCATTGTCTCCATAAAGTATTTCAAATGGTTGGCAAGACGCTGCTTTTCCTCGTTGATATCGAGCTTTTCTATGTAATATATAAGTTCCTGTTCAAAGCGGTTGGCATCGTAATTAACACCAAGTCCCTGATTGAGCGAGTCTTTGATGCGGGCTTTGATTTTCTCGATACGTTCCTTCTCAAACGGCTCGATGCTTTCAAGCAGAGCTTTGATGTTGGAGATCTTTTCTGCAAACATTTTATAAAGCCCCTGGCCTTCCTGACGACGGAATGCTATGAGTCCGGCAATTGCCTGCTTTGTTGCTTCCATGGCAACTTCAAGCTCTTCCTGTGACGGTTCAATTATCTCTGTGCGGGTAAGAACGTCAGGCAAACGCAGAACGGTGCTGAACCAGTCGGATGGCAGTTCAAGACCAGTCTGTTGTGACAGTTCCTTAATCTGGTTTACATAACCCTGGAATACCTGTGCATTGATGGGCTGTGTCTTGACAGGATCGTCGGTCTCGAAATAGAGAGAGAAGTCAATTTTTCCACGCTGGAGCTCCGTGCCTATAAGCGAACGTATCTCCATCTCTTTCTCTCTGTAAAGCTGGCATATCTTTGTGCTCAGATCAAGAGATTTGCTGTTTAATGACTTGATTTCCGCAGTGATTTTCTTGTTCTGGAAAGCGATTGTCGCTTTGCCATATCCTGTCATTGAAAGTATCATAATAGACTCTGTTGATAAAAAACAGTGCAAAAATATATAAGAATTCATAAATTGTGGCATATTTGAAATATTAAATGTATTTTTGTAATGACAATATAATAGACAGAGTATTCGATGGGTTGTATTTTGAACATAGATTCTGCTGTAGCGTCGGCATCGGTTGCAGTCAGTCAGGATGGCGCTTTGTTGTTTGAAAAGTATGATGATGAGGCGCGTTCACATGCATCTATGTTAGGCGTTTTTGTTGACCAGGCATTGTCTTTCATTGACAGCCGCGGTCTTGTTCTCGATGCTGTGGCAATAAGCAAGGGACCTGGATCCTATACCGGTTTGCGTGTAGGTGTCTCAATGGCAAAAGGTATATGCTACGGACGTGGTGTCAAACTGCTGGGTATTCCTACCTTGCAGGTTTTGTGTGTTCCCACGCTGTTGTATGCAGAACTCCCGGAGAATGCGTTGCTTTGTCCCATGATTGATGCACGCCGCATGGAGGTTTATTCCGCATTGTATGACAGATCGTTGAAAGAAATAATGCCTACCAGTGCTGTTGTGATAGATCAGGATTCTTTCAAGGATGTTCTTGACAAACAGCCTGTATGGTTTATGGGCGACGGAGCGGAAAAATGCAAAAACGTTATCAAACATCCGAATGCTTATTTTGTGGATGGTGCCGTGCCAAGTGCAAAAAATATGTTCGTGTTGGCAGAAAAGGCATTCAATCAGGGTGAATTTCAGGATATTGCATACTTTGAACCGTTCTATCTTAAAGATTTTATAGCAATAAAACCAAAACCTTTGTTTTAGATTGGATATATATGACTGAACCGGATAATACAGCCGTAAAACGTTACGGCGTGCGCCCTGCGGGCGACTCCCCTTTGGGGTTGGGGGGTATAAAAGGACTTGAATCATAAAGTTCAGTTTTATTTTGCCCCGATTTATTGATAATGCTTATAACTGAAATTTTATGATTTATAATACGCAACAGAATGAACTGCCTATGCCGGAGTACGGGCGTTCCGTACAGGAAATGGTAGATCATGCAGTTTCCATTCAGGATAAAGAGGAAAGAACCAATTGCGCCTACACCATTATTTCGATAATGGGCGGCATGTTTCCTAATCTGCGGGATATTGCAGACAACAAAAAGACATTGTGGGATCATCTTGCTCTTATGAGCGGATATAAACTGGATATTGATTATCCGGTTGAGATTACCCATATCGATGCCAAGGTGCAGAAACCTGAATTGCTGAACTATTCTTATTCCGAGGTTGCAGTACGTCATTACGGTCGTATTGTCCCGGAACTGTTGCAGAAAACGCTTGAGATGGAAGAAGGCGAACAGAGAAACGAACTTATACGTCTTGTGGCATTGCAAATGAAGAAGGACCTGCTGGTGTGGAATAAGGAACTTGCGTCAAACCAGCGTGTTATTGAAGATATCAAATATTTTACCAAAGGCCAAATAGTAGTTGATGAGTCTGTTCTGAATGTTGAATTTGCCAAACAGCCTTCTCAGTCAAAACAGTATCAGTCAAAAAAGAACAGGAAAAAGTTTTAAGAAATGTCTGCATTCATTATACAGGGAGGAAACAAATTGTGCGGCGATATACAGCCACAGGGAGCTAAGAATGAAGCTCTGCAGGTGTTGTGTGCAGTTCTGTTGACCGACCAGCAGGTTGTTATCAACAATCTGCCCAGAATTCTTGATGTGGATAATCTTATAGAGATGCTGCAATGTCTTGGCGTTGAAGTGAAAGAACTTGCGGACGGTGCAGTATCTTTTAAGGCCACCAATATCGATGCCGACTTTGCATTCAGTAAGGATTTTGTGAGAATGAGTGCATCGTTGCGTGGCTCCGTTATGCTGTTGGCACCGTTGCTTGTGCGCCTGGGACGTGCCGTTGTAAGCAAACCCGGTGGAGACAAGATAGGACGTCGCAGACTTGATACGCATATTCTGGGTTTGCAGTCATTGGGTGCAGTGTTCAGCAGCAACGAACAGAATGGTACTTTGGAAATGCACTGCAAACAGCTTAAGGGTACATATATTCTGCTTGATGAGGCATCGGTTACCGGAACGGCAAATATTATTATGGCTGCCGTTACAGCCAAAGGTACAACCACCATCTATAATGCGGCCTGTGAACCGTATGTTCAGCAACTGTGCCGTTTACTGGTCAGAATGGGTGCCATTATTGACGGAATAGGCAGCAACCTGTTGAGAATAACCGGTGTTGAAAAATTAGGAGGTGCTACACACACCGTTCTGCCGGATATGATTGAAGTTGGCAGTTTTATCGGAATGGCGGCCATGACAGGCAGTCAGTTGAATATAAAGAATGTTTCCTATTCAAACCTTGGAATCATTCCGCAGAGTTTTGCCCGTTTGGGTATCCGGTTTGAACAGCGGGGTGATGATATTTTTGTGCCGGCTCAGGACCACTATCAGATAGAGTCCTTTATGGACGGTTCCATAATGACCATTGCCGATGCTCCATGGCCAGGCCTTACACCTGACCTGTTAAGTGTTATGCTGGTAACAGCTATTCAGGCAAAGGGTAGTGTGCTTATCCATCAGAAGATGTTTGAAAGCCGTCTCTTCTTTGTAGACAAACTGATTGACATGGGTGCACAGGTTATACTGTGTGATCCGCATCGTGTAGTAGTGATTGGTCATGACCACCAGTTCAAGCTTCAGGGAAGAAAGATGACATCGCCTGACATCCGTGCCGGTATTGCAATGCTTATTGCAGCAATGAGCGCACAGGGTGAAAGCCGTATTGATAATATAGCTCAGATTGACCGCGGATATCAGAATATAGACCGCCGTCTGAATGCAATAGGTGCTGATATATTGAGAGTGGAATGATAGTTGAACAGGAATTGCTAAAAGTAGGAAAGTTTGTCAAAACCCATGGTGTTAGCGGGGAATTGATAGCTAATTTTGACGATGCCATTGTATCTGCTCTTGAAACGGTGCCTTTTTTTGTTATGCAGATTGATGGCTTGTTTGTGCCTTTCTTTGTAAAGTCATACAGAGCGCGTTCAGCCACCAGTGCGTTGATATGTTTTGATGATATTGATACTGTAGAGAAGGCAGAACGGATGTGCGGTATGGATGTATATCTGCATAACCGTTTTTCTGATATTTTTGAAGATGAAGACCAGATGTCTCTGCAGATGCTTTCAGGTTTTGAAATTGTCGATAAAACCTATGGAAAACTTGGCCGTGTGATAAATGTTGATGATCGTACTGTCAATCTGCTTTTTCAGGTGCAGGGCGAAAAGAGTGAGTTCTTTTTACCTGCCGCCGATGTATTCATAAAGAAGATAGACATGAAAAAACATGTGATTCTTACCGATTATCCGCAGGATATGCCTATTGATTAAAATGAGAAAAAACAATATACACAGACTTGAAAACAAACTCTTGAAAAACGGTCCCGTCAGAAGGTTTTTCAGGAAGTACAGAATTACAGTTGATGATATCCATTTTCAGAAAACTGTCAGGTCTTTCAGCATGTCTCATTTCAGAGTTACACTGATTGTAGTGCTGATTCTTATTGTGGCTTTTGCAGGGTCATACGTTTCCTACAGATTCATTCCGTCCGTTAACATTGAGAAAGATTACGACAAGGATGAACTGCTGCACACTTTCTTTCACATAGATTCTTTGGAGGCTGCCATTAAAGTGCGTGACATTTATATTTCTAATCTGAAAGATATTTTTGAAGGCAATGTAAAACCGGACACACTGATGAACATTGACTCGTTGGCAGTGTTTATGGCCGATTCTCTTCTTGTTCCCGGAAAGATTGAAACAGAATTTGTTGAAAATCTGTCGCAATCGGGACAGAGCCCTGTAATAGGCTCGATTGAGTACATTTTGCGTGATATGTACAGTCCCGTACAGCAGGGACATGTTGTAAGACATTACAATGCAGCAAAAGAACAGTATAATGTTGCTCTGAAGGTTGATAAAGGAACATATGTTGTTTCACCTCAATACGGTTGGGTTGTATTTGCCGACAATTCACAGAATGACGGTAATGTTATTGTAATCTGCCATGCCAACAATTCAACCAGCGTGTTCCGCAATTGCGGTTCAATGGTAATCAAGGCAGGTGAACGAGTTAATGCAGGAGAAGCTGTTTCTCAGATACCGCAGACCGGTAATAACGGAAACTTGATTTATGAGTTGTGGTATGACGGTGAGGCGGTGAATCCTGAAAAGTATATTGAATTTATTGAGGAATGAGTAGAAGAATTGCAATATTGGGATCAACCGGTTCGATAGGAACCCAGGCTTTGGAAGTGATAGCCTCACACAGCGATGAGTTTGAGGTCTATGCTATTTCTGCGAACAACAGTGTTGATCTTCTTATAGAGCAGGCCCGCAAATACAAACCTGAAATAGTTGCTATTGCAAACCCGGATCATTATATCACTTTGAAAAATGCTTTGAGTGATCTTCCTGTCAAGGTCTTTGCCGGTCAGGATGCCATATGCCAGATGGTTGAGATGGAGTCTGTTGATATGGTATTGGCCTCTATGGTAGGTTTTGCTGGTCTGAAACCCACAATTCACGCCATCAAGGCAGGCAAAGCGCTGGCTCTGGCCAACAAGGAGACTCTTGTTGTTGCCGGAGAACTTGTGACTGCTCTTGCCAATCAATACAAAGTACCTGTTCTTCCTGTTGATTCGGAACACTCAGCTGTATTTCAAAGTCTGGTGGGTGAATCTTTTGAAAGCATTGAAAAGATTATCCTTACGGCAAGTGGAGGCCCATTCAGAAATTTTACAAAGGCGCAGCTCTCAACTGTGACCAAGGAACAGGCTCTGAAACATCCTAATTGGGATATGGGTGCTAAAATCACTATTGATTCGGCATCGATGATGAATAAAGGATTTGAAGTTATTGAGGCAAAATGGCTGTTTGGAGTTCCATATTCAAAGATTGACGTAGTTGTTCACCCTCAGTCAATCATTCACAGTATGGTTCAGTATTATGATGGCGCAATTAAGGCTCAGCTTGGTGTACCTGACATGAAACTGCCTATTCAGTACGCTTTTTCATATCCCAAACGTTTGCCGTCAGAATGGGAGAGAATCTCTTTTGACAAATTGACTGAACTTACTTTCCAGAAACCGGATATGGATCTGTTCCCAAATTTGAGACTGGCCTACAGGGCTATTGAAGAGGGTGGCAGTATGCCGTGTGTTCTCAATGCTGCCAATGAAGTTTGTGTTGCTGCGTTCCTGCATGACAGGATGGGCTTTTTACAGATGAGTCAGGTTATTGAAAAAACAATGGACAAATTACCTGTAGTAAAGAATCCTACCCTGGACGATTATTTTGAAATAGATAAAGAGAGCCGCATTGTTGCGGAATCTTTCATATAAACCGATTACTAATTAACAGAAAATTTTAATATTGATGGATGGTGTTTTTTGGATAAAGGCTATACAAATGGTGGCATCGCTGTCGCTGCTTGTTATTATACATGAATTTGGACATTTCCTGTTTTCAAGACTTTTTCATACACGTGTTGAAAAATTCTACGCTTTCTTTAATCCCAGATTTTCCATAATGCGCTGCAAGAAAATCAAGGGAAAATGGCAGTTTAAATTTTTTGCACCTAATGTGCCTGACAGTTATGACAGACAGGTCTTTACTAATCCTGAGGGAAAAGAGGCAGTAATATACACTCCGATAGACCTTTCAAAGTTGCCCGAAGATGATTGGCGTTGTTATCCGGAATCAACTGAGTTTGGAATAGGCTGGCTTCCTCTTGGCGGATATTGCAAGATTGCCGGAATGATTGATGAATCCATGGATTCCGGTTCGTTGCAGCAGGAACCGCAGCCATGGGAATTCCGTACAAAAAATGCATGGCAGCGTTTGCTCATTATGGCGGGCGGTGTTCTTTTCAATGTCATTTTTGCTTTCATTCTGTATTCAATGCTGATACTGAAAAACGGCGAAACATATATACCGTTGCAAGATTTGAAGTACGGTCTGGAGTTCAATGAACAGGCTAAACAGGACGGCTTTGCTGACGGTGATATAGTTCTCTCTGTTGACGGCAAGACAATCAAAGAGTATGACGCTCATTTCTGGCGCAAGGTAGTATCTGCAGAAAGTGTAGTGGTTTTGCGTGAAGGAAAGGAGATAACAATTCCTATTCCTGAAACTCTGACATTGTTTGATTTCACATCGTCTTACCCATACATGTCAATTTACATGCCGATGGTAATTGACAGTGTGCTTCCTGGCGGTCCTGCCGACCTGCGCGGCTTGCGTAGCGGCGACCTTATTGTTGACATCAACGGCCATAATGTAAACACATGGACAAAGTTCCAGTATCAGATTGATGCTATGCGTCAGGCTGAAAAGGATAATATTGTGAGCCATAAGCTGGATATCACCATTGACCGTCCGGGTGAAGGCTTGATCAATACCCATATTGTAAGCGATGCCAACTTCCGCTTTGGAATTGTGCACAGGGTTGATGCCTATTCAATTGTTACAGACAAATACAACGTATTTCAATGTATCCCGCAGGGAATCCGTTACGGCTGGAGAACATTGTGCGGTTATGTAAGTGATTTCAGATATGTATTTACAAAAGAAGGTGCAAAGAATCTGGGCGGATTCGGATCAATAGGATCAATATTCCCGTCATCATGGGATTGGACACAGTTCTTTACTCTGACTGCTTTGCTTTCAATTGTTCTTGCATTCATGAACATTCTGCCTATTCCGGCCTTGGACGGTGGTTACATATTGTTCCTGTTATTTGAAATAATTACCCGCCGCAAGCCAAGCGACAAGTTTATGGAACGTGCTGTTTCAATTGGTATGGTTCTTATGCTTGCGTTGTTAATCTGGGCAAACATGAACGATGTTGTGCGTTTCTTCCAACGATAAATTTTATTTGATATGGTACTGATAAAGAACATTCTGTCTGTAGATAAGAGAGTTGATATTCTTATTGACGGAGGTAAATTCAAGTCGATAGAACCGGCCGCTTCAGATTCAGGCCTTGCAAGCATTCATGCCGATGAAGTTATAGATGGGTCACAGATGGCAATCGTGCCGTCTTTCTATAACACCCACACTCATGCTGCCATGACTCTGTTGCGCGGATATGCTGAGGGACATGACCTTTTCGAGTGGCTTAGTCAGTACATATGGCCCTACGAGGCAAAGATGACCGGCGATGACATCCGCTTTGGCTCTGAAATGGCTGCAAAAGAGATGATTCAGACAGGAACCACCTTCTTTAATGATATGTATTTTGACATAGAAAAAACCATAGATGTTGTTGACAGGTCAGGAATGCGCGCCGCAATAGGAATTACAGTAATGGACAACCATTCACAGGCCGTGACAGATCAGAAGGTGGAATTTCTTAAGCAGTGGAAAGACCCTACCGGCGGACGTATCCAGTTGGTTATGGCGCCTCATGCCATTTATACGGTCAATACCGAACGTCTGAAATGGTGCTCCAAGCTTGCCCGCGAGAACGGATTGCGCATACACATTCACGTTTCAGAAACAAAACAAGAGGTAGAAGACTGCATTAAGGCACATGGAATGACTCCTGTCAGATATCTTGATTCAATAGGACTTCTTGGTCCCGATGTACTGGCCGCTCATTGTGTCTGTGTAGATGAGGGGGAATGGGATATCCTGGCCAAACGCGGTGTAACGGTATCGCATTGCCCATGTTCCAACATGAAATTGGGAAGCGGACGTTTCCCATATGAACTTGCCATCAAATCAGGTTGCAATATAACTCTTGGTACAGACGGTGCATCATCTAATGATTCTCTTAGCATGATCCAGGAAATGAAATTTGCGGCATTGTTTGCTAAAAGTACCGGTAATGCCACCATTCTTCCTTCAAATCAGGTGCTTGAGTGGGCTACAGTTAACGGAGCACGTGCTTTCGGATATGATGCCGGAGTTATTGAGCAGGGTAAACTTGCCGATGCCATACTGCTTGATATGAATGACATTCACATGCAACCATGTCACAGCCTGATATCAAATCTTGTTTATGCGGCCGATTCAGCCAGCATAAAACATGTTATCTGTAACGGAAAGATTATTTATTGAGTTCTACCTTAACTATCTGGTCTGTGTAAACAAACCAAAGATAGCCGGAAACATCAGGCATGTTCATTGCCCGTAGCAGCGACATGTATTCTTCAACCTGATGTTCGTACTCAATATTGTATTTTCCGAATTTGAAGTCAACAACAATGGTTGAATCGTCTTTAATCATTATACGGTCAGGCCTTCTTGCTGTTGATTTTCCGTCTTGATTGAATAGGATTGTGGATTCGTTTATCAGACGGTAATTGCCGTCAAACCACTCCTGAACCTGCGGGTTGGACAATGCTTTCTGTACAAGTTTCTCAATCCTGCTGCGCTCACTACCGGATTCAATGACTCCTTGTCTTACCAGTTTGTCAATGGCCTGTACGGCCTGGTCTTTTGTATTTATCTGAGAGAATACAGTGTGAAGAAGTTGACCTGTCTGAATATATCTGTTCTGTAGTTCGGCACTTCCGTCGTTTTCCTGCCCAAGCGTATCAATGAATTTTGAAGCAGCAACAGACTCCTTGAAATCAGGAAACTGCGGATTGAAGATACTGCCAGATGTTATAGGTTGCGGCGTATAACGTAACGGATTAACCGTATTGACGGATTCCTCTTTGACCGCATTGCATATATTTCCGTTAGAGTAGTAATATCTATCTTCCTGCTTGGTCATTTCTACGGATTTTCCAATGAGTTGTGCAATACTTTTTACAGTAAAATCTTTATCAGCATCTGTAGCTTTGATGTCATAATTCCCTAAAATAGAAAGATTGCATTTAGGACGTGTTAATGCAACATAAAGCAGATTAAGGTTGTCAACTAACTGTAAACCGTATTCGTTTTGATAATCAGTATGGTATATACTGTTTTCGGCGTTGGAAGTAAATTTGATTGGAACCAAAGGCAATTCATTGTACGGGGTACATTCTGCTGGTGGCGTGCACCACATATTGCGGGCAAGTCTGGGAGATACAATCAGATCCCAGTCTGCAAATGGAATAATTACAGTATTAAACTCCAATCCCTTTGCTTTGTGGATAGTCATAAGGGTTATGCCGTCGCTGCTTGCGGAAGGAATTGATTTGACTTTCAGGGTTTGTTCCCAGTAATCAAGGAAAGACGCTATTGAAGGATTCCCTTTCGATAAATATGAAGACAGGTAGTCAAAAAAGGTTTCAAGATAAGGATGTTGACCCTCTATATTGTCCAAACTGAATAATGCGCAAAGTTTTTGTGCCAGTTCGTATAAGGGAAGGCGGCAGAGCTCGGCGGTCTCAATTTGGGGAATATCTTTGTTGAATAAACTCCTGTAATTGAATTTTACTGCTTCCAAAGCAATATTGTCCTGGTCGCAACTGATAATGTAGCGCAACAGATTTATCAGAATCTGCAGTGATACAGAAGATTCAAGAAGAAAAGCTTCGTCAGATACAATGGGATACTGTCCAATCTCAGAATCCATTTTCAAGATCTGAGATATTTCCTGAATCTCTTTTTTATTACGGAAAAGCAATGTTATATCTTTAGGCTTCAGTCCGGCATTCAAATAGTCTTTTATGGTTGAAAGCACGGCATTGGTGTGGTTTTCAATATAGTCGGAAAAAAATAATTGAATGTCAACGTGACCCTGGCCGCTGCTGTCTTTAGCCTTCTGAGACTCTACACCGTTGTAGGCCAAAAGCAAATCAGAGTAATCAGTGCCGAATAATGACCTGTAATGGTTATTTACAATATCTGCCGCAGACCTGAATATCCGGCTGTTGAATTCAACAATGTTCTGTTTACTGCGGTAGTTTGTATCCAGATTTTCTACTGCAGGACTGAATGCTTTAAATATTTCTTTCAGTTTGCTGTTCAGGAATTGCCAATCTCCGTTACGCCAACGATAAATGGCCTGTTTGACATCGCCTACAATCAAAGACTCTTTGCCTTGTGACAATGTTTCCAGAAGAATGATATTCAAGTTCCGCCATTGAAGACATGATGTATCCTGACTCTCGTCTATCATTATGTGACTGATGGTGCTGCCGGTCTTTTCAAATACGAAAGATGTGTCACCCTGTTCCATCTGACTTAACAGAGCGCAGGTGTCTGCCATAATAAAACGGTTCAGACGTATATTGTCCTTGTCTATCTGTTGACGTATTGATGCCAGCAGATTCAGCTGGTACAGATATTGCTTGGAAAGAATGGCACTGTTATAATCCTTAATAGAATTATTCACTGTGTCTACCATGGCACGGAAATCGGAGTGGATAGAATCAAGATCAATAGCGGTATTACTTTTCAGAAATTTCAACGTAAATAATTTCTGTTTGTCATTATAAGCATTACTGATATTTGTCTTGCCTGTATCAAGATTCTTGAAATCTGCGTTCCGACAGTTTTTGATCAAAGTTCCCAATCCGTTGGTCATATCATCCTGATACAAATTTTGTTGCGATAGTGTGTCAGTCAGCTTTTTTGTAGCATCAGATATGTTTTTTTTGATGTCTCGGATTTTCCCAGATATTTTTTCAGTCAACTTTTTAAGTTTGTCAATATTTTGCAGGTAAAGGTTCAGTTTTTTGCCTTTTTCCTGAAATTCCTCCAGAAACAGGTTGTCATTAGCAAAATCCAGTAAACTGTCTGACAGCTTGAGAGATGTATTATCCTCATCAATTGAATTGTTGATATATTCAATGATCCATTCAAGTTGTGGTGAGCCGGGCTCAATGTTGTCAATCAATTCCTTTATTGCATTCTCTATTATGGGGCGGGTCTCCAGTTCAAGCTGCAACCCTTGTCCCTGTTGCAGTTCGCGGGCCAGACCATGCAGTATGCGCTGAAAGAATTTATCTATTGTCTCAATGCGGAAATTGCTATAGTCAGCCAGTATGTTATTCAATGCCTGCAAGGCATTTGAACGGATGTCATTATCTGAAATACTGCTGGAGATGTTTTTTTTGACAGCGTTGAAATACTGTTCGGAGTCAGCCAGAGAGTGGGCTATTCCGTAAAGATGCTGGGTAATACGCTCTTTCATTTCGGCGGTTGCCTTATTTGTAAAAGTTACCGCCAGAATGTTTTTATAGGCATCGGGATTTTTAACTACCAGAGTTATATAACGAACGGCAAGCGTGAAAGTTTTTCCACTGCCTGCCGATGCCTTATAGATTGTAAGCGAACTGTTCAAACGCTACGGAATTAAATGTTAGCTATGCTCATTATGTCTGCAAATACACCTGCAGCTGTTACAGCAGCGCCTGCACCATATCCCTGAATCATCATAGGATACTCTTTGTAGCGTTCCGTGGTAAGCAGAATAATATTGTTGCTGCCTTGCAGATTGTAGAACGGATGTGTGCTGTCAACACTTTCCAACGATACGGAACCTTTTCCGTTTTCAAGTTTTGCAACAAAGCGCCAGCGTTTGTTCTGTGCTTCCAGAACTTTGCGTTTTTCTTCGAATTCAGCATCAAGTTCAGGCAGTTTTGCCCAGAATTCATCGATGGATCCGTCAAACAGTTCCTGTGGAATGAACAAATGCTTCTCAATATCGTCCTGTTCCAGACGATATCCGCTCTCACGTGCAAGAATGACAAGTTTGCGGATAACATCCTTACCGCTCAGATCGATACGCGGATCAGGCTCAGAGTAGCCTTGTTCCTTGGCCATCTGTATAGTCTTGCTCAATGGTACGGTAGCGCTTATTTCATTGAAAATGAAGTTAAGTGTACCGCTTACAACGGCCTCAATCTTAAGAATACGATCACCGCTGTTGATAAGGTCATTTATAGTATTGATGATAGGCAGACCTGCACCGACATTGGTCTCAAACAGGAACTTGACACCGCGTTTGCGTGCAATCTGCTTGAGTTGTGCGTAATTGCTGTATTCAGACGATGCCGCAACCTTGTTGGCTGCGACTACTGAAATGTTATTGTCCAGGAAGTCTTTGTAGAGTTCTGCAACCTGTGCACTTGCCGTACAGTCAACAAATACCGAATTGAAGATATTCATACCTATAACTTCGCTGCGCAAGCGCTCAATGTCGCTGGCGGGAGCATTCTCCAGATCTTCTTTATAGTTGCTCAAATCAATGCCGCCACGGTTGAACATGGCACGACTGCCGCGTGCTATGCCAACTACATTTATCTTTAGGCCGCGTTCTGCCTTAAGTTTTTCCTGCTGTTTGCAAATCTGTTCCAGCAAACTGCCTCCTACAGTACCGATGCCGCATACAAACAGGTTCAACTCCTGATATTCGGACAGGAAGAATGAATCATGTATTACGTTGAGTGATTTGCGCAGGTAAGGCTCTTCAACTACAAACGAAATATTTGTTTCAGAAGCACCCTGGGCACATGCAATAACGTTTATGCCGTTACGGCCAAGTACACCGAACAGTTTCCCGGCAATACCCGGTGTGCGGCGCATATTTTCACCTACAATGGCAACAATGGCAAGGTCCTTTTCCGATTTGATGGGGAATATTGTGCCCTGCTCAATTTCAAGCGCAAAAGCGTTGTTAAGAACCTGACAGGCCAGATCGGCATCCTGGTTACGTACGCCTACTGAAATGCAGTTCTCACTGGACGCCTGTGAAACGAATATTGCGTTGATATTGTTGTCGGCCAATGTCTTGAACAGTTTTGAACTGGTGCCTACAACACCTATCATACCAAGTCCGTGAACATTGATGAGCGCTGTGCTGCTGATACTTGAAATACCTTTTATGGATTTCTTGTTCTCTTTCAGTTCATTTACAATGATAGACCCCTTGGCCTGCGGATTGAATGTGTTCTTTATTCGGATTGGAATATTCTTTTTGCAGACAGGAGAGATTGTTGGCGGATATATGACTTTGGCACCGAAGTTGCAGAGTTCGCTGGCTTCGTTGTAACTGAGCTCGCTAATAGTGTACGCCGTACGTATTACACGCGGATCTGCCGTCATGAATCCGTCCACATCTGTCCAGATTTCAAGAACGGAGGCATCGAGTGCAGCTGCCAGTATGGCCGCCGTATAGTCACTGCCACCGCGACCAAGGTTGGTGGCATCGCCTGTTTTGCTGTCACTTGCAATGAAACCTGTAACAAGTGCGCGCATAGGCACGTAGCGGAATCTTTCCTTGATGAGAGAGTTTGTCAGATTGGCATCAAGAATATGCATTCCGTTCTTGAATTCGGTCTTGATAAAATCTCTTGAGTCAAAAAATTCAATATCATCAATCAAATGAGAAACAATAATTGATGACAGACGCTCACCGTAGCTTACTACAGTGTCCATTATGCGTGGAGTGAGAACCTTTGTAAGAAAGATTCCCTGATATATGTTCTCCAACTCGTCAAACAAAGTGCGGAGTTCTTTTTTTGTTTTTGCTGCTGTAGTGAATGAAAGTACGCTCTGGGTTGTTGTTTCATGACGTTCTACCATCTGGTCAAACAACTGCTTGTAGCTACCGTCTCCTTCTGCTGCCTTGTCAGCGCAGGAAATGAGCTGGTCCGTTATACCGCCAAGTGCCGATACAACAACAATAACCTGCTCCTGTTGTTCTTCTACAATCTTTTTCAGGTTAGACAGGCTTTCTGCCGAACCAACTGAAGAACCTCCGAATTTGAGTACTTTCATCTGTTACTATTCTCTGACATTAATAATGTTCACCTTAACTTTTTGCAAAGTTAACATGCAAAGTTACTTGAAAATACTCACATTTCAAAATTTTTGCCCACTTGATGCTTTTGTTACTGCGTGGGAAGGGGAGTGTAGTAGCGTGGATAGTGAGTGGACCTGATGTCTAGACCGGGGTGGAGAATGGTGATAAATTCCTCAAGCAGGTATTCGGGATGGAATGCTGTCTGCTCAAAATAGGGGACCTGATAGACAGGGCAAACCCAGATGTTGTGCTGGGCAAATGGCTTGAACAGACTGTATGAGCTCCACTCTTTCTCAATACTGCTGTATGTTACGGTTGAAAATGTTGAATTCTTGATGAACCAGAAATCGGCATCCTGCGCTTGGTCCAGAACAGTCTCCTTTGACAATGGGACGGATCCGTTTTTTTCAATATATCCAAAAATGTATGTGCCGCCGGCATCCTGTATAAGTTGTCCTATTGTACTCTTGCCTCCCGGAACATACCAGGCCGATGAACTTATCATATCGGTCATAACCGTAGGACTGCCGTCAATATTCTTTGCGGAGTCTGCCACATTACACAATTCAATGTATCGCTCTTTAACCGCATTGAAAAGAGAGTCTCCTTTCTGTGGAACTCCCATAAGACTTGCAAAGAAAGGAATCCATTCAGCACGTCCAAGGGGAGATGTCTCCATATAATCGGCACATTCAATCAATGGAATCTTTAATTTTTCAAGAGCACCGTAATTGGAGTTCTCAAAAGGCGATACAAATATGGCATCGGGGTTCAAATCAATGATTGTCTCAATATTCGGAGACATGGAACTGCCGCAATTTGCTATTTTACCCTGATTGTACAGGGAGTTGACTGTGCTGTCAGATACATATTCAATTTCGCAGATGCCGGCAATGCGGTCTGCTATACCCAGTTCGGAAAACAGGGCAGCGTGACAGTTTGTTGTTACAATAACATTGTTGAATGCCTTTGCCGGACAGGTAGTGTAGCTTGTCAGTATCTGGCTCTGTTTCCATGGATTGACAATGTAATATGTGTATGTACTGTCGTCGGGATGGTCTGTTGACAACAACTGTGCGTATTGACTTTCCCCATTCAGAGCAGGCAATGCGCAACCGTCTTTTAATTTGCAGCCGGTACAGAGCAGTACCGGTGCAATTAAAAGAAATAGTACATTTGTTGTGATTTTATATGGCACCATTGTGCTTACAAAGGTAATAGTTTTAGTCCGTCAAAGCAAAAACATGCAGGTGTGCTCAAACCGTAGTCGCCTGTGTCAGTTCCGGTCATTACAAATCTGATACTGTTGATGCTGTCCAATCTGGACAAATCTATGCGTGTCCATTTGTTTATTACTGTGAATCCGCGTGCAAGATCAACGGTAATGGTGTCTGAAATTACTCTTGTAGCGGTCTTGTTCTCTCCAATGATGTGCAACTGCAGCAGGTCATTTTTTGTCCACTCCTTAAAGTAACCGCGTCCGGCGGCATCGCTGTTGACAATCACGTTGTAGACATACGTTGTGTTGTTGATATAAAAGCTGACGCCTTTGTAGAGTCTGTCAGAACCTGTGAGGTCTATTCGAGCAGGCATTCCGTAATCATCGCCGTTGCATTGGGCAAAAAAGTAATTCTTCTTCTGCATGTTTGCCGTTGATATGCATGATTGGTTTGTGTATCCTGCAGTTTCAAAATCAAGGTAATTCAAGTATGTGATGCCTTGTCCCATATTCAATTTGTTGGCTTCGTAGTATGATGAATGCAGCAGTTTGAACGGACTGAATTCAATATCTGATACATAGTAGAAATATCCGTCAAAATCTGATGGTTCAGCTTTCAGATAAATTGTAGTGTCGGTCAACTCGGGAAGATTGTCTGCCCATAATTCAATGCAGCCTTCAGGATCTTTGTCAAATGTGTCAGTACTTTTCTGACATCCTGTTAAAAATGCGGTGGTAAAGCCCGCCATCAGAATAATTTTTGTAAGTTTCATATTGTTATTGTTTTATAGATTTGTCCAAATGTGCGTCAACTATCTTTGAAATCTCGGTTGAAACTTCTCCAACCCAACCGCATTGAGCCAGTACGGCTGTCTGAACTTTGACAAAATCAATTATGTCAAGGTCTACGTGTTCCAGATTCCTGTCAACAGCGTTGTCTATATCAAAATAATTATATCCATTTGAATAGTCAACAGAACTGTAGTTGTCAACATATCCGTATTCAAAACTGTTGCATACCCAGTAATCCTGTACTGTACCCATATTGGCTGAATTGTTTCTGAGCAGTGTACCGGTCAATACAAGACTGTCTGCCGATGCCCACAGCGGGTAGTAAGATGGCTGCTTGTGGTAAGTCCCCAGATATTTGACGGCGCCTGTCTTTCCGTAATTGTCTTTCCATTTGACATCCTGTCCGCTGTCGGTAGGGCAATAATATGTAACCGTATAGTCATAATATGTCCCCTTGCAACCAAATTCGCTTCCCATAAGTTCATACCATGTGTCGTTAGGAAGACCGTCGCCGTTTGAATCTTTCATAACCCACACAATGCCAGGTTCGCTGAATTCAAGGATAGGATTGGATTTGATGGCGATGTCATATCCGCTGCTGTTTTGTATGCTGTGGTCAAACCCCACAATAATATAACCTCCGAATGCGCCAAGAGAAATTACCTGATCGTTGTTCAGGTGTTCCAATGCATATTGGCAGGCCTGGCTGCCTGATGTGATACTGTAGCCGGGATAATCATTTATGAATTGCCCCGGAGCCGGCATGAATTCATATACAAAATTGCAGGCGGCATTATAAGAAATGCCGGAATTTTCTGTTCCCTTTGTACAGGAAAGACACAGCAGACCTGCTGTAATTACCATTGGAAAAAGTTTCATCTGTTACATAAAAATCATTGCGCAGAATACGGGTAACAGTAAAAGTAGACCAACAATAAACAAATGATTGCTAAGTGTTGTGCTTTGGCCCGAAAACCCGCAGGCTGCAAAAAACATTAATTTGCCTTGGCAGGTCTTCTGACTTACTTCTTGTTGCAATGCCTTCCCAGTAAAAACCAGTGGCTAAAAGAATCTGCAACTTCTATAAAGCTTACAGCAGCGGGAACTGTCCGGGATTTACACCCGATTCCCTATTAACCCTACATAGAGGGACCAAAACGATGCAAATGTACATCAAATTTTGAAACCCCCAAACGATTTTAATAAAATATTGGAGATTATTTTTTGTTGAGAGGACACACCTCCTGACAGACGTCACAACCGTACTGCTTTCCTTCAGTGCGTTGGCGTCCCGATGCCTCTATTGTCTGGTAAGAAACGCAGCAGCGGGCATCGAACAGCGGTGAATCTGCTGCCAAAGCTTTTCCGCTGCATTTTGATGTGCACTTTCCGCAATCTTTGCAGGACAACTCAAGAGGAACGTCATACTGGCACAGAGGAGTGTCAATAAGCAACTCTCCAAGAAATACAAATGAACCTATATCCGGAACAAACAAAAGGTGGTTGTGTCCTATATAGCCAATTCCACAACGAACGGCCCAGTAACGTTCCATAATGGGTGCTGAGTCAACAAATGCGCGTCCTGCAACAGGAACCTGACTGATTCTGTTCAGATTCTGAAGCAATGTGTAGAGCTTATCCTTTATATATTTATGGTAGTCTGCATTGCCGGCAAAACGGGCAAAACGGGCAACATTGGAGTCCTTGACAGCGGCGGCATCGGCCATGGTACCATATTCAAAAGCTACGCTTACAACAGTGCGGCAACCCGGTTCAAGAAGAGCTGGATTATAACGCTTTTCGCGGTTACGCTCCAGATATGACATTATGCCATGGCATCCTGCCTGAAGCCAGCGTTCCATATATGCAACATGAAACGGGTTTACCTCTGCAGCCTGTGCTGTGCCGCATGCAGCAAAACCCAGTTCAAGCGCCTGCGCACGGATTATTTCTTTTGTCAGGGTCATTTATTCAACAAAATGTGCTCCGTCCGCCGACTGTACAAAATAAACCTGAAAACTGTTCTTATACTGCGGAAACTGTTCAAGATATTTCTTTGTGATAGATTCGCGGATTGAGTCCTCTTTTGACGGGTCAATAATAGCAATGCATGCGCCCTTGAAACCGGCGCCGCTGAAACGTCCTCCATATATTCCGTCCGTTTGGCGCATTGCCTGATAGATTGCTGTCAGCTCAGGACTGCCGCATTCCCAATTGTGCAGCGAACTTTCGCAACTCTCAAAACAAAGCTGCCCGAACCATTCCAGATTGCCTGTCTCCCATGCCGTTACACCGCTGCGTACACGGCGGTATTCCGTATAGAAATGTTCCGCACGGCGGGCAAAACGCTCTGGCATGCGCTCTTTGTATCTATCGTAAATATGACGTGGTATGTCACGCATAAATGTCTTGTCAAATGGTTTCAACGGCATGTCGGCATAAGCCATAAGATTCCATGCGGCAGTCTTGCACTCCTGTACGCGGAGGTTGAAATCGCTGTTCACAAGGCTGCGCGTAAGACCGCTGAAAAATATTCCGAATTTGAACGGAGGCATTGACGGGTTACGCGGAATAAGACGGTACTCGTCGGTATCGCAGTCAAGCATAAGCAGGTGATCTTTCTTGCCGAGTGCAATGCATGACTGGTCCAGAATACCATTGTTAAGACCAATGTATTCCCGCTCTGCCTGGCTGGCAATTTTTATAACCTCCATTTTAGTCAGGTTGATGCTGTTTGCTTTTGCAAACGCCATAACATAGGCAATAAGAACAGCTGCACTTGAAGACAAACCGCCAACGGGCATGCTTCCTGCAAGAACGCCCTTTATTCCGTAATTCAGTTCAAAACGTTTGCAAAGCGCATACTTTGCCCCTCTGGCATAATCTCCCCAATTACCCTCCTTGAGTTGATTCGGTTCTTTGACATTGAATTTGATGTGCCCGTCAAAACTTCTGGATTCCAATTCAACACTGCCGTCCTGAGTTGTTTCAAACCAGAAATCAATGCCATGGTCAAAACTGAACCCGCTGACAAGTCCGTGCTGATGGTCGCTGTGAGCTCCGATAGGACAAATTCTGTATGGTGAAAAAATATGATATTCCATCTGATATTATTTTGACTACATTCCTTATGTGCGAAGATAGTTATATTTGTCCTTTTTTGTAAATATTTTTGTTAAAATGACAAGTATATTGGCATAATATTGGTAATTTGGCTTAATTTTGTCACTTAAACAAGAATTGTGAGGCTTATGATGGTGGAAGAATTGAAACGTATGAAACTGCAGTTCCAGATTATTGGCAAGTCCGTTGATCTGGATAGGGCAATTGATACAGCCATGCAGGTTGCCCATACCGACCTTTCCGTACTGATTACCGGAGAGAGTGGTGTGGGTAAGGAAAATATACCAAGAATTATTCATGCCAACAGTTTGCGCAAGTCAAAAAAATACATCGCCGTCAACTGTGGAGCTATTCCTGAAGGTACAGTCGATTCCGAACTGTTCGGTCACGAAAAAGGTGCTTTTACCAGTGCGGTGAATGAACGTAACGGTTATTTTGCCGAGGCCAACGGTGGAACCATCTTTCTTGATGAGGTTGCTGAATTGCCTCTTGCAACGCAAGCCCGTCTGCTGCGTGTGCTGGAGAACGGAGAATTTATCAAAGTGGGTTCTTCAAAAGTGGAAAAGACCGATGTCCGTGTAGTTGCAGCAACTAACGTAAATCTGGAAAATGCAGTTGAACAGGGCCGTTTCCGCCAGGACTTGTACTACCGTCTCAATACTATACCAATCAGAATTCCGCCGTTGCGCGAACGTGGAACCGACATACTTCTTCTGTTCAAAAAGTTTGCTATGGACTGTTCCAGGAAGTATCAGACACCATTGCTTGAACTTGACGCACAGGCGGAAAGAATGCTGCTTTCATACAGCTGGCCGGGCAATGTGAGACAGTTGAAGAATATCACCGAGCAGATGTCTATCATGTCTCCCAGCAGAGTAGTTACCGAGTCTGTTCTTAAAGAATTCCTGCCTGCACAGCAGAATAATTCTCTTGTACCGGCATTGGCCGGACAGCATGGCGGAACACAGGGTAATTCCTTTGAAAACGAACGTGAAATACTGTACAAGATTCTGTTTGATCTCAGACGCGATGTTACCGACCTTAAATCGCAGATGAACAGTATGGTGCAGAACAGTCCGGTTCAGGAAACGCACACTGTGGCAAATCCTACTGCACAGATTGTGGCATCCGGTAACCTGCAAAGTTCTGCGGCACAGTCTTCAAGTGCCGATGATTATGATATTCAGGATACTGAAGAATATATTGAGGAATCATTAACCCTTGCACAGGTTGAAAAAAATATGATTGAGCGTGCTCTGCAGAAATATAACGGGCGTCGCAAAGAGGCTGCTGCCGAACTTGATATTTCCGAGCGTACTCTATACAGAAAGATTAAGGATTACAATCTTGAAAAGGAAAAATAGAATGAAAAGACAAGTTGCTTTATTATCTGTTGTACTGTTCTCTTTCCTGTTGACAGGTTGCAGGATTTCCTATAAATTCAACGGAGCGTCAATTGATTACAATACCACCAAAACAATAACTCTTGACCCGTTCACCAACCGTGCTCCTTATCAGTGGGCTCCTATGGCTCCTATGTTCAACAATGCGTTGAGTGATTTGTTTGCACGCCAGACAAAACTGCAGCAGGTTAAGAAAGACGGTGATTTGCATATTTCGGGTGATATTACCGGATATGATCAGACTAATAAAGCCATTTCTGCCGATGGTTATTCATCCATGGTGCAGTTAAAGATAACCGTCAAGGTTGTTTTTGTGAACAATAACAATCATGATGAAGACTTTGACAAGTCTTTCTCCGCCCAGCGTGAATACGATGCCACCCAGCAGTTGTCTGCCGTTCAGGAAGAACTTGTAGGGCAGATTATTGATGAAATAACCGAACAGATTTTCAATGCTACTGTAGCAAACTGGTAATATGAAAAGTACAGTAAAAGAGTTAGAGGAGTATATTTCTAATCCGGAAAGTCTTGACAAGGCTTCTATAGAAAAATTGCGTGCCGTGGTCCGCAAGCGTCCTGAACTGCTGGAAGCACGTATAATGCTGCTGTACAATCTGTATAAGGTCCAGGATGCCGGTTTTGCTGCTGAATTTACAGACACTGTAGCGGAGCTTAAACAAATCTGGGAAAAACAACATTCCGCATCAAAGCAGAGGGATTATATGCATACATATTTTGATTATGATCCTGACGATGAAAAAGAGATATTTGATTTTTCAAAGTTTAATTCCGGTGATGATTCTGAATCTGCTGCATTCAGTTCTGTAGAAGCTAACCCAAAGTCACAAAACAACTTAATATGCTCTGAATCTTTGGCAAAGATTTACGTCAAACAACAAAAATATGATAAAGCAATTGAAATTTATCGTGCTTTATGTTTGAATAATCCGCAAAAAAGTAGTTACTTTGCAGACCAAATAAAAAGTTTGGAAGATTTATCACATAGTTAAACAAAAAAAATAGATATAGATGTACACAATTTTACTCGTAGTAATAGTAATTCTGGCAGTTTGTCTTTGCTTTATTGTGACAATCCAGAATTCTAAAGGAGGTGGTCTTGCAGCAGGGTTTGCTTCATCAAACCAGATTATGGGCGTTCGTAAGACAACAGATTTTCTTGAAAAGTCAACATGGACTCTGATTGCTTTAATAGTAGTATTAAGCATTGCTACCGCTTATGTTGCAAAAAGTGGCGCTGCAAAAAAATCAGGTACAGTTATGGAGAACTCTGCTATCGAACAGAGCGCTGTCAATCCGGAAACAGTACCGTCTTTTGATGCCGGTCAGGAAATCCAGGATTTACCGGTTGCAGAATAACAGACAGAACTTGAATATATAAAATAGGGTGGCTTTTTCAAGTCACCCTATTTATTTTGTGTCAGTACTTAGCTTGGCGATTGAAGCGGAATGAAGCGGTGCCAGAACCTGCTGTAATTTTTCGGCTTGCTCCAATAATGGCAGCCAAATGGCAGTTCCCGATGATTCAGTGAATAGCAATGCGAAAGAGACTGTTCAAACGAGAACTTTAACGCTTCATGATAATTGGGTATATTCAACTTATGGGTACGGCTTGCAACCTGACTTATATACCAATCCTCATTATAGCAGCACTGCCTGATAATAGCGCTGTCATCAATGGTAATCTGATGTATGGTGCTGATTTTTCTCAGTGAAAATCCTCCGTTCCCTACAGCAAAGTAATTCATGCAATGCGGAATATTGGTCAGCTTGACAGGAAACAACTTCCTTATTGCCTGCCAAGGCTTTCCGACAATGCATTTCAAATAGTATTTCGAAGGAATCCATGGAGCACCGATGTAATCGTAGCCCTTTTCAATCCATTTATACAGCTCATCACGGAAAACATACGCATCAAGCTGATATATAAGCATGTAATCATATTGTGAGTACAGGTCATAGAAATATGGGGTGAGCAGCAAATCACTATATGATGCCACACTGGTAAAATGACAATCATCTATGGACATCTCAGAGAGATTGCCTCTGTCTCCATATTGCTTGATAATGGAACTTACATCGAACTTTCTTGGGTGCAGCAGGCTTATCCTATACTTGCCTAGAACTTTCAGTCCCTGTTCAAAACTTATTTTCTCAGTATCCGTAAAGGATCTGTATATTGGAATGACAATGATGACACTACTCATCGCATTATTCCCTTCAATGGAATGCTGTCAACTCTAAACTGGTGGCGTCCGCCTTCAAACGGAGTGGTCAGATATTCATCCATAATCTTGCGGGCCATGTCGTTGTCGATGAAACGTCCCGGCATTACCAGTACGTTGGCATCGTTGTGCTGGCGTATAAGGTGCGCAATTTCCGGTATCCAGCAGAGACCTGCACGAATGCTCTGATGTTTGTTCAGAGTCATGGAGATACCTTCGCCGCTGCCGCACATTGCAATACCTTTTTCCACCTCGCCGTTCTCTATGCCGCGGGCCAGTGCGTGACCGTAGTCTGCATAGTTGCAGCTATCGGAAGAGAAGGTCCCGTAGTCCTTGTACTCAAGACCTTTCTCTTCAAGATACTGTTTTACAAACTCTTTGAGTGGAAATGCTGCGTGATCGCTTGCTATTCCTATCATAGTTTATTTCTTAAGAATTGATTTTACCTGGTTGTAAACGTTTTCAGCTGTGAAGCCAAGCTTTTCATCAAGAACCTTGTAAGGTGCTGAGAAACCGAATGAGTTCAGACCCCATACCTTACCGTTGCTGCCTACAAGACCTTCAAGAGTTACAGGAAGACCTGCAGTCATACCGAACTTGCGTTTGTTGCCCGGCAATATGCTGCGCTGGTAAGCCTTTGACTGGCTGCGGAACAGACCTTCTGATGGAACACTTACAATACGGCACTTGATACCCTCGGCGCGCAGAAGCTCTGCACCTGCAACAAGTGTAGCAACCTCTGAACCAGAAGCAAGAAGAACGATGTCAAAGTCGGCATCGGAACCGGCAACAATGTAAGCACCCTTGGCTGCCTGTGAGTAATCTGTACCTGCCGGAAGAGTCTTGATGTTCTGACGGCTGAAAATAAGACCTGTAGGACTTGTTGTATTCTCCATAGCAAGTTTCCAGCATGCTGTAGTCTCGTCGCTGTCTGCAGGACGGAGAACAAGCATTGAATTCTTTCCCTTGTGAGTTTTGAGCTTCTCCATAAGGCGGATCTGTGCCTCCTGCTCAACTGGCTCGTGTGTAGGACCATCCTCACCAACGCGGAATGCATCGTGAGTCCAGATGAACTTAACAGGCAGTTCCATGAGAGCAGCCATACGAACAGCAGGTTTCATGTAGTCTGAGAATACAAAGAATGTACCGCAAGCAGGAATAACACCTCCGTGGAGAGCCATACCTATGCAGCAGCAAGCCATTGTAAGTTCGGCAACACCAGCCTGGAAGAAGGCACCGCTGAAATCACCCTTAACCATGTTGGTAGTATATTTCAGGAAACCGTCTGTCTTGTCTGAGTTGGAAAGGTCGGCGCTTGCGCAAATCATGTTAGGAACCTGCTGGGCAAGCTGGCTCAGTACAGCTGCACTTGCAGAGCGGGTGGCATCGTCTGCCTTCTGCTGAACCTTGCTCCAATCAATAACAGGAGCTTTGCCGCTGAACCACTCTTTGAGAAGTTCTGCCTTCTCAGGATTTGCTTTTGCCCATTCTGCTTTCTTTGCATATTTGGCATCCATAATCTTACGCAGTTCCTTTGCACGGTCTGCATAGAGTTTCTTAACCTCTGGGAATATCTGGAATGGGTTCTCAGGATCACCGCCAAGATTCTTGATAGTGTTGATGAAAGCATCGCCACCAAGAGGAGCACCGTGAGTCTTGCAGTTGCGCTCGTAGCTTGTACCATCGGCTTTGATAGCGCCCTTACCCATGATACACTTACCAATGATAAGAGTAGGTTTGCCGTTGCCGCATTTTGCAAGTGTCAGAGCACCGCGGATCTGGTCAACATCGTTACCGTTGATTTCGTAAACGTTCCAGCCCCATGCGCGGTATTTGCTTGCTGTACGTTCCGATGTTACTACAGCTGTTTCTGTTGACAGCTGGATGTCATTGGAATCGTAGAACATGATCAGGTTGTCAAGACCAAGGTTACCTGCTATACGGCCTGCACCCTGTGAAATCTCTTCCTGAATACCACCATCGGAAATATATGCGTAGATCTTGTGGTTCATTACTTCCTGACCAAGAACGGCTGCAAGGTGTTTCTCTGCAATGGCAGCACCAACTGCGAATACGTGTCCCTGTCCAAGAGGACCTGATGTATTCTCAATGCCGCGTGCAATTTCCAATTCCGGGTGACCTGTTACAGGTGAACCCCACTGACGCAGTGTGGCAAGTTCCTCAAGGCTGAATTTGCCTATGAGAGCCAACTGTGCGTAAAGCATAGGAGCCATGTGACCCGGATCAAGGAAGAAACGGTCGCGTCCTTCATATTTCATGTTGCGCGGATCATACTCTAAAAACTCGCTGAAAAGCACGTTGATGAAATCGGCACCGCCCATTGCACCACCCGGGTGACCTGACTTGGCCTTTTCTACCATTGAAGCAGCCAGAATACGAATGTTATTCGCTGCTTTGTTCATTAATTCATTACTGTTCATAATAATTATTGTTTGATTTTAATTAATATCAAATTTTATTTGAATTTGCTTTAATATAGCGGATTACGTCAATAACGCTGACAAAACCGGGATTGCCTGAGATTTTGAAATCAAATGTTGATTCAATTGATAAAATCATAAGTAGCATGGTAAGAGAATCCATACCCATATCTTTGACAAGCTGGGCATCCTCCGTAATAACCTCCTCTTTAATTGTAGGTTTTACAGTCATCAGCATTTCCTTTAACTGATCAAATATTTTTTGCTCCTGAGAATCCATTTCCTGTAAATATTAGTTCTGGTTACGCAAAATTTTCATACTTCCGCTACGCTTGAAATCTGTTGTACGGACAACAACATCGCGCAGCTGCATATATGTTGGCAGTTTTGAGTTGGCTTCCTGAACAATAAGATTTATCTTTTCCTCAATCTCGTTTTGGGAAGCATTTGCAAAGGCCGGCGTGTTTGGCAGGATCTGTATGCCAAGAATACTGCTTCCGTTCTTTTCAACTTTCTGTACAAGACAGTCTTTGATCAACGGATTGCGGTAGAACATATCCTCAATTGATTCCGGAGAAACATTTTCGCCGTTGTCCAGAATAATTAGATTCTTGATGCGGCCAACAATATATAGAAAACCTTCATCATCAAATCTGGCAAGGTCTCCTGTCTTGAACCATTCGCCTTCAAAACACTCCTTGGTTTTTCCCGGATCTCCGTAATATCCCTGGAATATATGATCGCCTTTCAACCAGAGTTCTCCATTGACAAGCTTTGCCTCCTGTTCGGGGTAGATTCTACCGACAGATTCAGGTTTTTCGCGATAGTCTGCGTTTCCTGAAACAAGGTTGGAACTCTCTGTCAAACCATATCCCTGAAGAACGCTGATGCCGAATTTGTCAAGGTCTCCAATAAGACGTGGCGGAACATTTGCAGCTCCTGCAATAATAGTTTTGAGACATCCGCCAAGAAAAGCCTCTCCCTGCAGTTTTGCGAGTCCTAAAATAATCTCACAAAGACCCGGAACAAGTACCAGACATGTAGGCTTGATGAACGGAATACTTCCTACACCCATTTTCATATCAGTGCAGGTGAATATGTGTGAACCTGTGTATAGACATGAGAGCAAACCTCTGATAGAACCGAATACGTGTGAGAACGGCAGGAATGTGATGTAACGGTCTTTACCCGTTTCACAGCCGGGACGGAAAATTCCGTTGTATCCACCGCGCATTATGTTGCCGTGAGTAAGTATCACCCCTTTTGGCATACCTGTTGTACCTCCGGTAAAATATATAGCGGCAACAGTATCTTTATTTACTTCGCTGCAGCATGGTGCGTATTCATCTCCTGTTGATTTAGAAGAATATGTGGGAATGCTTACTCCTGCAGCCTTGGCAACAGGAACGAATTCCTCTCTGATAAACATAGCTTTTGCATTGAATTTTCTGATGCTTCCTGACAGAGCTGGCCCTGCAAGTTGTGACGGAAGCATATTGACAACATAACCGGCACTCATTATTGCAAGAAACAGTTCAATGGCGTCGCGGCTATTGCGTTCAAAAACTGCAATGGTTGAGCCAAGCGGCAAATTCAATGACTCAATAAACTGACGACGACGACCGATATTATCAATAAGTGTGTTGTATGTAATTGTTTCTTTGTCTTCTGTGATAGCAGGAAGATTTGAATAATCTGCTTCAATTTTATTCAGCAGGTTAGGAATTGTAGGAAGATAGGAGAGATGAACCTGTTCATCTGGCGTAAGCATGTTATAAAAATAAGAATCCATAATATGCATTTTTTTTAATTGGGTTAATTTATCATTTTCTTATAACAACGTCTGCGTTGGTATTGCTTTATGCTGAAATCGTCAAACAACTGTAATGCTGACAGATTATCTTCAAGCTGCGGGTTTGTAATGGCCCGTGTAATATTGTTTTCTATGCATTGCTGTATGATTCTATGGAAAATCAGTGCAGATACACCAGTACTCTGGTATTCCGGCAAAACACCAATAAGCCACAACTCCAGCGTTTTTGTTTTGAAAAAAGAACTGATAAGATGACAAATGCCTGACGGTGTGAATCTTCCTCTGGATTTTATCAAACCGTTGTTTATACTGGGAAAACAGAGGGCAAATCCTACAAGATTATCGTTGTTGTCAACTACAGTAGCAAAATATTTCTTATTGATGAAAGGCGAATAGGACTTGACATATTTGTCTATCTGCTCCTTGGTAAGGGGAGTGAATTCGTACAGTTTGTTGAAAGTGTTGTTAACTACGTAGAACATACCTTCTCCGTACTTTTTCATTTCCTTTTTGGAAGTGATAAACTTGATGTGCGCACCAGAGTGCTGTTCAACAAGCGGCTTGAAATATTCAATTTTATCCGGCATTTTTTCCGGAACAACCAGTTCTCTCTGCAACCAGTCGGCATCCTTTTCGTAACCAAGACACTGCATGGTCTTAGGGTAATACGGGTAATTGTAGATGGTTGTAAGCGATGCCGGGTTTTCGAAACCTTCAATTAGCATTCCTTCACGATCCATGTCTGTAAAACCAAGAGGACCGCAAATTTCGTTCATTCCATATAATTTGCCCCATTGCTCAACCTTTTCCAGAAGTGCTTTGGCAACCTGTATGTCATCAATAAAATCAAACCATCCAAAACGCACGCGTTTTGTTTTCCAGTCACGGTTGGCGTTTTCATTGATAATGCCGGCAATACGTCCTACCACTTCTCCGTCCTTGTATGCTAACCACATACACAGTTTGCAGAAAGGTATGGCCTGTTTCTTGTTGGGATTGAGGTTCTTTTTCTCATCTCTTCTGATTGGAGGGACCCAACATTGGTTGCCTTTATATAGTTTTTCCGGAAAATCAATGAACAGATTCAAATCACGTCTTCCGTCAACCTTGCGTATTTCAATTTGATTCATAAATACCACTTGCATTGAACATACAAAGATACGACTTTTATCTGATTTTTGCAATATGAGATTCTTAAAACTGAAAAAGGGTGACGGTTTGCACCATCACCCTTCAGACAGATATGTATAAAACTTATTTCTTGTTTTCTACAGCAGCCTTTTCTACAGCAAGTCCTGCCTTGTAATTTTCAATGTAGCTGTTGAATCCTTCAACCTCTTCAGGTATCGGGTCAAGGCTTGTTCCGGCATTGCCGGCAAAGACTTCCTTGTCAAGGAAATCTGCCAGTGAAAGGTTGCTGGTGTTGTTCACAAGGTAAGATGCAAGAATTGCAATACCCCATGCACCGCCTTCGCCAGCTGTCTCCATTACTGAGATAGGAGAGTTCAGTGCAGCTGCAAGGAAACGCTGTCCTACACCT
Source organism: Bacteroidaceae bacterium (assembly GCA_024398785.1). GTDB lineage: Bacteria > Bacteroidota > Bacteroidia > Bacteroidales > Bacteroidaceae > Colenecus. The sequence continues at coordinate 96,131 of JAKSIO010000002.1, read as the reverse complement.
TTTGTAGTAAACAGACCTCCGTGACCTGTAATGCGGTCAACCTTAATCTGTTCTTCTTTGAAAAGAATGTCGTTACCTATTTTGAGCACACCAACTGCTCCGTAAATCAGAGAGCGGATAAAGTTGGCAAGATTGAATTTGTCATTGGCTGAACGCATGAACAATGGACGTCCGTCAGCAAAACCTGTAACAGGTTCGCCGGAGACGTAGTTGTAACTCATGATGCCACCGCAGTCGGCATCGCCTTCAAGAGCATTCCTGTAAAGTGTAGCATAAAGAGTGTTAGTGTCTGTTTTAACGCCAAGAAGTTCCTGGTACTCTTTGAACAGACCTACCCATGCGTTGATATCGCTGGTACAGTTGTTGCAATGAACCATGGCTACAGGACTGCCGTCAGGAGTTGTTACAATATCAATAACCTCATGCGGCTTTTTAAGATCTTTCTCAAGAACAATCATAGAGAAAGAAGATGTACCTGCAGATACATTACCTGTGCGCGGGCGTACTGCATTTGTGGCTACCATGCCAGTGCCGGCATCGCCTTCAGGAGGGCAGAGTGGAATACCTGCCTGGAGAGTTCCGCTTGGATCAAGTTTCTTTGCACCTTCTGTTGTAAGGCAACCTGCATTCTGACCTGCAGAAAGCACGGTTGGAAGAATATCAAGAAGCTTCCATCCTAAATTTTTGTCAGAAATCAGTTGGTCAAACTTGGCAACCATGTCTGCATTGTAGCTCTTTGTATTTGGATCTACAGGAATCATACCGGAGGCATCGCCTACACCAAGCACTTTCTTACCGGTCAGTTGCCAGTGTACATATCCGGCAAGCGTTGTAAGAAAATCAATCTTTCCGATATGTTTTTCGCCGTCAAGAATGACCTGGTAAAGGTGTGAAATGCTCCAGCGCAGTGGAATGTTGAAATTGAACAGTTTGGACAACTCAGCAGCGGCTTTGCCAGTATTTGTATTGCGCCATGTGCGGAACGGTACAAGAATGTTCTGATTCTTGTCAAAAGCCATGTAACCGTGCATCATTGCGCTCAGACCTATCGATGCCAAAGATTTGATCTGTACTCCGTACTCTTTCTGAACGTTAGCGTTCAAATCCTTGTAGCATTCCTGCAATCCATGCCATATTTCATCAATACTGTAAGTCCACAAACCGTCAACCAGCTGGTTTTCCCATGTATAGCTGCCGCTTGCAATAGGATTGTACTGTGGGTCAATAAGCACACCCTTAATTCGTGTTGAACCGAATTCAATGCCAAGAATGGCTTTTCCTGATTCTATAATCTGTTTATTGTCTGTCATGATTTTCTAAGGAGTTTTGGTTAATTTTTCTTTTTGCCTTGTCCGTAATATGCATTAGGACCATGCTTGCGGTTGAAATGCTTTTCAATCAGCAGAGGATTCATTGTAAGCCCTGGGTTAACACCGTATGCAATATATGCCATCTTGGCAACCTGTTCCATAACAACTGCATTGTGAACGGCATCGGCAGCATCTTTTCCCCATGAGAACGGACCGTGATTCTTTACAAGAACACCCGGTGTATGTACAGGATTCATACCCTGGAAACGCTTTACAATTACGTTGCCGGTCTCAAGTTCATACTGGCCTTTGACTTCCTGCTCTGTCATGTCGGCAGTGCAAGGAATAGCCTGATGGAAATAATCGGCGTGTGTTGTTCCAATGTTCGGAATGTCACGTCCGGCCTGAGCCCATGCTGTAGCGTATGTTGAATGTGTATGTACAACTCCGCCTATTTCTGGGAATGCCTTATACAGTACAAGGTGTGTCGGGGTATCGCTTGAAGGATTCAGGTCGCCTTCTACAACTTTACCGTCAAGGTCAACAACAACCATATCGCTTGCTTTCATGGTTTCGTAACTCACGCCGCTGGGCTTGATTACCACCAATCCGCTTGCGCGGTCAATTGCGGAAACATTTCCCCAAGTGAATATTACAAGACCGTGTTTTACCAGATCAAGGTTTGCACGGAATACTTTTTCTTTAAGTTCTTCTAACATTTTCTATATGTATATATGCAAAGAAAACATCTGTCTTTTGATGGCAGATGCTTTCTTTGTTATTAAACTGATTACCAAAGGGCAATGTAAAGTATTGCAAGCAGAACAATGATACCGCATGCGCCTATGTTGAACTGGCGGTTTGTGCGGAACAATGAAAGATCAATTGTAATTGCTTTAGGATCTTTGACTTTGTCTTTTGCGTTCGATGTCAGGTACAGACCAAGAACTGCAAATGCAGCTGCAAGGAAGAACATACCCTCAAATCCAAGGTTGCGGCATTTCTCGCATGCAACAACGCAGATAAGACCTGTTGCAAATACTACGGCTGCTGCTATGAACATAACCTTGCTCCAGAACAGCTGAGTCTTGATAGTGTCTTCTGTAAGTTCTTCTGCCTCTACTGTATTCTTGCTCTTGAGTGAGATAGTAATGAACATTACAACAAGAACCATGAATACATAACCCATACGGAGAAGGAACGGGGTCTCAGGCATAATCAGCTTGAACAGGATTGAGAAGAAGAATGTACCTATTGCGGTATAGATGGCTGCGGTTCCGCTTGAACGTTTCCACAACAGACCAAGGCTGAAGATGACAACAATACCCGGATATACAAATCCTGAATATTCCTGAATAATCTGGAATGCCTGGTCGGCACCACCCATGATAGGATATACTGCAACAAGAGCAATAATCAGAGCTGCAATAGCTGTGATACGGCCAACAGTCACAAGCTTCCTGTCATTTGCATTCTTATCAATGAATGTGTGGTAAATATCCATTGTGAAGATTGTAGATGTTGAGTTGAACATTGAAGCCAGTGAAGAAATTACAGCGGCTGTCAGAGCTGCAAATGAAAGACCCTTTACAACTACCGGAGTAAAGTTGCGGATAAGGAAAGGATATGCATCATCGGAAATGGCAATGTTGCTGCCTGGTGCAAGACCTATTGCATCGGCAAGAGATTTGTCATTCCAAATCAGGTAGGCGCAAACGCCAGGAATACATACTATGAACGGGATAAGAATTTTAAGGAAACCTGCAAATACAAGACCTTTCTTAGCCTCGTCAATGTTCTTTGCTGCAAGACCCTTTTGAATGATGTACTGGTTGAAGCCCCAGTAACCAAGGTTAGTAAGCCACAAGGCACCGACAATAAGAACAATACCCGGAAGAGTGAAATACGGGTCTTCTGTAATGTTGCTGAACAATTCAGGCTGACGCTCTACAACAAGATTGAAGTGCTTGTCTCCAGGAATTTCTGCCAGACGGTCCATAACCTGACCAAGGGCGCCTATTGCACCGTCTGCTCCAAGATGAGGTGCAAGAACCTTAAGCGCAGCATAAGCTGTGATAAGACCACCACCTACAAGGAATACAACCTGCATAACGTCTGTCCATGCAACAGATGCAAGACCGCCGTAGATTGAATATACACCGGCAATAAGATACAGGAAGATGATTATGAGAAGGCGTACTGAAATTGACATGCTGCCAATCATGATGACTGCACCCTTCAGACCAAGAATCTGCTCAATGGCAAGAGCTCCCAACCATGCAACAGATGTCAGGTTGATGAATACATAAAGGAACAGCCAGAATATTGAGAAAGCAAGACCTACACCTTTGTTATAACGTGATGTAAGGAACTGCGGTATGGTATATACCTTGTTCTTGATCATTACAGGCAGAATGAACTTGCCTACAACAACCAGTGTGAGTGCGGCCATAAGCTCGTATGCTGCAATGGCAATACCTGATGCGTATGCGCTACCGCTCATACCAATAAACTGCTCTGCAGAGATGTTTGCTGCTATAAGAGAAGCACCTACAGCCCACCATGTAAGAGTGTTACCGGCCAAAAAATAATCGTTTGAACTCTTTTCCTGACCGTCTTTCTTGCGTGAAACAAAGAAACCCAGGAAAATCAGAATTGCCAGATAGACAAAGAAAATTACGTAGTCAACCGGACGGAAACCGTTGCCAGCCAACATTTCTTTAATTGTTAGAGATTCCATTAATATATTTTTTTAATTTGTTTTCAATCATTCTACACCGAACTGGTAAATACAGTGGCTGTAGTAAACTTCGCCCGGACTAAGAAGAGCGCTTGGCCAACCAGGCAGGTCTGATTTGTTAGGTGTGTCCGGGAATTTCTGTGTCTCAAGACAGCAACCTGTACGCTGTTTCATCTTCTGTCCCTGTTTGCCGCGGCCTGAGCCGTCAAGGAAGTTACCTGAATAGAACTGGATACCCGGTTCATTGGTGTAAACCTCAACATAAATTCCTGAAACCGGGCTGTAAAGCTTGGCTGCACATTCTGTGTCGTCGCCTTTGGTGTCAAGAACCCAGTTGTGGTCATAACCGTTACCATATTCAAGCTGGGCATATTCACGTTTTTCAATGTCCTGTCCAATAGCCTTTGGTTTTGTGAAGTCCATAGGAGTACCTGCAACAGGAAGAATTTCTCCGGTTGTCATGTATGTGTCATCACAAGGTGTGAAATTACTTGCGTTAAGTGTAAGTATATGGTTTGTGATAGGCATTGAGTGATCCGGATTCAGGTTGAAGTAACTGTGGTTTGTCATGTTGACAAATGTCTTCTTGTCTGTTGTAGCAGTCCAGCGGATGTCAAGAGCATCGTTATTGTAAAGAGTATATTTTACAGTTGCAACAACATTGCCTGGGAAACCGGCTTCACCGTCCGGAGAATTGAGTTCCATTGTAATGCTGTTTTCTGTCATCTCCTTAACTGTGTAAACCAGGTTCTGCCATCCTTGTGGGAATGGTTCAAGCTGGCAACCGCCATGAAGGCAGTGACCGAAATTGTTCTGAGGTAACTGGTATTCTGTACCGTCAATAGTAATCTTACCCTGATTGATACGATTTGCATAACGACCTACTGAAGAACCAAAGTCGCTTGGTTGTGTAGTGTAGTCCTTGATGTTTTTGAAACCGATAACGCAGTCAACCATGTTTCCGTTTTTGTCCGGAACAAGGATGGCAACGATACGTGCACCAAAGTTAGTTACTTTAACCTCCATACCGTACTTGTTGGTAAGAGTGAAGAGATTAGTTTCTTGTCCTAAGAATGTGGTCTGGAAATCTTCCTGTTTCAGACTTCCGTCATTTGAACCACAGCATGAACCAAATGCAACTGCGATTGCAGCGAACAGCAATCCTTTTGCGAAAATTTTGGTAGAGTTCATATTATTTTAATAAATTAAGTTAATCAAATCCTGATGAATGCCAGGCAGACTTGCAAATTTAATAAAATGATTTATATATATGCAAAAAAACTTGAATATTATGCCAACCGACAGGTTCCTTGGCCAACGGATATTGGATAAACCAGTATCTGGTGTCCGAATCTGTCTGCAAAAAGTTTCTGGGCTGTTTTTATGAAGTTGTCGTATAGTTCTTCTTTTACCAAGTTGATTACGCAACCTCCAAATCCTCCGCCCATCTGACGTGCTCCGGTAACACCGCATTCCTTTGCAATCTGCACAAGGAAATCCGACTCGGCGCAACTTATTTCAAACCACTTGCTTTCTCCGTCGTGTCCGGCATAGAGAATATCTCCAAGCTGCTGCATGTTCCCTTCATTCAGAGCTGAACGTGTTTCAAGCACGCGGTTGTCTTCCTGAATAACATATTTTGAACGCCTGTAGTCTGTTTCTGAGAGTGAATCTTTGACAGAATCAATCTGTTCAACGGTGGCATCGCGCAATGATTCAATTGCAGGATAAACCTTTTTCAGTGCAGCCACTCCGTTTTCGCAGCTTTGGCGGCGTTCGTTGTATTCTGTACCCAACGCGTGCTTGACGCATGTGTTGAGCATGACAAGACGGAAGCCTTTAGTGTTGATAGGAATGTAATCGTATTCAAGACTGCGGCAGTCAAGAAGAATCAGATTGTCTTTCTTTCCGTGAAGAGATGCAAACTGATCCATTATTCCGCACTTGAGACCAAGATATTTGTGCTCTACAGCCTGTCCCATGCGGGCAAGTGTAAAACGGTCGGTGTTGCCTGTACCGAACAATGAATCCAGCGCAAAGAGGAATGCACATACAAGCGCGGCACTTGAAGACAGTCCGGCGCCGTCGGGTAAATCTCCGGTTATAAGTGCGTCATATCCCTTTACATTTACGCCGTTCCCTACGGTTTCCATTGTGGCACCGTATATATACTTTGCCCAACGCAGTGCCGGCAATTGGCCGGAACGGATGTCAAATGAATATACAGCAGGTTCATCTTTCTGGTCCATGGCAAAAAGATTGACCGTGTCTGTTCCGTTAGGGCTTATAGCAACATATATACCTTTATCAATTGCTGCAGGGCAAACATATCCCAGATTGTAGTCTGTGTGTTCGCCTATCAGGTTGATGCGCCCGGGAGAAAAAAATATATAAGGATAGGCATCCTTGCCAAAATGACTTTGGAAGGATGCCTTTATTTTCTGAATATCCATAAGTTATGCGGCGGAGTTATTTCTCAACGCTGAATTTGTAAACCGTTGTCTGTGAGTATGTCTGCCCCGGCTCAAGAGTTGCTGTTGGGAAATAATGTCTGTTAGGTGAGTCAGGGAAACGCTCTGATTCAAAGCAGATGGCGCAGCGTTTTGGAAGTGTAGTACCATGAGCGCAGACAACGCCATTGCAGAAGTTACCTGTGTATACCTGCATACCCGGTTCTGTTGTGTAGCACTCAAGAACGCGGCCTGATACAGGATCGCTGCAACGTAATGCAAATGTAAGCTCACCTGATTCACGTTTGTTCAGAACCCAGCAGTGGTCATAACCGCTACCGTTTGTAGTCTGCTGGCAACTGTCAATGCGGTCACCAATGCGGTGTGCTGTACGGAAATCAAATGCAGTACCTTCTACGGCATCGATAGAGCCAAGAGGAATAGACTCGGCATCGATTGGAATATAGTGGTCTGCATTAACTGTCAACTGATAGTCAAGAACTGACGGAGTTGGGTTTGCCATACCGGTCAGGTTGAAGAATGCGTGATGTGTAGGGTTGAATATTGTGCGGGCGTCTGTTGTTGCACGGTATTCAATTACAAATTCGTTGTTGTCTGTAAGACTGTATGTAACATTCACGTCAAGATTGCCTGGGAAACCTTCCTCTCCGTCTGCAGACAGATAGTGCAGCTTAAGAGTCTGTTTGTCAATCTGTTCAGCATCCCATACACGCTTGTGGAAACCGGTAGGGCCTCCGTGAAGGTGGTTTGCTCCATCATTGACAGCCAAAGTGTATTCTTTGCCGTCCAGAGTGAACTTGCTTCTTTTGATACGGTTGCCGTAACGGCCGATGAGAACGCTCAAAAATGCTTCTGAACTGTTCATTACATGCTCCAGTGAATCATGACCCATGATGACGCTTGCCATTTTTCCGTTTTTATCCGGAACCATAAGAGCGCAGATTGCACCTGCATAGTTTGTTACTGCCAGCTCTGAACCTTTTGCATTACGCAAAATATAGAGATCTGTTTTCTTTCCCTGTATTGTGGCCTGAAAGTCTTCTCTTTTCAAGCCTGCCAAATTTGTCTGTTCCATTTTTTTTTGAAAAAAATTGTATATAGTGCAAAGATAGTGAAAGCAGAGTGAAAATGCAAGCTTTTTTTTATGTAACTTTGCAAAGTGATTTTTACAATTTATAAATAAGGTGTAGCCTATGAAAAATGTATCTTCTACGGTTGCCGCTCCCAAAGATAAACTTTGGACCCCCAGTTACATTCTTGCATGTGTTGCAAGTATCATGATAGCTTTTTCTTTCTATCTGCTTGTTCCCACGTTACCGTTCTATCTGGCCGATGAATTCTGCATTGAGCAGTCAAAAATAGGTGTAGTTCTTTCATGCTATGTTGTGGCTGTTCTTTGTGTAAGACCGTTTGCCGGATTTGTGGCAGATACTTTCCCAAGAAAAACGGTGTATATTATTTCTTATGCGCTGTTTGTTCTTGCTTTTGCAGGCTACAGGATTATTCCTTCCGTTTTATGGATTTTTATTCTTCTGCGTATATTCCACGGTTTTACTTTCGGAGCACTGAATACTACCGCCAACACTCTTGTGATAGATGTTATGCCGTCTTCAAGAAGAGGTGAGGGCCTTGGATATTACGGTGTTGGCAATAATCTTGCAATGGCGTTCGGTCCTATGATAGGACTGTTTATCATATCCCAGGGTAATTATAAGGCATTGTTTACTACATCTCTCATATGCAGTGCTGCCGGATTGATAATTGCCACATTCATCAAGACAAAAAAGAAGGCTAAACCGGAAAAAGCCAATTCGCCTTTGTCTCTTGACCGCTTTATTCTGAAAGAGGGACTGCCGGCAGCCGGTGCATTCGTGCTTCTGGCAATACCGTATGGTATGACATCGTCTTATATTGCATTGTTCGCTGACAAGCTGGGCTTGCAACATGGTGCCGGACTGTTTTTTACTATTCAGGCTGTGGGTCTGATCTTGTCAAGGTTGCGTTCAGGCAAACTGGTTGACATGGGTAAAGAAACACAGGTTATCAGAAACGGAATCTGCTTTGCATTGGTAGGTATATTGGGTGAGGTGCTGTTGCAGACCATGTTCGAGTGGAACTACATGGCAGGCCAGATAACATATTTTACATCGGCTTTTGTAATGGGATATGGCTTTGGAACGCTGTTTCCTGCTTTCAATACACTGTTTATAAATATGGCTCCGCATACACGCCGTGCTACCGCAAATGCCACATACCTTACAGGATGGGATCTTGGCATCGGACTCGGCATGCTGACCGGCGGAGCTCTGTCACAGATATATTTCCCATTGTGCTATGCTGTGGGCTTTATACTTGCAATCATTGCGCTTGTATATTTTATCATTATTGTAACACCTCATTACAACGAACATAAACTGGAATAATATGGAAAATTTTGGTTTTATTCGCGTGGCAAGTGCCGTTCCTGCAGTGAGTTTAGGCAATGGCGCATTATGTGCCGATGCCGTGATTGAACTTGTACGCCAGGCTCAGGAACAGAATGCAGATCTTGTAGTGTTCCCTGAGTTGTGTCTGTCAGGTTCCACATGCGGAAACCTGCTTAACACATCCCTTTTGGAAAAGCAGTCTGTGGACGCTTTGAATAGCGTGCTGGTTTCAACCAGGACACTTGACATTACCATTGTGGTTGGAATGCTGCTGCGTGTAGGCCCATCTTTTCAGAGTGTGGCGGCTGTTTGCAGGAAAGGTTCCGTAATAGGAATTCATTGTCCGGCAGTGCCGCAGAGCAAGGTGTCTCTTCTTGGCAAAAATGTGACAGTTGGAAATAATCTGCTTTTCAAGATAGGAGATGCCGGATTTGCTGTTGTATGTGGTCCTGAGGCTAATCCCGGAAACAAATATATTCTGCAGGGAGATTATCGTGAGAATGGTGCGCAGATATTGCTGTGTATGGCATCGGCTCCTGAATATGCGGGCAGTTTCAGCGCGTTGTGCAATGCTCTCAAATATGTTTCCAAGGCAAACGGTATGGCTTGTGTCTATGCCGGAGCAGGTTGCGGCGAAAGCGATACCGATGCATTGTATGCCGGTCATGCTGTTATTGCCGAAAACGGTGTTGTTCTTGGTGAAGACTGCGGTGCCGACATGGAAAATTCCCTTTTGCAGATTAACGATATAGATATTGAACTGCTTGATAACAGATTTGCAGTTGAAAATGGCAATAAACCCCTCGCTGCCACAATGACGGTGCTTGATACCGTGGCCGAGCCTTCTGACACTACCGGCAATCTTTTGAGAATAGTTGATGCTGCGCCGTTTACCACTTTGTTTGGCGATGCCGTCGAAGCATTTGATATACAGGCCGGTGGTCTTGCAGCCCGCATGCGTCATATAAAAGCAACAAAGGTTGTTCTTGGAGTGTCCGGCGGACTTGATTCAACACTGGCTCTTCTTGTTGCGGCCCGTGCGTTCGACATTATGGGGCTTGACCGCAGCGGCATTATAGGCGTTACTATGCCGGGATTCGGAACATCGGACCGTACCCGCAGCAATGCTACTCTTATGATGGAGTTACTTGGCGTTTCCATACGCCAGATTGATATAACTGAATCGGTGCGTGAACATTTTGCGGCCATAGGTCATGACGAGAACAATCACAATGTGGTCTATGAGAACGCTCAGGCCCGTGAACGCACACAGATTCTGATGGATATTTCAAACCAGTGCGGTGCTTTTGTACTTGGTACCGGTGATTTGTCCGAACTTGCACTTGGCTGGTGTACATATAACGGAGACCAGATGTCCATGTACGGTGTCAACGGCTCTGTGCCAAAGACAGTCATTCCGAACATACTGCGTGCCGCCTTGTGTGCATACTTTACCCAGGACGGACTGCGCCAGTGTCTGGAAGATGTTATCAGTACTCCGGTAAGTCCGGAACTGCTGCCTACAGATCAGAATGGTGAAATTACACAAAAGACACAGGATCTTATAGGACCATATGTACTGCATGATTTCTTCCTGTATCATCTGCTTTACAGCGGTTTTGACAAAAACAAAATTGAATATCTTGCAAATATTGCATTTGAGTCGGAATATGATTCTGAAACAATAAAACAGTGGCTTGATAAATTTTTCAAACGTTTCTTTACGCAGCAGTTCAAACGTTCCTGCATGCCTGATGGAGTGGCCGTCACTTCGCTTTCTCTATCACCGCGTGGAGCGTGGAATATGCCAAGTACGATTGATGCTTCTAATTTTTAATTACAGATAATAATAAACAGATGGGTTTACAGAGATTCCAGGTTGTAAGGGACTCCTTTAACAGACAGGCTATAAAGGTTGAGACGCCTTCTGAACGTCCTGCCGCATATTTCGGCAGTATGGTATTTGACCGTTCAAAGATGGTAAAATATCTTGATGCACAGACTTGCGCCGCGTTGCTTGACTGTATGGACAATGGTGCTCACCTGGACCGTGCAACTGCAGACAAGGTTGCCGAGGGTATGCGCGTGTGGGCTATGGAAAACGGTGTGACACATGTTACACACTGGTTCCAGCCTTTAACCGAAGGTACTGCTGAAAAGCATGATTCTTTTCTTGAGTTTGATTCAGAAGGCAAACTGATAGAGCAGTTTGACGGAAAATCGCTTGTCCAGCAGGAACCTGATGCCTCTTCTTTCCCCAACGGTGGCATACGTGCCACTTTCGAGGCCCGCGGATATACCGCATGGGATCCCACATCGCCTGTATTCATTCATGACGATACACTTTGTATTCCAACATTGTTTGTCTCCTTTACCGGAGAGGCACTGGACTACAAAACTCCGTTGAAACGTTCAATAAAAGCGGTAACAGAGGCAGCTCTGCCTATATGCCGCATGTTTGACAAAAAAGTCAAGAAAGTCTATAACTATCTTGGCTGGGAGCAGGAATATTTTCTTGTTGACCAGGAACTGTATTGCTCACGTCCGGATCTGATGCTGACAGGACGCACACTCATGGGACATGAGTCTTCAAAAAACCAGCAGCTTGAAGATCACTATTTCGGTGCAATACCTACACGTGTCGAGGCCTTCTTCCGTGATGTCGAGGTTGAAAGCTATAAACTTGGCATTCCGCTCAAGACTCACCATAACGAGGCTGCTCCAAATCAGTTTGAAATTGCACCTATTTTTGGTGAAACCAACATCAGTAACGACCAGAACCAGCTTGTAATCAATATTATGCGCAGTACAGCGCGTAAACATGGTTTTGTAGTACTGCTGCATGAAAAACCGTATAAAGGAATTAACGGAAGCGGCAAACATAATAACTGGTCTCTTGGGACTGATACCGGTACAATGCTTATGGCACCAGGTAAGGATTCAAACGGAAACCTGCAGTTCATCACTTTCTTTGTGAATGTGCTTGCTGCCGTACAGAAACATAATGCGGTACTTAAAGCCGCCATAGCCACTGCAACAAATTCCCACCGTCTTGGTGGCAATGAGGCACCTCCTGCCATTGTCTCAGCTTTCCTTGGCCGAACCATGACCGATGTGCTGCATAAGCTGCTGGAGATGCCAAGTGATACTCCAATCCAGATATCAGGCAAGAAATCCAAGTCTTTGGGACTTGTGGAGATTCCTGAGATATTTGTAGATAATACGGACCGTAACCGCACATCGCCCTTTGCCTTCACCGGAAACCGTTTTGAATTCCGTGCCGTAGGTTCAAGCGCCAATTGTGCAGGCGCTCTTTCTGCACTGAACGCTGCAGTTGCTGATCAGCTGGTAGAATTCCGTCAGGCAGTAGAGAAGGAAATGCAGAACGGCAAAAGCCAGAATGTTGCAATAATCGAGACTCTCAAACCTATCATTGCAGAGGTTCTTGATACCGTCTGCTTTGACGGTAACGGTTATACGCGTGAGTGGCAGCTTGAAGCCGCACGCCGCGGGCTGGATGTTGAAACACGTGTGCCGTACATGATTCAGGCTTTCACCAATCCTGACACAGTAGAAATGTTTGAGCGTACTGGCGTCTATACCAAAAAAGAACTTGAAGCCCGCAATGAGATAAAGTGGGAAATCTATACAAAGAAAGTTCAGATAGAAGCACGTGTGCTTGGCCGTATGGCGGTGAACCATATCATTCCGGCTGCTCTTGAATACCAGACAAAACTGCTGAATAACGTAAAACTTATGAAAGACAGTTTTGGTGACAATTACATGAATATGGCCGGCGTCCAGATGGAACTGATTGAAAAAATCTCTGCTCTGGTAAACCAGATAAAGACCGGTGTTGATGAAATGATTGAAGCCCGCAAAGTGGCCAATGTTATTGATAATCAGTTTGAAAAAGCCTGTGAGTATTATAAGATAGCCACTCGTCTTGATGTTATCCGCCGTCCGCTTGATGAACTTGAGGAAATAGTTGATGATAATATTTGGCCGTTGCCTAAATATAGAGAATTATTGTTTATCAACTAACCTGATTTTTTTATAATTTTGTAGCGTTTTTTCAAACAAACATTTAATACTTATTTCTAATATTTTTATGGTAACAGGAAATGTTCGTCCAGGCACAATGGAGCGTATAACCACTCCGGCATTGGCAGAGAGTTTTATTAATGAACAGGTTGCAGACCTTAAGGCCCAGATTGGCAGTAAAAAAGTTTTGCTGGCGCTGTCCGGAGGTGTTGACTCTTCTGTTGTAGCAGCCCTGCTTATTAAGGCTGTAGGCAAACAGCTGGTATGTGTTCACGTTAACCATGGTTTGCTGCGTAAAGGCGAACCTGAAGAGGTTATCCGTGTGTTCCGTGACGAAATGGACGCTAACCTTGTATATGTTGATGCCATTGACCGCTTCCTTGACAAACTTGCAGGAATCTCTGATCCTGAGCAGAAGCGTAAAATAATCGGTGCCGAGTTCATCCGCGTATTCGAAGAGGAAGCCCGCAAGCAGGAAGGTATTGAATTCCTTGCTCAGGGTACTATCTATCCCGATATCATTGAATCAGCAGGTGTTAAAGCACACCACAATGTAGGTGGTCTGCCTGAAGATCTTAAATTTGAATTGGTTGAGCCGCTCAAGTTCCTTTATAAGGACGAGGTTCGTATGGTAGGCAAGCAGCTTGGTTTGCCGGATAACATGGTTTACCGTCAGCCGTTCCCAGGACCAGGTCTTGGAGTTCGCTGTCTTGGTGCCATTACACGTGACCGTCTTGAGGCTGTTCGTGAAAGCGATGCCATCTTGCGTCAGGAATTTGCTGCAGCAGGTCTTGAAGGCAAAGTATGGCAGTATTTTACAGCAATACCAGATTTCAAATCAGTAGGTGTCCGCAATAATGCCCGCAGCTGGGATTGGCCTGTAATTATCCGCGCCGTCAATACAAAAGACGCCATGACAGCAACAATCGAACCTATGGATTGGGCTGTTTTGAACAAGATTACAGCACGTATCATTGCTGAGGTCAAGAATGTGAACCGCGTTGTTTACGATCTTACTCCAAAACCAACAGGTACAATCGAGTGGGAATAAAATAAGAATCTTATGAAAGTACTGGTAACCGGAGCTGCAGGTTTTATAGGTTATTATACCTGCAAACGTCTTGCCGAAAGGGGAGATACGGTTATCGGTATGGACAATATAAACAACTATTACGACGTCCGTCTCAAGTACGGACGTCTTAATGAGTTGGGCATCGGCCTTAATGGTGATGCAAAGTGGAATGTTACGGTACAGAGTTCTTTGTACAGTAACTTTTCTTTTATACGCATGTCTCTTGAAGACAGGGAAGCTTTGCCTAAGTTGTTTGCAGAATATAAATTTGACCGTGTAATCAACCTGGCAGCTCAGGCAGGCGTGCGTTACAGCATAGAGAACCCGTTTGCCTACATTGACAGCAATCTTGTGGGTTTTGCCAATCTGCTTGAATGTTGTCGTAACAGCAATGTGGAACATCTTGTGTATGCATCTTCAAGCAGTGTCTATGGAGGAAATACAAAGACCCCATTTGAAGAAACCGACAATGTTGACAACCCTGTAAGTCTCTATGCGGCTACCAAAAAAGCCAATGAACTTATGGCAAGTTCATATTGCAAACTCTATGGTCTTAAGGCTACAGGTCTGCGTTTCTTTACCGTTTACGGCCCATGGGGACGTCCGGATATGGCTCCTATGCTTTTCAGCAGAGCCATGCTTAAAGGTGAACCAATAAAAGTGTTCAATAACGGAGATATGATGCGTGACTTTACATACATTGACGATATTGTTGAAGGTATTGTACGCGTTCTTGACACTATCCCGGCAGTTACTTTGGACAACCGTGCACACACCGTGTATAACATAGGCTGCAGCAATCCGGTCAAACTGATGGATTTTATTGCAACGCTTGAAACGGCACTTGGAGTGACAGCTGTAAAAGAATTTCTGCCTATGCAGCAGGGCGACGTTTATCAGACATACGCCTCTACAAAAAAACTGGAGCGTGAAATAGGTTACACTCCATCAGTTATGCTTGCCACCGGCCTTAAAAAAATGGCTGAATGGTATAAATCGGACAAAAATCCTTTATTATGATAAATGTTGTGTTGGCGGCAGGGTATGCCACACGCATGTACCCGCTTACAGAATATTTTCCCAAGCCGCTATTGGAGATAAAAGGCAAGACTATTCTTGACCGTATGATGGAAGATATTGATTCGTTTCCCCAGATAACGGAACATGTAATTGTGTCTAACCACAAGTTTTTCAGTATTTTTGAGAACTGGCTGGAGGGTGCACGCCTTCGTTACAGCAAACCTATCCGTCTTATTGATGACGGCTCAGTTTCCAACGATACCCGTGTAGGTGCTGTAAAAGATTTGATACTGGCTATCAACACATTTGATCTGAATGACCATCTGCTGGTTGCTGCGGCAGACAATATGCTGGATTTTTCACTGCATTCCCTGGTGGACTTTTTTGAAGAAAAACAAAATTCCGTCATATTCTATTACAATGAGCCAGACATAAACAAACGCCGCAAATGCGGTGTTGCTTCCATAGCTGCAGACGGTCTTGTAGAAGAGATTGAAGAAAAACCGGAAAATCCCAAGACGGAACATGTAACACCGCCGTTCTACATATATCACAAACGCCATATTGCTTCAATACTGTCTTCCGTTGACAACGGCTGCATGTTCGATGCCCCCGGCAACCTTGCACGCTATATTGCCTCAACAGACAGTCTTTACGCTATTGAAATGCCAGGACACAGATTCGACATAGGCTCATTGGATACATATTACGCATTGAAAGCATAGTCCTGCTTCAATAAGTGGATGTCCGGTTATTTGTATCTTTCTTGATTACAGAGCCAGTCAGATGCAGACATTACCTGGATTGTTTCTCCACCTTCATGTATAGTGGTTCTTTCTCCCTCCATGACAATCAATTTCAGATTGTGGCACTTTGACATAGCAGCACCCTTGACCAGTCCGCCAACCTCTCTTTTGTAAAGTTTTGTGTCTGCTTCCTCAATGTGATGTGTAACCTGAATAAGCTCAATTGCCTTGTTCTTTTCACATACAACAAAGTCAACCTCAAACTGGTTGTTCTTTTTCATGTAAAAGACACTCTGATACTGTCTGTTGATTCTACGAAGAAGCTCAATCAGAACAATATTCTCCAACCTCCAACCTATGTTTTCGGTAGTAAGAACGTCTTTCCTGTTTGTAGCGAAAGCTAAATCTACTGTATAGGCTTTGAGACCTGAAGAACGTTCGTTGCTTTTGAATGAATACTTGTGTATGAAACGTATCAAAAAGGCTTCTTCGAGATATGAAACATACTTCTTTGCCGTATGTACTGAATTAAGAGCAAATTCTTTTGCAATGTTATTGAAGGATACCTCCTGACAGTACT
The DNA here is from genome assembly GCA_024398785.1 of Bacteroidaceae bacterium. GTDB lineage: Bacteria > Bacteroidota > Bacteroidia > Bacteroidales > Bacteroidaceae > Colenecus. The sequence goes on along the minus strand of JAKSIO010000002.1, from coordinate 79,722 downwards.
TGTCTAACAGACAGTTAGCGATCTCTTGAAGTGTTTCGATATAACGAATATTGTGGCGATTCTTGATGTCTTTAGTGATGATTGCATTGAGAAGGGACATCACATAATCCTTTCCTTCGTTATTGAGAACTACTTCTGGCAGACCTCCGCTTACCATATATTCATCTAAGGCTTTCAGTCTCAATGCCTGTTTTTTTGTACTTTGTGATAATGTGTCTACTGATTTTGATACACAATACTCATAGAAAGAGAACGGATAAAGGCTGATTTCATTGTAACGGCCTGTGAGGTATGTTACAAGGTCGCTACTCAAAAGATTGGCGTTTGATCCGGTAAGAACAACCTTCATTCCGGAACGAAGCATTCTGTTTACGAACAGATGCCATCCTTTGATGTCTTGGGCCTCGTCCAGATAAAGTATATTGAAATCTCCGTTAATTCTATACAGAGCCTTCAATATCTTGTCGAAATCTTTGGCGGTCATACCATCAAGGCGCTCGTCATCAAAGTTGACGTATCCGAAAGGTAAACCTGAACTTAGTATTGTCTTTTGACAAATGGTTGATTTACCGCTTCGTCTAACTCCAATTACCACCTGTGCAACGTTACTTTTAAGGTTAAGGAAGTTTTCTTCAAGACGTGAAACCTGTTCAGTGAGTTTTATTCTTTCCAATTCCTCCCTCTGGTCTGAAAGTATGTGTACTAAATCTGTCATAGTCAGCCAATTCATATTTTGTGCACAAAAATAACAAAATACATTGAATAAACTGCACAAAATTTAAAATATTCTATATGACTACTGCACAAAATTATCTATATTGTGGCGCTTGCAAAAAGTGGCTGATTCCTAAGCTATTGTCACTTTTTTTGTGTAAGTTTGCGTTCCAATGATTCCGTACTTTGATTTGAAGAAATATAACCAGAGTTTTGAACCCGGTCTTACAGAGGCGGTTCAAGATGTAGTCAGCAGTGGGCGCTACCTGCTTGACAGTGCGGTAGGACGCTTTGAACAAAGATACGCTGAATATATAGGAACAGACCATGCTGTAGGTTGCGCCAACGGACTTGATGCAATAACCCTTATTCTGCGCGGCTATATGGAACTTGGACAGATTAAGCCGGGAGATTCCGTACTTGCCCCTGCCAATACCTTTTTTGCCACTATTTTGGCTATTACCCGTCTGGGATTGAATCCTGTGCTGGTAGATGCCGATCCTGCAACCGGACAGACAGACTGTTCATTGTTGGAAAAGGCTTTGACAGACAAATGCCGTGCCCTGCTTACGGTCCATCTGTACGGCCGTTGCTCCTATAATGAACAGATGGCAGAATTTGTACAGAAACACAATCTGCTGCTGATAGAAGACAATGCCCAAGCACATGGCTGCATGTATAAAGGACATAGTACCGGTTCTCTAGGGCATGCCGCAGCACACTCTTTCTACCCGTCAAAGAATCTTGGTGCATTGGGAGACGGTGGGGCAATCACTACAGACAATGCGGATCTGGCAAACGTTGTCCGTTCATTGGCAAATTACGGGTCAAGTGCAAAATATATGTTTGACTATGCCGGAATGAACAGCCGCCTTGATGAAATCCAGGCTGCAGTACTCAGTGTAAAACTGTCAAGACTCGATGAAGATACAAAAAAGCGCCGTGAAATAGCAGATATGTACTATAGTGGAATAGACAACCCGCTGGTCACAATGTTTCAAAAGGCGGCAGAAGGGGAGCATGTGTACCATATATTCCCCATATTCTGTGCAGAACGTGAGCGTTTGCAGAACTTCCTTGCACAACAGGGAATCCAGACCCTGATCCATTATCCAGTTCCACCGCACAGACAGACATGTTATTGCTCTCAGAAATGGGCTCAGGTCTCAATGCCTGTAACGGAACGGATTCATGCAACTGAATTGAGTCTTCCGCTTAACCCGGCACTTGACCGCAGTGATATTTCAAAAATAATTTCAGCAATAAATTCTTTCAAATAGATGCAAGCAATAATATTGGCAGCAGGTATGGGACGCCGTCTTGGCGAAATGACCCGCAACAATACAAAATGTATGATAGAGGTCAATGGTGTCAAACTTATTGACCGTATGCTGACACAGCTCTCTGAGATAACACCAAAACTCAACAGGGTAGTGATAGTAGTTGGTTACAAAGCACAAAATCTTATTGATTATATCGGATCCCGATATCAGGACAGACTGTCAATAGAGTATATTGAAAACCCTATTTACGACAGGACAAACAACATCTATTCGCTCGCATTGGCAAAAGAACAGCTGCAGAGCCAGGATACTCTTCTGCTGGAATCAGACTTGATATTTGATGCTTCAATGTTGCAGAATATAGTATCAAATGCTGAACCAAATCTTGCTCTTGTAGCAAAATACGAAACATGGATGGACGGTACAATGGTATGTATAGATGACCAGGGTAACATTTTGAATTTTGTCCCCAAAAGCGCATTCCGCTACCAGAACGTTGATACATACTATAAAACAGTCAACATATATAAATTCAGCAAGGAATTTTCACGTAACCAGTATGTGCCTTTCCTTGAAGCATACAGCAGGGCAATGGGTAACAACGAGTACTATGAGCAAGTGCTGCGCATTATTACCGCTCTTGATAAATCTTCCATCAAAGCTCTTGTTGTGAATGAACCCTGGTATGAGATTGACGATGTTCAGGATCTTGACATAGCTCAGACCATTTTTGCTCCTCAGAACGACAAACTTGCCATGTACCATAAACGCTATGGCGGGTATTGGCGTTTTCCGCAGATGCTTGATTTCTGTTATCTTGTCAATCCATATTATCCGACAGAACGTTTACGGTCTGAACTTAAAGCCAATTTTGATGTACTTCTTGAACAGTATCCTTCAGGAATGGCAGTCAACTCCCTTCTTGCAAGCAAGAACTTTGGAGTAAAATCTGATTACATTCTTGTTGGCAACGGAGCTTCTGAACTTATCAAGTGTTTTATGGAGAATCATACTGACGGAAAAGTTGGCGTTGTATTTCCTACTTTTGAAGAATATCCAAACCGTCTGGATTCAGATTCTATAGTTCAGTATATTCCATCTTCTGAAGATTTCAAATATACGGCTCAGGATCTTAAAGATTTCTTTGGAAACAAAAATATCAGCACCCTTCTTCTTATAAATCCGGATAACCCAAGCGGAAACTATATCCCCAAGGAACAGGTCCTTTCTCTTGCTGTGTGGTGTGCCTCAAAAGGCATAACTTTGTTGGTGGATGAAAGCTTTGTTGATTTTACTACAACAGGAGCAACAGGTGCAAACACCCTTCTTACAAATGACATTCTGGAAAGCAATCAGAATCTTATGGTTATGAAATCCATATCCAAATCATTCGGTGTTCCGGGCTTGAGATTAGGAGTGTTTGCCACAGCAAATACAGAACTGATTTCAAAAATGAAGAAAGAGGTGGCTATCTGGAACATTAATTCGTTTGCAGAGTTTTTCATGCAGATATATGAAAAACATGAGGCAGATTATTTCAAGGCGTGTTCTCAGTTTGTAGTAGAACGTGAACGCTTTTATAATGCTCTGCAACAGATAGACTGGCTTACGGTCTATCCAAGCCAGGCAAACTATTTTTTGTGTAAGCTGGACCGTTATTCAGGACACCAGCTTGCCGACCTGCTGCTCAGAAACAACAATATTCTTATTAAAGACTGCGGCAATAAAAAAGCATTCAAGAATAATTGCTATGTCCGTATTGCTGTGCGTGATACAAAAGATAATGATTGTTTAATTTCAGCCTTGAAACAGTTGTGAAAAACGTTTGTGTTGTTGGTGGTGGTAATTTAGGACATGTAGTTGCAGGATATCTGTCTGCATGTGGTAAGGCCAATATTACTATCCTTACTTCAAAACCTGAAGTATGGAGTCATAACCTTGCTGTTCACACACCGCAGAACCAAACACTTGCAGGTTATGTTGATATTATTTCAGATAATGCTGCTGATGTAATTCCGCAGGCTCACATAATACTGTTCTGCCTTCCCGGTTTTGCTATCAAAAACAAACTTAAGCAGATAAAACCTTATTTGCATCCAGGACAGTTTGTGGGCAGTGTATTCTGCTCAACCGGTTTCTTTTTTGAGGCATTGGACCTGCTTCCTTCTGATATAGGTCTGTTCGGTTTCCAGCGTGTGCCGTTTATTGCACGTGTTGTGGAATGCGGTAAAAGTGCGGATCTGAAAGGCTTTAAGGAAAACCACAATATTGCCGTTGAAAACTGCAGTATTGAAGAAAAAGAGTCTTTTAGAAATCTGATCAGTGATATGTTTGATGCTCCTGTAACGTTGTTGTCAAACTATTATGAGGCCAGTTTTACCAACAGCAATCCTATTTTGCACACATCGCGCCTGTATTCCATGTTCAAGGACTGGATACCGGGTACGGAATATCCGCGTAATTACCTGTTCTATCAGGAGTGGAATATAGAATCTGCCCAGTGTCTTATTGATATGGATATGGAACTGTTTGACATATTGGACCGCTTGCCAGTAAAAAAAGGTTTTCTGAAAACAATACTTGATTATTATGAAAGTTCCGATGCACCGTCTTTGGCGCATAAATTAAGTTCAATAGAGGGCTTTAAGGGGATTTATTCTCCAATGGTGCAAACTTCAAGTGGAGGTTTTGTACCTGATTTTGGCAGCCGTTATTTTACAGAAGACTTCCCTTACGGTCTGCATTACATCTATAAACAGGCCCATGAACTGAATATTGAAGTTCCCACAATAGACAAAGTGTACAATTGGGGAATCAGCAAACTGAACTATTAATAATGTAAACTTACTTATTCTTCAGATTTGCCAATACATGAAATATTGATTATTTTTGCGAATAAGACGAATACATTTGAGTATGTAATAAAATCTGTGATATGAAATATTCCCGAAAACAAATAGATAAAGCGGGCCGTATTATTTCGGCTGAGCCAATTGATGTACTTGAATATGCTGAAGCATTGTCAGTCATCGATGATTGGAGAAAACTTCATCTTCCTGTGCTTGATTTATTGGTGGAACAAATAAATGGACTCTTGGCAAGTAATGGTATTGTTGTTTCTTTTTCTTCAAAGAGATTAAAGCGCATGATTTCTATAAAAGAAAAATTGCGTAGGTCTCCCAATATGGGATTAGGAGGAGTTCAAGATATTGGTGGTGCTAGATTGGTTTTTGATGATATTCCAACTCTGTTAAGAGCTAAAGAATGTATATCATCTGCAGTGTTACATGGTTTTACACTGGATCATGATGTGTATGATTATGTCAAATCACCTAAAGATAGTGGATATCGTAGCATTCATTTTGTCTTTAAATCTCACTCTGAAGATGAAACTTTAGACGGAATGCGTGTTGAACTTCAGATTCGTACCAAACTGCAACATGATTGGGCAACCGCGGTTGAAACAGCTGAACTCATATCTCATTCCTCACTTAAAGCAAGTGCAGGTGATGATAATTGGCTTGAATTTTTTAAACTGGTAAGTGCTATTTTTGCCCTAAAAGAGTCTATGCCGGTAAATAGGAATTATGCATGTTATTCTGAAGAAGATTATTGTAAACGTTACTCAGAGATCAATACTTGTTATAAGTTTGTTGATCAATTGCAGGCATTAGTTGGTGTAGTTAATCTGACAGTTTCAAAATCTTTTAACGGTGGTTATGCGCTTATCCTGATTGATTATAATGAGAAGAAGACCCAACTACGCCACTTTAGTCAGGAACAGAAAGATGAGGCAAACGATATCTATTCTAAAATTGAGAGTGAAATAAAAAAAGAAGAAGCTGCAGTAGTGCTAGTTGTGGTATCTGATATTAATGAACTGATGGAAGCTTACCCGAGTTATTTTTTGAATGCAAAAGAATTTATATCTGCTTTATCTGATTTTCAGAAATCCTGTATTGTTAAAGGATTCATTGATTAACTTTGCGGATATATGAACATTGCAGTAATACTTGCAGGCGGAACAGGCAGTAGAGTGGGTGGTGGAACTCCAAAACAGTTCCTCATATTAGCAGGTAAAACTATTCTGGAACACTCTGTCCAGACATTTGAGAACCATCCGCTTATTGATCAGATTGCCATTGTATGTCACAAGGACTATATTGATAATATAAATGCATTGATTGGACAGAATGGCTGGCAAAAGGTAACCAAAGTGCTGCCTGGTGGGAGAGAACGCTATGAATCCAGTCTTATAGCTTTGCGCTCTTATGCGGCCTATCCTGATTCAAATATTCTGATTCACGATGCCGCCCGTCCTTTGGTCAGTGAGCGTATAATTACAGACTCTATTAAAGCACTTGAAAGCAGTAATGCGGTTATGGTAGGTCTTGCAACCAGCGATACCATATTCCAGACAGATCAAGAAGGTAAATATATTGAATCCATACCACAGCGTGCATTGCTGCGCCGTGCCCAGACACCACAGTCATTCAAGATAGGAACACTTTCACGCGCATTTGAAATAGCTTTGAAAGACCCTGCGTTTGTCTGTACTGACGATTGCGGAATTATTTCAAAATACCTCCCGGCAGAACGGATAGCTATTGTTGACGGTGAGGAAAAGAACATGAAACTCACATATTCATCAGATTTGTCAATTCTTGAGACATTTTTTTAATACACTGCAAAAACGGTCGGATAGTTTGACAGCTTTTGCTGATTCCAATCGGATCTGTCTGTACTGCTAAAAACACAGAAAAAAATTTTTTGTATAAAAACAACTTATATGTGTCAGAATTGAAATGTTATTATTAACTTTGTGGGCGTAAAATTTCAAAACTGAAATTATGGAGAATATTTATATGCTCTCTGACGCAGATCTTATCGGGTTGATTTCGGCAAAATTGAAACAACTCAGGTTGAAACAAAACATATCCAGACAGGATTTATCTGCCAGTTCCGGGGTTTCTCTGTCTTCAATTGTCCGCATGGAAGACGGAGAGATAAAGTCCTTTGATTCTTTCCTCCGGATATTGAGGACATTAGGTAAACTGGAAGTGTTACAACAATTGGCAAACGAGGAAGAAATGAGTCCCAATGAGTATTTCAAACTGGTAAATTCGGCAAAACCCAAGCAGCGAAAACGCGCATCAAAACGAGTAAACAATAAACAACAGGAGAAATCAGAATGGTAGATGTAGCGCAAGTAAAAATGTATGGCAAAACAGTAGGCTTTGTCAGCTGGAACGCGCAATATGGCATTGCAAGGTTTGAGTATGATGCAGACTTTGTAAAGAGTGGTATTCAGCCTTCGCCTATTTTCATGCCTGCGAAGGAAGGCCGTATATATAGTTTCGGAGACTTGAATCGTGAAACCTTCAAAGGACTTCCTGGTATGCTTGCCGATTCCTTGCCCGACACTTATGGACGTGCGTTGTTCGACAAGTGGCTTGCATTGACGGGCAGAACAAGCGGCAACCCGATTGAATCGCTATGCTTTATGGGGAAACGTTGCATGGGCGCTCTGGAGTATGAACCGGCTATTGAAGGGATGTTTGCACCAGAACAAAGGCTGGAACTTGACAATCTTGTCGCTGTTGCAAGTGAGGCTCTGACAGAAAAAGATAGTTTTCAGACTAACCTCAGTGATGACAGAAGAGCTGCAATTGCAGAAATCCTACGTCTTGGAACTTCAGCCGGCGGACAGAGAGCCAAGGCCATAATTGCCTATAATCCTCAAACCGGAGAGGTCCGCTCGGGACAAATTGAGGCTCCTGATGGATTTGATTACTATCTTATAAAACTTGACGGCGTATCTGCAACGGCAGGATTTAGGGAAACCGGAAACTATGGCCGTTTGGAATATTCGTTTGCAAAACTGGCAATAGCCTGTGGTATAGAGATGACTGAATGCTCACTTATTGAGGAGAATGGCAGAGCCCATTTTCTTACCAAACGGTTCGACCGAATTGCGGGTGAGAAAGTCCACATGCAGACTTTATGTGGCATTGCCCATTATGATTACCGCCTTCTGAGGGGATATTCCTATGAACAGGCGTTCAATATTATGCGCGGGTTACATCTTTCTTATCAGGAAGCGCAGGAGATGTTCCGCAGAGTGGTGTTCAATGTAGTGGTCAGAAATCAGGATGACCACACAAAGAACATCTCCTTTCTGATGGACAAACATGGGAAATGGCGTTTGTCGCCTGCCTATGACATGGTGTATGCGTATAATCCAGACGGTGCGTGGACATCGGCGCACCAGATGTCCGTGAATGGCAAGTTTTACGACATTACCCGTGCCGATCTGCTCGAACTCGCATCGCGCAACAACATTCGCAATGCTTCACAGATTATTGACCAAGTACGTGATGTCTGTTCAGGATGGAGCGTGATAGCTAAAGAGTGTGATGTCCCACAGGCCATGATTGATAGGATTATTCCCAACATGCTGCTTAAAATATAGTCAAAACATGGAAGACCTGTTTAGTATCCCATCAGATTTGTCAATTCTTGAAACATTTGTTGATTAACTTTACATATTTTTCTGTATCTTTGATACTTAATTACTAGAACAAATAATTAGGACAATATGCCATATGAATATGAATAGCTTTTTTAGTGGTAAAACCGTTATGATAACCGGTGGAACCGGTTCTTTTGGAAAGATGTTTGTTAAAACTATCTTACGTGATTGCCCAGATGTGAAAAAAATCATCATATACTCCAGAGGAGAACTGAAGCAGTTTAATATGAAGCAGATGTATCCTCAAGACAAATATCCGCAGCTAAGATTTTTCATTGGTGACGTACGCGATGGCGAACGTTTGACGCGTGCATGCCAAGGAGTTGATATAATTATTCACACAGCTGCAATAAAACAGGTAGATACAGCTGAATATAATCCTGATGAGTGTATAAAAACAAACATTAATGGAGCTCAAAATGTGATAAATGCTGCTTTGGCAAACAACGTAAAAGATATAGTTGCATTGTCAACAGATAAGGCTTGCGCTCCAATTAATCTCTATGGAGCTACCAAGCTTACAAGCGATAAACTTTTTGTTGCAGCAAACAATATACGTGGTTCCAAAGATATGCGTTTTTCTGTTGTTAGGTATGGAAACGTAATGGGTTCCCGTGGTTCAGTTATTCCGTTTTTTATTGATAAACGAAATAGTGGAGCAGAGTTCCTTCCAATTACAGATATGCGGATGACGCGCTTTAATATATCACTTGAAGCAGGTGTGGAACTCGTGATGTATGCTTTATCACATCATATGGGTGGTGAAATTTTCATTCCTAAAATTCCATCGTACAAAATATGTGATGTGGCGACAGCAATAGCTCCCAATTTGAAGCAGGTAGAAGTTGGAATACGACCAGGTGAAAAACTTCATGAAGAAATGATTACTGCAACTGATTCATTGGATACAATTGATCTTGGAAAATATTATGCAATTCTTCCATCCGTATCTTTCATGTACAATAGAGAAGACTATTTGAAACATCATAATGCACATTATGTAGAGCAAGGTTTCCACTATAGTTCTGATAATAATACAGAGTGGGAGACAGTAGAATCAATGCGTGAAAATATCAAGAAATACGTTGACCCAAACTTTGAAGTAAAATGATAGACCATAATATACCTTATGGCCATCAATACATCACAGATGAAGATGTAAAGGTTGTAATAGAGGCCCTCAAGTCAGACTATATGACGCAAGGCCCTCTCATAGGACAATTCGAAAGGAACTTTGCTGAATACATAGGCTCTAAATATGCCTGTATGGTCAGCAATGGTACTGCCGCACTTCACCTTTGCGCTATGGCGCTTGATATCAAGTCTGGTGATAAAGTTATTACCACTCCTATCACTTTCGTTGCCAGTGCAAATGGCTTCCGCTATCTTGGGGCAGAAATAGTCTTCTGCGACATTGATCCAAAGAACTATTGTCTCGACCTTGATAAACTTGAGGCACTCCTGAAGGCTTCTCCCAAAGGAACATACAAGGCCGTTGTTCCTGTTGACTTTGCCGGTTACCCCATTGATGAGGAACGCCTTCGCAAACTTGCAGACGAATATGGCTTCGCCATTGTAGTGGATGCATGTCACGCCCCTGGAGGTTCGTTCATTGATTCCAAGGGAGAAAAGCAGATGGTAGGCAACTGCAAATATGCCGACCTCACCTGCTTCTCCTTCCATCCGGTCAAGCACATCGCAACCGGTGAAGGTGGTGCTGTGACTACAAACAATAAATCATTGTATGATAAGGTCGCTCTCTATCGTACCCATGGTATCACCAAAGATCCTGCTCTTCTTGAGAAGAACGATGGTGGCTGGTACTACGAAATGCAGGGACTTGGCTATAATTACCGCATTACCGAAATGCAGGCGGCTCTTGGAATCTCACAACTTAAACGTCTTGATTGGAGTATTGAGCGCAGAAACGCTATTGCCCGTAAGTATGATGAGGCTTTTGCAGGAACAATTGTGAAAACTCCTTTCAGAGCAGAAAACATAACTCACGCATTTCACCTATATGTCATTCAGGTTCCAGCAGAGCAGCGCAAAGGTTTGTATGATTTCCTGAGGGCCAATAAGATTTTCTCTCAAGTACTTTACATTCCTGCCCACACAATGCCCTATTACCGCCAGTTTGGTTGGAAAGAAGGTGATATGCCAGTAGCAGAAGCTTATTACAAACATTGTTTGGCATTGCCTATGTTCCCCAGTCTGACGGATGAGGAACAGGAATGGGTGATTGCGAAGGTTAAAGAATATTTCAATCTTTAAGAATGAAAAATTTAGCAATTATTCCAGCAAGAGGTGGCAGTAAGCGTATCCCTCGCAAGAATGTGAAGCCATTCCTCGGGAAGCCTATGCTCGCGTACTCCATTGAAGCAGCTCTGGCAACAGGGTTGTTCGATGAGGTAATGGTAAGTACTGACGATGAAGAAATCGCAGAAGTCGCTCGTCAGTATGGTGCAAAGGTGCCTTTTATGCGGAGTGCAGTAACGGCAAGCGATTATGCAACCACTGCTGATGTACTAAAGGAAGTCTTGGGTAATTATAGAGAATTAGGTTACGAGTTTGATAACTTCTGCTGTATATATGCAACAGCTCCGATGGTACAGCCAAAGGATATTACATCTGCTTTCAACCGATTAGTCTCTTCTAAGTTTTCTGTAGTCTATCCTGTGGTCCAGTTTTCTTACCCTATCTGGCGTTGTCTGGACCTTGAAGAAGATGGCACGATGAAACGTCATTGGCCGGAGTTTGAGAACAGCAGAAGTCAGGACCTCCCGAAAGAGTATCACGATACTGGAACATTCTATTGGTATAAAACAAAAGAATGGCTTGCAGGGAATCTTACTATTGGTGGTATTGAAGTCGATGAAACCACCATTCAGGATATTGACACGGAGACCGACTGGAAACTGGCTGAAATGAAGTATAAGCTCTTGCATGAATAAGAAGAAAGTATATTTCAGAGCAGATGCCGGTCAGAGCATAGGCTACGGACATTTCATCCGTAGCCTTGCTCTGGCTGATATGCTCAAAGACGATTTCGATTGCACGTTCTTCACTCAGACTCCTACCGAATACCAAAGACAGGAGGCAGAGAGTGTATGTCCATTGGTGGCTTTGCCTGCTGATGATTCAAAGTTCAGCCTGTTCTTGGAACAGTTGAAGGGGGATGAAATCGTTGTTTTGGATAATTACTTCTTCACATCTGAGTATCAACTTCGGATTAAACAAAAAGGCTGCAAGCTAGTGTGCATTGATGATATGCACGACAAGCATTTCTATGCCGATGTCATTTTTAATCATTGTATCAATACTTGCAAGGAATATGATACAGAATCGGAAACCAAGTTTTTCCTAGGGGTAAAATGGGCTTTGCTGCGTGCTCCATTTCTGTCCTCCAGAAAACCGATGAAAAATAAAAAGCATTGGGTGATTTCTTTCGGTGGTTCAGACCCAAACAATCTTACTATAAAATTCGTGTCCATCTTATGCAATCAATTTCCAGAAGCTGTCATTTCGGCTATGGTGGGCGACGGATATAAACATATAGACGCACTGAAGTCTTGTCCTGGAGTTACAGTATTGAATAAGTTATCTGCTCAACAGGTGGCAGATCTGTTCAGCAGTGCGGAAAATGTTATTTGCTCAGCCAGTTCCGTATGCTATGAAGCCTTGGCATGTGGATGCAATGTATATGCAGGATATTATGTGGACAATCAGATTGAATTTTACAATAATCTTGTCTCAAAAGGATTGGTCAATCCGCTGGGAAGTCTTCTCGATAATGAGGTTAATTGCTGCTTGTCCAAATCTGTCAAGTGTGCAATTCTGACGTTTCCATACATAGCAGAACGTTATAGGATGGTTTTCCAAGCTCTTAGTATGGATGTCGTGCAGTACCAGAATATGACGGCACAACAGAGCCTTGAAACTTGGAAATGTCGTAACACTGAATCTATAAGACAGTACATGATTAATTCTGAACCTTTTTCATTTGAATCACACTGTGTTTTTGTTTCCCGATTAAAGGATTCTCAAACTAAATTGTATTATTCATTTTTTGAAAACGGGAAGTTTATAGGTTCTTATGATTTTGTCGGAATAATAGATGGAAAAGAAGCCGAAAGAGGACTTTTTGTCAATCCTGACTACCAAGGGAGTCATGTCGCCACTATGATGGAAACCTTTATGGATGGCGTCATTGTAAAGCGCAGGATAAACAGATTGACAGCAGAAGTGCTGAAAACTAACGAAAAGTCATACAAATACCATATCCGTGTAGGGTATAAGGTGTATAAAGAAGACAATAAGTATTTCTATTTGGAAAGATATATATAATGGCAAAAACATTCATCGTTGCAGAACTTTCTGCCAATCATGGTCACAGGCTTGAGACAGCTCTGGAATCCATCAGAGAGATCAAGAAAACCGGTGCAGATGCAGTCAAGCTTCAGACATATACAGCGGATACCATTACCTTGGATTGCCGCAATAAGGATTTTATTGTCAGTGGAGGAACGCTATGGGACAACACTAATCTTCACGATTTATACAAGGAGGCCTATACTCCCTGGGAATGGCACGAGGCTTTGTTCGCTGAGGCAAAGAAACAGGGATTGGTCTGCTTCTCCACCCCATTCGATAAGACGGCAGTGGATTTCCTTGAGGAACTCGGCAACCCGATAATGAAGATTGCCAGCTTCGAGATAACCGATGTAAACCTCATCCGCTATGCTGCCAGCAAAGGCAAACCGATGGTGATATCAACCGGAATTGCCATGCAAGAAGACATAGAACTCGCTATTCAGGCTTGCCACGAGGCAGGTAATCACGATATTACGCTTCTCAGATGCGTATCGGCCTATCCTGCTCCCCTTGAGAATGTGAACCTCAGGACGATGCTCGATATGAAAGAACGCTTTGGTGTGAAAGTCGGCCTCTCCGACCATACGATGGGAAGTGATGTGGCAGTAGCTGCTGTTGCATTGGGTGCCGAAATGATAGAGAAGCACTTCATTATGGATAGAGCAATAGGTGGACCAGATGCAACATTCTCAATGACCACCGATGAATTCACCTCTATGGTTACGAGTATCCGCAATGTAGAGAAAGCCATGGGTGAAGTGGTTTATCCTACAGACCCGTCCACAATCAAAGGCCGCCAGTTCTCCCGCTCCCTCTATGTGGCAGAAGACATCAAAGCCGGCGAAGTGATAACAGAAAATAATGTCAGAAGTGTTAGACCAGGATATGGTTTACATCCAAAATTTCTTCCGCAAATATTAGGAAGAAAAACCAATAAGAATCTGGAAAAGGGTGAGAGATTTTCTTTTGATATGATAGAATGATTTATGCATAATATCATGAGTGGAAGTGATAATTTGCTGTTTAAGAATAGTCTGATTTATGCCATGGGAGATATTATTCCCAAGGTACTGAATCTGATTACTTTTCCAATACTTACACAACATCTTGCCAGCAGTGAATTTGGTGTTGTGAATTATGTGAACAGCGTTGAACTATTCCTCTCAATCATAACTCTTTTGGGACTTAACACGTATTATCTGGTACATTACTATAAAGTAACTGATGAGCGGCAAAAACGTGATCTGTTGGGAAATCTTTCTATCTTTTTACTGATAGTCAATGTCCTTTTTACAATTATATCTTTTATTGCCGGACAACGGTTATTTAGCGCAATAGGTAGTGAAATATCCTTCTTCCCGTTTATTGCAATGGGTGTGATGTCAAATTTCTTTGGTTTATTTTCAATACTTCCAAGCGCATTATTCAGATTAAAGGAAAATCCTTTACCATTGACTGTTATCAATGTAGTCAAAGGTGCAGCTATTATGTTTGCTACATGCATTGTTGTTGTTAAACATCCTAGTGCTGCGACAGTTCTTGGAATTAAGGTGTTTGTTACATTCTTATTTTCAATTGTTTTTATAGTAATAACTGTAAAAAACTGCAATTTTACAATCAATTGGAATCAGATTAAGCAAGCGTTATTGTTTTCACTTCCTCTTGTGCCTGGCAGTCTTGCGTATTATTTTTCTTCAATGTCAGATAGAATATTGATTGAAAAGTATCTTTCTACAACGGAATTGGGAATATATTCGGCAGCTACCACAATTGGCCTGATTTTGAATATTGTTTCTAATGGTGCTTACCGGTCATTTGAACCACATTTTTTCAAGACTTACGGGCAACAGGCTTTTGTTGAAGATTTTATAAAGATAAGAAATACATTATTGTTTGCTATTCTTATTGCAGGCTTCTGTCTTTCCGTATATGCGCGGGAATTTTATATGATTTTCTCTAATGAGGAATATTATTCAGCATACAGATATGTGCCATTCATAGTATGGGGCGTGACATTCAGTTCTATGAGTCTGATGTACAGTACAGTATTGACGGCACAAAAGAAAACAAAAACCAATGCTATGGTTTCAATAATAGTTGCGGCATGCAGTTTATGCCTGAATATGTTATTATTACCGCGGTTCGGTATAATTGCAGCAGCATGTATTAATGCAATGGTTTTCTTTTTCAGTTACATCTTGGAAAAATCTTTTTCAAAATTGAGAAACGTTCAGATTGCAAGACCTGTATTGGCAATGCTCACTTCTGCAATACTGATGGTCCTGCTTATCAGATATGTTGTATATGATAATATATGGGTTTCAATAACTGTTAAGACCATATTTGCTATTGTCTTGTTATTTATAAACTCGGTGTTATTGAAAGTGAATATATTCTCTTTAATTCGTGGTTTGTTCACAAAATAGTTTTTGATTTGTTACAATGAAACATCTTTTTATTTCTCATAGTGGAATTACTTATTTGATTGCAAA
Organism: Bacteroidaceae bacterium; assembly: GCA_024398785.1. Classification (GTDB taxonomy): domain Bacteria; phylum Bacteroidota; class Bacteroidia; order Bacteroidales; family Bacteroidaceae; genus Colenecus. The sequence goes on along the minus strand of JAKSIO010000002.1, from coordinate 64,327 downwards.
ACAATATATTGCTGATTACCAGATTGCACTATCTGATGTCTTGTTTATTTTTGCGCGCGGAACTGACATTCCAAAAGAGGACTCCGATGTTTTTGCACATTATACGTATCCGTCAGGCTTATTGAAATCTGGCAATAAAAAGATTTTCAGTTTTTTTTATGTCAAACGGAAATCCAATTTGAAATGGGTGGAGCGCACCATTACATCAGAATTTGGTAAGGATACATTTATTTTATACACTCCCAATACAGACAGCATGGATTTGGTGAGTGTGCTTGTAACCATGAAGAATTGTGAAAAATATTATCTTGTGGAGGAAGGAACGGGCAGTTACTTACCAAAAGATAAGGTTTTTAATTTATACCATTATCTTGGAAAATCAAGAGTTAAGTTTGAACTCCGTTGTTTGCTATATAGAAGGTTCTATATATTGAGAGACACTCCTTTTTCTACACGTGAAGCAAAGTATTCCGGTTTTGTTACTGTTTCAGACAAATCATTTGAAGATTACGCTGGCGAGAGGAAAATGGTTTCATGTCCGTTTCATACCTATCCGGTTTCGAATCCTGCAGATGTGGTGTTGTCAATTGATTATTGTTTGGTATTGTATTATTCTACTGACGATGTAATATACTTGTTCAAGTATTTGTCAGAATATTTGCAAAATAAAGGGAGTCAGCATATAGCATACAAATTCCATCCTTCATTTTATAAAAATCAGGATCAGATAAACACATTCAGGAAATTGATTAACGATTATTTTACAGACGCTGAAGAGTTGGATCATACCGTTTCTTTGGAATCATATATACTTTCCTGTCATGCTGATTTTTATTCATCATCTTCTTCTGTAGGTTTTTATGTATCAAAATATGGAATAAACTGCTATTGTTATACAACGGTGTTAAAAGGAAGAAATCAAGAGTATGACAAGCAGATGGAGGAATTCGCTAGTTTGTTCCCATCTGCGTATAAGCAACTTGATTGACAAATTCCGGTTATTGTTGATTTTGCGGATTATTGCTCAATAAAGGATAGCATGTATTTTACACGTGTCAGGAATGTGTGATTCGATGTGATAAGCTCATATCCTGCTTTTGCCTGTGCTTCCATGTTGTGCTCAAGTGCATATTGGATTTTCTCTACCATTTCTTCTTTGGAATGGTACAGGCCAACTTCTTCGTGCTGGAATAGGGATTCTATGTAAGGGTTGGCATCGCATACCTGGTATGCTCCGGCAGCACATGTCTCAAATACGCGCGGGTTTGCTCCATCCGTACTTTGTTCATTGTGAATGTTCAATGCTACCTTTGTGCGGTTGAAGAGTTGGTTTACCATATAAGGAGGTATATTGTGGTTTTTGTAGATTTTCCTATTCCTTCTGAGTAAACATTTCAAAGGGAACTTGACAAATGGAATCTGTTCCCCATAAATGACAATCTTTCTATCTTGAAATTGTGCTATTAGATAGTCAAGATATTCTTGTCTTTTTTTGCTGGTGTAAATAACACCTACAAAAAGTATGTCAATGTCACGTTCGGAATTGTTGTTCGGATAATGAACCCTTGTATCGCAACATGATGGCAAGAAAATAGCTTCTTTACCTATGGATTTATAGTATTCAACATCTTTTTTTTCAAAGCAGAATACTTTGTCTGCATGATGAATATGTTCTTTACAACGTTCATTCCCTTTGCGCAATACGCTATCATACATCCAGATTATAACTTTTGATGTTTCTCTAAAATAATCCAATCGCTGGTCAAGTAGAATTGATCCGTTATAAATGAATACTAAATCAGGTCGATAGTTGTCAAAAATGTCTTTAATGTAAATGTCATATTTTGCGCGACTTTTTGCTCGTAAACGTTCTTTGTTTACTGCAAATTTATGACGCCAACGCAACAAACCCTTAAAAGGGTGGATAGGCTCGTCGTAGGTTTCAATATGAACTGAATATCCTAGTTCTTCAAAAGCATTGGCAATGTTGTTTTGAAAATTGAAATACGGACTTGATATAATAAGAACTTTCTTTGTCATTGTTTGTTAAACAAGTGGAAATCTGTTCTTGTACTATTAGTATTTGTTATTATTCGGCGGTGGTGCCTTCCTTGCGTTTTTTAAGGAACCAGCAGGCGGCGGCTCCCAAAATAATCATGTAGATTAGAATAATCATGACCAAAGAGATGACATTTCCCTTGCGTATGCTGTCGGGGTCAAATACCATGGAGATGCTGTGTTCTCCTGCCGGAACACGCAGCGCACGCAAAAGGTAGTTGGCGCGGAACAGTTCTGCACTCTGGCCGTCTATTGTAGCCTTCCAGCCGAATGGGTAGAAAATCTCGGAAAAGACTACAATTCCGTCTTTGGCGGCTGTGTAGTGGTAATCAAGACTCTTTGGCGTGTAAGCGTCAAATGTTATTGTTGACTGTGAGTGGTCTCCGTTTTCAAATCCCTGCACAGCATCTTTGTAGTCCTGTCCTACAACGGCTGTAGTTTGCAAATCAATTATGTCAAGATCCATACATTCCTGGTGCGGGCTTTCTGCAATTCTGATTGAATCTACAAACCAGGCATTACCCATTGCAGCAGAGTTGCGGAATACAGCGGTAGTTCTGTTGCCGTTCTGCTGTTGCGGAACAATCAGGTATTTGCCGTTAAGCATACTTACAATTTTCATGTTGGGTTGCTGCCCTGAAAGGTACACGTCTATAATATCCTGATAGCGGCGCAGTTTTGCGGCACTGTAGCCTCCTATTGATTTCAGACGTACCGATGTGCGGTTTTCGTTGAAAGTATTGCTTGCAAGATTGAGAACGCGGAAATGCGGGTCGGTATCAGCAAGTATCTGTTTTTCATACGCCTGCAGCGGGAAACGCTTGTCTACATCGGTTTGTGCGTTTGGAACCACTGCAAAATCGCTTTTGTTAAAGTAGCGGTGGTCAATAGGCCACATGTCTGCAAGTACAAGAACGCCCATCCAGAAAATCAGATTGATTCCGGTTAGTTTTTTTGTAGCATATAGCCAGATGATGCCTGTGGTAAGTAAAACAAAAATAAAAGAACGCAAGGCATCGTTTTTAGTCAAGGCAATGCGGTCAAGTATAATTGCATCTGTCAGCCAGTCAGGCATGCCGGCATCGGACCTGGATTTGAAATCAAAGAACGATGTTGCACCAAAGAATATTACAAGACATATTATTCCGGTTATTCCTGCTGCTATGAACAGGCGTTTGCAGAGTTCTTCCTTTTCCCATTTTTTGTCAAGAATTTCTTTGACAGCAAGGAATCCAAGTAACGGCATTGTAATCTCTGCAACAATAAGTATGGAAGATATTGCGCGGAATTTGTTGAACAGCGGGAAGTAGTCAAAGAACAGATGGGTAAGCCACGGTATGTTGTGCCCCCAGGATAGCATGACAGACAGTGCTGTTGCAATAGCTAATGCCCATTTGTACGGGCCGCTTACTACTAACAGACCGAGTACAAACAACAGACATACTACGGCACCCATATAGACATTGCCAACTGTGAAGATTTGATTCCCCCAATACATTGGTGCACTCTGGCAGTACATGTCAATATCTTGTTTGGTAAGACCATATTCCATCCTATGCTGCGACAAAGCCTGGTAATAGTGAGACTTGGGACCTAATTTGATGGCAGATCCTGAGCCTTGAATGCCCGGAATAAGGAAAGATAAAGATTCTGTTTTTCCGTAACTCCATTCCATGGCATAGTCATAATCAAGACCTGAACTGGATTTCTGGTCCGCTGGGGCAGTCTCTTCTACAAGATCAGAGTGGCCTCCGCGCATGGTCTGAGTCATATATTCTTTGTTAGCTAAGGTGTTGGCCGTATTTGAGAACAAACCAACCAATACGGCACCTGCAAACAGCGTTGTGCTTATTAAAAAGTCTTTATAGCGTTTTTCTTTGATGTGAATGGCCAGTTCTGCAATCCACAGCAGGCCTATCAGCATGAAAATATAGTAACTCATTTGCGGATGGCGGTGAAAACAGAGTGCCATGAACAGCATTACTATGGGAACACCTGCCAGATAATTCTTGCGGAATATCAGATAAAAGCCTGCTATAACTAAGGACATCAACGGAATTGTGATTGATTTGGTCCAGTGTCCTGCGGGTATGATTATAAAGAAATAGGAAGAGAATCCCATGGCAAGTGCACCTACAATAGCAAGCCATTTATCTACTTTAAAAGCTAAAAACAGGCAGAAGAAACAGACAAAATAGAGAACTATTACTCCAGGCCCCTCTGCCGGAAGAAATATTCTTGCAAAGGGCTTCAATGCAACACTTGATGTGTAACGGCCTCCTCCAATCTGATAATTGGGCATTCCGGAAAACAGTGCGCCTGTCCACCATGAATATTCTCCTGTACTGCGTGAGTATTGTACTCCTTCCTGATAAGCCTGCTGGGCGCTGTCAGAGTCACCTGCGTGCACTTTTAATCCTTGAAAAACCGGGAAACAATATATGTATGCAATTGCAAAGAATAGAAATATTGCCACAATGTAGGGCAGGTACTTTCTGAAGTTGATTTTATTGGTCATTTTATACTTATATGTGGCTACAAAGGTAGCAATATTTGTTAAACTAATATTCTTCTTTTTCGTTTTCAATGCGTTTGATGAAATTCTGGATGGAAATGCCACCTAATGCCTGTAATTTTTCATCAAGTTGCTGAACGTCAATACACAATGCTGTTGCTATCAATTCTGGTGTCAGATTCTGTTTGTTTGATGTGATAATCTTATTGACATCCTGAATAAGTTTGACATCGGCAATACTGAAAGCGTCCTGTGCTGTCAGACGTAACACGCTGCCCGACTTGAATTTCTCAATTACAGACTCACGCATTACAAGACTGTCCTGAATGGCACTATGCAGACTGTCCGGTTCAAACGGTAACGCAATGGTAATATCCGGACCTGTAAGAGCAGGACTTTTGTGGTTCAGCTCTTTGGTAGTCTGGGCAAACAGCACAAACGGAATATGACTTATGAGTACATTGTTTTTCAGATTGTGGCAAATCTCAAGACCGTCATTATTGTTCAATTTTTTACTGCATATAATGACATCGGGCTTGGTATCTACTATGTTCTGAATTATGTCTGTGGTGTCAGTGACAAAATGTACATGCTTGAACAGTTGTTTGTATTTGTCTGTTACATCGTTCGGGAACAGATATTCGGTGTCGATAATCATTACCGAATATTTTTGTGTAGCGGAATTGTCCTCTTTTTCAGTAATTGTGTTTTCGTTCAACGGGAATTCAAACCAGAAAGTAGAACCTACATCGGCATTATGTTCCGCATTGTAATGTCCTCCCATCTTTTCCATAATTTCTTTCACATACGCCAGGCCGATGCCATAGCCCTGTGCCGATTTTATATTGGACTTGTCACGGTAATATTTGCTGAACAGATCTTCAGCAGCACAGGAGAATCCGCGCCCCTGGTCAGACACACTGATTCGCAGGAATTCTCCGTTTCTTTGCGTGAATACCGTAATTGTACCTGAGTCGCTATACTTGATAGCATTGGTTACAAGGTTGCGGAAACAGGCTTCGAATAATGTCTCATCAACTACGGCATAAGAGATTGAAAGGTCCGGGCTGAATTTCAGGCTGAGCCCTTTTTCTGCGCACGATATCCGGAATACAGCCAGTGAACGTGCTATCCAATCGTTAATGCACAGAAATTTGACAGTCATGGTCTCACTGACAGATCCGTTCTTCTGCATGCTCAGAATGTTGTTTATCATTGTTGTCATTTTCTCTATCTGCTGTAGAGATGCGATAACTTTCTTTTGAACCGACTTGTTGTCTTCAAGGTTGTCCACAGCCAGTTGAACTCTGTTCTGAACAATGCTCATTGGCGAACGCAAATCATGCACAATACTGGTTATCTGTGAAATACGCTCTTCGTACCGTTTGGTAATGAGTTGCTGTTTGATGTCATTTTCGTGCTGTAACTGATTGTGCTTGTTACGTTTAAGTATGGTGTACATTATTACCAAACCCAGTAAAATGTAAAGCAGAATTGCCCACCAGGAAACAAATGGAGAATTGATTACCGTGAAACTGTAAACTTTTATAGGCTCCATCCATCCGGTACTTGAAAGCGGTCTGACCTTGATAGTATAGCTTCCTTTGGAAAGGTGTTCCAGGTGGATACTTGTTTTTGAGGTCTGTTCACCGTAAGAAGTGGTACCGTTATGGGTAATGACAGTTTTAATTGTTATTTCATCAAGCGGATTGTTTGAATTGACAATAAAAGACGCATCGATGGCATCGTTGTTCTTTATTTTTATTTTTTTGTCCGGATCTTTTGTGTACGGTTTCCCGTTTATAAAAAATTTCCATGGAAATATCTGGATGAAATTTGTCTCCTGAACTATACTTTTATGGTCAGGTTCAACTACAAGAACGCCTGATGATCCGGAAAAAAACAATTTGTTGCCACTTGCAAGGGCAAAATCAGAAGTGAAAGAATTGCTGCCGAAATGGCTTTTGCTTGTAATCAGCTTGTTCTGAGTTTTGGGATCGTAAGAAAACAGGTTGCCGTCTGACATAGTTGACCAGATTGTACCGTCTGAGTGGACACATATTGATTTCGGCCTGTTTTCCTCATCGTTCAGACTGTATAACAGCGTAGTTTCGTTTTTGCTCGGATTGTAACGGTATGTTTTATTCTTTTCAACAAAAAATATACTTCCGTCGGAACATAACGTAGAGGTTTCAATTATCTGGTCAGAGATGTAGAACGTACGGCATTTTAGAGTGCGGTTATTTATTTCAAACAAAGAATTCTGGGTCTGGAATACAGTGTGATACTGATTGTTGTGAATCAGTCTTATCCAGTCTTTCGAATCTTTTGGCAAAACTTCAAATTCCTGATATTGTCCTGTAACAGTAGAGTAGTGATAGTTTGTTCCGTTTGCATTGATTACCAGTATGTTCCCGTCACCTATTCCCACAATTTTCAGATTACTGAACCCGATAGTCTTGTATAATTCGTCTTGTATGAATGGCAAATCATATTTTTCAAATGTTCCGTCGTTCTTGTTGAAGAGAATCAGTCCGTTGTTCTTGAACAGAACCAGCAAATGGTCTTTGTCAATGTTCGCCATTGATGACACTTTCAACGAGTTTGTCAGAAGATAAGTCTTTACATAGTCTTTCTCCGTTGCATCCTTGGCATAAACGTATTTGTTTATACCATGTCCTTCTGTTCCTAACCAGATGACATTGCTTTCGTAGTCATCCTGCAGAATTGACATAATGTTGTTGCTTGAAAGGACGGTATTTTCGTTGTCTGAATTCTTCGAAAGTGTAATGGTGAAGTTTTTCTTGACATCGGCAATACCGTTTCTGCTTATACCGCATACAATATGGTTGTTGTCTATGGGCAATATGAAAGTGGTTGAAAGCAGGTTGTAATTGTCAATAACGTCGGTCAACCGGCCATTTTCCAGATTGAAAATACTGATGCCGCCGCCATCTGTTCCGATGATTATATTGTTGGTTTGCTGGTTGTATGCTATGCAGGTTACAACATTGCTGGTCAGAGGATAATCAGCCGAAGACTGGTTGTAGTGAGCTTTCAGACTGAAACTGTTATCAATTGAATAGCATTTTACTCCATCATTGATTGGTGTAACCCATAATTCGGAATGACAGATAACAGTCTTGTCGGCATCAATGTCTCCCTGAATGCTGTCTATCTTACTGATGGTGGAATTGTTCAGATTGAATTGGAAAACACCGCGTGCATTTTCCGATAAAAATATGATGTTTGGTTTGTCTGGGCAGACAATGACAGAAGTAAACAGATAATTTTCGGCATCGCTGAATGTATGTACAGTCTTGTATGTCAGTGTTGCAGGATTATATAGTATCAGACTGCTGATTGCCGGAAAGTACATATACACCTGGTTGTCATATATGGTCATGGCAGTTGGGGTGTAGCTGTAATTGTTGATCAGTATGGGTGAGAATGTCTGGTTAGTCTTGTCAAACAGCATCAGATGATCCAATGTGGTAAAGATAACCTTGTTGTTCAGGCAAACAAGAGAAGATACATCGTACAGGCTTATCTCCTGATTGTCCACCATAATGGTGTTGTATGCTGTTGCAACGGAGTTGTTTATCATGTACAAACCGTCAGAGGCTCCGGCCCACATGCAATTCTGGTTATCAATTGCAAAACAACGTATGTCCTTGTCGTTGAGTATGTTTCTGATGTATATGTTCCTCTGTGCTTGCAATTGTGTACAGATACAACAGAGAAATGCAAAAAGTAATCCGTTGTACAATATATTTCTTGCTTTCATAATTTGAACAATAAGTCAAAGTACAAATATAATGTTATTTGTATAAATACGTGGTGTGTATGTGATAAATTTTGTTTGAAAAATACTTTTATGCCCTTAAAGTTACTGCAATGTGAAAAAGATATGTTAACTTGTGCCATATTGTCTAAACTTATTTTATATTTGCAATAAATTAGGGAAGAATCTGTCTGGAAATATGAATAAAAAGTTTTTTGTAAAAGTGTTTCTGCCTGCAGTCCTGATGTTTCTGGTAAGTCTGTCAGGCTATTCGCAAAACCTGCATTATGAACGTTATTTGAATGACGGTGATATACGTTGTCTGGAAAAGTATGAACATGATCCGTACGGTCTGTTGTGGATTGGAACTTCAAACGGTTTCTACGTTGTTCATAACTCTATATGGGATGAGTACAAAAATGTCCGGCAGCGCGATGGCGGTTCTATTCCGTTTTCCAGTATCAAATCCATTACCCCGTACAAAGGAAAGGCTCTTGTTCTTTCCAATCACGGCATTGTATGTTTTGATGCAATAAATGGCGTAAGTTCCGCTCCTCTGTCATATCTTGGCAACACCATTGTTCCGGATATTGTTGTTGGTATGGACAGCATTGTCTTTCTGTATTCATCGGCATTCAAATCTGCTTTTGAATTCAATTTCCTGAATGAAGAAATAGTTCTTGTAAAAACATTCGAAGACAGTTCTTATGATTTCTCTTTGTTTTCGGCCAAACCTATAAAGAACAACCCGGGTGGATTGTATCTCTTTGGTCACGATATGGGTGTTCTCTACATGAATATGCGCAAAGGACAGTTTTCCGTATTGGATCAGATTCCTTCTGACATATATGCAAAATCATGTACTGTAGATAACGAAGGCCATATATGGGTAGCATCACGTTCCCAAGGTATTCTGCATTATTCGCATAATGTAGTTACGGGAGAGTGTACGCTGCTCCACAAATTTGATGAAACAAATTCTCCTCTCCAGAAAGGCAGCCACGTAGCAGCTTTGCAAACCAATGCCTTGAAAAGTGTTATTGTATCAACGGACAATTCTGTTTTTGTAATTCATCTGAAAGACGGATATGATCCGATGTTTGAAGTAATAGATTCATTCCTTGCCCGTTCGGCTCCCGTTGTAATGTCTTTGTCAAAGTTCAACGTGCTGTTGGGAACTGAAAACCGTGGTCTTACAAATGTAAGAAAGAGTTTCCTGACTTCCATTACGCGGTCATCGCTGAACACAAAAAATATAATCTCAAGCAATGATGTTTATGCATTGTATGACGATGCCCCTAACAAACTGATATGGATAGGTACAGCGGCAGGCATTGATTGTATGGATTATGACAACAATGTTGTAAGACTGTCCAATATATATTCATCATCCCATATTGTATCCATTGCCGGTTACGGTAATGATTATCTTCTGGTTGTTTCTACGGCTAAAGGATTGATGCTGTACAACAAAAATACCGGAACATACTCTGACTATAGAACTGAGTCAATACCCCAGCATTCATTAAGCAGTGCGGAATATTCCAAGATTCGTCTTGCCAATAAGGATAGCAATACAATAGCTATCATGAACATGAATTCCACAAACTATCTGCTCAATATAGAAACCGGAGAGGCCAGCAGATTTGATTTCCAGTTTTCTGAAAGGAATGAATTTGTTACCCCGATTCTTGTAAATACTCAGAATCATGCTCTGTTCAACAGTGCGAATGCCATATATGAACTGGAATATTCCACTCTTGAGACCAGACGGTTGTACTATTCACAGGATTCTATTATTTCAGGCATTACAGCTGTGTCTCAAAAGCCTATGTATTTTGCAAAGGGAAATACTATATACTCTCTGCAACCGTCCATCAACGAATTGAAGATATTGGGACAGGTGGATCTGTTTGAAAATGTCACTATCAAAGATTTGAAAATTGACGGGAACGGTTTATTGTGGGTTGTAGATGATGCAGGCCAGATTTATTCATTCAATCTTGAAAATTCTCATGTGCGGATTTATCCTGCCGAGTTGTACAACAAGAATAATTTTGACAGCAATGTTTCCATAGGAAGTTCTGTAGGTAATGTTTATTTCACGGGTTCAAACGGTATTCTGGCTGTAAATCCCAATTCGTATGTCCCGAATGATTATGACAGCTGCACATTCTCTTTGCTTGAAGTCAATGTAGGCGACCAAAGAATAAAAGCCGGCAACATCCCGGACGGCAGATTGAAAGTATTAAATAACTTTTCTGCACTAAAAGTCAAACTCAATGTTATCAACAACAATTCTCTTTGCGGAATAAAGTTCAAATACACTTTGTCGGATGACAATGGTGACATACAACAGGTAATTTCAACCAACGATGTATTTGAGGTTACCAGTCTGTCTCCTGGAAGTTATTCTCTGAAAGTGTCTGCACTTACTACTGACGGATGGTCTGCCGATAATGGCTTGTTGGAGATCAGGGTGGTAAGAAAACCAATGGAATCTATTCTTGCCTGGATTTTGTATATATTGCTGATTGTGTCTGCTGTTGCAGGCGTTTGCGTATATATGATAAGAAAGAGTAAAACCGTTGGTACAAACAATAATCCCGGATTGATTGAGAATCAGGATTCTGATGCCGCAAAAATCCGGTTTATAACCCGTCTTGCTCACGATATCCGCAGTCCTCTGTCGCTGGTTTACAATCCCTTGCGTGATATACGTGATGACAGCCGTGATAATCCGCAATTATACAAGAAACTGACTCGTGCATTGGTACAGGTCAATAAAGCTTCCAGACTTGCAACTGCTGCCATGAATGTCCAGAAACTGAGTCAGACAGAAGATATGGTTCAGCTGGTCAATATAAATCTCAATGAGTGGCTTGCTACTCTTATGTTGGAGTATAATATTGATTGTGAAGCTAAAGGTTTGCAATTGGAATTTGAACCGGAATCAAAGATCCAATCCATAAAAGCTGATGTGACCAAGGTTGAGGTTGCTGTTTCAAATATGTTGCAGAATGCAATCCAGTCCAATCAGTCCGGTGTAATAAAGGTTGCCACAAGTTTCCCGTCACAGCGTTTTATCAGGATTTCTGTGGCTGATCAGGGAAATGGTTTTGAAGGTGACGGAGAATCTATGTTTGATGTGAATCCGAACAAAGATGCTGTTGAAGGATATGGAATAGGTTTGGCATACGCCCGTAAAATAGTAACAAAAATGAATGGCCGTCTTGCCGCTGAACACAATGCAGATGGTGGTACAACTTTGGTACTTGATATTCCGTTGCTTATGTCTTATGCAGTAAATTCAAATTCTGAGCAACACATGCATCAGCCGCAGCAGCAGAATGCCAATGTATCTGTTGATACAAAGAAGGTTACATTGCTGATAGTGGATGACCAGCAGGATGTGCTTGATTTTATTAAAGAAGAATTGGAAGATAAGTTCAAGAATATTCTTACTGCACATAATGGTATTGAAGCATTGGTTCAGATAGATTCCAACAAGCCACAGTTTGTTGTAAGCGATATTATGATGCCTCAGATGAACGGTTTTGAATTGTGCCAGTCTTTGAAAACCAACGTAAAGATTAGCCATCTGCCGATAATTGCCTTGTCTTCAAAGACAGAAGCTGCAAATCAGATATCTTTCTTCAAGCAGGGACCGGATGACTTTATTGGCAAACCGTTTGATGTAAACCATTTGTATTCAGTTATTGTCAAGCATCTTACAAAAAGAATGCAGATTGCCAGTGATTACCAGTCTGGAGCATTCAAGAAACTTACAACGCAGCATTCGTTCAGTGCTGCTGATGATAAGTTTATTGTCAAACTTCAGGAGGTTATCGGGACAGCAAAGAATGCAGACGATGTAAATCTGTCAGAGTTGGCAAATGTGTTCTCTCTTTCACAAAAAGAAGTTTCTCAAAAAATAGAAGATTTGATAGGTGTTAGTGTAAAGAAATATTTAAGCAATTATTTTGTTGAATAGGATGAAATTCAAATTTTCAATATGTCTGGCGTGTGCATTGTCATTATTTGCAGTTTGTGCCGTCGCTCAGGATCAGTCTCATTATCATTACCAGCAATTTTCTGTTGATCAGGGTCTGACCCACCATAGCATTACAGCTCTCAGTTACGACAATGAACGCGGATTGTTATGGGTAGGAACCAGTATGGGTGTGAATGTTATATCGTCGGCAAAAAACATGACATACAGCAGCTATTTGTTAGAAGACGGATATCATGAACTTGGTAAGGTTTCTTCTATAATTTTTGCTCCGCAAGGTAACGAGGCTCTGTTTTGCTGTGACGACGGTGTTCTTGTACATAATATCGGAGGTCTGTTCTTAAAACAACTCAAGTATAACGGCAAGAATATTCAGGCATCGGCTTTGGCGTGTCATGATACTGAAGCATATATGTATGTTCCAGACCAGGCTATAGTGCTGAAATATGATTTTATCAGCAAAACAGTATCTCTGGTCAGCAATCTGGATAAAAACAGTCAGTTCAAATTTGAAAAGATAGTATTCCTGGAGGGTGTAAAAGAATTTTTCATTCTGGCTGAAAAGGAACGCGGATTGTTTATGTTTGATATTGAAACTGGTAAATTGACAAATCTTAATGCAATTGGTGGCGATATCAATGTTGAAGCAATCATGCAGGATAAGTATGGTACTCTTTGGGTCCCTAAATATAACAAGGGTATATGGGGTTATAAACCGTTGGAGAATTTCAGACTGTACAAGACTTTTACTACTCATAATTCCAAACTTCCGCATGATAACGTTATCTCTATAGCAGAAACAAAAGATTCTCATTTATGTGTGGGCACTGACGGCGGCGGATTGTTTTTTATTGATAAAGCTACAAATGTAAATGTGGATATTGCCGATGCCGAACTTGTTAAGAAAAGTCAGGTCCTTTGTGCAATAGGTAATGACCTGGTGGCAGGAACACCATATAACGGTCTTATCATTTTAAGGAAAAATCCTATCTGTGTTTTGAGTGACAATGCAATCAGTGGCGACATACGCTTGTCAAACAATATCATACAATCAATATTTGATGATGGAGACGGTGTAATCTGGCTTGGAACGTCAGGTGGCGGTATTAACAAGTTTGATGAAAAATCCAGAACCATTTCGTACTATCCCGAAACGAAGGGTATGCAGATTATTGCTATTGCCGGTTTGGACAAAGACCGTCTGCTTATTCTGTCTTTATATGATAATGTGTACATTTTTGACAAGAGAACCGGAAAAATCTCAACGAATCCTCTGACATCGGATTTGGGAATAACATTTGATCATTCCGGTAATCACAACATTATTACATGCAACACTCCTGATGGAGATATTCTGGGATTCAATCTGAACGGACGTCATGTCAAGTTCAATCTTGAAGATAAAGTTGTAAGAGATTTTACCATTTTCGATAATGGTAACGTTAACGATGACGTAATTGTATCAGCATTTCCTTTCAAAGGAAAAGTTGCAGCAATAAGTCATTTCTCCATATACGATATCAACAGCAAGACTCTGGTGGCTTCAAGACTGTATACGCATTCATCGCGTATTACATCGTCTTCTGTTGATGCAGACGGAAATATATGGTTCGCATCAATGGATGGTGTTTACAAATACAACCGCATGTTCAATGAACTTGTAAAGGTTATTGATACCAAGGACAGCGAGTCTTATTTCAAAACAATTGTAGTGGACAAATTCCATGACTGTATATGGCTGGTTTCCAATGACAACAAAGTGTCTGTTGCCAACAATGATGTGAATGTTCAGGATATGCAGTATTATTCGCAGGAGGATGGTCTTCCTCTCAACAATAATTTCTTCAGCAAAGGAATGATATCGGCAAGCGGCCGTGTATATCTGCCCGGCTCATGCGGACTGTGTGTAATAAATCCGTATCCCGGCATGAAACCCCGTCGTGATGATTTGCAGATTAAACTGACTCATCTTTCTACTGATGAAAAGAAGGAATATAACACTCAGGGTGGGGCGCGTCTGTTGCTACCTGGAGATTTCTCTTCTTTGAAACTTGTTGTTGGTGTGACCAGAGTAAATCCTATCAGTTCTCTTGATATGGATTTTGTCCTCAAGAAAAATAATGAAGAAATATATCATGTGCAGACAAATGATCCTATGCTGCATTTCAGTAAACTGGATAAAGGATCATATACGTTGTACGGACGTGTTTTCTGCAAAAACGGCTGGACTGAAATGAGCCCTATCTGTAATTTCAAAGTATTGGGATTGTTCATTGATTATATTCTTCCTGTATTCTGTGTATTCTGCATACTTATCCTGATTGTTTGTATTCTGCTTCCTTTGGTGCGTAAAAAGAAGCAGGCTATTGTTGATAAACGTGAGAGTGAAAGAAAAGAGTTGCAGAAACAGCAGTTGCAGTATGTCCGTCAGATATCATTCAAGTCCCTGCAATCTGTTATCCTGAGTATCTCGAATATAGAAAAGGGCTTTAAGAATATTCAGAATAAGTACAATGTGGAACCTGATCTGGTGGAATATCTGAACTCACTGTCACGCCAGATAAATATTGAAGTTAATTCGCTTATTCTTATCAACGATGCCCAGAATCCTGACGGAGCACAGATTCCGCTTGAAATATCAAATGTTGAAATTGTTCCGTGGATTGAATCCATTGTTGCTTATTACAAAGTAAGTGCAAGAATGAAAGGCTTGGATATTGTTGTAAAAAACAACGAATCCGGCATAGATAATATTAACGTAGACCGTAAAAAGATAGAGATAGTAATAGGAATGTTGCTGAGTAATGCTATCAAGTTCAGCGACAAAGGTACTATTCAGGTTGTGATTTCACGTTCTACTCTTGGAAATCTTAAGATATCCGTTATTGATGAAGGCCGCGGTATCAAGGGTAATCCTGATGTACTGTTCTCTCCGTTCGAACGTGAGGACCGTTCATTGCCGGGTATAGGTCTGAGTTTGTATACGGTCAAGAATATTGTTGAAAGAATGAACGGCCAGGTAGGTGTATATAAGAATCTTACCGTAGGTTCCACATTCTTTATTACATTGCCAATCAATATGGTAGAGACTGAACCAGACAGTTCATCATATCTGTCATCTCCAAAAAATAACCAGCCTGAATCAGTCCCTGAGGAGACGGTAGCAGAGATGGAACAGGTAAAAGATATTGAGATGAGTCTGGAAAGCCTGGTGCAGAATGAATTGAGTACCAACAGTGCTGAAGACGAAATTCCTAAGGATGATGAAACTGTACCGGAGCCAGTGGATGATGATCCGTTCCTTGACAAGTATGCAATAATTGATCCGGAAACAGAATTCAATACTCTTGGATATACACTCCTTATTGTTGATGACCAGGAGGATAATCTTGATTTCATCAAAGAGGAGTATGAAGATCTTTTCAAAAAGATTTATGTTGCACATGATGGTGCTGAGGGTCTTGAAGTTATTCGTGAAAAGATGCCAAGTATTGTTGTAAGTGACATTATGATGCCGCGCATGAATGGTTTTGAGATGTGCAAGGCTGTTAAGTCAGATCTGGAAATCAGTCACCTGCCTATAGTCCTTCTTACAGCCAAGAGCGATTCAACTTATCAGGAAGTAGGGTATAAATTGGGTGCTGATGCCTTTGTTCCCAAACCTTTTGATACGCGTGTTCTTTACAATATACTTAAGGGACAGCTTAAGAACAGGTTTGAAATAAAGAGACAGTATGCAACTACGTCACTTCCTGAGATTACCGAAGAGTACACGTTCAGTATTGCAGATGAAAAGTTTGTCCAGAAGATGAACAAATATATAAACGACAACATCTCCAATCCTGATTTGAATGTTGATATGATTGTTGACCATATGTGCGTGTCACGCTCAACATTGTTCAACAAGATGCGCAGTTTGTGCGGCGTTACAAGCAACAAGTACATAAGAAGAATCAGAATTGAACGTGCTAAGGAACTTCTGATACAGAATGAACGTTCTGTTTTTGAAATTGCAATTGAGACCGGTTTTACTGAAAGTCAGTATTTCAGTACTGTCTTCAAGCAGGAAACGGGAGAAACGCCATCTCAGTTCAGAGCAAATCATACTTCAACTAAAAAGCCGGATTAACCCGGCTTTTTTATTTGTCAAAAACTATATAACTTTGCGGCCCGAAGTGAGAGCAGCAAGAATTATATTATTGTTTTTGTTCATGGTGTCT
Organism: Bacteroidaceae bacterium; assembly: GCA_024398785.1. GTDB lineage: Bacteria > Bacteroidota > Bacteroidia > Bacteroidales > Bacteroidaceae > Colenecus. The sequence continues at coordinate 47,738 of JAKSIO010000002.1, read as the reverse complement.
GCCATGAATAAGTGTGTTCTTGCGCAAAACGGCGACCAGTCAATTGACGAGGTTGTTGTTGAATCCAGCAATATAAACACAACAATTATTCCGGTACAGATACTTGACGGAGATTTTCTGCGTCGCATGCCTGCAAACAGTGTTGCCGATGCCGTACGTTACTTCAGCGGAGTCCAGCTTAAGGATTACGGCGGGGTAGGCGGTATGAAAACCATCAATGTGCGTAGTATGGGAAGTCAGCATGTGGGCGTTTTTTACGATGGTGTTGAAATGGCGAATGCTCAGAACGGAGTGGTTGATCTGGGACGTTTCAGTCTGGATAACATGCAGACTATTTCTATCTATAACGGTCAGAAAAGTTCTATTTTTCAGTCTGCAAAAGATTTTTCCAGTTCAAGCGCTCTCTATCTTGAAACACGCATCCCTGAATTTGGTGCAAATGACAGATATCATCATAAATTCAGTCTTAGAACAGGTTCATTCGACACGTTCAATCCCTCTTTTCTGTTCGAATTCAAATTGTCCGATAACATAAGTCTTGGGCTTAGCGGTGATTATCTGTATACCAGCGGGCGTTATAAGTTTACATACGCTGTTGAGGGAGGTTCCGATACTACACAGATACGACAGAACGGTGATGTACATTCTTTCCGTCTGGAAGCAGGTCTTTTTGGCAAGTTTGACAATAATCGCGGCAAATGGAATGCCAAATTATACTGTTATGACAGCCAACGCGGTTATCCAGGTGCAGCTGTCCGTTCTATGTCCTTGACCAATCATGAGAGACAATGGGATACCAACCTGTTTTTTCAGGGAAACATTCAGGAACAGTTCAGCAATGTCTATTCCCTGATGTTCAAAACCAAGATTTCCTATGATTATTTGCATTATATCAGTGACCCGGACAATACGGCATCAACAATATATGTAAATAATGAGTTCAAACTGTACCACCAATACTGTTCATTGATCAATCTGTTTGAACCTTGCAACTGGTGCAATTTATCTTTATCAACCGATTTCCAGCATGATTTTCTGCGCAGTAATCTGGAGAATTTTTCAAATCCCCACAGATATACTCTTTTGAATAATGTTGCTGTATCCTTTTTATGGTGGCAGGTTAAAATCCAGACCAATCTGTTATATACAATGGTTCAGGAAAGAGAGGGTGGCAAACATAGGTTTTCTCCGTCAGTTACGGCATCGTACAGACCGTTTGAACAGATTGATTTTACTCTGCGCGCATTTTACAAGAATATTTTCCGCATGCCTACGCTGAACGATCTGTACTATACATATATAGGAAATGTAAATCTCAAACCGGAAACTACCAATCAGTTCAACTTGGGATTTGTTTATGGGAAAGACTTTTACAATGGGGTCCTGAAAAACTTGCAACTGACAGTTGATGCCTATTGCAACAAAGTGCGCAACAAAATTGTGGCTATGCCTTCCGGTAACCAGTTCCGCTGGACTATGTTGAACTACGGCCGTGTGGATATTATTGGGGTTGATGCGGCATTGGCATCGTACTGGAATTTTGGTCCGGTAGGTCTGAATACAAATTTTACGTACACTTATCAGGATGCGCGTGACGTAACTGATAAGAACAGTATGTGGTATGGTGGACAGATTCCATATATTCCGCGCCACAGTTTCTCTGCAATTGCCGGAATAGATTGGAAATCATTCTGCCTGAATTACAGTTTTATCTATACGGGTGAACGTTACGAATCTCAGGCCAATACGGCAGACTATTACCAGCAGCCATGGTACACGCACGATGTCTCATTAAGGTATTCATGGTTGGTGGCAAAGCACAATTTTTCAGTATCGCTGGATGTGAATAATATTTTCAACCAGCAATATCAGATTGTCCGCTGTTATCCCATGCCAGGAACCAATGTAAGTATCAAACTGAATTATTCGCTTTAATGAAACGCATATTACTTATATTATCTGTTATTATTTTTCTGACCGCATGCAGAAAACCTGACCAGATTGTTGGAACGGTTGTGACCAATGTGACCGCTCCGGCTGATATGGACGGTCTTAACGGTTTCTATCTTATTAATGAGGGCATGATGGGAACGTACCATGCTTCTCTGGACTATTTTGATTTTTCAACAGGCAATTTTCACAGAAATGTATATGCAACCAACAACAAACATATTGTAACAGACAAAATAGGTTTTGGCGATGTGGGAAATGACGTAGCGCAGTATGGCTCAAAACTGTATGCTGTTCTTAACTGTTCCGGTTTTGTAGAGGCTATGAATGTTGAGAATGCTGAGCATATTGCCCAGATAGCAATACCCAACTGCCGCTATCTTGCTTTCAGCGGAGGGTATGCCTATGTCAGTTCGTTTGCCGGTCCTATATCGCCGTTCCAGTCAAAAGACAGATTGGGATATGTTGCAAAAATAGATACAGCCTCCTTTACTGTTGTTGACACTTGTACGGTAGGATTGCAACCCGAACAGATGCTTATATCAGCAAATAATAAAATCTATGTGGCCAATTCAGGAGGATACAGAGGAAAATTCGGTCAATATGACAATACGGTATCTGTTATTGATATCAACAGTTTTACGCAGATGTACCAGATAAATGTGGGCATCAATCCGGAATGCATTCTTGCCGACGGATATGGCCGCATATATGTTTCCTCGCGCGGCGATAATGACTATACGTCGGTTGCATCGTGTATTTATGTTATAGATACGCAGACCGATCTTGTTGTTGATACAATAGATATCCAGTGTTCCGACATGGATCTGGTAGGAGATTCACTTTATGTTGTTGGTTTCTATCAGGACTCTTTTGAGAAAACGTCAAAAGTAAGCTACATGATTTACAATGTCAGAACACAGACCATTGCAAGTGACAAATTCATTACGGACGGAACGGAAGCAATGATATCACGTCCATATGGTGTTAGAATCAATCCTGTATCGCACCAGATATATGTAACCGATGCCAAAGACTGCAAGTCTCCGGGTATGCTGTTCTGTTACTCTCCTGACGGTATTCTCCAATGGTACGTCAGACAGACGGGAGAAATACCAAGCAGGATTGCCTTTGTACGTTTCTGAGTTCAACCATTTATCTGAACATCGATTCCAGCCTTGATAAGCGGTGCGGCTACAGCCTGCATCTGTTCGGGCGTAACTTTTTCAAGTTCTTTTACAGGGGTTTCCCTGTCAATGGAATACATCATTACTTTACGCGGACGCAGTTCCAGAACGGCATTCTGCCACTGAACGGCATATTGGGGCGCACTGTTGTCAAACTTTATGCCATCGTACTCTCCTCTGAGGAACATGGTCTGCAGAATATATTCTCCTTTCATAAGACGCAGGTTTTCCATGATGCGTTCTATTGTGACGTTTCCCGCCGGTGCGTTGATAAGCTGCAGTAGCTCCGGGTTGAGAGTATCAAGTTTCAGAATTGGATTGTCAATCTTGTTCAGAGCCCGTCTGACGCTCTCTTTATGCAGGTTGGTTGAATTGCTGAATACACTGACCTGCGCATTTGGAAAGAAGGTGTCCCTCAATTCAACCGTTTTACCGATAATCTGTTCAAAGTCAGGATGCAAGGTAGGCTCACCATTGCCGGTAAAGGATATGGAATCAATCTTTTCTCCGGCTTGGTGCAATTGTCTAAAGCGCGTCTCCATGGCTGTTGCAACATCGGTGTATGACGGGAGAGACAGTCGCTGTCCTCCATGAGGATTGCGGCCGCATTCGCAGTAAATGCAGTCAAAGGAGCATATCTTTCCGTTGCAGGGGGATATGTTGATACCAAGAGAGTTTCCCACTCTGCGGCTGTGAATGGGCCCGAATACTATACTTTGCCAAAGAAATGTGGACATGACTATATATTTAGACAAATCGTTTGCATGCAGCTTCGTCTCCTACCAACCATACCCTGTCTCCTATTTCTATTGAGAAGCCGGCATCGGGGTTAAGGTAGAAATTTCCGGAACGTTCAAGTGCTATTATTGTGCAACCGGTGTTGCGCATACCGCTGTCGCGTATGGTTTTGCCGGCAAGGAATGAATTTTCATTAAGAACAAAGGTACCTATGAACAGATCCTGAGCCTGTTTGAATGTTTCTGAGAATGTTGCAATGCTGCCGAATTCTTTTATGTTCTGTGTAGCTCCGATGACCACAATTTCATCGGCAGGGTAAATGATTTCTGTAGCCTTTGGCAGATTGATGATATGCGAACCGCGCATTATCTTGAGTATGTTCACATTGTAATTCTTATGGATGTCAATATCTTTGATATGCTTGCCCATCAGAGGCGAATCGGAACTGATGCGGAATGTCTCAATGAGCAAGTCCTTATCGGCAAGCACATCCATGAGAGATGTTGTGAGAGGCTTGTCAGCACGGGCCTTGCGCTCTTTTTCTTCCATATTGTCAAAGAACCGCGCCTCTATGAATGACATCTTCTGCATGTCCTTTCTGATCAGGTAGAGTAGGAAAATTACAACAATGCTTATTGGAATGATAATCCAGATGGACAATGTGAAATAACAGAAAATGGCGTAGAATACTCCGTACAGACATATTGTGACTTTCAGCAGAAGCAGTGCCAGCAATGGACCGCGGTTATGTGCCCCGGCTTTCCATAAATTGTTCATTATGGTCTTATATTCTTTGCCGGAGTTCATCAGACCTGAAAGGAAGGGAATATATATGGCAAGGTTGATAATAAGACCGATAAGTTTTTTCCAACCTGAGTCTGTCAGTTCCGGGTGATTGCTGTTAATGTAGTTCAGCAGGTAATTTGATCCTATGGCAATACCGGTAATGAGTACAACATAAACTATTACACGGATAGAATATAGTGACAATAACCTTTTCCATTGACTTTTCTTTTCTTTGCTGTTCACTACCTCAGGGGCTGGACGCAGTGCTATCCTTACTTTTTCAGGCAGGTGTCTGTCAAGCCATATACCGAAAGGCTCTCCGGCTTTCATCATAATAGGGGTGATGAATGTGGTGATTACCGAAACTGCTACAATAACAGGGTAAAGGTAGCCGTCCATTACTCCCAGTTTTACGCCCTGACTTACAAGAATGAAACCGAATTCACCTACCAGACCCACGGAAAGTCCGCTGCGTACCGCTGCCATCAGACCGCTGCCGCCCAACAATACGCCGCAAGTGGCAAACAAAGGACGCATGGTAAGGACAACAAGTGTAAGTACAAGAATGGGTCTCCAGTATTGGACAATGATGTGCGGATCTACCAGCATTCCCACTGACACAAAGAAAACGGCGCCGAACAGGTCTTTGATGCTTTTGACTGAATGTTCAATTTTTTCTCCTTCAAGCGTTTCCGATAAAAGCGAACCCATTATGAATGCTCCCAAAGCGCTTGAGAAACCTGCAAGATTGGCCAGAACAACCATGAGAAAACAGAGTCCTACAGCTAATATGGTCAGCATTTCTTCTGTCATGAATTTGCGGCCACGCTTGAAAATTGTAGGGATGAGGAACATTCCTACAACAAACCAGAATACTACAAAGAACAACAGTTTGGCAAGCGCCCAAAGCATTTCACTGCCGGCAAACTGCTTGGTTGCCGCCATTGTTGAAAGCAGAACCATCAGGACAACCGCAACCAGATCTTCAATAATAAGTTCTCCGTATATTACATGTGTGAATGGCAACTTGTTGATTTTGAGGTCTTCAAATGCTTTTATGATTATGGTGGTAGAGGACATGGACATGATTCCTCCAAGGAACATGCATTCCATTGACTGGAACCCCAGCAATTTGCCTACACCCAATCCTACAATGGTCATTCCTACCAGAATGGTCAACATCAGAATAAGAGCTTTGTTTCCTACTTTGATAAGTTTTTTGAAACTGAACTCAAGTCCTAATGCAAACAGAAGGAAAATGATGCCGATTTCAGACCACTGCTCAACATTTTCCGTTCCGGAGATTGAGGGGATAAGGCCCATGTGTGGACCGACAAGAAAACCGGCTACAATATAGCCCAGAATCAGAGGCTGCTTGAGAGCTTTGAATACCAATGTTGTCAATCCTGCTGTAACAAGCAGAAGCGCCAAATCGGTGACTAGTGTCATTTGTTCCATTTTGTACGGACGGTAATTTCTCTACAAAGTTAATGCTTAATATGATAGGATATTAAAGATTGGATAGGGTACCTGATTATATTTTTTATGTTGAATCCCTGTTCTGCAGCAGTTTTTTCCAATTCTTCCTGGAATATGCAGGCAATGGAGCCTACAAATGCCACACTGTCTGTTACAGTTCTGAATGTGGCCAGATTGCGGTGGAAAAGCGTGGCAAATCCCTCTGACAGAATGTCCTGAACATATTTGTTGCCAATGTTGTCCTGCATAAATCTGACAAACTGAGCCAGAAAACGGTTGGGCTTGTCAGCACCGTATACGTTTTGCAGTACTGTTTCCAGCATATCCTGTCCTTCCAGCAGCTCTTTTGCAAAGTTCTGGAATGCGGCTTCAACATGTGGCGGCATGAGTTTCTTGAAATAATCGCCAAGCAGGCGTTTCCCAAAATAGGACCCGCTGCCTTCATCTCCTAAAATGTAACCAAGAGACGGAATACATTCCGTTATTCTGTTTCCGTCATAGTATCCTGCGGCCGAGCCTGTCCCAAGAATGGCAACCACACCAGCGGCATCCTGCAGTACGGCCCGTGCGGCACCGGTAAGGTCGCTTTCAATATGAATGCGGTCTGCCGGGGTGCCGGTACAGCGTTCAATACACATTTGCAGTGCGAGTTTGATTTTCTGAGTTGAGCAGCCGGCACAGTATATGTGGAATTCTACGCCTTTGCGGCATTCAGGTACATTGCTGCATATCCTGCTCCACACGCTGATAACGGTATCTGTTATAACCTGTTCCGGTTGTATGCACGGGTTTATGCCGGCTTCCTGACACATGTACTGTGTGAGACCGTTGCATATTACCGCCCAGTCCGACTTGGTTGAACCGCAATCCGCTATGATCCTGATCATTAATTATGCAGTTTTTGTTTTTTTGCCAAAGTCGGCATCGAACCTGATTATGGACGAAACTCCTATGGTTACGGTGCACAACAGCATGACTACCGCAAAGAACATTCTGTAACCCAGGAATTCCTGCATTATTCCGGAAATCATACGCGGCAACATCATTCCAAGAGCCATAAGCCCGGTACAGAATGCGTAGTGTGATGTTCTGTATTCACCTTGTGCAAAATACATAAGGTACATTGTGTACGCAACAAAACCAAATCCGTAACCGAACTGTTCCACACCTACCAGTGCACCTACCACCGCAATGTTGTCCGTTGGGAAACAACTCAGAACAAGGTACACAACATCAGGAACAGATATTGCAAGAATCATTGGCCATATCCAGTATCCAAGTCCTTTTTTAGAAATGGCTATACCGCCTAAAATTCCGCCGGCCAGAAGAGCAATCACTCCGATTGTTCCCTGTATAAGACCAACATCGCCGGTAGTCAGTCCAAGACCGCCGTCTGCCGGGCTGTCAACCAGAAACAGTTTGGTGGAAACTGACAGCAGAGCTTCAGGGAGACGGTAGAAAAGAATAAAAAGCAGACCAGCAAAAAAATCTGGTTTTTTAAAGAACGATGCAAAAGTCTCGATAAGCTCGTCCCAGATATATCTTGCCGTTGGTCTGCAACTCAGTTCCGTTTCACAATGCGGCAGACTTGCGCAGTGATATAATGCAATCAGCAGCATAAGACCGGCGGCAATAAGGAAAGTTATGCTCCACGCGCGTGTTGCATCACCGCACTTTTTTTCAAACAGTCCGCACAGCATAAGTAGTCCGCCTTCTCCCGTAATCATTGCAATACGGTAGAATGTACTGCGGACGCCTACATACAAAGACTGTTCTCCGCTGTTGAGTGAGAGCAGGTAGAATCCGTCTGCTGATATGTCATGAGTGGCACTACTGAAAGCCAGCAACCAGAAGATTGCCAAGGTCCACCGGAAAAAATTGGTGGTAGGAATAAGAAAGGCTATCCCGGCCAGTCCTGTTGCAATAAGGAACTGTGTGAGTAGAATCCACCAGCGCTTGCTTTTGAATATGTCAATGAACGGACTCCACAACGGTTTGATAACCCACGGAAGGTATAGCCATCCTGTGTAAAGGGCTATGTCTGTGTTGCTTATACCAAGTTGTTTGAACATTAGAATAGATACCGTCATCACCAATACGTAAGGCAGACCTTCTGCAAAGTAAAGGGTCGGAATCCATGAAAAAGGTTTGTTTGACATAATTTTTAACTTTGGGGTGCCAAAGATACACTCATTTGTTGTAAATTTGGCGTTAAATGAAAAATACTTTACTGGATTTATATAAAAACTTTGCCGGCGGCTCTCCGTCCTCTGTTACTCTTCTGACGGCGGCAGGCTCTCCGCGCAGATATTATAGGATTGAACAGCCATCCCTCAAAGACGTTTCAAAACGCTCTCTTATAGGCGTTTCAGGCGATTCTGTGCATGAAAACCGTGCATTTTTTGCCCTTACGGATTTTTTCGGGAGCAAAGGATTGCCGGTTCCGCATATCTACGCAGTTTCTCCGGACCAGATGGTTTACATAATTGAAGATCTTGGTTCAACACTGCTTTATGAGATGCTTGAACCATGCAGGAAAGGTGAGCACGGATATGAAGGCGAGTATCTTGATGTTCTTGAGCGGTGCATGACTCTCCTGCTTGAATTCCAGTATCAGGGCAGAGAATTTGACAGTTCGTTATTCTATCCTACAGACCGTTTTGACCGTCGTTCAATAGGTTTTGATCTGAACTATTTCAAATATATGTTCCTTAAAGGAACCGGTCTTGAAATCAATGACAACAGACTTGAAGATGAATTTGACTCCATTCTTGACCTGCTGTATGGGAAAGATAAGGATCTGGACAGTTCCGTACGCACTATCGTACTGCGTGATTTCCAGTCACGTAATGTTATGGTTACGGCAAAGGGACCGGCTTTCATTGATTATCAGGGAGCAAGACTTGGACCGGTGGAGTATGACCTGGCATCGTTTCTGTGGCAGGGCCGTGCCATGTTCCCGGACTCATTGAAAAAGCATCTGATTGATGTCTATTTTGAACATCTGCAGCAATATGACTCTGTTGACAGAGTTGATTTTGACAGGCGTCTGAAGGTCTGTGTGCTGCTGCGTACTTTACAGACGCTGGGCGCATACGGTTTCCGCGGACTGATTCAGGGAAAACAGATGTTTGTTGTCAGTATAGCTCCCGCACTTAATCTGCTGAAGGAACTTCTGCAGGATCCTCTTTTTGATTTTCCCTATTTGAGCAGTCTTGTTGGTTCATTGCCAGCCGAATGGAATTGCGATGCCCACATCGACACACACAGGTTAACCGTGCGGATATTCAGTTTTTCGTACCGTCGCGGCATACCGCAGGATGTTTCAGGCAATGGCGGCGGATTTGTCTTTGACTGCCGTTTCATGGAAAATCCCGGATTATACAGAGAGTATCGTGATCTGACAGGTCTGGATGCGCCTGTTATTGATTTTCTGAAGGAAAAAGGGCAGGCCGACAGTATGCTGCAGTCAATAGCACCTGTGGCGTTCAGTGCGGTTGACCGTTATTTGGAGTGCGGATACAACAGCCTGATGTTCAGTTTCGGATGTACCGGCGGACATCACCGTTCTGTGTATTCCGCCCAGAATCTTGCGCGTATACTGAGAGAAAAATATGGTGACAGAATTGATGTTCTGGTAATTCATCGTGAACTGATAGCCAAAAATAAAATATGAAACCAGCAATATTGCTTGCAGCCGGACTTGGTACAAGACTGGCTCCACTGACAGATACAACGCCGAAAGCTCTGGTGCGTGTGGCGGGTAAGACCATGCTTGAGTGGCAACTGCAGAAACTGCGTAACAACGGGTTTGACACAGTTGTTGTGAATGTACATCATTTTGCCGGTCAGATAAAGGATTTTCTGAAAGAGAACAATAATTTCGGCATGAATATCACCGTTTCCGACGAAAGTTCCGAACTGCTCGATACCGGCGGCGGAATACGGCAGGCATTTCACATACTCAATACCGGATTACCTGTTCTTGTATGCAATGTAGATATTTTCTCTACAGTCAGACTTGATGCCTTCTATAACAGTTTTGATCCTGCACAGTCCGACGCCCTGCTTATGACATCTATGCGCAAGGGCAGCCGTGCATTCTGTTTTGACAAAAACGATGTGCTTGTAGGATGGACTAACCGTATTAACGGAGAAGTACGTTCTCCCATACAGGGTTTCAAAGAAAAACTGGTTCGTGGCATCTATTCTGAATACTCCTTCCAGGGATATCATGTGATGAGCGCCAGACTGCTGGAAGAACTTGACAAAGTTGCTGAGTCCAAATTCGGCATAACAGACTTTTATATCAACACATCGGTTTCTATGCGCTATATGGCTTATCATGAACCTGCCGGAACCCAATGGGTTGATGCCGGCAAGACAAAGTCTCTTTCACTTGCAGCTGCCATTTCTGCACTCTATTAGTTTTTTTTGTATTTTCGCACAATATTTGTTTTTGAGATGGAAAAGATACCGTTGATAGGAATGACACTTGATGACCTGCACAAGGTTACAAACTCTTTGGGAATGCCTGCATTTACGTCAAAACAGATTGCGCAGTGGATTTACCAGAAACGTGCCGTTTCCATTGATGATTTCTCCAATCTTTCGCTCAAAAACCGTGAGTTGCTGAAAGAAAATTATACGGTAGGGCTGTCAAGACCTATAAATGCTGTGACCAGTTCAGACGGAACCAGCAAGTTTCTTATAAATGTAGATGTTGACGGCATCGGTGCTGCATCTGACCATACACCTCATAATGTAGAGACGGTTTTTATTCCTGACGGTAACCGTGCCACTCTTTGCGTATCCACTCAGGTTGGTTGCAAAATGGGCTGCAAGTTCTGTTTCACCGGCGCCCAGCATTTTACCGCAAGCCTGAAATCGGCACATATAATGAACCAGATTTTGGTTGTGCCTGGCAGTGTAGAACTGACCAATCTTGTATTCATGGGTATGGGCGAACCTCTGGACAACCTGGAACAGGTTCTTAAGACCATAGAGATTCTTACTTCACCATGGGGACTTGCGTGGAGTCCCAAGCGTATTACAGTATCTACCGTAGGTCTGCGCCGTGAACTCAAACAGCTTATCGAAGGTTGCGACTGTCATATTGCGGTAAGCCTGCATGCGTCAAACCCCCAGTTGCGTGAAAGTCTTGTTCCTGCCGAGAAGGCCTTTTCAATGACTGAGATGCTGGAAGTGCTGCGCAGGTATGATTTCAGTCACCAGCGCCGTCTCTCCTTTGAATATACAATGTTTCAGGGTGTGAATGACTCTCTTGCCAATGCCGCAGAACTTGTGAAAACATTGGAAGGCTTAAGCTGCAGAGTTAATCTGATAAGGTATCACGCCATTCCCGATGTTCCATTCAAACCATCTCCTGAAGCTCAAATGATAGCTTTCCGTGACTATCTGACAGGACACGGAGTATTTTCAACCATTCGTGCATCGCGTGGAGAAGATGTCTGGGCTGCATGTGGTATGTTGTCGTCAAAAAATAAAATTGAGTGATATGAAGAATAGAATAATACCAGTATTGATATGCGTATTGTGTGCACTGTTTGCTTCTTGCAAAGATAAGAACGGAGGCATATACAAACCCTCCTGTGCCGGTGCTCCGTACGATGTTCTTGTTGTGGCCGATGCCCCCGTTCTCTCCGGAGTTGCGGGCAAGGCTGTTATTGATGTGCTGCACTCCGAAGTTATAGGTGTTGCTCAGGTTGAGCCTTCATTTACGGTATCAAAGGTTACCAGTGACAGGCTCAATTCAACCAAATTTTGCCGCAGCATTGTTATGGTTAATGTTTCGGACATCTATACTGAACCCAAAATGAAGTACAGCCGCAATGTCTATGCGCGTGATCAGATAGTATTGACCCTGCAGGCTCCTACACAGGAATCACTGGCAAACTTTGCGCGTGACAATGAACGTACTATTGTGGATTTTCTTACCCGTGTAGAACTTGCGCGTGAAGCCAAGTTCCTGCGTGAACGTTACAACATGCATGTTGACCAGACTGTAGAAAAAATGTTCGGCTGCCATATCTGTCTGCCTGTTGACTTTGCAAAGTATAAGGAAGCAAAAGACTTCTTCTGGGCTGCAACCGACCGTAAAGATGACAAGGATATGTATTTTGTAATGTATACATATCCCTATACCGACCCTAATACCTTTACAAAAGACTATTTTATCCATAAACGCGACTCTGTCTTGAAAGAGAACGTGCCCGGACCAAAGGCCGGACAATATATGAAAACTGCCGAATACGTGCGTGTTTACGACAGCTCTTTAGGAGATGAATATGTATTTCTTGCGCGTGGTCTGTGGAACATGCAGAACTATCACATGGGCGGCCCGTTTGTTTCAATGTCGCGTGTTGATGTCAGGAACAACCGTGTAATTGTGGTTGAAGGTTTTGTCTATGCTCCGGAGCATGACAAACGCGATATGATACGTATGATGGAGTCTGCTCTGTATACGTTGAGCATGCCTGAATATAATCAGGACGGCGAACAGGAAGTTATTGAAATTGAACTTGAAAATATTGACATAGTAGAAGAAAGCATATAATAATATGGAAAAGATTAAAGTTGGAATAACGCAGGGAGACATAAACGGAGTAGGATTGGAGGTAATCCTGAAGACATTTGCCGATGCGGAGATGTTTGAAATCTGCACTCCTGTTCTTTATGGTTCTCCGAAAGTTGTTACGTATCACATAAAATCCATTGAATCCCAGTTGAATTTCCAGCTGGTTGAATCTGCTCTTCAGGCAAAAGACAATTGTCTGAATCTTGTTAATTGCAGCAATGACGATGCCGTGGTTGAATTCGGAGTTCCAAGTGCTGCTGCCGGCAAGGCTGCGTTCGATGCCTTGGAGCGCGCAAGCATGGAACTGAAGGAGGGTATGATTGATGTCCTTGTAACTGCTCCTATCAATAAGAGCGACATACAGAGCAATCAGTTCAAGTTCCCTGGCCATACAGAATATCTGGCTCAGAAATTCCCCAGTGAAACAGGCCCGCTCATGATTCTGATGAATCAGGATCTGCGTGTAGCTCTTGTTACAACTCACGTTCCTATAACAAAGGTTGCCCAGACTATTACGCAGACAATGATAGAGTCTAAAATCAAGATACTGGACAAGACTCTGCGCAGCGATTTCTGCATTGAAATCCCGCGTATTGCGGTTCTGGCACTCAACCCGCATGCGGGTGACATGGGACTGATAGGTACAGAAGAACAGACAGTCATCAAACCTGCAATTGACAATATGATAAGCCAGGGCATACAGTGCTTTGGTCCTTTCTCTGCTGACGGCTTCTTTGGCAACGGCAGCTACCGTATGTTCCATGCCGTACTGGCAATGTATCACGATCAGGGACTTATCCCGTTCAAGGCCATTGCCATGGACAATGGTGTTAACTATACAGCAGGTCTTGACATTATCCGCACATCGCCCGATCATGGCACTGCATACGACATCGCCGGTAAGGGTCTTGCCAATGAAAATTCAATGCGTCAGGCTATATATGCCGCAATAGATGTCTATAATGCCCGCAAGTTTGACAAGGAAATTCACAAAAATCCCCTCAGAAGACAGTTCTTTGACCGTGACGGTAAGGACGATAAAGTGAATTTGGAGTCTGCAGATGACGGACAATAACAATCTTTAAGATGCAGCAGTTAGGTTACGCCATAATAGCGGCCGGTCTTGGCAGTCGTCTTCAGCAGGAGGGCATACTGCAGCCCAAACCCATGATTGTTATCAATGGCAAACCTATGATAGGGCGTCTTATTGAACAGTTTGCAGATAATGGCGCCGGGTGTGTTGATGTGATAGTAAACACTTCCAATACCCAGACGCGTGACTATCTGATGAATACTGATTTTGGTATTGACGTTAACCTTGTTGTAAAAGATACGCCAAGTTCCATGCACAGCCTGTATGAACTTGCAAAAACAGGTATATGCCGGAATGTGGACCGTGTGGTTGTAACAACGGTTGACACTGTATTTGATCCTGCTGATTTCAAAAAATACATCAACGCATGCAGATGCAGCAATGCCAATGCTTTAATGGGCATTACTCCCTTTGTGGACGATGAAAAGCCTCTGTTTGTAGATGTAGACAACCAAAACGTGATTCAAGGCTATTATGATCAGAAATGCAGTTGCAGTCATGTTTCTGCGGGAATCTACGGATTGGACAGCCAGTCATTCAATGTGCTTGAACGCACTGTAACACAGGGCATGTCCCGTATGCGGAATTTCCAGCGTGCACTTATAGACAATGGTCTTGATGTTCAGGCTTTCCGTTTTGGCAAGGTAATAGATGTTGATCATGCAACCGACATAGAGGTGGCACAGCGTTTCCTGTTATGATTCTTTTAGTAACCCGTTCTACATATTGGTCCCGCGGTCGTATAGAGGCCGATGCCGCCATTATTGAATCTGTTCAGAAAGAATTGCAGAACAGAGGATATGAAACCGAACTGGTCTCTGAAAACAAACTGTGTAGCAACAGAACTCTGTTTGAACAGGACAATACACCGCAGGTTGTACTGAGCATGGCCCGTAACAAGGCATCGCTGCTGGCTTTGGCCGCATTGCAGTATAACGGTTCAACAATAATAAATCCGGTTACTGCCGTCAATTTGTGCAAAACACGTTCAAGACAGTGGTTTGTTTTGAAATTTATCAACAAAAACTGTTTGAAAGCTTCTGTTTTTGATTCAGTAGAACAGTTGAAAAACCAATGGAACAGTTATCCGTGCTGGGTAAAAACAGACCGGAAAGCCTTTTTTGTTGAAAACAGGGATTGCTGTCCGGAACTGAAAGGCAAGATAGTGGTGACAGAGCATATTAACGGCTGTGTTGTGAAATTCTATGCGGTAGGAATCCAGATTGTAGGGTGGTGCTATGTTTCTGCCGCAAATAGCCGATTTGGAGAAATTTCCCATAACGATTCGGAACATGAATATGCATTTGACTTGGAGCAGTTGAATGCTTTGGTAAAGACTGTGGCAGAAAAAACAGGTCTCTCTGTATTCGGAGGTGATGTGATAGTATCGCCAAGCGGTACACTTACTTTGATAGATGTGAACGACTGGCCCAGTTTCAGCATGTGCAGAGAAACTGCCGCTGTCAGAATTGCCGATATGGTTCAAAAGGAATGTAATATAGCTGAAAATGGAAAAGAAAATTAAAAGCACATACAAATCAAAAGACACCGAAGAGTTTTTAGATATCTGGTTCACACGTCCGTGCGGTTTTGTGATGGCATTGCTTTGCAATGCTTTGAGAATGCACCCAAATGTTGTGACAATAATAAGCATGGTAATAGGCGCATTCGGAGGATTCTGTTTTTATTTTGGAGAACTCAAGTGGAGCTTGATAGGTGTGGGCTCAATGATATTTGCCAATATTCTGGACAGTGCCGATGGCCAGCTTGCACGTATGAGCGGTAAAACATCGCAGTTGGGACGTCTGCTTGACGGTTTTTCCGGCGATGTGTGGTTCTTTGCCATGTATCTGGCAATAGTGTTGCGTCTGCAGACTCAGTATATCTCTTTATACCCGTTACCTTTTGAGTTTGGAATCAAATGGGGCGTGTGGATTTGGCTGGCATTCTTCCTTTCAGGAGCAATATGTCACAAGAATCAGGTGGAACTGTCGGACTACCATCGCAATATCTATTTATGGTTCCAAAGTGGCAGCGGCGAACTTACAGACAGCAGCAAGGTTGACGGTCAGGTTAAGGCGGCATCATTCCGCACTCAGTTTATCTGGAAACTGGCCTGTATTTTCTACAGAAGTTATACAAGGCGTCAGGAAAAACAGACTCCGCATTTCCAGACTCTGTTCAATATGGTAAAACAACGCTACGGCAATGATCTGCCGCAGGCTTTGCGTGACGATTTCTGTACCGCTACAAAACCTATTCTGTTCTGGGACAATGTAATTACATTCAACACCCGCATTATTGTAATGTACATATCTGTACTGATGGGCGCGGAGTGGATATACCTGCTTTTCGAGATATGTGTAATGAGTCTGATATGGATTATTATCAGAATAAAGCATGAAAATATCTGCAAGCGCATTGCAAACGGTATAACTCAGGGAAAATATTGAAAAAGGCAGTAAAATATTGTTTTCTGTTGTTCGGCGTTGCCGCTGTTGTGGTAATGCTGCTCACTTTTGATGTCTCCTGGGCTCAGATAAAAGAGATGCTGCAGCAAACAGGAATTATATTCCCTGTATGTGTTCTGTTGTGGCTTGTAATCTACATAATGAATGCCCGTTCGTGGCAGATTATCATAAATCATGGTGAGAGCAAGGTACGGTTCTGTCCTGTTCTTGGAATGACTGTTTCCGGTTTTGCTCTGAATTATACAACACCTTTCGGACTGATGGGCGGAGAACCGTACAGAATACTTGCACTCAAACCATACATAGGTATTGAGCGTGCAACAAGTTCTGTTGTTCTGTACGTAATGATGCACATATATTCGCATTTCTGGTTCTGGATGAGTGCGGTGCCGCTTTACATTACTCTTCATTTTTTCAATCCCGGCAAATACGCTCTGTCTCTTCCATTGATTATCTGCGTAGCTGTCTTTGCCGTTGTTTTTGCACTTACCGTTTATCTGTTCAGAAAAGGGTATGACAACGGATTTTTAATGAAACTCTTAAAGTTATGCGCCCGCCTGCCTTTCATAGGTAAGCCCATTATGCGTTTTACTGAAAGAAATGCGGAAAAAATCAGCAATACTGATAAAAGAATATCCATGTTGCGTTCATGCGGTAAAGCGGCGTTCTGCAAATCTCTGTCGCTTGAATTTTTGGCGCGTGTGGTAGGCTGTGTGGAATATTGGCTGATAATGCGCTGCATTATGCCCGGTTGCACATACGCTGACGCATACATTATAGTTGCATTCTCATCGTTGTTCAGCAATATACTCTTCTTTATTCCTATGCAGTTGGGCTCTAAAGAGGGTAGTGTGGCTGCTGCAGCGTATTCTCTGAATATAGGTTCAGGTGTAGGGCTTTTTACCGCTCTTGTTACCCGTGTCAGAGAAATGATATGGATTGTGATAGGTGTTGTGCTTATGTTTTTCTCAAAAAATGCTCATGACGAACGGACTGATATTTGACTACGGAGGAACCCTGGATACCAATGGTGTACATTGGTTCTTTATGTTTAAAGAGGCATATAGTGCATGCGGTATAGATATTGATCAGGATATGTTGCGCCTGGTTTATGTAAAGACAGAACGTGCGCTTGAACAGGACAAACATATAAGGCCGGCAGATTCGTTCTATTCTGTGCTTCAGAAAAAAACAGCCATTCACAGAATATTTCTGAAAGAGTCATTCGGTATTGACATTGACATAGATAAACTGAACTATGTAGCCAATTACTGTTACATGCGTGTAAAGAATATCATTGAAAATGTTACGGTTCCAGTACTGAATTTCTGTGCAGAACAGGCTCATATGGTACTTGTTTCTAACTTTTATGGAAATATTGACACAGTACTTGTAGAATTCGGGTTGAAAAAATATTTTGATTCTGTAGTTGAGTCGGCATCGGTTGGAATAAGAAAACCTGATCCGGAAATATTCAAAATAGGCGCCCGCTCATTGCCGCCCGGTGTAAGTCCCATTGTCATTGGCGATTCATACAAGAACGATATTGCTCCGGCACTTGCTCTGGGCATGCGTGCTGTATGGCTCAAGGTTGACGGCTATCAGTGGGAAAAAACTGAAAACGTGGAAACCCCGTACAGAATTTCCACGCTGTCTCAAATTTTTGACCTTCTTCCGCAGTTGCTTGAATCAAAGTAATTGCAAATGTTTGTCTCTTTACAAGAGACCAAAATCAACGCCACAGAGCCCCAAAGGATATTGTAGATGCTGGATTTGCCGGAAGACTTGGCCTCGCTGTATGCGGTCTTCAATTTGTCCAGAAAATCCCCGACGCTGTCCGAATAACTGACGGAGAGGCCTCCCATATAGGCTATGCCGTTGCTCATCAGATAGTGGGCGTGCCCCTCTGTACATCCCAGCATCACCATTCCTTTGCCGGTATGATCAATGATTTCGGTAACACCTTCCCTAATATCTGGGGCAAAATGGCGCGTTTTTGAGAATGTTCATGCAAGAAGAATACCGTCACCCCGTCCACAAGGTATTCTGAGGGCACCAGCAGCAGTATTCCATTTGGAACATGTGCAAAAACACCTTCATATGCCCATGTTGCAACCGTTTTGGGCACCATCTTGGGCAAAATGGCGGGTTTTTGAGAATGTTCGTGCAAGAAGAATACCGTCACCCCGTCCACAAGGTATTCTGAGGGCACCAGCAGCAGTATTCCATTTGGAACATGTGCAAAAACACCTTCATATGCCCATGTTGCAACCGTTTTGGGCACCATCTTGGGCAAAATGGCGGGTTTTTGAGAATGTTCGTGCAAGAAGAATACCGTCACCCCGTCTACAGACTATTCTGAGGGCACCAGCAGCAGTATTTAATTTCTTTCACTACCTGTTGCAGATGCCGTTTCCATGCCATATCTTTGTGTTTGAGATAATCTGAACCATGTCCAACGGCCATAATGTAACCATGAAACTAGCCGGCCGGAAGACATGCGTAACGAAAAAACTATTAATAATACCAGTAATGAAACAAAAAACTTTTTCTCACAAAGAGAGTGAAAACGCCCAGATTCCCGAAATCTGCGGCAAGTACGTTAACCTTATGAACGATGTGGCCTTCCAATGGGTGTTCGGCCAGGAATCCAACAAAGATCTGCTGATTGCACTTCTGAACGAACTGTTGCCCCACCTGCATATAGAAGGGCTGGAATTCTACAAGCAGCGGCAAGTGTCGTTTGCCAAGAACCTTAAGAACAGCGTGTTTGATGTATCGTGCCGCCTTGCAGACGGAACCTACATTGATGTTGAGGTGCAGGTTAAGGAACAGGACTGGTTTTCTGACCGATGCCTCTATTACTCCACGTATTGCATACAGAACCAGATTGCTGTAGGACAGGAAGAGTACACATTAAAACCCGTATATGTGATATCATTAGACGCCTTTTCAAGACCACATGCAGCAAATTGGGACGGGAGTGTACTTTCAAGTTACTCCTTGCGCGAAGACCGCACACATGAACTCATGACAGACAACCTGCATTTTGTCTTTGTTGAACTGAATAAATTCAACAAAAAGTGGGAAGATATTGACAATGACAAAGAAAGATTCTATTTTTGTATTCGTCACATGCATGAGTTGAAAGATTTGCCCGATGGTTTTGCGCAAGGAATATGGGCCAAGTTAGCTCAGCAGAGTGAGTTGGCAGAGATGCCGTCAGAGGTCAAAACAAAATACATAAAGGATATGGTAACGGAAATGGACAAACGTGCACAGATGAAATGTGCATTGCGTAAAGCTACTGAACAAGGCTTGGCCGAAGGTCGTGCCCAAGGCTTTGAACAAGGCCACTCAGATGGACTGGAACAAGGCCGTGAAGAAGGTCGCGCCCAAGGCCGTGCAGAAGGCCGTGAACAAGGCCGTGCAGAAGGTCGCGCAGAAGGCCGTGCAGAAGGACTGGAGCAAGGTAAACTTGAAACTGCACGCAAAATGAAGGCAGATGGCTTGAATACTGATGTTATT
This sequence comes from Bacteroidaceae bacterium, assembly GCA_024398785.1. GTDB lineage: Bacteria > Bacteroidota > Bacteroidia > Bacteroidales > Bacteroidaceae > Colenecus. Next base: position 27,908 of record JAKSIO010000002.1, on the reverse strand, counting down.
TGCAAATACACAGGTCTGACAAAGGAACAGGCTGCAGCTTTGTAACAGACAGCAATCATTCACCAACCAATACAAAAACTCCAGTCTGCTGGTTGCTATGGGCGCCGCGGCTGGAGTTTTCTATTATAAGATGTTCCCCCTATGCCACCTATGCCGCCGTACGCCAACACCAGATGTTGTCGTGTGTTAGTGGACGGTGTTGAAAAATGCAGGTAAAGACAACACGGTCCCCCACATAAACTGCAAAACACCGTAGACGGTGCGGTGTTTTGCGCTGAATCGCAACACGGTCGGGGTTACCTCACGTGAGCAGGTGACGGGTTCCGTTCACCGTATTTGGTTCACTGGGTGTTTTTTGCAGCTTATTCAGTAATAGTAAATAATTCTTTCTGCAAGTCAGATTCGTTTGAACTGTTGCCGTAGAATATCTGGTATTCACCCGGCATAACGGCAAGGTTGTTGACTTCCGGAGCAAATGTCTCAAATGCATTGGCGGCAAGTGTTATTTCAACATTCTTTGTTTCTCCTGCCTTGAGTTCAACACGTTTGAATGCTTTCAGAGATTTGATGGGGCCGTCGGCGTCTGCAGTGCGCTTTATGTAAATCTGAACAACCTCTGCACCTGCACGTTTGCCTGTATTTGTTACTGGAACAGTAATGGTCAGACTCTGGCTGTCTGTCATGCTCTTTTTGTCAAATGCAGCTTTTCCTATCTGGAATGTAGTGTAACTCAGACCGTAACCGAAAGAGAACAATGGTTCACCGTCAAAGTAACGGTATGTGCGGCCGCGCATTGAATAGTCCTTGAAATCAGGTAACTGGGCATCGTTCTTATAGAATGTGACAGGAAGTTTGCCACTTGGGTTATAGTCACCGAACAGGACATCGGCAATTGGAATACCGCCCTCCTGACCGGCATACCAAGCCTGGAGTATGGCATCGCAGCATTGTGTTTCAGGCTCAAGAGCAATGGCTGAACCTGAGCAGTTAACAAGAATAACCTTCTTGCCTGCCTCTTTCAGAGCCTTCAGGAATTCACGCTGAACCTTTGGCATTTCAATTGAAGTACGGTCTCCGCCTGCAAAACCCTCTATCTCTACAGGCATCTCCTCACCCTCAAGAGACGGAGCTATACCGCCTGCAAATACAACAGTTTCAATACCTTTCAGTTTGTTGATTATCTCCTGGTAGTCAATTACCTTTTCAGTACCTATGTTGAAATAGAGGTTGGCGTTGTATGTAGGAATATGTGCGTATGTAAGTTCAATGTGATACTCCTTACCGGCTTCAACATCAAGATAAATGTTCTTTTTGTCGTTGCGCCATGTATTGTTTCTGTACAGAACCTTTCCGTTGACTGCAATCTGGTAGTTGCTGCAACCGTTGTACTGTATTACTACAGTCTGTGTCTTTGTAGGACGGAAATATGTTTCGTAGTATGCAGAGAACTCAGTCAGATTCACGCCGGGAGCAAACGGATAATTGCCGAATGTTGATACGTTGAGCGGTTTTGTTACCTGCAGTGTGGCAACAGGGTCACCCTGGCGGCGGGTATTGTTCCAGAACGTTCCTTTCAGTCCGGTACTGCCGTTTATTGAACACTGGCTGTAAAGAGATGTAACAACTTTGTTGTCAACGTAGTCGCATCCCTGCATATATACAACACGGCTCTTTCCAATCTTTTCCTCAACAGCTTTCAGAATGGACTTTGAATACTTTGGAGTACCGCTGTAGTTTCCCCACAGCATAATCTGATTGTCTGCGTTTGGACCTATAAGGGCAATCTTGCTCTTTTTGCTGAGCGGCAGTGCGTTGTTATTGTTCTGCAGCAAGGTCATTGTCTGGCGTCCCATTTCAACGGCAAGTGCACGGTGCTCCTTGCAGGAAACATTGCTGAAAGGAATCTTTGACCATTCCACAAGTTCGGGGTCATCCATCTCTCCAAGAGAGAAACGTCCTTCAAGCAGTTTTACAATGCGCTTGTCAACCTCTTCTTCAGAAATCAGGTGGTTCTTTACGGCCTCCGGAACAGCCTCGTAGGCATAATCGTAGCCGCATTCAACATCTGTGCCGGCAAGTACGCCAACGGCTGCGGCATGACGTTCGTCACTTGACGATTTATGTGTCTGCCAGAAATCCGATATGGCGCTGCAGTCTGATACAATAAGATATTTGAAACCCCAGTCATTGCGCAGTATCTGCTGCAACAGACGGTTGCTGCCGCAGCACGGTTCGTCTTCAAGACGCTGGTATGCACACATGACCTCTCTTACATCGCCCTCCTGGACAGTTGCCTTGAATGCCGGCAGATAAGTCTCGAACAGGTCACGGGGATCAACATTGGTAATATTGTCCGTATGACGGCTGCTTTCCGGTCCGCTGTGAACGGCAAAGTGCTTTGCACAGGCAAGAAGTTTCTTGTATTTTGAATCTTCCGGTCCCTGCAGGCCTTTTACAACAGCCACACCCATGCGGCTTGTCAGGTACGGATCCTCTCCGTATGTCTCCTGGCCGCGTCCCCAGCGCGGGTCACGGAATATATTTACGTTTGGAGTCCATACCGAAAGACCAAGGAAACGGCGGTCCGGTACATTGTTGCGGCGGTTCTCGTGATATGTGGCACGCATCTCGTCGCTGGTTGCACTGAATACTTTATATACAAGTTCGTCATTGAACGATGCCGCCATTCCTATAGGTTCCGGATAGACTGTAATGTCATTCTGGTTTGCAACTCCGTGCAGAGCCTCGCTCCACCAGTAGAACGGTTTAATGCCAAGACGGTCAATGCCCTCTGACTGGTCAAGCATAAGTTTTGCCTTTTCTTCAAGTGTAAGTCTTGAGCAAAGATCCTGCGCTCTTTCCAACGGTGAAAGTTCAGGATTCTGATAGGGAAACTTTTCCTGTGCCTGAACATTTCCTGCAAGTATAAGTATTGCTGCGAATACTTTTGTGATTTGTTTTGAAGTGAATTTCATTTTATAATTTTTTAATAACATCCGTGTAAAGGTAAATGTATTTTTGGTGTTTTTAATAGTTTTTTTTGTTTTTTGTTTGTTTTTCTGTGATTTATGGATAACTTTGAACCAATTGGAATTTATTAAATACTTAATTATATGAAAATCGGAAAATTAAATCTCTCACTGTCTTTGATTCTGGCAGTTGGTCTTATGACTATGAGTGTATCAACTTATGCAGCTAAAGAAAAAGCTCCTAAGAAAAAAGGTATTGTTCTTGCTGAGGGTGACCGTGCTGTTTATACACAGGGCTCAGGTTCAACTCTGTCTTCCATTGTATTCCCGGAAACTCTTACAGATGAAGAAATCAACGTTTTGTATGCTACAGATATCCCAGGCTATATGACAGCTATCGGACACAAGATGTCTCCCAGCGGAACAGATGTCAACGGCATCAGTATCTATTATTATGTACATAACTCAAAGGAGTGGCTCTTCAAAGGTGACTGGGCAAGCCCTGAAACAACACCTATCAAGGCCATAAAGGAAATCAGATGGGGTAATTTCTCACAGTATCTGCGCGAGTTTGTACAGCATATGCCGCTCAAGACAGAGAACAAGGAAACAAAGTCAAACCAGTCTTTCCAGGACGAACTTCAGTTTGGTTCCAACAAGTATTATTTCTTTGAAATAGTAATCAGAGACGATTACAGAAAGTAATGGTTAAAACCTATCTCTTTACCAAACCTCAGTTACTTGGTCAGGAGTTTATAGATAAATGCATCTGCTTTTTCCCTGAATGGAGGAGAAAGCAGATGCTTTCTTATAAGTTTTTGCAGGGCAGAATAGAAAATGCGGTTGCATATCTGTTGCTTGTGAAGGCTTTGAAAGATCTTGGCATGCTGGCTGGGATGCCAGAGTTTGAGTATAATGAACATGGCAAACCTTTCCTGAAAAACTATCCCGGCATATACTTCAGTCTGAGTCATTGCAAGGCCGGTATTGTATGTGCGGTGTCCACATCGGAAATAGGGGTAGACATTGAATGCATGGAACGTAAAGTTGATGAAAAACTGATACGTTATGTGTGCAACCCTCAGGAGTGTCAGACCATATTGTCTGCCGCCAGCCCAGAGCGTACATTTCTGGAGTATTGGACAAAAAAGGAGGCTTTGTCCAAATATTCAGGTACGGGAATTGATACCGAAACTATAAAAGACATTCTTTCAAGAAAGGATGTGAGCCTTACAACTGTTGTTGTTGACGGTTGTGTTGTTTCAACGTGCCTTCCTCTCTGATTTTACCTGTTCCAGTTTGAACATTTCATCGCGGTATTGTGCTGCTGCAAGGAAATCCATCTTTTTGGCACATTCTTCCATAAGACGTTTTGTGCGTTCAATGGCACGTTGCAGCTGATCCGCATTCATTGAACGTATTACAGGATCCTGTAATGCTGCGGTGGCATTTTCTTTTTCCAGTTTATATTCCGTAGGATCTTTCTTTCCATATCCTGCCGGCAGTACCGATGCCGTAATTGCTTTGCTTATCTGCTTTGGAGTTATGCCGTGTTCTTTGTTGTATGCCATTTGCTTTGCGCGGCGGCGCTCGGTCTCTTTAATGGTCAGACTCATGCTCTCTGTAACTTTGTCGGCATAAAGAATTACTTTTCCGTTTATGTTTCTTGCCGCACGTCCTGCAGTTTGTGTCAGTGAACGGCGGTCACGCAGAAAACCCTCTTTGTCGGCATCGAGTATGGCAACAAGAGAAACTTCAGGCAAATCAAGACCTTCGCGCAACAGGTTTACACCAACCAGAACATCGAACGATCCGGCGCGCAAATCTGTCATAATCTGTACGCGGTCCATTGTCTCAACGTCTGAGTGAATGTAATTGCAGCGTATTCCGTTATTTGTAAGGTATATGGTAAGTTCCTCTGCCATTCGTTTGGTCAGAGTTGTTACCAGTGTGCGTTCGTTGTGTTCCGCACGCAATGTGATCTCTTCCATAAGGTCATCTACCTGATTCTTGCTTGGACGTACTTCTATGACGGGGTCAAGCAGTCCGGTAGGACGTATTACCTGATCAACAATAATACCGCCTGATTCCTGCAGTTCGTAATCAGCCGGAGTGGCGCTCACATATATTACCTTGTTGGTAAGTGCGGTGAATTCTTCAAATTTGAGAGGTCTGTTGTCCATTGCCGCAGGCAGACGGAATCCGTATTCAACAAGATTGACCTTGCGCGCGCGGTCTCCACCATACATGGCACGTATCTGCGGCACACTTACATGACTTTCGTCTATTACCAGCAGATAATCTTTGGGAAAGAAATCCAGCAGACAGTATGGTCTTGACCCAGGTTCACGTCCGTCAAAATAACGTGAATAGTTTTCTATTCCGGAACAGTGTCCCAACTCCTTGATCATTTCCAGATCATATTCCACACGCTCCTGCAGGCGTTTTGCCTCTAACGGCTTGCCAATTTCCTGAAAATAGGCCACACGATCCACCAGGTCATCCTGAATTTTCTTTACAGCATCAATCTGGCTCTGCTGGGTTGTCATGAACAGGTTGGCCGGATAAATCTTGTATGAGTCATATGTGTTCAGGGTAAACCCGGTTTCAGGATCAAACTCTTCTATGCGTTCAATTTCGTTACCCCAGAAATCAATTCTTATTGCAGAATCGGCGTATGCAAGGTTTATTTCAACCTGGTCTCCGCGAACACGGAACGTTCCGCGTGACAACTCTATGTCATTGCGGGTATAAAGACTTGCAACAAGGCGCAGCAGCAAGGCATCGCGGTTGATTTTCATTCCAAGATCTACATCAATTACGTTATTGTAGAAATCGGACGGATTGCCCATGCCGTAGATGCAGCTTACCGACGATACTACTATGACATCGTTTCTGCCTGAAAGCAAAGCCGATGTGGCCGCCAGACGCAACTTGTCTATTTCCTGATTGATGGCAAGGTCTTTCTCGATGTATGTGTCAGACTGCGGGATGTAGGCCTCGGGCTGATAATAATCATAATAGGACACATAATACTCTACGGCATTATGCGGAAAAAATGATTTGAATTCGCTGTAAAGCTGGGCTGCAAGGGTTTTGTTGTGACTCAGCACAAGGGTGGGGCGCCCGTAATTCTTGATGACGTTGGCAATTGTGAAAGTCTTGCCGGAACCGGTGACTCCCAACAGTGTCTGTGCCGGTATATCACTTTCCAGCCCCCGGGTCAGCTCTTCAATAGCCTGCGGCTGATCTCCGGTGGGAATGAATGGTGATTCAAGTTGAAAATCCATGCACGGGATGCGCGGTTAATCACGCAGACGGAATGAATCTTTAATAATCTGAGCTTCTGCGCTGCAAACGCCGCGGAAAGCCATAACGTTGAATATCAAGGCAATAACAGGAAATAATGTGCCGTACGTTATAGTGTAGCTTGCGTCTGCTTTCATGCAGAGAATATAAATAAGGTAGAGCACGTAATAACCTGCTATCAAAATGGTACTGAGCACCAGACTTCTTTTCTGAAGTGTGAAATTCTGAAACCCGGACAGCAGCAACTCAAACAGATTTATTAGCGCAGTGCATATCAGAATAACACCCAAAGCCCAGAAAGCGGCACTTTTTGCTCCCTCAACATAGAGTATTCTGAAGTTGGTAAGCAATGCTGTCGAACCTTCCTGATTGCCGAACATGGCAATAGGCAGAAACAAATCGGCAACAATCAGAGCAAAAGCTGCAATGAGCCAAAGTTGGTGCAGGTAAAACTTAATAGGCATAGTCTATCAATACTGCTCTTTTTCCTTTGCAGGGTTGCGGTGGTAGATTTTACCATCCTTGAATTCCTGTGTAGCAATCAGAGTAGGTTTTGGCAGACGCTCGTAATAGCGTGAAATCTCAATCTGCTCACGATTTTCGAAAACTTCTTCCAGATTGTCAGATGTAGAACTGAACTCTTCAAGTTTTGATTTGAGTTCTTCTTTCATTTCAACTGCAATCTGATTGGCGCGGCGGCCCATGATAGCAACACTTTCATAAATGTTGCCTGTTTCTTGTACAAAGTTCACCAAATCCTGTGTGGTTGTGTTTGTAGGTGCGTTTGTTTTCTTAAAATCCATATTATTTTGATATATATCAGTTGTTTACATATTTTGTTGCATTCTTGAATATGCGCTCCGCCTCGTCCTTGTATTTGCTGTCGGGATATTCGTTCATAAAGGCGTAGTACTCATCAATGGTTGCTCTGTATCTGTCAAGTTTCTTTTCAACTACACTCTCCTGAGCCATTTTGTACTGTGCTTTCAGAATAAGTATTGAAAGATCCTCCTTGTACCTTGTATACGGGTATTCAATTATTGCATTGCGTGCTACCTGTATGCTTGACTGGTAATTGTTACCCATATAGTTTCCCAAATTGTAGTAGAGTTGCGCTGAGCGGTACTCCTTTTCTACAAGACGGTCGTACATTTCGTAAATCAGGTTGCTGGCCTGTGTTGCATGTTCACCGTATGGAAAGTAGTCCAGAAAACTCTGGAATTCCGCAATTGCCGTACGTGTACTGCTCTGGTCAAGACGTGGATCCGGAGTGTCCAGGTACAGGCTCATGCCGGCCATGAACATTGCATATTCAGCTTGTTTCTCATTTGGGAAAGAGCGGTAGTAGTTCTTAAAGTAGTGTGCCGCTGAAACATAGTCACCCATGTTGTAGTAGCAGTTGGCTAAAAGAAATACAGCCTGACCCGCGTTTGCTTTTCCGTTGTACATTACCAGACTCTCTTCCAACAAACTTGATGCAGCTGTGTAACGCCCCTCAACAAACAGAGATTTTGCCATTTCATATTTGTAGTTATGATCGGCAGAACGTAATATTCTGTTATAGCCTGTACACGATGTCAAAACCAGCACTAACAAGCTGAATATCATAATATTAACAACGTGCTTGCTCATATATTGGGGATTGTGAGTGCAAAAGTACACTTTATTATTGTTGTTAGCAAATTTTTTTTATTGTCTCTTAGCGTACCAGGTCAATAATCCAACCTGTCTTTATAACAATACTTGTGTTTGCCGAGCGGGCAAAAGAGTCAACTTTTGTATTGTGATAGACGTCTGACAGTCCGAAATAGTAGCGCCCTTCAAGGAAAAATCCTCCTATGCGTGTTTTCAGTTCAATACCGGCTCCTCCTACAATTCCGTATTCAAAGTCGTTTTCAAACATTTTGCCGTAAGTCAGCTTTGAGCTTGCCGGACGGTTGCTTATATCCCATGGCTCTGTTCCGTATTTCTCTTCGCGGTCAGACAAAAGAAAACCTAATTGAGGACCAATCTCAAGAAATCCCTGAACACCGTAGAATTCCCTTCCCAAAGCCAGCCTTGCCATGAACGGAATTTCAACGTAGTTTGCCGTATGTCTGTACTGGTTCCCTGAACCGTCTTCGATAAGTTCTTTCCAGCCGCGTTCAATGTAGTTGCATTCAAGCTGTGCGCTGCAGGCAAAGAAAAAGTATTTCTCAGAAGAGTAACGCAAAGTAACACCGAAAGTTTTGCCAACATTGAACTGTTGTCTGAGTGACGGCACAATGTCCATCTTGCTCAAGGAGGCTCCGCCGTTCACACCCATGCTGAATGTGCCGCGCAGATTTCCTATCTGAGCACGTGCCGGTGCCAGAACCATAGACAGAATAGCAGACAGTATAATTATTCTCAGATGTCTCATAATCAGTATCCGTATTCTGTATTGGAATCAGAGTTATTGTCTGCAGGCTCTGCTTGTAACATGTTGTCAATGTTAAACTTGAGCTTGTACTGGGGATCGTTCTCAAAGTCAATGACAGAAGTTCCGAATCTGCGGTCAAGATGTACAAAGAATACTTTGTTGTTTATCATACCTCCCCATGGACTGATTCTTTCAAGAGCAATGCCTATGTGCAAAGGCTTGTACTCAACCTGGTTGCTGTACAATCCCAACTGCTGGCCGAATTTCTTGTATCCGCGTATGAACCAGTTTGCCATATCATAGCCGTACTGGGCAAAACTTGGGAAAGAGACCATTGGCTGCCGCATGAACGAACGCCTGAAACGTTCATAGAAATCAAGTGTGTTGTCTTGCGACGTGTTGTTGTAGAACCATGTGTAGAAATATGTATTGGCCTCGTGCAACTGGTCAAGCAGGTCCGATGCGTAAGTCTGATAGTTGGGGTATCCGAACAGCATTGTTCTTGCGTACGGATGTTTTGTACGGTTTATTATCTGCATTATAGGCAGAAAATTGACCAAAGGAGTGTTTTCCGGAGAATTGATTACAAATACGTTGTTTATAATATGCTCATAATCAAGTGTGTCAACAAGCAGTGTATCTGTAAAACGGTAAACCGGAGTATCTATTACCATTGTAAGGTAAGGAATCTGATTTCTCTCAAGCAGAGGCTTCAGATTGGTGCAGAATTCGTTGTCAACAGTATCTTTCAGATTGTTCAGGAAAATAACCTGCGCTTCCGGTCCGATAATGCTCAGAAAACGGTCATAGATTTTTGACAGCTGGAAAGATGATGGGGTATTCAGCTGGTAAATCCACTGGTTGTTGTACACTATTTCCGTTTCCGATGTCAAAGGCAGTACGTTGATAATTCTGTTCTCTGCCGCAAACTGTGCAACCTGCTCAATGTGACTTGGATATTTTGGACCGAATATGATATTGGACTGTCCGAATTCAGGATCCTGCAGTATGTGGTCAATATTTGCAGTATCAACACCGGTATCGTAAACCGACAGCTTTACTGAAATGCCGTCATGTTTGATAGTATCAAGTGCCATAAGGATACCCTGATAGAACTCTACCATCTTTTTGCGTTCGTCGGCATTGGCAATGGTATCAAGATGGAACGGCAAAAGCAGCGAAACATTGATTATCTCCGGAATGTCCTTTGCCAGGGCTTTGCGACCGGCATCGATGAATGCGTCATTGTCCATGGCAAGCAACTGTTGCTCAGCTTTGGACAGTGAATTCTTTTTTATCTTCTTTTCCGATGTGGAATACGGAATGTTCACTTTGAGACCAGGACGCAGCGAACTGTTGGACAGATTATTGTTGGCTGCTATAAGCTCGGCCTGAGTAACGCCGTAAATGCGCGCAATCTTTGACAGTGATTCTTTTCCCTTGACAGTATAGACAGTCTTGTAGCGCGTGGTATCTTTCAGAACGGTTGAAGATTCGGCCAGTTCAGTCTGTGCCACTGCAAGAAAAGCCTGGGAAAGATTGGAATTTTCTTCTTTGGCTTCCTGTTTCTTGGCTTGAGGAATGTATATTACCTGTCCCGCTTTGAAATTGTCAGCTGAAAGACCGGGGTTGGCATCGCAAATATCCTTTATTGATACTTTGTAATTGATGGACAGACGGTAAAGAGTCTCTCCTGCCATAATGGTGTGGAATTCGTTGCTCTTTTGCGGTATGCGCAGCGATTGCCCCACCCGAATCATTATTTCACTGCCGGGATTGAGTTTGATTATGGTATCCTGGGTCACTCCGTACATCCGCGATATGGAGTACATGGTCTGACCTTTGGTGACAGTATGCACAAAATAGTTGCTCTGGCTGTGCGCTGCACTGCAGACAATGAGTGTCAGAACAAACAGTATATACCTGCAAAGTTTCATTCTATATTATATTTATTGCGCAAAAGTACATAATTATTTGTAAATTTGTACCCTATTTAATCTATATTGAGCAACTGAAATGGTTAGATTCCTGAAAAGAAGTTTGTTTGCATACGGCATACTGTTTGCGTGTGCCTGTTTTGCCCAACCTGTTGCAGCGCCATTTCTGGTACTGACAGATCCATCCGGCAATCAGGATACGTTGCGTGCCGGAGAGACTGGAGTGCAACCGTATCAGGCTCCGCTCAGTGTTGAGTTTTGTTCAAATATCAGCAATCCTGACGGCGTTTCCGTGTTCCCTGAGTGGAAAGTTATGCGTTCATATTCCGATAAAAGCGGATCCGGCAGTTCGGAAACATACCTTGTCAGAAAAAATCCCGATACGGAATTTGAATTTACAGATTACGGCAGTTTTACGGTATCTTTTTCGTACACCTACAGCGGTTCCGGACAGATAGATACCGAACCGGGTGCGGATGTGGAGAATATGGTCTTTACCATAGACAATTCATCTCTGCATGTGCCCAATGCCTTTTCACCTAACGGTGACGGATACAACGATATTTTCCTGATAAAGGCAAAATCCATAGTTTCAATCCAGGTTGCAATATTTGACCGGTACGGCCGTCAGATCAAATCGGGAACGGAACAGGATATGCCTTATAAAGAAGACTCGGACGGAGGCTATTTTGAGTGCTGGGACGGAACAATAGGTGGCAGAACTGCTCCTGACGGAGTGTATTACATAAACGTGAAAGCTATAGGTGCGGGCGGTTACAGATATAACCGCAAGAGTGACATCAACCTTTTGACGGGTGTTGCAGTGCAGTGATATTATTATATGGATGACATTACTAACAAAAAGGGTAGCGTAGTTGTTACGGGAGCCCGTGAGAACAATCTCAAAAACATAAACGTTGAAATACCGCATAATTCTCTTACCGTTGTTACAGGTTTGAGCGGTAGCGGTAAGTCCTCTCTGGCTTTTGATACAGTGTATGCCGAGGGGCAGCGCCGTTATATCGAGACGTTTTCCCAATATGCCCGTAACTTTATCGGAGTTATGCATCGTCCCGAAGTGGATTCCATAACCGGTCTTAATCCTGTTGTATCCATTGAACAGAAAACCACCAGCCGCAATCCGCGTTCAACCGTAGGAACCTCTACACAGATCTATGACTATCTGCGTCTGCTGTTCGCCCGTGTGGGCACCGCATACTCCTATGTGACCGGCAAACCCATGGTACGCTATTCGCGTCAGCAGATTATTGACAGCATATTTAAGGAACATACCGGACATCGTGTATTTGTGATGGCTCCCATGGTGCGTAACCGCAAGGGACATTACCGCGAACTGTTTGAAATGGTGCGTCGTAAGGGGTATCTGAACGTGCGTGTTGACGGCGTCATGCAGGAAGTTAAGGTAGGTATGAAGCTGGACCGCTACAAGAACCATACCATAGAGGTTGTTGTTGAAAAACTGATTGTGGAAGAACGTTGCCTGAAACGGTTGTCGGACGGAATTGACCTGGCTTTGAAAATGGGCGACGGTGTAGTTTCCCTGCTTTCTTTTGAGAATACAAGCGCCCTTGGCCCCATTGATTACAGTAAAGGTGTATTGTCACATTACAGCAAGAACCTGATGTGTGTTGACAGCGGTATTTCGTATAAAAATCCGGCTCCGCATAATTTTTCTTTCAACTCTCCCATGGGGTGTTGCCCAAAATGCAAGGGACTGGGACAGGTTTCAATGGTTGACATCGACAAGGTTATACCAAACCGTAACCTTTCAATAGCGAAAGGAGCAATTGCGCCTTTGGGTGAATATAGAAACACTATAATTTTCAGACAGATAGAGGGATTGCTGCTGAAATACGGATATTCAATAGACACTCCTGTAAACCAGCTTCCTGATGAATTTCTTGATGAACTTATGAACGGTTCTTCCGAACGTATAAAAGTTCAGCTCACAGGTCTTAAAAGTCAGGAAGATTCAGCATTTGTTGATTTTGACGGTCTTTCCGAATATGTACGTGCCTTGCAGCAACAGCCTGAAATCACTGCTGCAGAGCAGAAATGGATAAACCAGTTTGCCGTATTCGCAACTTGCCCGGAATGTGGTGGCGCAAGACTCAACAGAGAGTCTCTGCATTTCAGAATTGACGGCTATAACATACATCAGTTGGCATCGATGGATATTAAAACATTGTACAGCTGGTGCAATACGGTAGAAGAACGTCTTGATGAACAGCAACGCATTATTGCTGCGGAAATCCTGAAGGAAATCCGTACACGTCTCAAGTTTATGCTTGATGTGGGCCTTGACTATCTGTCAATATCACGCAGTTCAGACTCACTGTCGGGCGGCGAAAGCCAGCGCATACGTCTGACAACCCAGATAGGCTCCAAACTGGTAAATGTCCTGTATATACTTGATGAGCCCAGTATTGGTCTGCATCAGCGTGACAATGTGAAACTTATCAATTCTCTGAAACAGCTGCGTGACAGCGGAAACACTGTTCTGGTTGTTGAACACGACCGCGATATGATGCTTGCCGCAGACTGGATTATAGATCTTGGCCCGTTTGCCGGCCGCCGCGGAGGAAATGTTGTCTATCAGGGTACACCTGAAGGAATGCTGCAAACAGAAACGCTTACCACACAATATATTGCAGGCACAAAACAGATTGAAATTCCCGTTGAACGCAGAAAAGGCAGCGGCCAGTTTTTAACTCTGCACGGCTGCCGCGGCAACAATCTTAAAAATGTTGACGTAGCGTTTCCGTTAGGTTTGTTTGTCTGTGTTACTGGTGTGTCTGGAAGCGGAAAATCTACGCTTGTAAATGACACTCTGCAGCCTTTGCTTTCACAGAAATTCTATAATTCCCTGCAAGTTGCGCTGCCTTACGACAGCGTAGAAGGAATTGAACTTGTTGACAAGGTTGTGTGTGTTGACCAGACTCCGATAGGCCGTTCGCCGCGTTCCAATCCGGCTACATATACCGGCTTGTTCACCGACATCAGAAATCTTTTCGCCTCTTTGCCGGAATCCCAGATTCGCGGTTACAAATCGGGCCGTTTTTCTTTCAACATGGCGGCTGGCCGCTGTCCGGAGTGCAACGGAAACGGTTATAAGAATATTGAATTGCGTTTTATGCCCGATGTCATGGTTCCGTGTCATGTGTGCCAAGGTGCCCGTTACAACAGCGAAACGCTCGAGGTCAAATACAAAGGAAAGTCAATTGCCGATGTGCTTGATATGACAATAAATCAGGCTGCAGAATTCTTTACCGCAATACCTGCAATAATGCATAAACTGACAACACTGCAGAATGTTGGTTTGGGCTATCTTAAGTTAGGACAGTCTTCAACAACTATCTCAGGTGGTGAAAGCCAGCGCGTAAAACTTGCAACCGAACTTTCAAAGAAAGACACCGGAAAAACAATATATATTCTTGACGAACCTACCACAGGTCTTCATTTTGAAGATATCAACGTATTGCTCAAAGTCTTGCAGCAGCTGGTTGACCGCGGCAATACTGTAATAGTTATTGAACACAATATGGACGTAATAAAGGTTGCCGACTGGATTATAGATATGGGACCTGAAGGAGGTAACGCCGGCGGAACCGTGGTTGTGGCCGGAACTCCTGAACAGGTTGCCGACAGTGGCATCGGATTTACCGCTCCATTCCTGAAAGAAGAATTAAATCGCTTCAAAAATTTGTGATTATAAACATTCTTTTATAATTTTACGCACTTTGTTTACCAAAGTACGCAAAAGTTATCACATTTTAATAAATAAAAGATATGTTTAAAAAGTTGTCATTTGTGGCTGCTATGGTATTTGCATTGGCAAGTTGTCAGCAGCAGTGTCCCGTTCTGACTATTGAGGGCGGACAGGTTCAGGGTGTTCCTACCCAGAAGAAAGGCGTTATTGTTTACAAAGGTATTCCTTATGCAGCTGCTCCTATCAAGGATCTGCGTTGGAAGGCTCCACAGCCGGTTGAACCGTGGGAAGGCGTAAAGGTTTGTGACCGTTTTGCCAATCCGAGCTACCAGCATATCCAGTACAAAGGCGGTTACTATACAGAGTGGGGTTACGGTGACGAAGCTCCTTTCTCAGAAGATTGTCTTTATCTGAATGTTTGGACAAAGGCTTCAGGCAATCCTGATGCAAAACTTCCTGTTGCTGTATGGATTCATGGTGGCGGATATCGTGAAGGTTTCGGTACAGAACCTGAATTTGACGGTCAGGAGTGGGGGGCAAAAGACGTAGTTCTTGTAACTATCAACTACCGTCTCGGCGTATTCGGTTTCCTTACACACCCGGAACTTTCAGCAGAAAGTCCTAACGGCGTATCTGGTAACTACGGTATTCTTGATCAGATTGAATCTTTGAAATGGGTAAAGAAAAATATTGCCCAGTTCGGTGGTGATCCTGACAACGTAATGATATTCGGTCAGAGTGCAGGTGGTGGTTCTGTACGTACTATTTGTGAGTCTCCTCTTGCCCGTGGTCTGTTCCACAAGGCTGTTATCATGAGTGCAGGCGGTCTTACTATCCCGCAGCAGGGTGGTGCAGCTATGGGTCGCGGCGGTATGCGCGGCTTCAGCTTTGGTAATTTTGGCGGTAACAGCAACGAAAAGAAACTTGCCGCTTACAAGGCTCCAAAGGCTCCAGAGGGTCTGAACGCTCTCCAGCAGGC
The DNA here is from genome assembly GCA_024398785.1 of Bacteroidaceae bacterium. Lineage (GTDB taxonomy): Bacteria > Bacteroidota > Bacteroidia > Bacteroidales > Bacteroidaceae > Colenecus. The sequence goes on along the minus strand of JAKSIO010000002.1, from coordinate 12,583 downwards.
AGAATTCAATACTAAAGTCGTTATGGATTGGGCCGGTTACAACACACTTGCAAAGATGCGTGCTGCCGATACTGAAACAATGCATACTGTTGGTACTATCTATAACAATGCTACAGGTAACTTTGGCAGTATTACAGGTATGCCTATAGTTGACGGTTATGTATCAATGGAAAGCTTTGATGAGGCTGCTCTTGACGGAACTCTTGCCGATGTTCCTTACATGGTAGGTTATACTCTCAACGATATGGGCAATATGTCTGCAGGTATTGCTGCATTCTGCCAGAACCGTCAGGAAATGTCAAAGAACGGAAGCAAGGCATGGGCATATGAATTTGCACGTCCTCTTCCTGATGACGGTTCACATCCTGAGGTTACACAGCGCCTGAAGGGAGCATTCCACTCTTCAGATCTTTGGTTTGTATTCAAGTCTCTGCAGCACTGCTGGAGACCTTGGACACAGGGCGACTGGGATCTTTCAGAGAAAATGCTTACAGCTTGGACAAACTTTGCAAAGTATTCAGATCCTAACGGCGCAAACGGCGGTGAGTGGAAACCTTGCACAAAAGAAGAACCTAACTTTATGGTATTCAAACTGAACGAAGCTGACCAGGAGGCTAGCTTCCTTGGAGAACCTGAGGTTGCTCAAGGTGGCGGATTCGGTTTCCCAATGTAATTGAATAATCCTTTAAAATAGTTAATGGGAGCGCGGTTTTTGCACTGTGCTCCCATTTTTTTTGCATTTTTAATGCTAAAAATATATATTTGCGTGCGAAAATAGCAACTAATTAGCAATGAAGAAAGTATTTTTATTCTTGAGTATGATGCTCTTGACTATGGGAGCAATGGCAAAAAATCCTGTTATGGCTGTTATGGGTGATTCTTATTCCGCTCATGGCGATGTAATTCCGCGTGGATATGCACGTTATTATCCGGTTTTCTATAGCACAACCGGAGTTCAGGAAACCAGCCAGATGTGGTGGTCATTGCTTGCAAACAAATTGAAATATGAAATCGGTGACATCAACGCATATTCCGGTTCCACAATATGCAATACCGGTTATGGCGGACAGGATTTCTCAAACCAGTCATTCGTTAACCGTGTGGCTCTGCTTGGCAATCCGGATGTTATTTTCATTCTTGGCGGCACAAACGACGCCTGGGCAAATTCTCCTCTTGGAGACTACGTATATTCCGACTGGTCCAAGTCTGACCTGTTCAAATTCCGTCCTGCTTTGGCTTATCTGTTCAGCAGTCTCAAGAAGACGTACACCAACGCAAAGATATATTTCATTCTGAACGACAATCTCAAGAGCGAAATTGATGAATCTGTAAAGACAATATGCAAAAAATGCTCTGTTCCTGTTGTTGAACTCAAAAACATAGACAAAGAGGCAGATCATCCTACAATTGAGGGTATGGAGCAGATTGCCAACCAGGTGGCAAAGTTCGTGAAGCGTCAGAAGTAATCTTTTTGGTATTGCTTTATGCAAAGTTTCCTTGATACTGTTGCAAAGGATCTTTTTGGCAAATTCTGTCGTAAAAATTCAAAAGTAGACTTTGCGGGATTGACAAAAATAACGGTGGTATTCCCTAACAGGCGTGCCGCCGGTTTTTTTAATATGTCATTGTCGGGTTGTTGTCAAACCCCTTTCTTTTCGCCCAATTATTCAACAATACAGGACCTGTTCAATTCGTTGACAGATTTGCATGTTGCCGATGATATTCAGCTTGTGTGCCTGCTGCACCAGGTGTACACCAAAATATTGGACAGCACCGAATCTCTGGATAGTTTCTGGCAATGGGGAGAAATTCTACTTGCTGATTTTGATGAAATAGACAGTCAGATGGTGCCTGCCAAAGACCTCTTTCAGAATATCGGTGCCATAAAGGAACAATCTGACAACAGTTTTCTGACCCCGGAGCAGATAAATGCACTTAAAGCATTTTTTGCCGGTTTCGAAACCCAGGAAACCCAGGAAACTCAGGAAATTCAACTTAAGAAAAGGTTTGTAACCGTTTGGAATAAACTGTTTGAAATCTATACCGAATTCAAACATCAGTTGCAGGAACGTAAACTGGGATATCCTGGAATGATAAAGCGTCAGGTTATCCAAAATCTGAAAGACAGAACTCTTGATGTGAACAATGATACCACATACGTATTTGTGGGTTTCAACAGACTGGATAAAACGGAAACGTACCTGTTTGAATATCTGAAGACCAACAGAGAAGCTCTTGTTTATACTGATGATTTTGATACCAAGCATGAATCGTTGCCAAAAATTAAAATCATTTCAACGGTAAGTGATTATGCGCAGGCATGTTACGTGAACACATGGCTCAAGGAACTCGGGCAGAATAACATTGATACTCCTGATACTGCAGTTGTTTTATGTAAAAGTGAAATGCTGCAGCATGTTCTGCATGCTCTGCCTGCCGATGCTAATTTCAATACCAACATCACAATGGGTTATCCGTTGGGTCAGACCAATGTGTACTCTTTTGTTCATGCGTTGCTTGAATTGCAGTCAAATTACGTGGAAAAGAACAAATCTTTCAGACCACGGAATGAAATGGAAGTGCGGTCGCATCCGTTTGTTCAGGAAAAAGTAGCATCTGCTGGTACGGAGACACTGACGCCGTTATGGGAGTATTGTACCAATCCTGTGCAGCTGTTGAAGTGGCTTCTTGATATGATTGAAATTTTTGCTCCGGCCTCAAATGCTCTTGAATCAGAGTCTATGTACAGGCTCTATACGCACATAAGCCGATTCCATAAACTTATGGAAGAGGCGGAATACGGTCTGGAAAAGATTCAGATTCCTACACTGATAAGACTTCTGCAACGTTCACTGCTTTCTACAACAGTGCCTTTCCATGGCGATCCTATCAGAGGCTTGCAGGTTATGGGTATGATTGAAACCCGGAATCTGGATTTCAAGAATGTATTGTTACTGTCTGCCGAAGAGGACAACCTGCCTGGTTATTTTGAAAAGCCTTCTTTTATACCGTTCAATTTGCGCAGGGCATTCGGAATGCATACTTTCATTGATAGCGGTAAGATTGCTGAATATAATTTCAAACATCTTCTGTCGCGCTGCGAAAATGTCACTATTCTGTATAACAGCAATACAAACGGAACAGCATCCGGACAACCCTCACGTTTTCTGCTTGACCTTATGGTGAATTCTTCCAATACAATTGAGCATTTTGCTGTACAGAGCGAGTTGAAACTGTCCGAAAAATTTGTTCCTGTCTATAAGCGGACTTCACAAATATCTAAAGACTTATGCCAAAAGTACTCTAATATAGAATTGTCACCATCAGCGTTGAAAACTTATGTGGAATGTCCGCTGAAATTCTACTACAAATACATTGAAAATATAAAGGAACCTGCTCGTAAAGATGATGAGATTGATGCTGCGCTGTCCGGTGAGATCTTCCACAAGTCGATGGAACTGATATATGGCAATCTTACAGCCGGTGGCAAAAATGTTATAGAAAAAGAACGTATCCAATCTGTATTGAACAATCCAGAGAAACTTGATAATACGGTGGCATCGGCCATAATTGATTGTTGTTTTGAAAATAAAGAAAATAAAGATCTGACAGGGCTTCTGTTTATTGAGAAAGCCAAGATTACACGCCTGGTTATGCGCCAGCTTAAAAAAGATGCATCTTATGCTCCTTTCACCTATCTTGAAAGCGAGGCAGAGCACTATTGTGAAATATCAGTGCCTGATCCGTTGAATCCTGATGCATGTGTAAAGATTAAGTTGGGAGGCATTATTGACCGTCTTGACCTTAAAGATGGAATTGTACGTATAGTTGATTACAAAACAGGTACAAGCGGTAAAGTAGCTATGCCAAAGTCTTTCGAGGATGACTACATAAATTCCCAGAAAAAAGACAATAATAAGTGGGGAAATGTATTCCAGGTATGCTATTATGCGTGGGTTTTGCTGCAAAGCAAAGCTTTCCCGAAATATAAGCTTGCTCCAATGCTGTGTTATCCTTTGGGTAATGAAACTGAATCGTACATTGTCAATGATTTTGCGGATTACGCTGCCAATTTTGAAGATACTTTGCGCAGTCTGATAAATAACATTCTGTCCACCAATGGTGACGTTACACTATGCTCTGATATTAGCAAGTGCAAATTCTGCAAATATGCTCCACTGTGCAATAGAAATTGATATAAATTCAGTAACTTTGCGCAAAATTTCAAAATTCGCCCCAAATGTCAAAAAAACTGCTTTTTACCATTTTGATTTCCTGTTTCTTCCCGTTCTTGGTTATAGCTCAGGAATTATCATCGGTAAACGGTAGAATAACGCTTGATGACGAAGCTCTGCCGGGAACAAACATTGTAATCACTAACATTGAAACTGGAGTAAGCATAGGAACTGTATCAAATATTCAGGGTTTCTATTCTATTGTGGAACTGTATCCGGGTTCCTATAGTATAAAATATACCTTTATTGGTTGTGAAGATGTTGTTGTTCCTGTAGTTCTGGCTATCAATGACAACAGACGCATTGATGTGCGTATGCAGGAATGCGAATCCATGCTGGACGATGTTGAGATTGTGGCTCAGGCTACCAGTTTCAATCAGATAAAGACAGGCCTTTCTACCGAGATAAGCAACCGTACAATCCAGGCATTGCCGTCTGTGGAACGGACTCTTCCCGATTACGCCCGTCTGTCTCCGTTTTACGGAACGGAAAATTCGTTGTCCGGAAGGGACGGCCGCGGAACAACATTGAACATAGACGGTGTGTCTCTGAACAATACATTCGGTACAAGTTCCGCTTTTGCTGCAGCCGGCGCTCCTGTATCACTTGATGCCATACGTGAAGCCCAGGTTGCTGTTGCTCCGTACGATTTGTCTCAAAATAATTTCATCGGCGGTGGCATCAACGCGGTAACCAAATCGGGCAGCAATACTTTTCAGGCCGATGCCTACGTATATTATTCCGGAAGCAGTCTTTCAGGAAGAAGGATAGAAGGAGTAAAACTTGAAAAAGAGAAACAAAGCAAACTTCTTGCCGGTGTGTCATTAGGCGGCAAGATAATAGAAAACAAATTGTTCTATTTTGTCAATTATGAGTATGAGCGTCGTCCCGAACCTATATCACGATGGAAGTTGTCTGAAGATGGTGTGGCAAACACATCTGCAATGACCAGCCGTGTTACGCAGGCCGACATGAATACTTTTGCCGATGCCTTGGCAGAATACGGATATAAAGCAGGTTCGACAGATTTGTCAGATGGCGGTTCAACAAGCCACAAAGGTTTGATAAGGCTTGACTGGAACATATCGCCAAAACACAATCTGATGGCGCGCTTCAACTTCTCTCAGAATACACAGGTATGTGAGCCTTCAGCATCTTCGACAGTAGGCAGCAGGGCTGCAAGCGCCCGCATCAGTAAGGATGCGTATGCTTTTTCAAATAACTGCTACAACATAAATGACGGAGCATGGAGCGGAATACTTGATTTGAAGAGCCACCTTTCTCCATTATTTTCAAACAGATTCATGGTGTCTGCAAGCGATGTTTACAACAAACGCTCCAGCAATTCCTCCATATTTCCGCATGTTGATATCTGGGACGGTAACGGCAATGCGTTTATGAGTGCGGGCTACGAACTTTTCTCCTGGAACACAGGCAATAACGTACGCACATATTCTGTAAATGAGCAGGCCAAGTTTTCATTTATGAGAAATATAGTTACGTTAGGTGTTGATGCTGAACATCAACGTTCCCAAACCAACTATATGCAGGCTGGAACAGGATACTACAAATATGCATCTCTGCAGGATTTTCTTGATAAAGAGGCTCCTATAGCATTTGGTTATACATACGGCTATGGCGATGGTGTTCCGCAGTCGGAATTCAGAACATCAAGTCTTGGGGTGTATGTGCAGGATCAGATAACATTCGGAACATTTGTTCTTAACTGGGGCTTTCGCGGCGATCTGATCTATTTTGGCGGTAATGCTGTTTCATCAGATATCCTGCTTGACAAGAATACAAAATTCAGAAATAATCTGCATATTGACAATGGAACCTGGCCAGAGAGAAATTTCCTTCTTTCTCCAAGAATTGGTTTCAACTGGGATATAAATGACGACGGTCATTTTATTGCACGCGGTGGTGCCGGAATATTTGCCGGACGTATCCCTACAGTCCTGTTTGCAAGCATTCCAACATACAGCGGTGCTATCCAGAATTATGCTGCTGTAACAGATCCGGATGTTCTTCAGGGACTTAATGGCAAGTTCCTTACCGATAAGAGTCAAATGAAACAGTTCCTTTCGGAAAACGGTTACAATACAGAGAAACCGGATATGAGCGTCATGCCCAATACCGTTTGTGCTGTCAATGAGTCTTTCAAACTGCCGCAGACAGTGAAGACATCGTTAGGATTCGATTACAATTTCTATACGGATTTCCCATTGTCCATGCAGGCCGAGGTTATCTATTCCAAAGACCTGAATGCTGTCTGGGTCAAGAACTATAACCTGCGTCCCGATTATGAAGTCCGCAAATTCCATGGCAGTGACAACCGTTTGAACTATCGTGACGTTCTTGACGGAGTTGCTCCATATATTTATTCTCAGATAACAAACGGAGCCAGCGTATTGTCCAATTCCCGTAAAGGGTACGGTATTCAGGCTTACTATACAATTTCTTCGGAACCTGTTGCCAACCTCAATATTCAGGCTACATATTCTTACCAGAAGATTATGAGTCTGATGGACAACCAGGGAGCTCAGATGTATTCAATATGGACCAATACACCGAATGTGAATTCTCCTAACGAATATGTTCTCAAACGCTCGCCGTATGCTATTCCGCACAAGGTGACTGCCTATGCTTCTTACAAGTTTGAATATGGCATCAGGCATATGAGTACAACCATCGGACTGTTCTATACTGCCCATACATCGGGATTGTACAGCTACATGTACGCCAACGATATGAACGGCGATGGGGTAGTCAATGACTTGATTTACATTCCTAAAGATAAGGATGACATCGCACTGGTTGATATTCCGCAGTATTCTGCAGAACAACAGCGCCAGGCTTTATGGAGTTTTATCCAGAATGATTCGTATCTGAGCCGTCATAAGGGTGAGTATGCTCAGGCTAATGCAGCTACTCTTAACTGGATGCATCAGCTTGATGTGCGTCTTACTCAGGATTTTACAATCAATGCAAAGAAAGACAAACACATTCTTGAGCTTACTCTGGATATACTGAATCTGCCAAATCTGCTTTGCAGCGCGTGGGGTGTTCAATACGGAGCAGGTCCGTGCAATTATGGCCGTATTCTGAAATATGAGGGCATAGATGCGGATAAGGTTCCGCAGTATTCTGTATACTATAATTCTGACGGTCTGCTTTCAAAGCGCAGTGAGGTTGTCAAAAATTCTGCATACTGCTGGCAGCTTCAGCTTGGCCTCCGCTACAAATTCTGAGAATGAACAGCTGAACAGGGGACAGGTTCCGTTCGCCGACGAACGGAACCTGTCCCCTGTTCAGCTGTTTAGGAAAGCATTGGTATTACGCGGTCAAGGGCCGCAATCAGAGAGTCGATTTCCTGAATGGTGTTGTAAAGACCAAAGGAGATGCGCAACGTGCCCGGAATACCGTAGCGATTCATGAGAGGCTCTGCGCAATGATGACCGGTGCGGACCGCAATACCCAGACGGTCAAGCAACACTCCCATATCGGTAGGGTGAATGTTACCCACAAGAAATGAAATCACGCCGCTGCGATGGGCTGCATTGCCTATAAAGCGAATGTCTTTTATTGCAGACAGACGTTGCATGGCATACTGCATGAGTTCCCTTTCATGCTGTTCTATGGCATCTATGCCGATGCCGTCCATATAGTCAATGGCGCGGGCAAGAGCAATTGCGGCAATGTAATCGGGAGTGCCGGCCTCGAACTTGTAAGGAAGCTCGTTGTATGTAGTCTTTTCAAATGATACATGTTTAATCATCTCACCGCCTCCCTGGTACGGTGGCATGGCCTCCAAAAGTTCACGCTTGCCATATAAAACACCGATGCCGGTAGGACCATACATCTTGTGGCCGCTGAACACAAAAAAGTCGGCATCGATTGCGCGTACATCAATCTTCATGTGAGGGGTGGACTGCGCTCCGTCAATAACAATCGGAACGTTGTGGCTGTGAGCAATCTGCGCTAATTCTGCAACCGGATTCACTGTTCCAAGAACGTTGCTGACATGTGTAACGCTTACAAGAACAGTCTTGTCGGTAAACAGTTTTTTATACTCATCAAGCAATAAATTGCCGTTTTCATCGACTGGAATGACTTTAAGTTCAGCGCCGGCCCGTACCGCCTCAAGCTGCCAGGGAACAATGTTGCTGTGATGTTCCATTGCCGACACAATAATCTGGCTGCCAGGCTTGACAAAGGCTTTGGTAAATGAACTTGCAATAAGGTTCAGAGACTCTGTTGTACCGCGTGTAAAGATAATGTTCTGTGCAGATTCTGAACCGATAAAGCTGGCTACGCGCTCGCGGGCCTGCTCCAGCATTTCTGTCGCACGTGCCGACAGATAGTGCACGCCGCGGTGTACGTTTGCATTGACCGTGTAGTAAAGTTCCTGCATGGAATCAACTACCACTCGCGGCTTTTGCGTTGTGGCAGCATTATCAAGATATACCAGCGGCTTGTTGTAAACCGTCTGGCCAAGTATAGGAAAGTCTTGTCTTATCTTTTCAATATCCATGATGTCAGGAACAAAGTAATATTGCGGCTTGCAAAGGTAGTCATTTTTTTTGTATCTTTGCGGCCAATGCAGAGTAATAAAGAAGTGGAGAGAAAACTTTTCATAGAGACATACGGATGCCAGATGAATGTGGCAGACAGCGAGGTTGTGGCTGCAATTATGCAGACAGCAGGTTACACCGTTACCGAAGACATCAATCAGGCTACAGCAATCTTCCTTAACACATGCTCCATTCGCGATAATGCCGAGCAGAAAATCTGGAACCGTCTTGAAGCGCTGAATGCCATGCGCAAAAAGAACCGCCCCATAATTATCGGCGTGTTGGGCTGTATGGCAGAACGTGTGGGCAAGGACCTGATAGAAAACCATCACACAGATCTTGTGGCCGGTCCCGATGCATATCTCTCTCTACCTGAACTGATTGCGGAGGCGGAACTTGGTCACAAAACTGCAAATCTTGATTTGTCTCTCACGGAAACTTATCGCGATGTCATTCCGTGCCGCCTTGGTGGGAACCGCATAAGCGGGTTTGTATCCATAATGCGCGGATGTAACAATTTCTGCCACTACTGCATTGTTCCCTACACCCGCGGGCGCGAGCGCAGCCGTGACATCGAAAGTATCCTGTCAGAGGTAAAGGACCTTGAGGCAAAAGGCTACAAAGAAGTTACGCTGCTTGGCCAGAACGTTAACTCATACAAATTCAACGATATAGATTTTCCAACTCTTCTGCGTACAGTTGCGCGTGCCGTACCTGGTATGCGTGTGCGTTTCACTACATCGCATCCAAAGGATATGAGCGATGCCACCCTTCATGTCATTGCAGAGGAACCAAATGTATGCCGCCACATTCACCTGCCGGTCCAGAGCGGAAGCAACCGTATTCTGCGCCTGATGAACCGCAAATATACGCGTGAATGGTATCTTGAGCGTGTGGCTGCCATACGTGCCATAATTCCGGACTGCGGACTTTCAACCGATATGTTCACCGGATTCCATTCCGAGACCGAGGAAGACCATGAGCAGACTCTGAGTCTTATGCGTGAATGTATGTTCGATTCTTCTTTCGATTTCAAATACTCCGAGCGTCCCGGTACATACGCCAGCCGCAATCTTCCGGACGATGTCCCCGAGGATGTTAAGATTCGCCGTCTGAATCAGATGATTGAGTTGCAGGGAGAACTATCGCTACAGTGCCACAATGCCTGCGTTGGCAAGGTTATGGAGGTGCTTGTTGAAGGCTACTCCAAACGTTCCAGCAAGCAGTTCTACGGACGCACAGAGCAGAACTACACTGTTGTTTTCACTCCTACAACGCAGAAAATTGGCGATTTGGTAAACGTTCGCATTCTTTCTGCCACAACAGCCACTCTTATAGGCCAGGTTGCCGACTAATGTGAACAGGGGACAGGTTCTCGTGAACAGGGTCGTGAACAGGGGACAGGTTCCTATTCAAAATAAATAGGCTGGAAAAATTCCGGACGGTGAAAATCAGGCTTGTCAGTTTCTACCGGAACCCATGTAACGTATTGACGGTCATCGCCGCTTCCAACGCAGTTATATACATTGGCAAGCAAGGTCTTACCGGAGAGAGTTACAAAATCATGTCTCCACAATGCCTGCAACGGCACTGAAATTGCCAGTTCCCAATGTGTCAGACTATCAATATGTCCTACACTGTTCCTTCCCAGAGACGCCCAACGGTCTATCTTCTCCAGATTGTCCAATGTTGATACAGTTCTGTTTGCTCTTTCCGTTCCGCACTCCAAATATATTGAGCCAATGCAATTGGATTCAATATTGTAGTAAAGGCTGTCTGATTCTTCCATGAAAAAAAATTCACAACATGATTCCTTATACACACTCTCAAGATCATTTTCCATTGTTCCTATTGTTCTTTTCTCTGTAACACGGTAATGTATAAGCAGATTGTTGCCATTGTGAGCTACTGCAAAATCAACTTTCGGAAGATATGGATAAGTGTCTTTCCAGTTCAATATCGAAACTGTGTTGTATTTTACAGCAGCTGAATCAAATACGGATGGTATATCTTCAGCAGCAATATGGCTGCGGTCTATAAAAACAGCTGTCATAGGAGTTTCAACTGCGTTTTTTGAACAGGAACACAAGACCAGTCCTACACAAAACAACCTGGTCATTTTAACTGTTGCATGCACATTCATACATCTCATTTTACAAAACGGGCAAAGAAATCAAGAAAATAAGGCCAGTTTGGACCGGCTTCGTGACCACCGTGATGCTGCCTGTAGGCAAGGTCTCCGTCTGTCAGCCCATTGTCAACTCCTGGGAACAGATATGTACCAACTCCCTGTTTTCCCAACAGTTCATATACCGGGCTTGCCATGGCTGCAGAATAAAAAGATCCTGTAACATCCTGCCACTTGTCCCCCTCAAAAGTTCCGGCAGAAATAAAGCACGGACGCGGTGCACATAATGCTATCAGTTCATGCTGGTCAACCGGAAGATCATTTTCTGTCATGGGGTCGGTTCCATACTTTATAAGGTTGCCGCAAACCCAGTGGTATTCCTCATTGGAAACTATGTTTCCTATACTTTCACCGCAATCTCTGCGCCATCCTGCTGCACCGGATTTACCGCTCGATGCAACAAACGCGGACAAAAATCTTTCATCAAAAGCCATGGTTACAAGAGCTGCTTTTCCATAACGCGAAACTCCCTCAATAGCAACCTTTTCGGCATCGAATTCAGGACATGACTCAAAGTAGTCAAGCACTTTTCCGGCGCCCCATCCCCAGGCACGCAATGCACCCCAGTCTGTAGGTTTTCTGTATTCGCCCTTATTGCACAAGCCTATTATTCCACTTGTCAGTCCATAGCCGGCATCGGCCTGTATTGATCCGGGGTTAACCGATGCCGCCGCCCAGCCGCGTTCCACAACCTGCTGTTGCCAAGGTGTGCTGTTTCCGTATGCGCGGGGCAGCCCGTTTGAAACAAAACCGAACTCCATAACTACCGGCAGATTTGATTTGCCTTCAGGCCAAATGACCTGCGCCTGTATATTCACTTCAATTGAAGGGCAGTCTGAATTGTCCACTTTGCCGTTCAGATTGCGTATTATCACTGGGATGCCGCCAAGTTCCGCTTTTTGCTCGCTTGTAACGGTCCACGTCACGCCGGGTGTATTCTCAGGAATTCTTCCGTAAACATTATCCTCGAACGCCTTGATTATTTCCGGACGGCGTACTTTGTTCCACATTTTTGCATTTTTTACCGGCTTGCCGCTGAATGTGACAAGCGGATTGGGATAGACAGGATACGGATTGGCTGTCAGTTCATTATAATTGGGATGTTTGGTTTGATCCGGCGAGTTTGGTTGACGCCCTTCGCGCGGCTGCCCTATGCCCAACTGCTGCAGCATATTGTTGTAGTCTGCCAGGGTGACTTTGTTCAAGCTGTCACGGTTTACTCTTTGTCCGCCTCCGAAACCGAACCCGAACTGCGCACTTGCCGCAGCCGGAAACGCTGTTATCAAGGTAAGCAACAGACCTTTTGCCACCCATTTCATTCTGTTCTCCGTTCTGTTCATATTCTAAGTGTTGTATTTGTTCTGCGAATATAGTAAAATTTCCCCAACACTGCGTGCGTTTTTGCGTGCGAATAGTGAACAGCCCCCTGTTCTTTCCTCAGTTCGCCCGTTTTGGAGGCCGAACGTTCTCAAACACCCGGGTATTTGCACACCATCGCCCTTTGCAGAGGCCGAACGTTCTCAAATGATGAGGGATTTGCACACGTTCCAATTTGAATACTGCTGCTGGTGCCTTCACAGTACCCT
>JAKSIO010000019.1 GCA_024398785.1 Bacteroidaceae bacterium | reverse complement strand
GTACTGTGAAGGCACCAGCAGCAGTATTCAATTTGGAACGTGTGCAAATCCCCGGCCATTTGAGAACGTTCGGCTTGTGAGAATGGCGATGGTGTGCAAATCCCCGGCTATTTGAGAACGGTCGGCCTCTGAAAGTGGCGATGGTGTGCAAATCCCCGGCCATTTGAGAACGTTCGGCCTCTGCAAGTGAATGATGGGAGTAAAAAATAAGGGATTTTGAAAATTGTGTTTTTGCTGCATACGCTTTCTTTTTGCTACTTTTCTTTAACTTTATTCTGTTAATTTGACAAATTGTAAAGTAAAAACAAAAAATCAATGACAAAATGATATAAATATTATATTCTTTGTTGAAAACTTTTTGTAAAATTGGTTGTTTTTCTTTCAAAATAATTTGTTTGTTATATATTTAGGTTGTACCTTTGCATTGCAATTTGAAAATGCTATTTGATTATGTGTTGAATAGCGCCGTAATAACAAGAGAATTAACTAATTATTTATAAAACCTAAATTTTAATTTTATGAAGCACAATTTTTGCGCAGGTCCTGCAGTATTGCCACAGGAAGTGATTGAGAAGTCAGCTCAGGCTGTTTATGATTTTGAAGGTACAGGTATCTCCCTTCTGTCTATCAGTCACCGTTCAAAGGAATTCCAGCCGGTTGTTGATGAGGCTGAGGCTCTTATCAAAGAAATTCTTGACATTCCTGAGGGTTATTCAGTTCTGTTCCTTGCAGGTGGTGCAAGCATGGAATTCTGCCGTGTTCCTTATAACTTCCTCAATAAGAAAGCTGCTTACCTCAATACAGGTGTATGGGCAAAGAAAGCGTTGAAAGAAGCTAAGGCATTTGGTGAATGCGTAGAAGTTGCAAGCAGTGCTGATAAGAATTATACATATATTCCAAAGAATTTTGAAATTCCTGCTGATGCAGATTATTTCCACTTTACAACAAACAATACTATCTACGGTACAGAAATCCGCAAGGATCTTGACAGTCCTGTTCAGCTGATTGCCGATATGTCCAGCGATATTTTCTCACGTCCTATTGATGTAAGCAAGTATAACTGTATCTACGGTGGTGCTCAGAAGAACCTTGCTCCTTCAGGTATGGCATTTGTTATTGTAAAGAACGATGCTCTTGGTAAGGTTGACCGTTACATTCCTACAATGCTCAACTACCAGACACATATTGACAACGGTTCAATGTTCAATACACCTCCTACATTCACAATCTATTCTGCTCTTCAGTCACTCAAATGGCTCAAGGCTCAGGGTGGTGTTAAGGAAATGGCTAAACGTGCAGAGGCTCGTGCTGCCAAACTTTACAGCGAAATTGACCGCAACAAACTGTTTGTTGGTACAGCTGTTGAAGAGGACCGTTCTTATATGAATATCTGCTGGGTAATGAATCCTGAATATGCAGAGCTTGAGGCAGACTTCCTGAAGTTTGCACAGGGTCAGGGTATGGTAGGTATCAAGGGTCACCGTTCAGTTGGCGGTTTCCGCGCTTCCTGCTACAATGCTCTTCCTATGGAAAGTGTTGATGCTCTTATTGCATGCATGAAAGAATTTGAAGCAAAACATTAATTGTTTAACCTTATAAATAATTGATTTGATATGAAAGTTTTACTTGCAACCACCAAACCGTTTGCTGCAGTTGCTGTAACCGGTATTCAGAATATAATTGATCAGGCAGGTTTCGAACTTGTCAAACTGGAGAAATATACAGAGAAGAGCGCTCTTCTTGATGCTGTTAAAGATGCCGATGCTTTGATTGTCCGCAGCGATATTGTTGATGCAGAGGTTATTGATGCAGCCAAGAACCTTAAGATTGTTGTTCGTGCCGGTGCCGGTTACGATAATATTGATCTTGCTGCTGCAAGTGCAAAAGGAATCTGCGTTATGAATACTCCGGGTCAGAATGCCAATGCTGTTGCTGAACTTGTATTCGGTCTGTTGATTTACGCAAAACGTAATTTCTTCAACGGAACAAGCGGTACAGAACTTATGGGCAAGAAACTTGGTCTGCACGCATTCGGTAATGTAGGTCGTGCCGTAGCACGTATTGCAAAAGGTTTCAATATGCACGTTTATGCTTTCGATGCCTTCTGTCCTGCAGAAGCAATTGAAGCTGCCGGTGTTCACGCCGTTGCATCTGTAGAAGAACTTTACAAGACTTGCGATATTGTTTCTCTTCATATTCCTGCTACACCGCAGACAATCAACTCTATCAATGCCGGTCTTGTTGGTCTTATGCCTAAGAACGGTATTCTGCTGAATACAGCACGTAAAGAGGTTATCAACGAGGCTGAACTCCTTCAGTTGATGGCTGAGAGAACTGATCTTAAGTACATTGCAGATATTACACCTGCTGCTGACGAACAGTTCAAGGCTCAATTTGCTGACCGTTACTTTACAACACCTAAAAAGATGGGCGCTCAGACAGCCGAGGCCAATGTAAATGCCGGTCTTGCTGCTGCAAACCAGATTGTTGCTTTCATTAAGGATGGTATCCGTAAATTCCAGGTAAACAAATAATTCCATGGCAGTAGTAAAACCATTCAAGGGTGTTCGCCCTCCAAAAGAACTTGTTGAACTGGTACAGAGCCGTCCGTACGATGTTCTGAATTCTGAAGAAGCACGTGCCGAGGCTGAAGGTAATGAGAAATCCCTTTACCATATCATCAAGCCTGAGATAGATTTTCCTGCAGGAACAGAGGAATCTGACCCACGCGTATATGCCAAGGCAGCTGAAAATTTCAATAAATTCCAGCAGCAGGGATGGCTGGTTCAGGACGATAAGGAGCAGTACTACATATATGCACAGACAATGAACGGAAAGACTCAGTACGGTCTTGTTGTAGGTGCTTATGTAAACGATTATCTTACCGGTGTCATAAAGAAACACGAACTTACACGTGCAGACAAGGAAGAGGACCGTATGAAGCATGTCCGTGTTAACAATGCCAATATCGAGCCTGTATTCTTTGCGTATCCAGACGATGCCGAACTTGACCGTATTGTAGCAAAATATACATGTGGCGAACCTGTTTACGACTATGTTGCAAACATTGACGGATTCCGTCATCAGTTGTGGATTATTGCTGACGATAACGATATCAAGGCAATTACCGCACGTTTTGCACTTATGCCTGCCATGTATATCGCAGACGGTCACCACCGTTCAGCTGCAGCTGCTCTTGTAGGTGCTGAGAAAGCAAAGAATAATCCTAACCATAACGGTACAGAAGAGTACAACTACTTTATGGCAGTCTGTTTCCCTGCAAGCCAGCTTACAATCATAGACTACAACCGTGTTGTAAAAGATTTGAACGGCATGACTGCCAATCAGTTCCTTGCAGCTTTGGAAAAGAACTTTGTAGTTGAAAAACAGGGTTCTGATATTTTCAAGCCAACAGCTTTGCACACATTCTCTCTCTATCTTGAGGGTATATGGTACAAACTGACTGCAAAGCAGGGTACATACAACGACAATGATCCTATCGGAGTTCTTGATGTAACCATTTCTTCAAATCTTATTCTTGACCAGTTGCTCGGTATCAAAGATTTGCGCCGTGACAGTCGTATTGACTTTGTTGGTGGCATCCGCGGTCTTGGTGAATTGAAGAAACGTGTTGACAGTGGTGAAATGAAGATGGCTCTTGCACTTTATCCTGTATCTATGAAACAACTTATGGATATTGCAGACAGCGGTAAGATTATGCCTCCAAAGACTACCTGGTTTGAACCTAAACTGCGTAGCGGTCTGATAATTCACAAACTGGACTGATATTGTAGTTCGTAATATAAATTAAGGTTGGCATTCAGTATATGTTTGCCAACCTTTTTTTATGCTGTAATTTACAGAATTATAGAAAGTTATTGTGCTATTTTATACAAATTTTTCAATGTGTAATTTAGTATGTTTGTTTATATTTTTGAATAAAATGTATAAAATATTTGTAAAAAATTTGTTAATCAAAGATGTATTGTATAAATTTGCGCCAACCATTATTATACATTAACACCTATGAGACTATCCAAAATGCTGCAATTTGTGGCATCTTTTGTTGTTTTCCCTTTTATATTGTCATGCAGTGCAGACAATGAATTATCCCGGAAAGACATGATGGGAATATGGTACACTAAGGGTAAACAAACCAACGAAGAAACATCGTACAGTTTCTGTCTGAATATCAAGGAATCCTATCTTACAAATCTTATATATGCCCAAAAAGGTGTACTTGACAGATTTTATCTGTGCAGTTGGTCTTTTGATGATGATAATATTCTGAAAATAATATACAACGACGGAAATTACTTTCAATATAAAGTTAAAAAAAGAGGTTCTTCGCGTCTGTTGTTGACCAATATGGAAAATAACAGGTCTTTTACTGTCAAGGCACGCAATCAACAGCCTAAATGTCAGGATATGCCTATGGAAGGTGCGTGGTTTGAAACACCTAATGTTTCTGATGTGATTTATCCTTCTATAGATTATTCCGGTGAAATGATGGCCTTCAAAGGTGATACTGTACAGAGCTTGTCAATTAAAAACGGTGCAATTCAGACCAATTACTATGGCACAAACTCTGTAAAATTTGATGGAGAACACATAGATATTGAGTATGATGGTTATGTTTCAAAATATTCTTATTCAGTAATACGCTTTATAAAAGATAAAGAACTGGAATTGGTGGGAATGGAAGAAAACAGTCTTGTTCTCAGACATTTCCGATATTTTCATGACGTTGAAGGACAGCATACCGGTAATTGGTCATCTGTTACAGACAATGATACCAATGATAATGTAAGTATGTATACGTTTCTTCCGCTGACAGTATATTGCAGAGAATATACAAAGGATACGTTGTTGCTTGCTCACAATACCAGTTGGTGGATTCCTGATAACAGGAATAATCTGATAACCATTCCTTGGTCTAAGAATATGGTGCAGAAAATCAATTACAATATTGTTGACGGGCAGCATCAGTGGTCATATTCAGCAGATTCAGATACAATAAAAATGAATATGTCATATGACAATTCTAAAATACTTAGAATCAATTACTCATTGGATGGTCATTGGGAGAATCGTGAGAAGACACGTATTTTTGAATTCGGACCAGGAAACAAGGTTACTCTTAATTCAAAGGCTGTGAATCAGAAACTTACGGGTACTTATACATTTGTGGGTGCATGGCTACGTATCTCATGGGATACAGGTATAGCAAATAACCTGCAGGTACTCAGTTACAAGAATAATGAGAGTATGTTATATATAATGAATGGAGGCATTCATGGAGATATGTTTTATATTGGGGACAAATAATAATTAAGTCAAATAATCAAATCGGAGCCTGCGGGTTCCGATTTTTTTTGTTCTTTGACGCACTTTTATTTATCTTTGTCAATTAATGTATTATGATGGCATCGGACTCATACTTATCTATCAAAGAACCTGCAAAAGCGGAGTTTACCGAGCAACGCAGCCGTTTCATTGCCTTTGCGTGGCCTGTGACTGGTTCAGATCAGGTAAAGCCTTTGCTTGACAGTATTCAGAAAGAGTATTACGATGCCAGACATATCTGCTATGCGTATATGATTGGGGCACAACGTGATGAATGGCGCGCAAACGATAATGGAGAGCCCAGCGGAACAGCAGGAAAACCTATATTGGGACAGATAAACAGTGCGGAACTGAGTGATATTCTGATAGCCGTTGTCCGTTATTTCGGTGGTGTGAAACTTGGTACAAGCGGTTTGATTCAGGCATATAAATTTGCTGCCCAGAGTGTTATTGAAAATGCTTGCAAGATAGAGAAATTTGTTACAGATAAGGTGGAAGTTTATTTCAGGTATAATATGACCGCATATGTTATGCGATTTCTGAAAGAACTTGATATTCAGAATTTTGTGCAGGATTACGGCTCATTTGAAAAATGTGAGAATGTTTATGAATGCAAGATTGAGGTAAATGTGCGTCTTACATTGCTTGAACAATTTAAAGAGAAAATTTCCAACCTGATTAATGTGGTAGGAACAAAGGATATAATTATATAATTACACGTATGAATTTAAAAGCAATTGCAAAATGTTTAATGACAGGATTGTTTTCCTGTACATTGTTATCATGTTCAAATGTTGAACAGCCAGCTGATAGCAATGGACACAGTCTTTGGTTTCATTCTTTGAACGGAGATGAACCATTCAGATTTGTTACTGAAGAAAATCCGTCTACTTTGTCTATTCTTGCTAATGAACTGTCGCAGAATTGGAAACAGAAGGAACCCGTTATTGTCAAATTCAATGATCATCAGAAATTATTGGCTAATGACGGATACACGCTCTATTGGTTGCATGATACTGTGTGGGTGCAGGCAAACACACCGATAGGAGCTCTTTATGGTGTATATGATCTGATTCGTCGTCAGGAAACAGGAAATCTGCCCAAGCACGTAAAGGACATGGTTCAGTTTACAGAGGTTCCCGCATACGACTATAGAGTTCTGAACCATTGGGATAATCCTAATTTGACAGTTGAACGCGGTTATGCAGGACGTTCTTTATGGAAATGGGATGAATTGCCAGGCAATATCAGACCGGAATATGAGGAATATGCACGTGCAAATGCTTCAATAGGCATCAACGCAACAGTTTTGAATAATGTGAATGCAGATCCGTGTATGCTCACAAGGGAGTATCTTCTTAAAGTCAAGGCCCTTGCAGATTTGTTCCGTCCGTATGGAATACATGTCTTTCTCAGCGTAAATTTTGCCGCTCCAAAGCATTTGTCCGATCTTGGTACAAGTGATCCTCTGAATAAGAATGTTCGTGACTGGTGGAATGCAAAAGCAAAAGAAATCTATTCTTTGATTCCAGATTTCGGCGGATTCCTTGTTAAGGCTAATTCAGAAGGACAGTCCGGTCCGCAGGATTACGGTCGTACTCATGCAGATGGTGCCAATATGCTTGCCCGTGCTGTTGCACCTTATGGTGGAATTGTAATGTGGCGTGCCTTTGTATATGCAGCTTCAAGTCCAGACCGTGCCAAACAGGCGGTTGAAGAGTTTATGCCTCTTGACGGACGTTTTGATGATAATGTGATTATTCAGATAAAGAATGGTCCTATTGACTTCCAACCACGTGAACCGTTCAGCCCTTTGTTCGGTCAGATGCAGAAAACCCGCGTAATGGCTGAAATGCAGATTACTCAGGAGTATCTTGGCCATTCAAATCATCTTGTGTTCAATCTGCCTACCTGGAAAGAGTGTCTTGATGCCGACACTTACATGCACGGACCAGATTATTCAGTTTATTATATCACTTCAGGAAAGAAACCATTCCATGAATTGAGTGCTATTGCCGGTGTTGCCAATATAGGTGACAGCGTCAACTGGTGTGGACATCATTTTGCTCAGGCAAACTGGTACGCTTTTGGCCGAATGGCATGGAATCCGCAGCTGAGCGCTGAACAGATTGCAGAAGAGTGGATTAAGCAGACCTTTACAAGCAACAAAAAATTTGTCAGAAACGTAAAGGAGATTATGCTGACATCGCGTGAAACCAATGTCAATTATGAAATGCCGCTCGGACTTCACCATACATTTTCAGGCGCTGGCCATTATGGCCCAGGTCCTTGGGAAGGTTCTTCGCGCCCTGACTGGTCACCAAAGTATTATCACAAGGCTGCCGCAGACGGTGTGGGTTTTGACCGTTCCGATAAAGGATCAAATGCTGTGGAACAGTACAATGAACCTTTGCGTTCTTTATATAATGACCCTGAAAGTTGTCCGGATGAACTGATTCTCTGGTTCCATCATTTGCCATGGGATTATAAGATGAAGAGCGGACGTACTCTATGGGATGAACTCTGTTATAAGTTCCAATGCGGTATTGACAAAACTCGCAGTTATATCAGAACCTGGGAAAAAATGCGTCCGTATGTAGATGAAAAACGCTACAATGATGTTTATGTAAAACTGGTTCGTCAGGCTAAAGACGCCATTTGGTGGCGTGATGCTACAATGTTGTACTTCCAGACATTCAGTGGCATGGAGATACCGTCCAAATATACTCAGCCACAGCATACGTTGGACGAACTGCAGAAATTCCGTCTGCGCATTTCAAATTACGAAACACCTGCTCTTGACAAACTTCCAGACTATACACTTGAATAACCATGATAGAAAAATTATTTGAGAAGGGTGGTGTACCGGTAATGCCTATAATGACACATCCGGGAATAGAGCTTATTGGTAAGAGAGTGATAGATGCAGTTACTGACGGGCAGGTACATTACCAGGCGATTATAGCATTAAGCAATGCTTATCCAACACCTCCTGCCAGTACAACCATAATGGATCTTTCAGTCGAGGCCGAAGCGTTCGGTGCAGAGATTGTTTTTCATGATGACGATGTGCCTACAGTTACAGGGCGTCTTTTGACATGCGCTGAACAGGTTGCTGAACTGGCGGTTCCCAGCCTGGAAACAAAGCGTGTTCCTCAGTATCTGAAAGCAATAGAACTTGCTGTAAAGGACTTGACCAAGCCGTTGTTTGGCGGCTGCATAGGTCCGTTCTCTTTGGCAGGCAGATTATATGATCTTACTGAACTTATGATGGCTATGTATCTTGAACCGGATACGGCTACCATGCTGCTGGACAAGTGTACAGAGTTCATCACTGCATATTGTCTTGAAATGAAAAAACGCGGTGCAAGCGGCGTTGTTATGGCAGAGCCTGCAAGTGGTCTTTTGTCAAACGATGACTGTCTGGCTTTTTCTACAAAATATGTAAAACGTATTGTTGAAGCAGTTCAGGATGACAACTTTGCTGTAATACTGCATAATTGCGGCAATAGCGGACAATGTACCGATGCCATGGTCCGTTCGGGTGCCGCCGCACTTCATTTCGGTAATGCAATTGATATGCGTTCAGTTGTAGATTCTGTTCCTTCTGATATTGTAGTTATGGGTAATATAGACCCTGTAGGAGTAATGAAATTCGGAACTCCGGAAACTGTTCGTGCTGCAGTTGACAATTTACTGGAAATTGCTACAGGACATGAAAACTTTGTGTTGTCTACAGGCTGCGATGTTCCACCGGCAGCTCCGCAAAAAAATATTGCAGCGCTGTTCAGATAAACAAACGCTGCAACAATATGTATAGGGCAGGTCTTTGGCTTAATAACCAAAGATCTGCTCTGTTGTTACATGGGTAATGGGACCGTATTCTTTTTCCAAAGATTTAAGGTCAAGTTCTGTAGCTGTACCTAAAATGCCTATGTGGTACTTGCGTCCTGCAATGTATTTTTGCTGGAAATCAACAACATCCTGCAAAGTGTAATCCTGAATCTTTTCAAACATCATTCTGTTCAACGGTTCCGTTAATCCCAAATCTCTGCAAGACAGATAACTGCTTATAACACTTTCTTTGATGGTACGGCCGGTACGGAGCGATGTCAGCAGATTCTCTTTTGCAAGGTTGAATGCAGTTTCCGATTGCGGCATGGAATCTGTAATCTGATCAAAGGCATGCAATGCATCCATCATCTTGTCATTTTGAGTTGCAATATAGCGGTAGAATGTGTAGTTGAGGCCAAGACGGGATGGAGCATTTACTCCTGAACGTGCAGTGTATGCAAGTCCGCGTGCCTCTCTCATTTCCTGGAATACAATGCCGTTCATGCCTCCGCCGAAATATTCGTTATAAAGCGTGATGATAGGTTGCATGGTGGCATCGAACTCACGACCGTTGTTTGAATATGCATACATATAGATCTGTTTTGCAGGATAAGGTGCAATGGTAACACTGTTCTCCGTTACAGTTTGCATTGGGTATTTCTGATAATCAATTCCTTTGAATTCATTGATTGGCTCTGCCGGTATGCGGTGAATCTTGCAGATTGATGTGGTAACGTCTTGTGCGGACATCGGACCATAATACGTAATAGTCTGAGCACAGTCAAAGAGATAACGCAACGCGTCAAGCAGTTCTTCTGATGTAAGTTCCTGAACCTGTTTGTTGCTTAAAACATCTTTTGCAGGTTGCGGACCGTATATCAGATAGTTCTGTAGAGCACTGAAATTTGCGCTCTGATTCAGCTTGTTGTCTGCACGGCTACGCAGAATATCTGCTTTCAACTGTTCAAGAATCTGTTTGTCAGGCTGTGCATTGTACAAAATATGCTCAACAAGTCTCATGGCTGGTTCCATGTTGCGTGCCAGTCCGCTGATGGTCAATGTTGAACGGTCTGCACCGATATTCAGATTCCAATTGCATGCAAGAGCGTAGAACGTATTGTTGATTTCATCAAGAGATAGGCTATCTGTGCCAAGGTAAGACAGATAAGTGTTTGCAACTCCAAGGCTATTGTTACTGTTGCTTCCGTAATCATATCTGTATGAGAGAGTAAAGCGCCCGTTACAAGTGTTCTGTTTATATAGAAGTTCAACACTATCTCTATAAATATAGTGAATCTCCATATCTCTGTTAAAGTCTACAAAGATAGGCTTAATGGGTTGCACATTGGAATTCTGTATGCTCAAAAGATATGCACTGGTAGTATCGCGGTTTGTCTGTATAGGAGTAATGTGAGGCTTGGCAATGGTTTTCTGTTCCGGATCAACCCCTTGCAGTTTATAGACTTCAACATAATTGTTTTCAAGCAGATATTTGCAGGCAAAGTCTATAATGTCTTTCTTTGTTACTTTGTCTATCTGTGTATAGTTGTCAATGAATTGTTGCCAATCAATATTATAGACGTGGGCATCTACCAACAGATCAACAATGGAACGGTTGTTTTCCATTGCAGACATAATTGACAGTTCGTAATTGTTTATTATTGACTGCATCAGTGTGGAATCAAAATCTCCGTTGCGTAATTTGTCTAATTCTAGCAGCATAAGGTCTTTTACCTCTTCAAGAGTCTGACCTTCTTTAGGGTATCCGCGCATTATGAAAGGGGAGTGCTCGGCAAGTCCGTACTGACCACCTACGAAACTTAATATTTTCTGAGTATTCAAAAGATCAATGTCAACCAGACCGCATACACCATTATATAAAATTTCGCAAAGAACAGTGTAAATCATAGTCTCTTTACTGTTCATTCCAGGAGCCTGCCATGCAAGTGTCACATTGGGGGACTCATTGCCCAATACTTCAATGCGTTTTGTGGCGGTGAGTTTTTCCGGAGCCGGGAAAGAAAGCTGCGGCAATTCATTGTTGGGAGCCCAGCTGCCGAAATACTTGTCAATAAGACGGATTGTCTTGTCCGGGTCAAGATCGCCACACATGCAGATTGCTATGTTGTTTGGTACATACCATGTCTTGTAGTACTCCTTGATGTTTGTTATTGAAGGATTTTTCAAGTGTTCCTGTGTACCTAAAATAGTCTGCGTACCGTAAGGATGGTTAGGATACAGCGCTTCAAAAGCACGTTCAAAAACTTTGCGCGAATCCTGTGTAAGAGACATGTTTTTCTCTTCATATACTGTTTCAAGTTCGGTATGGAACAGACGGATTACCGGATTCTGGAAACGCTCGGATTGAATCTTGCACCAGTTTTCAACCTGATTGGATGGAATATTTTCCGTATAGACAGTCTGGTCATTGCCGGTATATGCGTTTGTACCCTGTGCGCCAATTGCAGCCATCAGTTTGTCATATTCATTCGGAATTGCATAGCCCGATGCCACATAACTCAACGAGTCAATTTTTCCGTATATTTTGAGGCGCATGTCAGGATCTGTGGTTTTGCGGTATATTTCAAAAGCAGCCTCAATAGAATCAAGCAGAGGCTTTTCCGCGTTGTAATTCATTGTACCGAATTTGTCAGTTCCTTTGAACATAAGATGCTCAAAATAGTGTGCAAGACCAGTTGTCTCTGCCGGGTCATTCTTACCGCCAACCCGAACGGCAATATGTGCTTCAATGCGCGGACGGTCCTTATTGACGGACATATATACCTTTAACCCGTTGTCCAATGTGTACAGACGGGTGTCTGTTGGGTCATTCTGGAACGTGCGGTAGTGGTATCTGTTGCACGCAGATAAAGACAAAACTGCTCCAAGCAGCAGTGTATAATTCAAAAACTGTTTGATTCTCATATATTTTCAATTGTTATTTGTCAAACAATGCCATCTATTAACTATATTTGTAGGAACAAATTTATATAAAAAATGAAACCTGAACAAATCAAGATTTTAGAAGAAACACTGTCTTTCAAAAATTCAAAAATTCCTGTAGCACTTATTGCAGACAGTCCATGGATTCCCGGTTATTGCGGTCACACGTTTATTGACTACTATGCAAATAATAAGATATTCATAGAAGACAACCGCAAAATAGCAAAAGACTTTCCCGATGCCATCTTTGTACCAAGTTGGTGGGTTGAGTATGGTATGACTGCAGAACCAAGCGGCTTTGGTTGCCCTATGTGTTATTTTGATGATAATCTGCCGCATCTGCATCCGCTTACAGAAGATCTTGACAAGGCGGAAGAAATATTCAAGGCACTGCAGCAGCCTGATCCCAAGATGGATGGCATTATGCCTTTCCTTCTTAATCAGCAGCGTATGTATGAACCTTATATGAAAGAGGATGGGGAAGAGGTTTATATGGTATGTGCCCGTGGCCCGTTCACTGTAGCAAGCCATATCTTTACCGTTACTCAGCTGCTTATGCTCATGATGATCAATCCAGATGCCGCCGCCAATCTCCTGAACAAGACAACACAGATGGTGATAGACTGGCTCAAGGCTCAATTGGAAAATGTAAAGACTGCCAAAGCCATTATGGTTCTTGACGATGTCTGCGGCTATTTCAGTCCGGAAGATTTCCAGACACTCTGCCAGCCGTATATGCAGAAGGTTTTTGATGCGTTCCCTGAGTACCGTCATTTCTTCCATAATGACTTTACAAGCGATTCATGCTATCCGCATCTTGAGCAGATGGGTGTAAATGCATTCAACTTTACATATAAGGTAGATATTGCCCAGGCCCGCAAACTTGCAGGAAAGAACGTTGTTCTTATGGGTAATGTTCCGCCTATGCTTCTTGTTACAGAGACTCCGGAAACAGTATATGCTGCAACAAAGAAAATAATTGAAGATTACGTTGCCGCCAACGGTAGCCATCACGGTCTTCTTCTCAGCACTGGAGGCGGTCTTCCGATGGGAGCAAAGAAAGAGTGCATTGATGCTTTGATTCAGGCAGTGAAGGACTATAACACCACATTGTAATGAAGCGCATATCCGTTTTTGCAGCAAGTGTTGCACTTGCTGTAATAGTGCCTGTCAGGTCTTACTGCAATCCAATCAATGTTTCTGTCAACATAGACAAGACACAGTCAACCCTTGAAGGGTGGGGTGTGTCTCTATGCTGGTGGGCACACATGTGCGGACAGTGGAAAGATGAATCAAAGATTGATACTCTTGTTGACTGGCTTGTTTCACCTGACGGCCTCAACTACAATGTATTCCGCTACAACATAGGCGGCGGTGATGACCCTTCACATCTTGGGCCTGACGGTCATACGGTAAGAGGAAAAGGTTTCCGTGCGCAAATGCCGGGGTTCAAATCAGGACCTGATTCCGATTATGACTGGAGTGCAGATTCCGCCCAGATAAAGATCATGCTCAAGATAAAAGAGAAACGTCCCGATGCCATATTTGAAGCTTTCTCCAATTCTGCACCGTATTGGATGACCTACAGCGGTTGCGCATCGGGCAATTTTGAATCTGGAAAAGATAACCTTAAACCGGAATATTATAAGGCGTTCTGTACCTATCTGGTAGACGTATGCAAACATATCAAAGATACGTATGGCATCGAATTCAAAACACTTGAACCGTTCAACGAGTCCAATACCAACTACTGGGGCTTCAAAGGCAGTCAGGAGGGTTGCCATTTTGACATCGCCTCTCAGATTTCCGTAATACGTATGCTTTCGGACGAATTGAAGAAATCCGGTCTCAAAACCGGAATTTCCGCTGCCGACGAAACCAACGTAGGTCTTGGCATTCAAGAGTTTCTGGCCTATAAAGAAGCTGGTATTCTGCCGTTGCTGATACAATATAATGTGCATACATACGGCGGCAATGCACGTGAAAAGGAACGTATGGGACAGTTGGCACGCAATGAGAACATTACTCTCTGGATGTCTGAAACCGGTTCGGGAGGCAACGGCTTTGAAGGAAATCTGAATATGGCGGCGCGTCTGATAGAAGACATCAACACTCTGCAGCCAACAGTATGGTGCGATTGGCAATATATGGAAGAACTTAACGACCAGTGGTGTTTTGTCCGCGGCAATTTCAAGGACGAAACATTTTACAAAGTACCTAATTTTGATGTACGTAAAATGATTTCCGCATATATCAAACCAGGTTATACCTTTGTATCATTAACTTCAGATACAGACCTTCGGAGTTCCGGTGTATCTCTGCTTGGAGCTGTAAGTCCGGACAGGAAAGAATTGGTGGTCGTGGCTATTAACCGCTCAAATGAAAATCAAAATTTAATCTTATCTTTAGACAACCTTGTTCCCAAGAAACTGATGTCTGCCAAATTATCAGACAGCGGCTTTGAAAGGTCATATGGCAAATATAAAAAGAACAATGCCCGTGATTTAATCCTATTTCCAAAAAATATGGGGACTTTTGTTGTCAAATTGAAATAATACGTTTATTTTTGACTTATTATAAGCATTAGGCAAATTGTAAATTAAAATACATAGCTATGAGAAAATTACTTTTTATGCTAAGTACAGTGGTGTTTGCAGCATTTGCAACATCCTGTCAGAAAGAAGTTGCACTTGATGCTGAACCAACAGAAGTCCAGACTGTAGGTGGCGGTGAAAAACTGCAGCAGAATACCAAATTGGCATTCGAAACAATTGAAAAATTCAAAACAGCTCCAGCTGCAAATTCTGCGCGTGAAGCATTGGATTATTTGTTCCCAATTTTAAGAAAAGTGCCATTCAATATTGATTTCTCCACAATGCCTGAATTTATTGGCGTAAAGACGGACATCAGTAAATTGTATGGTAACTATACATATAACGGTCTGTTTGTATATGAAATGCCATCAGACAATGACTCAACCATTTCTTTGTATTTCAACAAGGATATGCTGACTACATATCAGTTTGAAATAAGCATTGCTGATGGTTCAACTACTGAACTGCCTTTCAAATTCTTTAACATGGATGTAAAGGCAGAATTTGATAATGACTATTTCATCAGAATAAGAAAGGACGACGTATTGTTATGCGATTTGTCTCTTCAAGGTTCATATTCCAATCAGGAACATATGTTGGTAAATGGAGGCGAATTGTTTATTTACGATGAAGAAGACACTACAACACCCGATGAAGAAAAAGAACCGTTTATGAGTGTTGTTTTTTATAATGTCTTTACTGCAGGAACTAACATTAGTATTTTAGGCCTTATAGATAGCGAGACAGATGCATCAGTCGGTTGTATGATATCAATGCCAAACAGCGTTACTGAGAGAGCTTCTACAGAAAGCGTCAACTGTTGGCTGTTCAACTACGCAAAAACACTGACAAATAAAATTTTCAGTGGAGAACTGCTCAGTGTTCCGTTGTTTGGACAACTGATGTTCAATATTGATGGATCATATATTGATGGATCATCAATATCATTCGGTATTGAAAACGTCAAGACTCTGATATATGAATATAGGAGATACTCTAGTTCACCGCAGCAGTTGGCCCAAGTTCTGAACGAAAACATAACAGCCAGTTGTGATGATGGCGATATCTATTTCGCCTTGGATTCTGAGGATAGGTTGAATGGTTTTGTTGATGTTCAGGATGGTGAAGATATACCTCTTGGTGTATATATTATGACTATGATACTGGATACGTTCTTGGGTAACGAATGATAGAAGTCAGCTGTTATCCCTGATAAACTGAAATAAACTGAAAAAGGAGTCCTGAAATTCGGGACTCCTTTTTATTTATGGGGTGTTAACTTTACTATCAGGTGTTACTTGCCAAGAAGGGACTTGGCAACCTGAACGCATTCGTTGGCATCGGCCGTATAGGCATCGGCACCAACCTGAGCGGCAAATGCGGCATTGAGCGGGGCACCGCCAACCATTATCTTGAGTGTCTCCCTTAGACCGGAGTTCTTTACCGCCTCAATTACATCTTTCATGTAGTTCATTGTGGTGGTGAGCAGCGCGGAAAGGCACAGAATCTGCGGCTGCTGTTCCTTGACAGCTGCAACAAATTTGTCGGCATCGACATTGATTCCAAGATTGACAACTTCAAAACCGGAACCTTCAAGCATGGATGCTACAAGGTTCTTGCCTATATCGTGCAAGTCTCCTTTTACGGTACCTATTACTACCTTGCCGCATGATATGCTGGTATCGCCTGCAAGCATTGGTTTGAGCAGATCAAGGCAACCTTTCATGGCGCGTGCGCTCATAAGCAGATTGGGCACAAATGCTTTGCCTTCTCCGAAACGAGCTCCAATTATTTCCATACCTTTAATAAGATAGTCACTGATAATAGACTGGGGAGTAAGACCCGCTTCAAGTGCTTCTTTTGATGCTGCTACGGCATCTTCCATTTTTCCTGCTACAACGGCATCGGTAAGTTTCTGAAAATCCATTTGATTATAATTCTTTTTTTAATAACTAATTATGATTTGTAAAAGACGTGTGTACTATTTCTTCTAATTTTCTCACAATATTAGTAAATAATTGGATATGACTCATAATCATTTATAATAATCATATTAAAAAATGTGAAATTGCAGAATATTTACCTTTTTTGGATTAAACTTGCAGTAAGATTGTATGTCTAAAACACGTGTTTTTTTATTATTGCTGTCACTGCAATATTTTAGTTAATTTATTTTAAGAAAATACATAAATGAAAAGATTACTTTCTGCAATGATGCTGCTTGTTTTTGCGTCTTCTCCGGCAGCATTTTCCCAGCAAAGAAGTAACAATAAGTATGAAATTAAAGGTGTTGCCATGGACACCCAGATTGACGAACCTCTTGCTATTGCAGCCATTCAGCTACTCGATGCCAAGGACAGTTCATTGGTCAAAGGTGTTGTTTCAGACATGGACGGAGCCTTTCTCATTAAAGATATTTATCAAGGTAAGTATATCATCGAGATTTCTTACGTAGGCTATAAGGATTGGACTAAAAACATTACTCTTGATGCCAGTTCTCCCAAAGTAACTGATTTGCAGACAATAAGTGTAAAACAGGACTCCAAACTGTTGCAGGGTGTTGAAATTACTGCAAAACTGCCTAAAGTAGAGGCTGTTGCAGATACAATGATGTTCAACGCCGATGCCTATCGTGTTCCGGAAGGTGCCTCCATACAGGAACTTATCAAGAAACTCCCCGGTGTTGAAATCGATGCCGACGGCAATATAAAAGTTAACGGAAAGAGTGTTTCCCAGCTGCTTATTAACGGAAAGGAATTCCTTTCAAATGATCTTGAAACATTACTCAAGAACCTTCCGGCTGATCTGGTTGACCGTGTAAAGACTTATGAAAAGCAAAGCGATCAGGCGCGTATTACCGGTATTGATGACGGTGAGGAACAGACTGTGATAGACCTTCAGATCAAGCAGGAAATGATAGGTGGTTTTATTGGAACCTTTGATCTTGCATATGGTAATGACTACGATGAAAACCATCTGTATCAGGGTCGTATGGTTCTGAACAGGTTTACTGACACAAACTCATTCACCGTAATGGGTAACGCAAACAATGTCATTGACCAGGGTATCGGTAGCGGAGGCCGTCAATATGGCAACAACTACGGACAGAATACCATGCAGAGTATTGACGGAAACTATACTTACGATGGTGAAAAGATTGAAGTTAACGGAAACATGGGTTTCTCACATAACGAAAACGATTATCGTACCAGCGGTTCAAGTGAGAGTTTCCTTTACGGGATGAAGAGTTTCTCAAACAACAGGAACAAATATATCAACAGCTCTTTCAATTTCAATACGAATTTCATGATTGAGATTGAACCTGATTCACTCACAAACATTATTATCCGTCCTAATTTCAATATGGGACGTGGCGACAATAACTCCGTGTCGGCATCGGCTACATTCAACGATGATCCTTTCCAATATACCGATAGCCCGCTTGACACGGCACAGTGGGTTGCACCATACGATACCATTAGGGTAAACCGCAACGAGGGACGCAGTGAAAATAACTCCCAGAATATGTCAGGAGGTGCTTCCGTTCAGTTCAACCGCAGATTAGGAAAGCCTGGCCGCAATATTACCGTGCGTCTGCAGGGTGATTTCAATAAGAGCGGTAATGATGGATTTTCTCTGAATACTACAGATTATTATCAGTTGGCGCGCACTTTAGGACATGATACTGTAAACGTACGTAACCGTTATACAAATTCTCCTTCAAGCCGGTATAATGCCAGTGCACAGATTATGTATTCCGAACCGATTGGTAAAAAGATGTACCTGCAGTTCCGTTACAATATCAATTACAACTGGAACGAAACAGACAGCCGTACCTATGAGTTCGGTCAGACAGACAACAAGGAAACATTCGGTATTCTGCCGGAGAATTATGTTGAGTATCTTGATTCTTCAATAAGCAAATATTCAAGTTATACAACATTGCGCCATAATTTTGAAATCACATACCGCATTAACCGTGAAAAGTTCAATTTGAATGCGGGTTTGCGTTTCCAGCCTACAAACACTTTGCTGAAATATACACAGGGGCAGAGTTATTCGTTGCGCAAGACAATGTATAACCTGTATCCTACATTGCGTTTCTCTTACGAGTTCAATGACAATACGGAACTTACCCTGCGTTACAACGGTTCTACAAGTCAGCCAAGTATGGTGGATTTGCTGGACATTGAAGACAGAACCAATCCGTTGTACATAACCAAAGGTAACAAGGATCTTGTACCATCTTTTACAAGTACTTTGAATGCTGATTTCAATACATATAACACTGAAACCCAGGATGCGTACTATGCATACGCCAATTTCCGTCGTACACGCAACAGTGTGAGCCGCAAAGTAACGTATGATCCTACAACCGGCGGTACAATTTCCCAAACTGAAAACATTAACGGAAACTGGAATGTATTCGGCATGTTCGGAGCAAACATTACATTCCCTGATGACCGTTTTACATTCAGTACATATACCAACCTGTACTATAACAATCAGGTAGGCTATCAGTATCTTACCGAAACAAAACAGAATATAAAGAGTACTACCAAATCTTTCTCTCCAAGTGAAAACCTGTCGTTCTCTTTCCGAAATGACATCCTTGATATCACTCTTTTGGGTAATGCTTCCTGGAATCAGTCCAAGAACGATGTCAACAAATCAAACCTGAATACATGGAACTATGCTTATGGAGTTAGCGGCAGTATTCAGATTCCATGGGATTTGACAGTATATACCGATTTCTTGTGCAACAGCCGCCGCGGTTACAGCGACGCCCAGTACAATACTGATGAGTTTATCTGGAACGCCCAGATTTCCAAACGGTTCCTGCGCAACAAGGTTGCAATGATATCTTTACAGTTCTTTGATATCCTGAATCAGCGTAAGAACTATCAGCGCAACGTAACTGCAACAAGCCGTAACGAGACATTCTACAATGCCATCAATCAGTACTTTCTTGTACACTTTGTATATGATTTGAATATATTCAACGGCAAGGTTATATACGGTGATGAAGATATGGCAGAAAGGAGCGAAGAACTGCTCCGTCAGAACGACCGCAGAATGCACCGCCGCCGCTGGTA
Organism: Bacteroidaceae bacterium; assembly: GCA_024398785.1. Lineage (GTDB taxonomy): Bacteria > Bacteroidota > Bacteroidia > Bacteroidales > Bacteroidaceae > Colenecus. Next base: position 7,320 of record JAKSIO010000019.1, on the reverse strand, counting down.
AACCTGGTTATGTCTTGGATATTACGCCGCCCTCGGCTGAGCCGATGGCGGGACTCGAACCCGCGACCTACTCATTACGAATGAGTTGCTCTACCAGCTGAGCTATATCGGCTTATTGTGGATTGTTTACGGGTGCAAAAGTAGATAAAAAGTTTGAAAAAAATGGATTTACTTATATAAAGATTTAGAATTTTCAAGTATCTTTGCACCGAATTAAAAACAAGCAGTTTATTATGTGTCTGTCATACTGTAAAGTTCATCATTACCAGAAAGTGGAGGGTCACAAGTCCATAAACGTTATGCATTGTTATAAAATGTTGATTATTAGATAATTAGTAGAGAGGGTAGATAACTATTCTCTCTTTTTTTTAATATACAATTCAGATGGAACCTTTAAAACATGAATGTGGAATGGTCATGATCAGGCTTTTGAAGCCGTTGAATTACTACATCAACAAGTATCATGATTTTCAGTATGGACTTGGTCGTCTTTATCTGTTGATGGAAAAACAGAAAAACCGTGGACAGGAAGGCGCAGGTATTGCTTCTGTCAAACTAAAGGCTAATCCCGGTGAGGAATATATGTTCCGTGACAGAGCGTTAGGTTCCGGTGCCATCAGCGAGATTTTTGATAAAATCCAAAACACAATTGCAAACTCTGAACTTGGTGAAAAACTGAACGATGCCGACATCGTTTCAAAAGAGTTTTCATTCATTGGTGATTTGTATCTTGGACATCTGCGTTACTCAAGCGGTGGCCGTAACGGTATTTCATATGTTCATCCGTTCATGCGCCGCAACAACTGGCGCGCTAAAAACCTTGCATTGTGCGGTAACTTTACCATTACCAATCCTGACGAGGTTTTCAACGAGATTGTAGCACACGGACAGCATCCGCGTTCATATACTGAAACCTATTTTATGCTTGAGCAGGTTGGACATCGTCTTGACCGTGAGGTAGAACGTATGTTTCAGATTGCAGAGCAGAAAGGTCTTACAGGTTGTGACATTACAAATTATATTGAAGACAACATGGATATTGCCAACGTTTTGCGTCTGTCCTGTCCTATCTGGGATGGCGGTTACGTTGTAGGCGGTATTACAGGTAGTGGAGAAAGTTTTGCAGTGCGTGATCCGTGGGGAGTTAGAACAGCATTCTGGTATCAGGATGACGAGATTGTTGTTCTGGCATCTGAGCGTCCTGCTATTCAGACTGCATTGAACGTTGAGGCCGGCAGCATAAAGGAACTGGCTCCTGGTCAGGCACTTATTGTAAAGAAAAACGGAGAGTGCCGTACAGAGCAGATTATGAAGCAGAAAGCATTGCTTCCATGTTCGTTTGAACGTGTATATTTCAGTCGCGGCAACGATGTAGATATCTACAATGAACGTAAGGAACTTGGCCGTCAGTTGGTTGAGCCGGTTCTGAAAGCCGTTGACTATGATATTGATCATACAGTATTTTCTTTTATCCCGAATACAGCCGAAGTTGCAAGCTATGGTCTTGTTGAAGGATTCAATCAATATCTGAACCAACTTAAAATTCAGGAAATAAAAGCATTGGGTGCTCATGCAACCAATGAACAGATTGAGAAAATCCTTTCACGCCGTATCCGTGACGAAAAGATTGCATGGAAAGACATAAAGCTGCGTACATTCATTACAGCAGGCGATGCCCGCAATGCTCTTGCAGCTCACGTATATGATATTACATACGGTGTGATAGAGAAGGGTGTTGACAACCTTGTTGTGATTGATGACAGTATTGTACGCGGTACAACATTGCGTGAAAGCATTCTTAAAATACTTGACCGTCTTGGTCCTAAACGTATTGTAATTGTAAGCTCTTCACCGCAGGTACGTTATCCCGATTACTATGGCATCGACATGAGCAGTATGGATCATTTCATAGCATTCAAGGCCGCTCTTGCACTGCTTGAGGAGCGTGGTATGTGGAATGTTGCAACCGATGTCTACTACAAGTGCAAAGAACAGCTTACCAAGAAACCTGAAGAGAGAATCAATTGCGTGAAAGAGATTTACAAACCGTTTACCGATCAGGAAATCTCTGATAAGATTGTTGAACTTCTTACCGCTCCTGAAATCAAGGCAGAGGTTAAGATTGTATACCAGACAATGGATGGACTCCATAAGGCTTGTCCTAACCATCCTGGTGACTGGTATTTTAGCGGCGACTTCCCAACACCGGGCGGTACGCTTCTTGTGAATAAAGCATATATGGATTTTTACGAACAATATAGACAGAACTGATGAAAGCATCTTTGATTTTAGCCGACGGCACTCTGTTTGAGGGAGAATCTTTTGGTTTTGAAGCACCTACAAATGGTGAAATAGTATTCAACACCTCTGTTAACGGTTATCCCGAAATTTTGACTGACCCATCTTCCAAGGGTCAGATTATTGTAATGACTTATCCTTTGATAGGTAATTACGGTGTTCAACCAATCAGTCATGACAAGTATGGTGTTACAGTTAATGCTGAAAGTGACCATATTCAGGCAAAAGCTTTGATTGTCAGCGAGTATAGTGATGTTTACAGTCATTGGAATGCAACACAGTCTCTTGGAGACTGGCTTAAAGCTGAAAAGATTACAGCTTTACAGGGTGTTGACACACGTGCACTTGCACAGCATATCCGTAATCACGGAACAATGACTGCAAAGATTGTTTTTGAAGGTCAACCTAAACCTGCTGAATTCACAAACAGCAATCTTGTTGACCTGGTTTCATGCACAGAACCAATTGTATATAACGAAGGTTGCAAGAAACGCGTGGTTCTTCTTGACTGCGGAGTCAAAGCCGGAGTATTGCGTACACTTATCAATAATAATGTGACCGTTGTACGTGTTCCATGGAACTATGACTTTACAGGAATGGAGTATGACGGACTTCTTATCAGTAACGGTCCAGGCAACCCTAACTTTATGGGTAAAGCCATTGAGAATATCCAGAAAGCCATGGAAACAGACAAACCTATCATCGGTATCGAAATGGGCTGTCTGTTGTTTGCACTTGCAGCCGGTATGGATCTGATAAAACTTAAATTTGGACATCACACTCATAACCAGAGCGTAAGAATAAGCGGTACTGACCGTTGTCTTATTACAATCCAGAACCATAATTACGCAATCCGCAAGGATTCTGTAATGGGCGGCTGGAAAGTTTGGATGGAAAATCTGAACGATGGTACAGTAGAAGCTATTGCACATACAGAGAAACCTTGGAACGCTATAATGTTCCATTCAGAGGCTGACATCATTAAGACCGATGCCGCATTTATATACAATGACTTTTTTGCAAAACTGTAAGATATGGAGAAATACAACAAAGTACTTTTACTGGGTTCCGGTTCAACCAAAATTGGCCAGGCCGGAGAGTTTGACTATTCAGGTTCACAGGCATTGAAGGCTCTTAAAGAGGAGGGTATCAATACAATTCTTATCAACCCGAATATTGCTACAGTACAGACAAGCGAGGGCATCGCCGACAAAGTTTACTTTTTGCCTGTTACTCCGTTCTTTGTAGAGAAGGTTATTGAAAAGGAACGTCCCGATGCAATACTGCTTGCGTTCGGTGGTCAGACTGCTTTGAACTGCGGTGTTGACCTTTACGAAAAAGGTGTGTTCAAGAAATATGGTGTTACAGTTCTTGGAACACAGGTTCAGGCCATTATGGATACTGAAGACCGTGAACTGTTCATCCAAAAACTTGATGAAATCAATGTTGAAACAATCAAGAGTCACGCAGTTGAAAGCATTGAAGATGCCAAGAAAGCCGCTCTTGAACTTGGATATCCTGTAATTATCCGCTCTGCATACGCACTGGGCGGTCTTGGTTCAGGTTTCTGCGACAATGAGGATGAACTTGTAAAACTTGCAGAAAAATCATTCTCTTTCTCTCCACAGATTCTTGTTGAGAAGAGTCTTAAAGGCTGGAAGGAAATTGAATTTGAAGTTGTACGCGATAAGAGCGACAACTGCATAATAGTCTGCTCAATGGAGAACTTTGACCCGCTTGGAATCCATACAGGTGAATCAATTGTTGTTGCTCCTACACAGACACTTACCGCACACGAGGTTCAGAAACTGAGCGAACTTACAATACGTGTTGCACGTCACATCGGAATAGTAGGTGAGTGTAACATCCAGTATGCATTTGACCCTCAGTCTGAAGAGTACCGCGTTATTGAGGTTAACGCCCGTCTGAGCCGTTCAAGTGCTCTTGCATCAAAGGCAACCGGTTATCCGCTCGCATTTGTTGCATGCAAACTTGGTCTTGGATACAATCTGTACGAACTTAAGAATTCCATCACAAAATCAACAACAAGTTTCTTTGAACCGTCTGTTGACTACATTGTTTGCAAAATGCCGCGTTGGGATTTGAGCAAGTTCCACGGTGTTGACCGTGAAATCGGTTCATCAATGAAATCTGTAGGTGAGGTTATGTCAATTGGCCGTTCTTTCGAAGAGGTTATCCAGAAGGGTATCCGTATGATTGGTCAGGGCATGCACGGATTTGTTGAAAACAAGAAACTGAAATTTGATGATCTGGACAAGGCTTTGCGTGAACCTACAGACAAGCGTCTGTTTGCAATCAGCCAGGCTTTTGAAGAGGGATATACGGTAGAACGCATTCACGATCTTACCAAGATTGACAAATGGTTCCTGTTCAAATTGCAGAACATATGCAAAATCTCCTGCGAGTTGCACAAAGTTTCAAAACTTTCAAAACTCGATGCAGCCCTGCTTCTTAAGGCAAAGAAAAGCGGTTTCTCTGATTTCCAGATAAGTCGTGCAATAGGACAGGATAAGGTAGAAGGTAATGCAGACAAAGGTCGTGCAGCCGTACGCGCTTACCGCAAGAAACTTGGTATTCTGCCGTACGTAAAACAGATTGATACACTTGGCGGTGAATATGCTGCACAGGCCAACTATCTGTACATGACATACAACGGTATTGAACACGATATTGATTTTGACAACAAGAAAAACTCAATAGTAGTAATCGGTTCCGGTGCTTACCGAATTGGTTCATCTGTAGAATTTGACTATTGCGGCGTTCAGGCACTGAACACCATCCGCAAAGAAGGTTATCAGAACGTAATGATCAACTGCAACCCTGAGACCGTATCTACAGACTACGATGTATGTGACCGCCTTTACTTTGACGAACTGTCATTTGAGCGTGTACTTGATATCATAGAATTGCAGAACCCGCATGGAGTCATTGTTTCAACCGGTGGCCAGATTCCGAATAACCTGGCTTTGAAACTGGATCATGAGAATGTTCCTATTCTTGGTACAAGCGCAAAAGACATTGACAATGCCGAGGATCGTGACAAGTTCAGCGCAATGCTTGACCGTATCGGTGTTGACCAGCCTGAATGGGCTGCTCTTACCAGCATGGCAGACATTGACAAGTTTATAGAGCGCGTAGGATTCCCGGTACTGGTACGTCCTTCATACGTACTTTCAGGTGCTGCAATGAACGTGTGCAGCAACCAGGAAGAACTGAAAGTGTTCCTGCAGATGGCTGCCGATGTATCAAAGGAACACCCGGTTGTAGTAAGCCGCTTTATTGAGCATGCCAAAGAGGTTGAGATGGATGCCGTTGCAAAAGACGGTGAGATTATAGCATACGCTATCAGCGAGCACATTGAATTTGCAGGTGTCCACTCAGGCGATGCCACCATTCAGTTCCCGCCTCAGAAACTGTACGTTGAGACAGTAAAACGCATCAAACGCATAAGCCGTCAGATTGCAAAGGAACTGCACATCAGCGGTCCTTTCAACATTCAGTATCTGGCTCGTGAAAACGATATCAAGGTAATTGAATGTAACCTGCGTGCATCGCGCAGCTTCCCGTTTGTAAGCAAGGTGCTTAAGATCAACCTTATTGAAATAGCTACAAAGGTAATGCTTGGCGTTCCAGTTGAAGTTCCAGAGAAGAGCCTGTACGATATTGACTACGTTGGTATCAAATCAAGCCAGTTCTCTTTCAACCGTCTGCAGAAAGCTGACCCTGTACTTGGTGTTGATATGGCATCAACGGGTGAGGTTGGCTGTCTGGGCGATGATCCTAACTTTGCAATTCTTGAATCAATGCTTGCAGTTGGTCAGCGTATTCCTGAAAAGAACATTCTTCTCTCTACAGGTTCTGCAAAACAGAAAGCCGATATGCTCGATGCCGCCAAACTGCTTGCCGATAACGGCTACAACATATATGCAACAGGCGGTACAAGCAAGTTCCTTACCGAAAACGGCATAAAGAACCAGTTGGTTTACTGGCCGAGCGAGCAGGGTACACCACAGGCTCTTGACATGCTGCACAACAAGCAGATTGATCTGGTAGTAAATATACCGAAAGATCTGACGCAGCACGAACTCAGCAACGGCTACAAGATACGCCGTGCCGCAATTGACCTTAATGTTCCGCTTATCACCAATGCGCGTCTGGCGAGTGCGTTCATCAATGCGTTCGTGCAGTATAGCGTGGATGATATTCCAATCAAGTCTTGGGACGAATTCAAATAATAAAAGCAGGCTCCGGCCTGCTTTTTTATTTGAATTCATTTGTTCCTTTGCCTTTTATACGGGAACACATTTCCCGAGCCCATTGCGCTTCGCGGACCCCGAACCCCCTCGTTGCATCCGCAACGGTGCACATGCGTGCACTTGCAGGCTCCGGCCTGCTTTTTTATTTGAATTTATTTGTTCCTTTGCCTTTTATACGGGAACACATTTCCCGAGCCCATTGCGCTTCGCGGACCCCGAACCCCCTCGTTGCATCCGCAACGGTGCACATGCGTGCACTTGCAGGCTTCGGCCTGCTTTTTTAGCTTCCATCTTGCGCATTTTGCCGCCCTTTTGCGAATGGTATTTGGATATATGCGTATCGGACGCTCACAGTTAGCGCTTCGCTGACTAACTGCTCGTCCCTCCCATAAGTTAGTCTTGCTTCGCTTTGAAAAGCGGGCTTTTCACGCTTTGCAATCCTACCTTCCGGGCCCCTCCCGTTCACCTCAAAACGGGTATTGATGGTCCTCCACGCATATATCCAAATTTGCCACTGCCATTGCCATAGCTATTGCCATTGCATTGAGGGTCCTCCACGCATATATCCAAATACTTTTCTGGTGTTTTGAAGGCACCAGCAGCAGTATTCAAATTGGAACGTGTGCAAATCCCCGGCAGTTTGAGAACGGTCGGTCTCTGCAAGTGGCGATGGTGGGCAAAATGGCGGGCGTTTGAGAACGTTCGGGCAACGAGAATACCGTCACCCCGTCCAGAGGGTACTGTG
>JAKSIO010000018.1 GCA_024398785.1 Bacteroidaceae bacterium | reverse complement strand
ACAACAAAAAAAGGAACCCTTACGGATTCCTCTTGAGCGGTGAACGAGACTCGAAACCCGCGGCGCTGCGCTTGCGGGTCAAACGCGACACCTTTCATACCCCCGTTGCTGCGGCGCAGCAACTGCCCCAAAGGGGCTGGGTCGCGAGTTCGGATTTAACAACAAAAAAAGGAACCCTTACGGATTCCTCTTGAGCGGTGAACGAGACTCGAACTCGCGACCCTAACCTTGGCAAGGTTATGCTCTACCAACTGAGCTATCACCGCAAAAAAGTGAAGAGAATGAGACTCGAACTCACACGGCATCACTGCCACTACCCCCTCAAAGTAGCGTGTCTACCAATTCCACCATCTCTCCAAAACTGTGCCCAAAACAGGACTCGAACCTGCACGCCTTGCGGCACACGCACCTGAAACGTGCGCGTCTACCAATTCCGCCACTTGGGCAAAGTTCACAATGTGTTTTGAACAACTTGTTCTCTACATTTGAGCGGTGAACGAGACTCGAACTCGCGACCCTAACCTTGGCAAGGTTATGCTCTACCAACTGAGCTATCACCGCAAAAACGGCTTTCCGTTGAAAGCGTTGCAAAAGTACTGCTATTTTTTGAATTGTCAAACTCTACGCAGTTTTTTTTCAAAAAAAAGAGAATTTATTTAATAATAGCCAAACGGGCAAACTTCAACAGAAGAGTCTTCTGCCCCATGGCATCAAAGCGGATAATCACTTTTGTACTGTCGCCCGATCCCTCGACAGACAATACAACACCCGTTCCAAAACGATCATGCTCAACACGCATACCAACAGACAATTGACTGGCTGTCAACAATTTGTACTCGTTTACGGTATCAGTCTGGCGTTGTCCCAGAGGCGTTTTTTTCGTTCTTGGAACAAAGTTTCCTGTACTTTGCGGCTTGCGTTCAAAACTTTGGAAAGTGGATTTGGTATACGACGGCCTTTCACTCTTTTGTGAATATTGCTGTCCTGGCTCATATCCGGACAAGTTCAACGAACGGCGCACGGAGCCGGCATCGGCAGACAGATATTTGGGATCGAGTTCAGATATAAAGCGGCTTGGCATCTTGAACTTAGTTGTACCATATTCAAAACGGCTGTTGGCATACATAAGGTACAGATATTTTCTGGCTCTTGTAATAGCCACATAAAACAGGCGGCGTTCTTCTTCAAGATCACGCATATTTTCAGAAGAACGTTCACTGGGGAATGTATCTTCTTCAAGTCCGGGTATGATTACGGCATCAAACTCAAGTCCCTTTGCCGCATGAATTGTCATCAGCACAACTTTATCTGTATTCTCATCCTTATCCGTATCCTGATCTGTAAGCAAAGTTACACTATTGAGATATTCAACAAGAGTCAGCTCGCTACCTGATTCTTCAAGTTTGTCTTTTGCAGCACTTTGAATACCGGCAAGCAATTCTTCAACATTTTCAATACGGCTCATGCCTTCAGGAGTAAGGTCGGCATGCAAATCCTGAAATATTCCAGATTCCGAACAGATGGTTTTTACAAAATCGTAGGCAGATAACGCATCCAGTCTGTTTGCAAAAGATTCAATCAATTCTACAAACTGTGCCAATTTTGCAATTGTCGGAGCAGATATACCAGCCCCATAAGAAACAGGATTACATGCAACCTGCCACAAACTGGTAGAATTGGCATATGCAGCCTCCTGCAAATGCAGAACTGTAGTATCACCTATCTTTCTGGCGGGATAATTCACAATTCTTTTGAATGATTCCTCATCGTTATGATTTATTGCCAGACGACAGTATGCAAGTACGTCTTTTATCTCTTTACGCTGGTAAAAAGACGTAGACCCACACAATCTGTACGGTATTCCGCGTCTTGTGAGAATCTCTTCAAATTTGCGTGATTGAGCATTGGTGCGATACAGTATGGCTATCTGACCGTAATCAACATTCAGCCCGGAGTGCAACCGCATAATATAACTGCATGCCGTTTCGCTCTCCATAATATCACTGTTGGTCTGTGTCAGGACAATCTTTTCACCAATTTCGTTTTGAGAAAACACATTTTTTTTGATTTGGTCCTGATTGTGATCTATTATGGAATTTGCAGCATTTACAATTACTTGGGTTGATCTGTAATTCTGCTCAAGTTTCACAATTTTTGTTCCCTGATACAGCTGTGTAAACTTAAGCATATTGTCAATATTGGCGCCACGGAATGAATAGATGCTTTGGGCATCGTCTCCTACAACACAAACATGCTGGTATTTCTGTGTAAGCAGCCACACTATACAATGCTGAACGTAGTTCGTATCCTGATACTCGTCCACAAGCATATACTGGATTTCTGAACTGAATTTGTTCTGAATATCAGGATAATTCTTCAGCAAAAGGTACATATTGAGCAGCAGGTCATCAAAGTCCATTGCGTTGCTCTGCTTGAGCCTTTCCTGATAATTCTGATACACCTTATATATAAGCGGTACATTTTTATATCTGTCAAAAGACAAGATATCTTTATTTGCAGCATAATCATGAGCAAATATCATTTTGTTCTTGGCCATAGAGATACGACTTTGGACCGATGCCGGCTTATACACTTTTTCGTCCAGGCCCATATCTTTTATTATGGTCTTAATCAGGTTTTTGGAATCCTGCTGGTCATAAATCACATAATCCGCCGTATAACCCAACCTATCGGCATCGTAACGTAACAATCTGGAAAATATGCTATGAAAAGTACCCATCCACAGATGGCGGGCCGTACCTGCACCCAGTTTGGCTTCAATACGGTTTCTCATCTCCGTTGCTGCTTTATTGGTAAATGTCAAAGCCATTATGGAAGACGGCTTGTACCCGCGTTCAATAAGGTATGCAATCTTGTATGTTAGCACACGTGTTTTTCCTGAGCCGGCACCAGCAATAACCATTTCTGGGCCGTCACAATATTCGACAGCATCAAATTGGCTGCCATTCAGTTCTTTCTGGTAATCAATCTGCATTTATTCTATATATTCGCAAAAAAATACATTTGCGAAATTACCTTTTTAGTTTTTGCAATCCTAATTATTATATAACTTTGTAAAAAGCAAACTGACAATATTTATCAACAAAAAGAATGGATGCCCTTTTCCCGTTGACTAATCCTGTGTGGATTACATTTGCTATATTGATATTGGTACTATCTGTACCGATATTGATGCAGAAGATTCACTTGCCTCAAATTGCAGGACTGATTGTTGCCGGTATAATTGTAGGAAACGGAGGATTGGGCATAATCGAATCAAGTTCCACAAAACTTTCATTCTGCGGACAGCTTGGAATGATTTTCATCATGTTCTTTGCCGGTCTGGAAATTGACCTTGAAGAAGTAAAGAAGAGTAAACTATGGGGATTGATTTTTGGTATCAGCACCTTTATAATTCCGGGAATGCTATGTTATTTTGCCTGCAGACATCTGCTTGGAATGAACAACACAATTTCCATCATTACAAGTTGTATTTTAGGTTCACAGACACTTATTGCCTATCCTACAATAAGACGTTACGGACTGTCAAAACTACCTGTTGTTACTATCGCTGTCATAGGAGCATTGATTGCAATAACTGCAGCATTAGTTATTTTTTCAATTACCCAGGCATCGGTAAAAGGTGACGGTTCATTCAATCCACCACTATTCCTTGCTACCTGCACAGTATACATTGCAGCCATAATTTTTTTATATCCGCGCCTGACCAGACTGTTCTTCAAACATGTAAAAAACAGTTTCTATCATTTCCTGTTCATCATGATACTTCTGGCACTTTGCGCCGGACTGGCACAATTTATCGGACTGGAGGCTATCATCGGTTCATTCCTTGCCGGTATTGTACTAGGGCGCTATATACAGGGCAATCAGACACTCACTAACCGTATTGACTTTGTGGGCAACACATTCTTTGTTCCCTATTTTCTCCTGAACACAGGTATGATGATTGACCCAGAAGTATTTATTGAAGACCTGGATATAATCAAGATTTTCGGAGTTCTTTTCCTGACATGCACGCTTGGAAAATGGATAGTATCATGGGTAATGCAACTGCTTCTGAAAGAAGACAAACAGACACGCCGCATTCTATTCGGATTGAGTGAAGCGCACGCTGCCGGAGCATTTGCCATATCGTTCATCTGCATCAAGCTGGAATTGATGGATCATACCACATTCTGCGCAATTGTTCTTGTTGTTCTATTCTCCTGCATACTCAGTACACTGGTCACGGAATACGCAGCGTATTCAATACACAAAATCAGACTTAACAGCATTCCGGCAGAGAAGTTGGAAGACAAGATGCTTGTCCACTACACAAACCACCACTCAGTCGGATCTACTACAGACATAATCAATGCCATTAAAAATGACAAGACGCAAGTTGCAGGAATTCATGTTACAATAAACGGAGAACATGCAAACAGTTTTTTGAAAACAGGACAGGAAATTCTTAATATGGCAATCAATGCTGCAGCAGAATCTGAACTGAATATTGTAACACATAACCGATTGGGAAACAATATAAATGACAGTATTATAAACACGGCAAACGAATTTGGGGCAACACTCATACAACTGCGTCTGCCAACACCGTCACAGATCAACAATCATTTTTATTCTAATTTCATTGAGCCATTCATTCACAGTTATTCTAAAGAACTGCTGTTTGCGCGTGTAGCTATTCCTCTCAACACCATACGAGGCATCTATGTAACCATACCTGCACCTATCCAGCCCAATATATTCTGCAAGAACGGAGTAAGATTACTGGTAAACCTGTGCAGATATATACAATGCCGAATTGAATTCTACAGTGATGACACAACATTGAGCTACATTCATAATTATGCAGACTCTTTCGGCATACAGAAAGCACATTACTACCCAATAAATAATATTCAGGACATTGATTTTGAAATCAGTCAGTTGAACAATGACAAACTGATAGTACTGTGGGGAGACCGCACTGAAGATGTCAACCTTCGCAACGATGATTACACAAAGATATTCAGTCAGATACAGTATATGCCTGAAGACAGTAACATAATGCTGTTCTACCCACAATGCGATTTGTCACAGATAGAGAGTTTTGTCAACAACAAAACCGTTTCACACAGGACAGACGGTGACTTGCTGAAAATCCTACGGATGTAATTACTTGAACAGATTAAGAAGTGAAATAATCACCGTTGCCAAAGAAGCTGTAGAAGATCCCAATGACAGAATTTCTGCAGGACTCATACGCTGGTGCTCGCCTTTCTGAGGAACAATTATTTCACAACCTGGAGTCAGTTTCTTTGAATTTGACAATCTTACCCTGTTCACAGAACCGTTTGCATTAATCACATATATTCTGTTTCTACGGGCTTTCTCTCCAAATCCACCGGCATGATTTATGTAATACCTCAGACTCTTTCCGTCAACATAAGACAAAGTATTGGGATACATTACCCTACCGTTAATCTTGATTGTATTCTGGAAAGCAGGAACTATAATCTTATCTCCATTTCTCAATACAATATTATCCTCTGAATCATAATTCTTCAAAGCCTTGTGAATATCAAAGCCAATATTGTATGTAGTAGCTTTACTCAACAAATTTCTGATAGTAGTATCATTACGGAACAGATTATCAGAAACCTGAGCAAGTCTTTTTTTCTCAAGATCTGTCATGGTGCGTTCAAGAATAATACCTTCAGGGTAAGCAAAAGAGGTACAGTTTCCTACTCTTTCAAGAATATCGCTTATTCGGTCTTTTCTAGAGAGCAGAGTGTAAGTACCGGGGAAAAGCACTTCTCCTGAAACATATACATTGTTTGCTTCGGAATAGCCTGGTGAACGCAGCACATTGACATTGTCATATGGCTCCAGATAGAATATCGTATCCCTCAACGACAAGTCCTCTTCAATCTGGAATCTATATACAGCCGATATCTTTTCATTTTCAGTCTGTGCTTTTTTATTTCTGGAATATCGTACTATCTCCACGTTACTGATTGATGCAGACTCTTTGAGTCCTCCGGCCTGCAGAATCAGGTCCTCAACCTGAGTACTGTCGGCATATCTGTAAACACCCGGGAAACGTACATCACCATAAATACTCATAACAGGCATTTCCTGTACATCCTGAATAGCCGGAATAAACAACACATCATAATTGCACAACTCTACATCCTGTTCTGTGTCAGACAGAATAGACTCCAAATCCAATGCCTTGTTAACCAATGTCAGATCAGAATTTCTGCGGTTCAGAATAGCACGCTTCAAAAATGCATCCTCACGCACGCCACCAGCTGCAGCAATCAGCTGTTTTACGGTCTTTATACTGCCGCCAACCTGGAATTGTCCCGGTCTGTAAACTGCTCCTTGAACCTCAACAATATTAGCGAAAGTCTGCTGAACGGAGTCCACAAACAAAGTGTCACCGTCATGCATGGTGAACAATTTCTGTTCATCGGCATTCAAAGTAAATATTTCACGCTGGACATCGCCATAACGGATAACTCTTACATCACCTTTGTAAGCATTGGCCGCAAGACCTCCAGCATACTGAATCAGTTGCGATGCCGTCTCCTGCGGTGTCATCTCATAAAACATAGGACGACGCAAACTACCATTAGCCTTTACAAGAACAGAATACGGATTGACTACAACCACATCATTATCCTCTAGACGAATGTCTGAATCAATTTTTCCATGCAACAGATAGTCATAGACATCAAGTTCTGAAACCTTTTCGTTATTCCTGTATATGTGGATGGAACGCAAAGAGCCCAATTCGTTAATGCCTCCAGCCATATACAATGCATTGAATACGGTGCTGAATGAAGAAAGCGTATAAGTACCGGGGTTCTCAACCTCGCCCATCACATTTACCTGAATGGAACGGTTCTGTCCCAAAGATACAGATATGTATGATGTAGGATTCTTTGAATTGAATCCTTTGTAAATTCTGCTAAGCTGTTTCTCCGCATACTCCTGAGCCTGTGATATTGTCAGACCGGCAAGATGCAATGGTCCAAAGCCTTCAATCATCACAATTCCGTCCGGAGAAATTTCGTCTCTGATAAGATTTTCAGATTCACCCCAGATGTCAATAATAATTTCATCACCGGCTCCAAGAAGATAATCCTTAGGTGTTGCAATGTTTACACTCGGTTCAAAGGAAAGTTCCTTGCTCTGAAAAATACTATGACCAAAGATTTCTTTTTCACGCTGGCTCTTCTCAAGAAGCATCTGTCGGAGCAGTGTCAGAGAATCAACCTGAAACAGAAACTGACTTTCGTTCATATACAAATCAAGCTTTGCCTTGGAGTCAAGTCCGGATTCATCAACACCACGTACCTGCGGAATCATGTCAAGCTGGCTTACTCCACTCTGCTGCAACATCTTCTTGGAAGATGCATTATAATATGCTTCATCAGCGCTGTTTCCTATTATTCCTGATGTATTCAATGGCGATGTTGCCTGCATTCTTGACCTTGAAACAGAAATCATATCAATTGAATTGCCAACCATACTATTCTGTTGTATCTGATCATACTTAGTCTTAAGGCGACGCAACTGTGAAGCAGATACACCGCGTTTCATTAGTTGCTGAACTACACTTTCCTGTGTGGCACCTTGCGCCATTTGTGACTGGACCAAATCAAGAATCTGCTCATCTGAAAGCTGTGCATATACATTACCGAAACAACATAATGCAGCAATTATAAAAAAAAGAAATTTCTTTGCCATAACTAGAATCGTGAACCTGAAACAATTTTCCATCCTGTGATGACAATAATTTTAAAATCCTGCCACAAGGAACGGGTTGTATAATATTCAATATCCATTTCAAGACGGGTAATCATCTTTTCAAGCGTATCGGTATAGCCATTATAGATTGTAGCTATCGATGTCAATCCCGGTTTCATCAAATAGATATACTTGTAGTTTGATGTCACCGCATTGATCTGATCAATAAAATATTGTCTTTCAGGACGCGGTCCGACAAAAGACATATCACCAATAAAAACATTCCACAACTGCGGGAGTTCATCCAGATGATGAGCGCGCAATACCCTTCCGATTTTTGTAAGTTTTTCATTGCGCTCTTCCAGAGAACGGGGAATCAAACCATCGGATTCAGCATTACGTACCATTGTACGGAACTTGTATATGTTGAACAAATTTCCTTTATAACCAACACGTTCCTGTTTGAATATAGCTTTTCCGCCGCTTAAAAAGAAACAAAGAAAAATTATGATGAAAAGTGGAGATAAAATCACCATCCCCAGAAAGGAGAATATAATATCAAATACTCTTTTGAAAAAACGTTGACAACCATCCATTGCGTCCTTGTATTCGACTGCTTCATCCAAATGAAAATTTCCGGAAGTTATTGTCATATATCTATAATCAAAGTACTTATCTATTTACAACTTAATAACGTAAAGAGCAAATAAAAAATTGCATGCTTCTGCTATTTTTTCTCTTTACAAAAAAATAGCTACCTTTGTGGCAGCAAAACCGGCTGTTCAAACAGTTCAGCGGGCACAAAGGTAAGAAAAAAATCAATAAAAATAAAATTCAGATATA
Source organism: Bacteroidaceae bacterium (assembly GCA_024398785.1). Taxonomy (GTDB): domain Bacteria; phylum Bacteroidota; class Bacteroidia; order Bacteroidales; family Bacteroidaceae; genus Colenecus. Next base: position 22,469 of record JAKSIO010000018.1, on the reverse strand, counting down.
AATGAAAGCTTACGTTTTTCCGGGACAGGGTGCACAGTTCTCAGGAATGGGAAAAGACTTGTTCGATCAATTTGACTGGGCAAAAAAATTATTTGCCGATGCCAACCAGATTTTAGGTTTCAACATTTCGGAAATAATGTTTTCCGGTTCAGATGACGATTTACGCCGTACAGACATAACACAGCCTGCAATTTTCATTCATTCAGTAGCAGTTGCAAAATCCTTGGGAGAAGAATTCAAACCTGATATGGTTGCAGGTCACTCTCTTGGAGAATTCTCCGCTCTTGTTGCCGCTGGAGCCCTTTCATTTGAAGAGGGACTTGTCCTTGTACAGAAACGTGCATCTGCCATGCAGAAAGCATGTGTAGCCGTTCCTGGCACAATGGCTGCCATAATTTCTTTATCTGACGACAAAATAGAAGAAATATGTGCCGGTTTATCCGCACAGGGAAAAATTGTTGTACCTGCCAATCTCAACAGTCCGGGTCAGGTTGTAATCTCCGGACAGGTTGATGCCGTTCAGGAAGCATGTACACTTATGACACAAGCCGGTGCCAAACGTGCTCTGCCTCTCAAAGTAGGAGGTGCGTTCCACTCTCCTCTTATGGAACCTGCAAGAGTAGAACTTGCAGAAGCAATAAACAAGGCTGCATTCAAAACACCAGTATGTCCAATATATCAGAATGTTGATGCTCTTGGACACACTGCACCTGAAGATATCAAGTCCAACCTTATCAAGCAGCTCACAAGCCCTGTACGCTGGACTCAAAGCGTTATCAACATGATAAACAATGGTGCAGAAGAATTTACTGAGTGTGGTCCGGGACAAGTTTTGACCGGTCTTATTTCACGCATTAAAAAATCATTGGCATAAGTTAGAGTCAACCAATATGGGTAAAATAGTCATCTATCAGATTTTCAGCCGTTTATACACCAACAGTCAAGGCAGCAACACACCCAATGGCACAATTGTCCAAAACGGTTGCGGAAAGATGAACCATTTTACAGAAAAGGTTCTGACAGAAATAAAAAAAGCCGGGTACACACATATCTGGTTTACAGGCATTATTGCTCACGCCAGCAAGACAGATTACTGCGAATATGGCATACCTGCAAGCCACAAATCCACAGTCAAAGGCACTGCCGGTTCGCCGTATGCAATCAGAGACTATTACGACATAGACCCTGATCTTGCAGAAAATGTAGAAAACCGTATGCAGGAATTTGAGTCTTTGGTTGAACGTGTACATAAATGCAGATTGAAATTCATAATAGATTTTGTTCCAAACCACGTTGCCAGAGAATACCGCTCCATTGCCAAACCTGACGGAATTGAAGACCTTGGAGAAACAGACATTACAAACCACTGTTTCAATTCAAACAACAACTTCTACTACATTCCGTCTGCACTTGGCGGAGAAATAGACTGGCAGGATTACAAAGAGGAACCGGCACGGGCTACAGGTAACGACCGTTTTTCTGCATACCCTACAGTCTGCGACTGGTATGAGACTGTCAAGCTCAACTATGGTATTGATTATCAAGGAAATAATGTACATCATTTTAATCCTGTTCCAAACACCTGGATTAAAATGGTACAAATCCTTCAATACTGGAGCGATAAACAAATAGACGCATTCCGTTGCGATATGGCAGAAATGGTTCCTGTTGAATTCTGGGAATATGCCATCAGAACTGTCAAGAAACATCATAAAAAGATACTCTTTATTGCCGAAGTATATAACCCGGGACTGTATTCATCTTACATTGAAAAAGGAGGTTTTGACTATCTGTATGACAAAGTAGGAATGTACGATACCTTGCGTGGTATTGCCTGTGGGCGCGAATCCGCCAATGCCATCACACGTTGCTGGCAAAATACAGGTACAAACGGACATCACATGCTGCATTTCATGGAAAATCACGACGAACAGCGCATAGCATCAGATTTCTTTGCAGGAAATCCGGTATCAGGCAGAGCCCCTATGATTATATCTGCATGTATTGATACCTGTCCGGTAATGGTTTATGCAGGACAGGAATTTGGAGAGCGCGGAATGGATGCAGAAGGATTCAGCGGACAGGACGGACGTACAACAATATTTGATTACTGGTGCGTTGACACCTTAAAACGCTGGTACAACAACGGCAATCCGTCAGACAAACATCTTTCTGCTCAAGAGAAAGAATTAAGGACATTCTACTCTACCCTGATGAACATAGCATCAAAAGAACAAGCCATAGCAAAGGGATTGTTCTTTGATTTACAATATGTGAATCCGCTGTCAGAAAACTACAATCCGCACAAACAATACTCATTTTTGAGAAAATCCGGCAATGAGCTCATTATAGCAGTTGTAAACTTTGATTCAAAGCAAGTTAGAGTTGGTGTCAATATTCCAGCTCATGCATTCGAATACATGGAAATCCAGCAGCCGGGAACATACCAGTTTACCGACCTTCTTACCAAAAAGAAATGGACGGTCAACCTTTTTGCAGACCGTCCAATCCATATTACAATTCCCGCCAACGGCGGCGTACTACTCAAATACAGATTCTGATTTTATTCAAAGAAATTTTCAAGAGTTTTATCAATACTCTCGCCACGTAACTGAGATGCAATTATTATACCATCAGAATTGATAAGGAATATTGCAGGAATGGCATCAATCAGATATTTGTAAGCAGCAGAATTCACACCTGTTTCATTGTCAATTGACTGAATCCAAGGCATGTTGTACTCCTGTAATGCATTTCTCCACTCAGTTTCATCCTGATCCAAAGACACACTTAATATCTCAAGACCTTTGTCATGATATTTGTTGTAGACATTCTTCATGTTCGGGATTTCCTGAACACATGGAGCACACCAGCTTGCCCAAAAGTCAAGCAACACTACTTTGTTTGATTTTACAATATCACTTAAATTGATATTATTGTCATCAACGCCCAGTACCGTGATGTCAATATAATCATGACCTGCACTTGTAAGAAGTTTTCCGTCATTCAAAGACTTCATCTGAATAAACAACTCATTGTCTGCGAACTTGTCCGAAAGCATTCCCAACAGCATGTGACTTTCTTCTGGTGTAAGAATATTGAAATTCTCAGCCAACTGATACAGACCGCAAAGGTTGTCGCAGTTTTCTGTAATTGCTGAAATAATCAGATTAAGAAAACTATTCTGCAAATCCTGAATATCATCTTCAAATTGAGTGGCATCACCATTCCCCTCAGCAGCCTGCTGAATCTTAGCCAGAACATCGGCAGACTCATCATTCAACTTATAGGCCTCTCTGTTCAACTTGCACAGGCCATCATTAGCCGGGGTGCCGCCCATGATAAGATTGTCATCTTCAAATGACAACTGGACAACGCCTTTTTCAAGAAAGAATGAATAATTATGCTGCACACCGTCGATTATAAGAGACAGCACTGCAACATCATCAGTTTCAGGCTTTACTTTAACAGAAAAAACACCATCCTCAACAACAGCTGTAGCAAGGGGTACAAAAGAACCTTCCTGACTTATAATGTTGATTGTAACAGACTCACCATCCTCGCAACATGAAGACACATCACCTTTGACAACATATGACCCTGCACATGCAGTGCAAGCCAATACCGTCAGCAATAAGACAGAAAGAACATTTTTCATACGCCCATAATAAATTGTGAGCTGATAGACTCGTTGGTAATAACTCGTTTTATAGTTTCACCCAGTAAATCTGCAATGGAAAGTTGCTTGAGTTTTTTGCAAGGAATAGGATTGCGGTATGGAATTGTATTTGTAAACACAATTTCCTCAAGCATAGATTCATCAACAAGCTTTGGAGCGTTACCGCTCATAACGCAATGCGATGCCATAGCCCTGACACTCTTTGCGCCTGCAGCCATCATTGTGTTGCTTGCCTTACAGATAGTTCCAGCAGTATCAACAATATCATCTATTACAATAACGTTCTTTCCCTGAACATCACCAATAATACGGATATCATCAACAACATTAGCCTTTGTACGTGTCTTCTGACAAAGAACCAATGGAACGTTCAGATATTTGGCGTACACACTGGCACGTTTGCTGCCACCGACATCAGGAGCTGCAATTACAAGATCCTCAAGATGCAGATTCTGAATGTACTTTGTAAAAATGATAGATGCATAAAGATGATCAACAGGAATATCAAAGAAGCCCTGTATCTGATCTGCATGCAGGTCCATAGTAATAAGGCGGTTTATGCCAGCCGTGCTCAATAAATCAGCAACAAGTTTTGCACCTATTGAAACACGCGGTTTATCCTTACGATCCTGACGAGCCCACCCGAAATATGGGATAACGGCAATAATACTTTTGGCACTTGCACGTTTGGCGGCATCGATCATAAGCAGAAGTTCCATCAGGTTGTCACTGGAAGGGAATGTTGACTGAACAAGGAAGACATCGCATCCGCGAATGGATTCTTCATATGATACGCCAAATTCACCGTCAGCAAAATGAGTTACATTCATTTTTCCTAACGGACATTTTAAATACTCACAAATTTCTTTGGCAAGGTACATTGATTGTGTACCACAAAATACCAAAAACGGATTACCGGTATTCATTATCTGATTTGAGTTGTTATTCTCTATTATTAAACCTTCAGGTTTATCGTCTGCAAAGGTACAATTTTTTTAGCACTAAAAAACAAAGGATGTCTAATTGTTTTCAGTTACTTTTTTATTTATGCCGTTTACACGCCCGGGATTTTTAGCCACAAACTCTTTCCAGGATTTCGGAGCATGTCCGTCGCTTTCAGGTCTGTCCAGCTGCAAATAGTGACAATATGCAGCGGCAAGGGCATCTGTCGCATCAAGAAACCGTGGCATTTCATCCTGACTGATATTCAACATGCGGCGCAACATATCGGCAACCTGTTCTTTGGAAGCGGAACCATTGCCGGTAATAGCCATTTTTATTTTCAAAGGAGCGTACTCTGTTATTGGGACATCTCTGTTCATGGCTGCAGCCATAGCTACCCCCTGAGCTCGGCCAAGTTTAAGCATACTCTGCACATTTTTGCCAAAGAACGGTGCTTCAATAGCCATTTCGTCCGGAAGGTAAGATTCAATAATTCCGGTTACACGCTTGAATATATGTCCAAGTTTCAGATGCTGATCTCCAATTTTGCGCATATCAATAACTCCCATAGCAATCATAGATGCCTTTTTACCAAGCACCTTAATTACGCCGTATCCCATAATATTGGTACCAGGATCAATTCCAAGAATTATTGTTTCTTTCTGCGTTTTGTCCATAAACTGACATATCGTAAAGCAAAAAAGACGGCATTATATTCAATGCCGTCTTTTTATGCCTATTCTTTTAATAGAACCATTTTACATAGCAGAAATCCATACGATGCGGCAGATCCTGATGTTTAGGGAACATTCTGTACGCAATCTTGAAAGTACCGGATACATCAATATTCACATTTCCGGTAAAAGTAAATAAGTTTCCGTCACGGCTTGTCATTTCGAGCGGACTTATTGATATCAGTTCATCCTTACCGTCAACAGTACTTATGGTAACAGCTTCCACACCGACAATATTGTCAAGTCCCTTTTCATCAATTACATATTCAACAGTATAATTCTTTCCTGTTTCCAATGTACCTCCGGCATCAGACAAATCAATCTTTTTACTTGAAACAATATTGATAGAATCCCATCTCTCTGCAACAATTTCTTTCCACAAAGCCAGGTCCTTGGCTTTTGCGAAATCATCAGCCTTAAGATATTTTGAACGTGAAGCCATCTGATTATAGAACTTTGAGTAATAATCATCAAGCTGACGTTTCATGGTATAATGAGGAGCTATCTTTGCTATAGAATTCTTCATAACCTGTACCCACTCGGTAGAGAATCCTTCTTCTCCAATATTGTAATACATTGGAATAATCTCATTTTCAAGCATATGATAGATAGATGCAGCATCAAGTTTATCCTGATATTCCTGATTCTGATATGTACGTTTGTCTGTCAGAGCCCAGCCTGCACCCTCACGATAGCCTTCATACCACCATCCGTCAAGAACGGAGAAGTTAACAACACCATTCATAAGAGCTTTCTCTCCTGATGTACCGCTGGCTTCCAGAGGACGTGTAGGAGTATTCAGCCAGATATCAACACCAGACACCAGACGGCGTGCAAGATGTTTGTCATAGTTCTCCAGGAAGATAATTTTACCCTGGAATTCCGGCATACGTGAAATATCAAGAATACGCTTGATAAGACCCTGTCCAGCTCCATCCTGAGGATGAGCCTTACCTGTATAAAGGAATCTTACAGGACGTGCAGGGTTATTTACTATTTTCTTAAGACGTTCAAGATCGGTAAACAGCAAATGGGCACGTTTATATGTAGCAAATCTGCGACCGAAACCTATCACCAGAGAATTAGGTGACAAATCTTCCATAATTTTCACAACTCTGCTTGGGTCGCCTACGTTCATCAGCCAAGTGTCACGGAACTGTCTGCGTATATAATTGAAAAGCTTGGTTTTCAGCTCCATATGCTTGTCCCAGATTTCCTTGTCTGGAACAGAGTAGATTTTTTCCCAATATTTCTCATTGGACTGATCCTTGAGGAATTCTTCACCAAAATACTTTTTATAAAGTTGCAGCCATTCGCTTGCCACCCATGTGGGGAAATGAACACCGTTTGTCACATATCCAACATGGTTCTCTTCAGGAAGATAGCCCTTCCATATACCTCCGAACATACGTTTTGAAACCTGGCCATGCAACCAGCTCACGCCGTTAACCTCCTGACATGTATTACATGCAAAAGTGGACATACAGAAGCGTTCGTTCTTATCTCCAGGATTCATACGTCCCATATCCATAAGTTCATCCCAACTGATGCCGAGCTGTTGTGCATAACCGCTCATATACTTTCCGAACAAGCCCTGATCAAAGTAATCATGACCTGCAGGAACAGGAGTATGTACAGTATACAAGGAACTTGAACGTACTACTTCCATAGCCTGATTGAAAGTAAGACCCATGCGGACATAATCTGTCAGACGGTACAAGTTGCACAATGCAGCATGTCCTTCATTGCAATGATATATATCTTTTTCAATGCCGAGTGCTTTAAGAGTAATCATACCGCCAATACCCAGCAATATTTCCTGTTTGAGACGGTTTTCCCAATCACCGCCATACAACTGAGATGTAATAGGACGATCATATTCACTGTTTTTGTCCACATCGGTATCAAGCAAATAGAGTTTCACACGTCCTACATTTACACGCCATACTGCAGCGTATACAGTATAATTGATATAAGGTACTTCAACAATTAACGGCTGACCGGCAGCATCAAGAACGCGTTCAACAGGGATGCTGTTGAAATTCTGGGCTTCATAGTTTGCAATCTGCTGTCCGTCCACAGAAAGTGTTTGTGTAAAATAGCCGTATCTGTAAAGGAATCCAACAGCAACCATATCCACATTACTGTCCGATGCCTCTTTCAAATAGTCTCCGGCAAGCATGCCAAGACCTCCGGAATAAATTTTCAAAGCCTGAGTGAGACCATATTCCATACAGAAATATGCTACACTTGGACGTGTTTTGTCAGGTTGAACTGACATATATTCCTTGAATGTACTGTATACGGAATCAAGACGTGCAAGAAAATCAGCATCTTTTGACAACGCTTCAAGACGCTCATATTTTAAAGTGTCAAGCATCAATACCGGATTATGCCCGGATTTGCTCCATAAATCATGGTCTATACTGTCAAACAAATCTTTTGCTTCTGGAGTCCAATCCCACCATACATTATAAGAGATTTCATCCAGTTTCTGCAAAGCGGCCGGAATTGTCGGGCGCACTTTGATTTCACACCACTGCGGAATATTAGAATTACTTGCTGCGATTTTCATAAAATATTCAATTTAATTTTGTATTGTTTTCATTTTTCTGCAACGCAAATGCATAAGCGTCAAGATAGAACTTAATAAAATGTTTCCACAACGCCTTACGCGCCATGGTTCCAGCTGCCTTGCGTATCTTGTTTTTTTGTGCAGGAGTCATGCGGATCCATCCTGCTATTGTATTTTTTATATCAGACACCGCCTGCTGATAATTTGTATCATCTCTATGAACAACCTTAACTCCATCATGCAGTTCGCCATAACGGCCCAAAACTGAATTGACCCAGATTCCATATCCAGCCAGATCTGTAGTGATTGTCGGAATAGAAAAAGCGGAACTTTCAAGAGGAGTATATCCCCACGGTTCATAATATGAAGGGAACAGAGCTATGTCATGACCAATAAGCAAATCATAGTATGATAGATTGAAAATACCGTCATTCCCGTTCAAATAGCACGGAACATACAGCACCTTGACATTATCGTCAGGTCTGTTGATCAGTCCCGCCCAATTCATTTTTGAAACTATCTTATCCTGATCGAAATTATTCAAAGTGTGGGTAAAATAGGGAGCAGGCAGAGGACTCTTGTATTGTTCATTACTTTCAAGACGTTGAATAAGATCATTACGCGGAACATCCACCCATGCCGGGACATTAACAAGCGCAATAACTCTATTACCTACACATGCGCTGTCATTCTTAAGGTCTTTCATCGCATCAAGAAACATATCAATTCCTTTATTGCGGAATTCAAAACGTCCTCCTGTTGCAATGATAGTCGTATTGTCATCCCAATCTGTTCCACAAAGTTTGTTCGCAACAGTCAGAATGCGTTTACGGGCAGCCTCTCTTTTATTGGAGAACTGTTCCAAAGAAGGTAGGAAATCATCCTCAAAACCATTCATAGTAACAACATGCGGTTCTATGTCAAGCAATTGAGTACATTCCCTGGCTGTAATACCACTAACTGTGGTAAAACAATCCACACCATGCGCGGTACATTTTTCGACTGAATGTTTTGACTCCATATTCAGTTCCATCGCCATCTGATCACCATTGTATCCTTCAAAATACTGGTACAGATTCTTATTATTTCCAGCAATGGAGCGTCCTATTGAAGTTGCATGAGTAGTGAACACTGTAGCTATTTGCGGATGGGTTGATTTGATGAACAATGCACCAAGACCTGTCATCCACTCATGTGCGTGGTACACAACTTTTTCATCGGCATCAATATACAGATCATAATACTCGGCAGCAACAAGATTGGCCGCATATGAAAACATCGAAGCCTCATCATAGTCGCCATACGCATGTAAAGAATCAACCTTTGCCAAATCCCATGCTTGCGCATAAATCTGATTTTTCAGCGCATATACAGCTTCAAAATCAACAAGTATAGCAATAGGATATGACGGAATATTCCAACGTCCCACCCTGATTCTGATATTGTATTTTTCTTGCAGATTCTTGCGTAAATCCGGATATAGATTTACATTTTCAATCAACAAGTCATTTGTTTCCTGTCTGTTAAGATCCGGTCCAATAAACACCAGAACAGCTCCGGACTGGCATTGCAGTTCCTTAGCCTGCGTTGACAGAACAGTATATATTCCACCAACCTTATTGCAGACCTCCCAACTTACAGAAAAAATCAAATCCGGTTTGACCATAAAAAATCAAGCAGTTAAAGAGCGGTAGAGATAAGAATTGCAACCAGCAGAGATACAATAGCGTACAACTCCGGGAATACGGCAAATGTCAATGTATTTGTAAACACATCATGTCCCTGACCTATTGCAGCAATACCGTTGGCGCAAACCTGACCCTGACGCAATGCTGAGAACAGACATACAAGACCAAGAGCAAGACCGGCTCCAAGAACGCCGCATGCCTGGAATGCAGTCATTTCAGGACTGATAACACCGCTGCATACAAAATAGCCCACAAAACCGTAAAGGCCCTGAGTGCCGGGCATAGCTGAAAGTACCAGATAGTTACTGAACTTCTTAACTTTTTTCAATGCTCCGATTGCAGCATTACCGGCCATAGATACACCGAATGCACTACCGATACCGGACAAACCTACCATAAGACCAATGCCTATATAGGCAATTAATAATGTACTAGTCATATTATTAAAATTTAAATTTATCTTTCAAAAGGGTGATACTCCTCTCCTCCACCTGTGTAGCTCGTATTTTTGAAGAACTCCACAAAAATAAGACGCATAGGATGTATCATTGAACTCAAAAAATTCATAAAAATATTGATTGCATGACCGAACAGGAAAATGAGCGCCAGTCCCAGGAATGTAAGAACAGCCTTCCAAACACTTTCGGTAGAGAAAACGCCTATTGCCAGATCGTCAAAGACCGATGCCAACACACCGCCGGACATTCCGAGAGCAAACAGACGCACATATGAAAGCACATCGCCCAAAAGTCCGGTTGCCATATTGTATGTATCCCATAATCCTGCACCTATATTCAGCAGCAGGTTCTTTACACTCTTGTATGCAGGTTTGTCCGGATTGCCAAGAAGGAACACCATTGCAAGACTTACGCAAACTGTAACCTTGTACGCAACAGTACCGAATCCGCTGTCAAAGCCCATCTGCGGGAAGAGATAAGCCGCTGCACTGCCAAGTAACAGCAGGACCCACCCTATTGTAGAAAAGGCGTATTTCAGACCGAACTGAATTGTCATGTTGACAGCCTTGAGTATCATACTGACAACAATATGTACGCCTCCTATTATGAATGCAGTATAAAGAAGTTTCATCTGGTCCATATAGAACCACTCTTTCATTTTACTTACAAACGGAATATCCAGATTATAAATATTGAAGCCAAAGAAACCACCTGTAAGCATACCACATACAATTGTAGATACGCCAAGACATATAATAATTCCGTCGCTGAAATTCTGGTCTATCAGATGGAACAGCTTGCGGAAAACAGGCAAAGCGGCAAGCATCAGCAGCCCGTACCCTATGTCACCAAAGCACAATCCGAAGAACAGCATGAAAAACGGAGCTATATACAAAGTCAGATCCAGCTCACGGTATGTTGGGAGCATATACAGTCTTGTAAACGGTTCAAACAGTTTGACAAAACGGTTGTTGTTCAGCAGAATAGGAATATCTTCATCTGCCGGAGTAGGATTTTCAATATTGATATAGATACCCTCACCCTGCAACTGATCTACGGCAGATTCCGCTTTTTCGGCAGGAATCCATCCGCGTAACATGCAAATATGCCCTTCTGCTTCCTTTCCAGTACGGTACTTGACCTGATTCAATTCAAGTTCTTTCATAAGAACTCTCTTATACTCATCAAGCGGAGCTGCAGCATCAACACACAACTGATTCAGTTCTGATTCCTCTTCAATCTGTTTTTCCTGCAACTGTTGCAGATTATTACGCATTGCAGACAGACTGGCATCAGGACAGGCCATAAGGTCAGCGTTCACATCGGGAACAATGCTGTTTTTTGTAATTGTAATGAAATAGAGTTTCAGACTGTCACTGCCTATCTGTACAGCATTGTATTTTTCAACCCATTCAGGGTCCCAATTACGTTCAACTGTTGAATAGAAACCAACGTTATAACCGCTTTCAGCAAGTCTTGCAATAATGGAAGGATCAAAATCTCCCCACGGTTCAAGCGCAGCTATTTCTTTCTGACACTGAGATATATTCTGAGCCAGAACCTGATTCTCCTGCACAAGATTATTGTACATATCAGGAACAGCATCAGGTTTCAGAGTTTTGCCGCTTGGGGATACACCAAGTTTTTCAGCAATGCTGCAACGTTCCTTAACCTGCTGGATTATCTGTTCTATTCCACGTACTGCCGCAAGAGACTGACCAAGCGCTTCATCCTCGGCATCGGCAGAGCCCAACCGGCTCACGTGCAATACACCTGCAGTGCGTAATTTTTCCAAAAACGCAGCGTAAGCATTATGCCAGACCAGAAAGGTCATTTTTTTCATTTTAGTAATCATACCGCAGCAGCCTCCTTCTCATTATTACGGCGTTGTTCAAGCAAAGACTTGAGTATCTTCTGACTTGATTTTGAAAGATTCTCCTCGTCTTCCATATAACGCTTGATTTTTCTGATTGCATCCTGATAACCCGGAATCTGGACTTTCTCAAAAAGGTTCACCTTCTGAGTTGTCTTCTTGCGTGCCTTTTCCAATAAAGCCAGCTTTGCGCTGGTAAACTCGCACAAAATTGCAGTTCCGGCAAGTTTTTTCAGTATCTCTATTCCATCAAAATACCATGCTGGGGCACTGAACATGGAAAAAGGAGCAACATCAAAATCTATACTGTCCAATACAGGAATACGTGTGCCCGCAATCTTTTTAATATCAAGATGAACATCTGCAACCCTAATAAGAGATGCATCAAATTCATTCCACAAGGCATTCATGGAATCGTAGCAAGATATCTGCTGTTCCAATTCCTGTTCCAAACGGCGGGCTTCATCTTTGCAACGCTTTACTTCAATACGCAGGGCACTCTCCTTGCTCTTGATGATAGGCAAGGTGCGCACGCGTACCTTAAGCTGTTTTTCAAGCTGTTGCAGCGATGTCTTGTTATATTGGAACTTTATTGCCATTCTGTATTATATTATTTTTCTTTCGGCCAGTATGTATCAACCAATTCAGCCTTGATGTTAACCTCCTGCGGAGTAAAATATCTGGCAAACAATCCCCATGTCACATCCAGCATTTCCGTAGTGTCCAGATTTACATCAATAGCAAGCAGTTTTTCACTGTAATCTTTTGCAAAACTGAGTGTACGTTCATCGTAATCCGTCAAATCAAAACCGTTTTCCAGTTTTGTCTTGGCATTGGCGGCATCGGCATACAAACGCACTGCAGCGTTCATTACCTGCGGATGGTCCTTACGGGTCTTCTTACCATTTACCAGCTGTTTCAAACGTGAAAGTGAACGGAACGGGTCAACAATAACCTTACCAATATCACTGTCACGGCGCAGGAACAACTGACCTTCAGTAATATAACCGGTATTATCCGGAACAGCATGAGTAATATCGCCGCCCGACAATGTTGTAACTGCAATAATTGTAATTGAACCGCCGCTCGGGAACTGAACGGCTTTCTCATAAATCTTGGCCAGATCAGAGTAAAGGGAACCTGGCATTGAATCTTTTGAAGGAATCTGATCCATACGGTTTGACACAATGGCCAGCGCATCGGCATACGATGTCATATCACTCAGCAGCACAAGTACTTTTTCATTCTTCTGAACCGCAAAATATTCTGCAGCTGTAAGAGCCATATCAGGGACCAGCAAACGTTCTACAGCAGGGTCTTCAGTAGTATTCATAAAACTGACAATACGGTCCAATGCACCTGCAGCTGAAAAGACGTTTTTGAAATACAGGTAGTCATCGTTAGTCATACCCATACCTCCAAGAATAATCTTATCTGCCTTTGCACGCATGGCTACAGTTGCCATGACCTGATTGAAAGGCTGGTCAGGATCAGCAAAGAACGGTATCTTCTGACCGGAAACAAGTGTGTTGTTCAGGTCAATACCTGCAATACCAGTTGCAATCAGTTCAGAAGGCTGTTTTCTGCGTACAGGATTAACAGACGGACCGCCAATTTCAACCTCCTGACCCTCTATGGGAGCACCTCCGTCAATAGGATCACCATAAGCATTGAAGAAACGTCCTGCAAGTTCATCGCTTACCTTCAAAGAAGGAGCCTTACCAAGAAATACAACCTCGGCATTGGTAGGAATTCCGTTTGTTCCGCGGAACACCTGCAACGTAACCTGATTACCTGCAATCTTAACAACCTGAGCCAGACGGCCGTCAATAACGGCAAGCTCGTCATAACCTACTCCTGTTGCGTTCAACGAACAGGTAGCCTTGGTTATCTGGCTGATTTTTGTATATATTTTTTGAAATGCTTGTGCAGACATAATAGTATAAGTTAAAAGGAGTGTACTTTAAGAAATTTTACGTTCCGAAACAAGAGCGTCCAACTCCTTATTATATTTATTATAATTGTCAGACTCAAACTCACAATAGTTTATCTGCTTGCAGACATTTATCAGTTTCTTGAAATAATCAATTACCTCCAAGAATCCGTCAAACTTGAATTCCGCACGGCAAATATCAATAACACGGTTAACAATGGTTTCCTGACGGCGCAATGGAGTAACGGCATCAATTTCATCAAAAGCGTCCTGCTGCAGAATTGCATAATCAATCAGTTCTGATTTCCAGAACGTTATATGATAATCAACCGGAACGCCGTCATCACCAAGAATATTAATCTGCTCGGCAATCTCCTTACCGCGCAGCAGACGCGTTTTAAGTTCATTAACCTTATCAATCCATTCTGCATTGATATGCTCCTGAATATATTCGTCAAATTCGGGATAATCCAGATACTTTGAATATGAATCAATAGGATTTATGGCAGGATAACGTTTCTTGTCGGCGCGTTCCTGTTCCAAAGCATAGAAACAGCGTGCAACTTTCTTTGTATTTTCCGTAACAGGTTCCTTAAGGTTACCTCCGGCAGGAGAAACTGTTCCAATAAAAGTAATTGAACCGGTCTTTCCATTATTCAGTTCAACATAACCTGCACGGCCGTAGAAATTGGCAATGATACTTGAAATATCCATAGGGAACGCATCCGGGCCAGGCAATTCCTCCATACGGTTGGACATCTCACGCAAAGCCTGCGCCCAACGGCTGGTAGAATCTGCCATAAGCAGAACTTTCAAGCCCATGGAACGGTAATATTCTGCAATTGACATGGCGGTATAAACAGATGCCTCGCGTGCTGCAACCGGCATGTTTGATGTATTCGCAATAATAATAGTACGTTCCATCAGCTTACGTCCTGTATGAGGGTCGTCAAGTTCAGGGAACTCGGTAAAGATTTCAACAACTTCGTTGGCACGTTCACCGCAAGCGGCAATAATAACAATGTCGGCCTCGGCCTGTTTTGAAATAGCATGCTGCAGCACTGTCTTTCCTGTACCGAACGGACCCGGAATAAATCCCGTGCCTCCTTCCACAATAGGATTCAGTGTGTCAATTGAACGTACACCGGTTTCAAGCAGTTTGAAAGGACGCGGTTTGACAGCATAATTGACCATAGGAATCTTTACAGGCCATTTCTGGATCATGTTCAGTTCCATAGTTTCGCCCTTACCGTTCTCAATAACAGCAATATTGTCAATTACACGGTAGTCGCCTTCAGAAGCTATGCTTTTTACAGTCCATTCACCCTGAAGCGTAAATGGTGTCATTATTTTCAGTTTCTGGAAGTTCTCCTCAACCTGACCAAGCCATGCTGAATGAGCAACTTTGTCTCCTGCCTTGCAAAGTGGAACAAAATGCCACAACTTGTCATTGTCCAACGGATAAGTATACTGGCCGCGTTTAAGGAACACACCAGTCATCTTATCCAGGTCATTCTGCAAACCATCGTAATTATGAGACAACATACCCGGACCAAGTGTAACCTCAAGCATGTGTCCTGTAAACTCTGCAGGAGCGCCCACTTTAAGACCACGGGTACTTTCAAAAACCTGAACATAAACGCTGTCTCCAACAACTTTGATAACCTCGCTCATCAGTTTGTCTCCACCTGTTTCAATATAACAGATTTCGTTCTGACTTACAGGGCCGTCAACCTTCAAGGTCACCATGTTGGCAATGACACCGTTTACAACACCTTTTGTAGCCATATAATCTAATTTTATTACTCAAAATTCTGCGGAACATTCACATCCGCCTTAAAATCTGCAATAATTGAACGCAGCATTCTGTTTCCAAGTTCCGCATCCAGCTTAATCCAGCGGTTTACAATCTCAAGCTTGGAAATAAAAACAAACAGAGCTTCAACCGTAAAGTAATTGAAGAAAGAATTTTCCTCAAGCCAGTTCCACTTGAGCGTATCAATCATTTTCTCTTTCCTGGTAAGATCCTGTTCCTGGTCAATGCGCATAACATCGTCAAAATAATCAAGTTCCATAGACAGTCCCCAATCTCTTGAGCCCGATGTGCGCAATGCGCGGGCAACGGCATCGTCTCCAATTATTGCGTTATCTGCCTTGAGAGCATACTTTCTTACAGTACAGGCTGAAAGCAGATTCTTTACATTCATATTGAAACTATACCACTCTCTCACAAATCTGTTGTTCACAGAGCACGCATAGTCATAGTAAAACCGGTTCAACTCATTCCTTGCATATACTCCAAGTTCCGCAGGTGTAGCATGCTGGTTCTGGGACACATGTTCAAAGTATTCTGTCAGGAAAGAGAACATATACATAGGATAATCAAAATCACGCGCCTCTGCTCCCCTCTCCACACTTTGAATAAAATCCTCAATATCCGTTCTTTCATATAGCGGACACCGGTTTTCATCAATATTGGTATTACCGGCCAGTATATCAAGAATATTCAGATTATCATACTGCAGATATGGTAGTTCAAGAAGTTTGCGGTCCTTTTCAGTAACAAAAGGCAGCACATCCTCCTTGAATTGCTGCACAGTATACGGAAGTTTGCTCTCTTCCATATTAATCTGTGCCAGACCAGCTACAAGAAAGTGATAATCTTTCATACACAAAAAAATCAGTCAAACAGCATTTCAACCAATTTGCCTCTCACAAAGGATTTGAAATATTCCTCAAATTCCTCCTGACCAAAGTTCACCTTATAAGAACCATCTACAGGCGCAATTGAAAAAGCGGTCTTATTACCGGCAACTTTATCAAAGCCGATGCCACCGTCAAGCAGAGACTTGGCATTCGCCTTGAAATACTGTTCCAGTTCCTGAGCCAAAGAGCCTCCAATAACAATCTGTTCTTTAGAGCTCCACTCTTTTGCTATCTCCATGATGAATTTGAAGAACTGTTCCTTATTGCCCGTAAATGCTGCAACATTTTCTTTAACAACAGAATCAGTAATTACGTTGGCAATTTCAGACTTGAGGGCTCCCATAGCCTGAGCGGCATACATCTTAAGCTCTTTTATTGTATTCTCCTTAAGAGCCTGAGCCTGTTTCTCAGCCTGAGCCTTGATTCCAGCAGCTTCGGCATTGGCATCCGCCAACAACTTTTCAGCCTCCTGTTTGGCCTGAGCAACAATTTTATCGGCTTCTTGCTGTCCTTTCACAACACCTTCGTTGTAAACAAGACTGGTCAGTTCCTGAATTTTACTTTCCATACCAATTCATTTTTGGCAAAGATAATAATTCCGTCAAAAAAATCGCCGCGCCTGAGTTATAAATAGTATAAAAAGTTATTAACACTATAAACACATTTATTACCTGAAAAGAAAATCAGAAGAATATTTTGAGAAACAAAAAAAAAGAAGTAATTTTGCGCCGCTTATTCGGGTAATAAGCTTAATTCAAATCATTAACAAATAAAAAAGAGAAACAATGGCAACAAAAATCAGATTGCAGAGAAGAGGTCATAAAGACTATGCTTTCTACTCTATCGTCATTGCCGACTCAAGAGCTCCACGTGATGGAAAGTTTATTGAGAAGATTGGTACATTCAACCCTAACACCAATCCTGCAACAATAGATTTGAATTTCGAAAGAGCCTTGTATTGGGTTATGGCAGGTGCAGAACCAACAGACACAGTACGCAACATTCTTTCAAGAGAGGGCGTTATGCTTATGAAGCACCTCAAAGGTGGCGTTAAGAAAGGCGCATTCACAGAAGAAGCTGCACAGGCTAAGTTCGACGCATGGAAACAGCAGAAAGAGAGCGGCCTGAACGCTATCGCCAATAAGGAAGAAGCTGCCAAGAAGGCAAATCAGAAAGCCCGTCTTGAGGCAGAGCAGAAGGTAAATGCAGAAATTGCTAAGAAAGTAGCAGAAAAGAAAGCTGCTCTTGCTGCCGCTAAGGCAGAAGCAGAGGCTGCTGCAGCAGCAGAAGAAGCTGCTCAGGAAGCACCTGCAGAAGCACCTGCAGAGCCAGCCGCTGAAGCTTAAATGCTAAGCAACAATTTATTTATAGCCCCTTTTCTATGCAAGTAGATCAGGGGCTATAATTGCATTAGGCAATACATAAATAAGTATTCACTCGCAAGTATAACAAAATGGCATTCAAAGAATTTTTAAACAGAAAAAACATTGACATCACTTTCAAACGTTATGGAATTGATGCCATGAGTGCAATGGCACAAGGTCTTTTTGCATCATTGCTCATTGGAACCATCCTATCCACACTCGGTTCACTTATTCATTTTGAGACATTGGTTGAAATAGGAAACTTTGCCAAAGGTGTTGCCGGTCCAGCCATGGCCGTTGCAATAGGCTATGCACTGCAGGCTCCGGCGTTAGTACTGTTTTCGTTAATTGCCGTTGGACAGGCAAGCAACACGCTTGGAGGCGCAGGCGGACCATTAGCAGTATATTTTATTGCCATAATAGCTGCAGAATTTGGAAAAGCAGTTTCAAAAGAGACCAAATTTGACATTCTGGTAACACCGGCAGTTACAATCATAATAGGTGTATTACTGTCACAATGGTGTGCTCCAGCTATAGGAAAAGGTGCAACATCAATAGGAAACCTTATCATGTGGGCAACCACAAAACAACCGTTCATTATGGGTATTCTGGTTTCTGTACTTGTTGGTATGGCGCTTACATTGCCAATCAGTTCCGCTGCAATATGCGCGGCGTTTGGACTTACAGGTCTTGCAGGTGGAGCCGCAGTAGCAGGTTGCTGCGCTCAAATGATAGGCTTTGCATTTTTAAGTTTTAAAGAAAACCGTTGGAGCGGACTTCTTTCACAAGGAATAGGAACAAGTATGCTCCAAATGGGAAACATTGTTCGCAACCCCAAAATATGGATTGCTCCAACTTTAGTAGGAGCAATTACCGGACCTATAGCCACATGCATTTTCAAACTTGAAATGAATGGTCCTGCCATTTCTTCCGGAATGGGCACATGCGGATTTGTAGGACAGATTGGTGTTATTACAGGCTGGACTAACCAAATTCAGGAAAATTTGCGTACATCAATAACAGCAATGGATTGGATAGGTCTCATTCTTATTTGCTTTGTTATTCCTGCAATACTTACCCCGCTCATCGGAACCTATTTACGTAAAATAGGATGGATTAAGGAAGGAGATTTAAAGTTAGAAGACTGATCTCTGTCAACACAGATAAAATAAACTCCGGAGCGGTGACCGTTCCGGAGTTTATTTTTATTTGCAAATTGTAAAAACAGATTTATTCAAATCCGAAACTCAGTTCATCTACATACATCTCACTATCCTCACCACCGGTAAAATAATCACCACGTGCACTTGAACTGATAGTAATCAAAACATATTTAGGGATACGCACCAGATCACGATATTTGAAATCTACATGAAATTCCTTATAATCATCACCTGTAGCGCAAACGTCAACACGAGCCAACGCAACAACACAAGGGTCATTATCTACATCCATAAATGTTTCAGGCTTCCCGGAATGTAGATAATGCGGTTCATCAATATCAAGCAAAGCTGCATAAATGCAACCCTGGTCCATAGAGCCTTTCATATCGGCGTACGGACTTTTTGCCTTATTAATAGTCTGAGGATGATAGATATAATAGCCATTGAAAGAAGTAGGACGGCAGGTGTAAGGATAACCTTGATTCATTGTTCCGTTCAAACCGGATTTACCAAGAAACTGACCTGTATAAACACTACCGGCAGCAAACACACCAAATACTGTTTTTGAATACATGTGGCAAGCAGTTCCTTTAACAACCTTTTCATACTCAGGTTCAGTATTACTTGGTCCACCAACAGTAGTTACACCATCATTTCCTGAATCCCAAACAAAAGGTTCGTTATTTTCTGGATTCGGATACCAGATTTTCTTTTTCTGCCACCATGAATCAAAATTCATATTGGGAACCTGCTGAGCATCTTCAGTCACAAATGACTTAATACGGCTTTCAACATCACCGCTAACAAACATATACTCATATGTTGTCACAGGTTCAAGATTGTCAATTCTTACAGAGAACTCAGAACCAGAAACGGTAATACCGGATTTGACAACTGTCCAACCTTCACTGCCCTCTTTTCTATATCTGAACTCATGGGTTGCATTCAGATTAGCATCAGTAGCAGTCAGGAATGCATGTTTTGCCCATGGGTTGGCATCGAATACAACATCCGTACCAGAACCAAGAGTGTAAATCCGGATTGTCCATGTGATTGTTTTACCATTATCCGTAACATCAACAAGTACAGCATCACTGAAATCATGAACATTCAAAAGATCTACAGAAGCAGAACTTTGAGAAGAACCAAGTTTAGCCTCAATAACATTTATTGAATTCAATAATGTGGCAGATTCAACATTAACGGTTACTTTATGATTAACCAGATCAATATCAGCTTGGCCAATCTGTCCTTCAACTCTGAATGCATAAGCAATACTAACTGCACCAGTAATAGTCCATTCATAAATCTGGTCAGGATATGTTTCTATAGAAACCTTAAGAGGTTTTGACAGATCAACTTCTGCAGGAATTTCAGAACGCAGTTTTGCTTTATCATTAAGTGACAGCTTAAGATTCTTGATTTCTGACAGATTCTCAGTTTCAGCAAAATTCAACACTACGGAATAGTTATCTTTATTTATCTTACTTTCCAACAAGCCATCTGCAGTAACATTCAGAATCAAGCCTTCAAGAGTCGGATATGGGACAGTATTCTCAATGCAAGAAGAAAATTGCGGTACAAGAAGAAGTAACGCCAATAAAAATTTCAAATATTTCATAATTCAAAACAATTTACTTGTTAGACGGCAGCACAAATGACAAGCCTACTTTAGCTGAAAGATAATCCACAGAGAAATGAGCGCCTAAGGCATTAGTAGAACCATAATCAGTTCTGTTACGCTCTTGAGTACGGGTTTTATAGTTAACACCCAACAAACCGCATGACACCTCAACCGCCACACAATTAGTCATAAAAATACACAAACCGGGAGCAAAAACCAGGCCGTAATTCATCATAGTTGTATATGACCCGTTCTCACCTGACAAAGAGCGCTGCTGGCTATACTCAACCAAAAGAGATACATCAGAAAACAATGCAAATATTTTTGATTTCAAGAAAGGAATATATGATCTGTAGACCAATTCACCGCTAAACGAATGACCAAGATAATTCATATCTGAAAAATCAAAATTCATGTCATCACCTAAACTGATTTGTCCCTTACCCAGGTCTATCAGATTTCTTTTATATGAGCCTCTAATACCAATCAGATTATTATTGCTTACAGCAAAAAACAGATAAGGCGATGCCGAAAATGTATAAGCATCAAAATTAAGATCCTTGAAAGCAGCCAACTCAAAATCTTTTGAGCCTAAGTTTCTATAAGAAACCATACCGCCGATAATAGTTGAACCTTTAGGAATAAAAAGTGACTGGTCTTTAGTGGATAACCCCCTGTCAATAGTAGTAACTGCATAAAGATTTGCCGGGGCTAGAGACAGGACCGCAGCAAATAGAACAAACAAAATTTTTTTCATCAGAATTCTAAAAAATTTAAATTTCAGTCAATACTGCAAATTTACAGAATTACCGCAAGACTAGCAAAGTTATACCTTATAAAAAAATTTGAGGCAGACGCGTAATCACTACGAGTCTGCCCCTATGTAATATAACTATATGATGAAAAAAAATCAAATCTTCCAACAACAGAACGAATGTAAAAATTTTATCACCAATAACTCAGAACAAAACTTACATTCATCCTCGTTGCGATAGCAAAAGTACAGTACAAATGCCTTACGGGCTTAATAAAATAAATTATTTAGTGTATAAAATAACACAATTTGAACAACAACACACAGTCTGTGAACCAGTCCTCAAAACTGCACAAAATGTATAAAATAACACAGAAACCGCATCACAGACACTTAAATCAACCATTTAATAACTCAATTGTAATATGCAACATGCAAATGGGCCAATTTCGGAAAAGTTAATTTCCCCGCCATTTGAGAACGTTCGGCCTGTGAAAGTGGCGATGGTGTGCAAACCCACAGGGGTTTGAGAACGTTCGGGCAACGAGAATACCGTCACCCCGTCCACAAGGTACTGTGAAAGCACCAGCAGCAGTATTCAATTTGGATGGTGTGCAAATCCCCGGACATTTGAGAACGTTCGGCCTCTGAAAGTGGCGATGGTGGGCAGAATGGTGGGGTTTTGAGAACGTTCGGGCAAGAAGAATACCGTCACCCCGTCCACACGGTACTGTGAAGGCACCAGCAGCAGTATTCAAATTGGAACGTGTGCAACCCCCCAGGCATTTGAGAACGTTCGGGCAAAGAGAATACCGTCACCCCGTCCAGAGGGTACTGTGAAGGCACCAGCAGCAGTATTCAAATTGGAACGTGTGCAAATCCCCGGGGGTTTGAGAACGTTCGGCCTCTGAGAGTGGCGAAGGTGTGCAATTCCCGGGGTATTTGAGAACGTTCGGGCAACGAGAATACCGTCACC
>JAKSIO010000017.1 GCA_024398785.1 Bacteroidaceae bacterium | reverse complement strand
TCACAGTACCCTCTGGACGGGGTGACGGTATTCTCGTTGCCCGAACGTTCTCAAAACCCCGCCATTCTGCACACCATCGCCATTCTCACAGGCCGACCGTTCTCAAATGGCCGGGGATTTGCACACGTTCCAATTTGAATACTGCTGCTGGTGCCTTCAGAACACCCTGTGGACGGGGTGACGGTATTTTCTTTGCCCGAACGTTCTCAAACGCCCGCCATTCTGCACACCATCGCCACTTGCAGAGGCCGAACGTTCTCAAATGACCGGGAATTTGCACACGTTCCAATTTGAATACTGCTGCTGGTGCCTTCAGAACACCAGAAAAGTGTTTGGATATATACGTGGAGGACCCTCAGAACCCGCTCTGAGGTGAGCGGGAGGGGCCCGGAAGATAGTCTTGATGAGCGTGAAAAGCCCGCTTTTCAAAGCGAAGCAAGACTAACTTTTGGGAGGGACGAGCAGTTAGTTAGCGGTAGCGCTAACTGCGAGCGTCCGATACGCATATATCCGAATACAAATGTAAAGAAGACGGCAGCAAAGCAGGTTAGCGGCAGCGCTAACTGCGAGCGTCCGATACGCATATATCCAAATACAAACAAATGGCCAACTGGAAAAGTGGATGAACGGAACCTGTCCCCTGTTCGGCGCTGTTCGGCGTGTCCCCTGTTCGGCGCGGCGGCAGTTCGGAGGATTCTGATGGATTTGTTTGGGAAGAGTGCAAAATATAAGTACATTCGCAACAGAAATCTATAACAGATAACTAAGAAAAATGAAACATATAACATTGACAATTGCAGCGGCATTCGCCGTATGTATGGTGGCATCGGCCCAGAGAATGCCAAGAGTGAATTTTCCTGAAGGATCATACTCCCCTGTCACAAACATAAACCGCAACGGTTTCCCAAGAGTGCTTGCAGACGGAAGCGTGATGTTCCAGACAAACGCTGCTGCCGCAAGCAGCCTGCAGATAGATCTTGGCGGTAAGAAATACGATATGACAAAAGGTGATAATGGTGTATGGAGCGTTACTACAGCGCCTCAGGTGCCTGGCTTCCACTATTATTCGTTGATTGTTGACGGCGTTTCTGTTGCCGACCCTGCAAGTTACTCGTTCTACGGATGCAGCCGTGTATCGAGCGCCATTGAAATAAAGGAAGAAGGCTGTGAAGATTTCGAGGTGCAAGATGTTCCGCATGGCGATGTGCGCAAGGTAAACTACTGGTCAGATCAGGAAAAATGCTGGCGTCCGCTGTGTATCTACACCCCTGCCGGCTACAACGAATCAAAAAGCAGTTACCCCGTAGTATATATCCAGCACGGTGGCGGCGAGGACCACACCGGATGGGTTGAACAGGGCCGTGCAGCTAATATTATGGACAATCTTATTGCTCAGGGCAAAGCTGTACCAATGATTGTGGTTTGTGCCAACAGCAACCTCCAGTCAGGTGGTATGGGCGGATACAGCTGGAACGGAATGCAACCGTTCCTTAAAGAGATGACAGAAAATGTAATTCCATTTGTTGAAAAGAATTTCCGCGTAAAGGCAAATCGCAAGAACCGCGCCATCTGCGGTCTGTCCATGGGTGGCGGTCAGGCATTCTACCTTGGTCTGCGTTCACCACAGATATTTGCAAATGTAGGTGTATTCTCTACAGGAATGTTCGGTGGCATAAGCCAAGCCGCCAATTTCGATCTTGAAAAAGAGGTTCCTGGCATTCTGACCGACACAAAAAACTTCAACAGCCAGTTCGACAGTTTCTTCCTTAGCTGCGGCGAGCAGGATCCGCGCATAAGCCACACCAAGAACATTGCCAGCAAGATGAAAGACGCCGGAGTGAAGGTTACATTCCACTCATACCCGGGCGATCATGAGTGGCAGGTATGGCGAAAGTCTTTCAAAGACTTTGCACAAACCCTGTTCAAGTGATTTAATGCTGTACAAGTAAATTTTGTAACATGATCAAAAACATTCTTCTTGTAGGACTTGGCGGTGCTACCGGCGCAATGCTCAGATACGGCATAACATTGTTGTTCACGTTCCTGCACTGGTCTTCCAATGTAGGAACACTGCTTACAAATGTAATTGGTTCATTCATAATGGGCATGCTGGTCAGTATGTTCCAGCAAAGTCCCATGCTGTTGTTCGCAACTGTAGGTTTGTGTGGCGGATTCACCACATTCAGCACATTTTCAATGCAATCGGTTACTCTGCTCCAGCAGGGCCGATACGGTGCTGCCGCACTCTACATGCTTGGCACCATGGCTCTCTGCATAATCTGCACTGCCCTGGGTTGCATGGCCGCCAAACAATGATTGCCGCTGAGCACCGGTTGGGCATTGTGCAGTCTTCGACAAGTTGTCCTTCCTATTTCTTTGAAAATGAAGAAATTTCGATGAGATTTCCGTCTGGGTCCGCAATATAGCAGGTGCGCTGGCCCCAGGGTTCGGTTGTCGGCTCAAGAACAGGCTTGGCACCCATTTCGACAGCGAATTTGAATTCCCTGTCGACATCAGCGTAAGCAGGTACATCCAACGAGATTTCCATCGTTCCGTTGATGTCTTTGGGATAGGTAAAGGATATTGACGCCATCTTTTCAAATTCTTTGCGCGGAAACAGAAGGATGCGCATATCGTCAAGTCTCATTTCTACATTTGGCTGGATCCCATCCCAATCGGTCGTAAATCCGAACACCTTGGTATAGAAATCCACGATTGGTTTGTTGGCTCTTGTAAAAAGAGCGATTGTGTTGAATGTAAATCTTTTGTTCATATTGCGTAATCAAGTCTCATTACTCTAACTGGCTTGTCGCCGCCAACTTCCAGGTTCGGACACAGTACCTGACGGCCGGTATCGGTAAAGCCGCATTTCTCCATCACACGGCCCGATGCCGGATTCTCCGGGAAATAATCTCCCCATAGCACTGAGAAGCCTTTTACGTTGAAGCAGTAATCCACCACAGCACGCATTGCCTCCGTGCAGATGCCTTTGCCCCAGTACGGCTTTGCAATCCAGTAGCCCACCTCACACTGGTCTTCTCCAATTTCCAGATTCGAGGCCGATGCCGGAAGATAGCCCACGCAGCCAATGGCTTCGTCTGTTCCCTTCAGTTCCACGGCCCACATTCCTTCACCGCTGAACACGGTCCTGATCAGTTCAAGGCTTTCTTCCACCGACCTGTGCGGCGGCCAGCCTGCGCGCGGGCCCACATCCGGGTCCGATGCATACTTGAACAGTGCCCCGGCATCGGATTCACGCCAAGGCCTCAAAATCAACCGTTCTGTTTCTATTATCTGCATAATCATAAGATCTTAATTGCTTTGCGGAAAAAAAAGTCCCGCACTCCATTTGGAATACGGGACTATATTGAATTTAATTGTTCTACATGCCCAAAGCAACGATGGCTATACATGCGCCTATTACAAGTGCAAATATAATCTCTTTAACAACTTTCTTAACTGTTGACTTTGACCTGAATACTGGTTGCTGATCCATTATTTAATTACTTCAGTCACCGCAAAAGTAGAACAATTTTTCTTAAAAACAAATAATTGTACTTACTTCTTTGATTTTTTTGCGCTGTCCTTGAAAATCAACTGGGCAAATTCATACAAAGAAAGACGCCAAGTCTGCCATTCGTGTGCAGTGCCCGGAGAAACATAACTATAAGCTTTGAGACCTGCAAAACCAGCTTCATTTATAGCATTGGCTGCATTGTCAACACCCATATTTTCTTTACCGCCACAACTCATGAATACAACTTTCACGTTGTTTTTGAATACATCGTTATTCTGAATTTCGTCAACACTGAAAGTTCCGCCGCTGAACATACCAACGTATGTGAACATTTCAGGTTTTTCCAATGTAATGGAGTGTGTCTGCATACCACCCATTGAAAGACCAGCCATTGCACGATGCTGGGCATCGGTATATACACGGAAGTTTGATTCAATCAGAGGAATAATATCGGAGAAGAGAATTTCCTGGAACTGACCAGCAAAATTCATTCCGCCACCAAAGCCGCCGCCAAAGCCGCCGCGACGCTGGCCCTGAGGAGCACCCTGACCTGCCGGAGCACCTGCCGGACGCTGGCCCATCTGAGGAGCACCCTGACCTGCCGGAGCACCTGCTGGACGCTGACCCATCTGAGGAGCACCCTGACCTGCCGGACGCTGACCGCCACCAAAGCCGCCCATTGTTACAGAACCGTTATCCATTACAATAATAAATGGAAGGGCTTTGCCTTCGGCAATAAGATTATCCATAATATAACCGGTGTGACCCTGTGCAGACCAGCCAGTTTCGTTCTCACCCATACCGTGCTGCAGGTAAAGAACCGGATATTTTTTCTTAGGGTTCTGGTCATACTCGGCAGGAGTATAAACAAAGCAACGACGCATCTGTTTTGTTACACTTGAAAAATATGGGAATTCACGAATCTGTCCGTGCGGTACATCTTTATTCTCATATTTATAAGCATCTTCTGCAGGAACTTCAATACCGCTACCCCAACGGCTTGCACCATAGTAGTACAAACTGTTAGGATCCGGAACAGATGCACCGTCAATATTCAACTGATAGTAATGAAAACCAGGATCCTGCGGAGCTGATTCTCCTGTCCAAACACCATTTTCATCTTTTACAAGTTCATACTTTACACCTCCGATGTCAAGTTTTACACTGTTTGCATCCGGAGCAAGAATCTGTGCACGAACACATCTCTCTGAATTGACCATCGGGTATTGTTTACCTTCCTGATTGGTCGATGCCGGCTTGAAATCTTCAACCACGGCAAAAGCTGCAGCAGTCATCATTACTGCAGACAATAATACAATTTGTCTTTTCATATAAATGTTATTTAAGTAAGTGAAATCAATTCATAAGTTTTCTGTAATGAATCCTATGCGGAGCCTCGTAGCCAAGCTGTTTTATCTTGTACTCTTCATAATCGCTGTATGAGCCCTCAAAGAATACAACCTTGCTGTCACCTTCAAATGAGAGTATATGAGTGCATATTCTGTCAAGGAACCAGCGGTCATGACTTACCACAACGGCACAGCCTGCAAATTCTTCCAGACCTTCTTCAAGTGCACGTAATGTGTTTACATCTATATCGTTGGTAGGCTCATCAAGAAGCAGTACGTTTCCTTCTTCTTTCAATGCCATTGCAAGCTGCAGACGGTTACGCTCACCGCCGGACAAAACGCCGCATTTCTTTTCCTGATCAGCACCGCTGAAATTGAAACGGCCAAGGTAGGCACGGGCGTTGACATCGCGACCGCCCATACGTATCAGTTCATTACCCTGACTTATTACCTGATATACGCTCTTCTCCGGATCGATATCCTTGTGTTGCTGGTCAACATATGCAATCTTTACAGTTTCTCCAACATCAAAAGTTCCGGCATCGACCTTTTCAAGGCCCATTATCAGACGGAACAATGTTGTTTTACCGGCACCGTTAGGACCTATAACACCTACAATGCCGTTAGGAGGCAGCATAAAGTTCAAATCGTCAAACAGAAGTTTGTCTCCGAAAGCCTTTGAAACACCTTTGGCTTCAATAACTTTGTTACCCAGACGCGGACCGTTAGGAATAAATATTTCAAGTTTTTCCTCTTTCTGCTTGACATCTTCATTGACAAGTTTGTCATATGAATTCAAACGGGCTTTACCCTTGGCCTGACGTGCCTTAGGGGCCATACGTACCCATTCCAGCTCACGTTCCAGCGTTTTACGGCGTTTGCTTGCCTGTTTTTCCTCCTGGGCCAGACGCTGGGTCTTCTGCTCAAGCCAGCTTGAATAGTTGCCCTTCCATGGAATACCTTCTCCACGGTCAAGTTCAAGAATCCAACCTGCAACCTTATCAAGGAAATAACGGTCATGAGTTACGGCAATTACCGTTCCGGCATATTGCTGCAGGTGCTGTTCAAGCCAGTCAATACTTTCGGCATCAAGATGGTTGGTAGGCTCATCAAGAAGCAGAATATCCGGTTCCTGCAATAACAGGCGGCATAAAGCAACACGACGGCGTTCACCACCGGACAGATGTTCACAGAGCTGGTCTTCGGGAGGACAACGCAGAGCGTCCATAGCCTGCTCAAGTTTGTTGTCTATATTCCAGGCATCAAGACTGTCAATCTTATCCTGCAGTTCTGCCTGACGTGCCATAAGAGCATCCATTTTGTCCTGATTCTCGTAATACTCTGGCAATTCAAAGTTATGATTAACCTGATCATACTCTGCAAGAATATCGTACACTTGCTGTACACCCTCTTTTACAACGTCTTTTACCGTTTTCTTTGGATCAAGCTGAGGTTCCTGTGGCAAATAACCTACACTGTATCCTGGAGAAAAGACCACATTTCCCTGATAACTTTTATCAAGACCGGCAATAATCTTGAGCAAAGTGGATTTTCCGCTTCCGTTAAGACCTATAATACCTATCTTTGCTCCATAGAAGAAAGACAGGTAAATATCTTTAAGCACCTGTTTGTTGTTCTGGAAGGCTTTGCTTACGCCCACCATTGAAAAAATGATTTTTTTATCGTCTGTTGTTGCAGCCATTTATTGTTGATTTTATGGTTTCAATAATCTTACACGGTATATTCCACCTACAGTATTTCGTGGAGAATCTGCCTGAAAGCGTACTGTAATTATCTTTTTACCTTCAAGCAGCGACTTTGGAATAGAATATTCCACATTATAGAACTGGCTTTTATTCCATCGTCCGGCAATATTTTCTTTTGCAACAGGCATTCCGTCAATAAGTATCGAGAATTGTCTGCCGCCTGTTTCGTTTCCCCAATAGCGGAGCATAAGCGTAAGGTCTGTACGTCCGCCTGTTTCAAGTTCATACTGGAACCAGCCGCCACGGGCATCGCGATATGTTTCACCCTGATAGTTACCTTTCTGTGAGCCCTGCTGCTGCATACGGTGGTCAACCTCTGGTTGTTGTTCTCCTGTCTGAAGTCCGTCAATTGTACGTGCATCAAGTGCCAGCCTTTCGGCCTCTCTTGCTTTCAGTTCCTCAACGTATGCATCATAATCCTGAACAGTCATACAGAGATAATATATTGAATAACGGCTGTCATGAATTCCATAGAATGGTTCAAGTTCAGCAGTTGCAAACTGTCCTGTAAACAATCCGCTAACATTATAATGGAATGGTTTGCCTTCTATCTCTTTTGCATTTTCAAGTGCATTGGCAATGTCTTCCTGCGATGCCACAATAAATGGAGCATCTTCTACTGCAGACTGCAGCGGACCGCTTGCAATGTGTGACCAACGGCCATCATCGGCAACCAATCCGTTCATATCGCGTGTATTTGTCTTTACACCAAGAAGAATAGGACCGCGTTTGATAGCAATATAATTGTCAACACCGTCTATTTTCTCAGTAGTGAAATGCATGGGAGTTTTGATATTTATACAATCTCCTTTTTTCCATTTGCGTTCAATCTCAACATATGAACCCGGTTTGCTATCTGCAGCGTAATTTATGCCATCAACCACAACCTGCATTTCTCCTTCCTTAACCCAACCCGGATAACGTACCAGAAGTTTCATCCTGATCGCTTTCCTGGATGTGATTGTAATTACTGAGCCTTCTTCTGAAGGAAACTGCGTATTCTGTTCAAGAGAGAATTTTTTCTCTTTCCAGTTCAGTTTTGAAGCAATGAACAAATTTATATACAGACCGTTTTCATTGTGGGTATATATGAATTCGCCGTACTTGCCATGATTTTCCATACCGGTTCCAACACAGCACCACATTCCCTGGTTGGGCTGGGAATATACACGGTAATGAGACGGACGGGCGGGTGTAAAATACACATACCCTCCATGTTCAGGGTGTTGGGTTGAAAGAATATGGTTGAATGTGGCATTCTCAAAGAAATCCACATATTCAACACGCTGCTCCATACGGAACAGATTCTCTGTAAGCTTGAGCATGTTGTTGGTATTGCATGATTCAGGCCCTTCCCTTTCTTCAGTATAACTTACATAATCACTTTCAGCCGGGAAATGTTCGCGGCGCGAGTTTCCTCCAAAAGCAATTGAACGGTAATTGGCAACCCTGTCCCAGAAAAAGTCCGATGCCTTCAGGTAATCAGCATGCTGTTTACCGTTGGCAAGTTCAGCAACACGTGCAAAACCTACAACTTTGGGGACTTGGGTGTTTGCATGTTTGTTTGACAGATTGTCAACACCTTTCAGCATACTGTCAAACAGTTCGTGATGAGTGAGACGCTCCGCAAATTCAAGATATTTGTTATCACCTGTTATTGCATAGGCATCAGCATATACTTCGTTTATTCCACCATGCTCCTGTGACAGCAGGCGCTCCATCTGTTCGTCCGTATAGTCACCAAACTCTCCAATACCCCAATCACACAGTTTAAGGAACATTTCTTTGGCAAGTTCGCTACCTCCGTACATCCAGGCATCGCGCAGACCGGCATATATTTTGTGAATATTATACAATGGGACCCACAGGTTGTGTATTGCCTGTATATTACCTTCTTTTGCCTGGGAAAAGACACGCTTGCTGTCCGGTACACCACCAACATATCCGTTTCCGTTGGCATCCTGTGCACGTTTAAGTTCTGAAAGCATATATTCCATGCGTTCCTTGCACTCCTTGTTTCCGGTAGATGCATAATGGATAGCCAGCGCAGAAAGATAATGTCCGCCCACATGGCCGTCAAGGCCTGCCCAGTTAGGGAAAGCAGGAGCTTTCGGTTCAAGACCGGCCTCTTTCAGGAAAGGTTGCAGAAGACGGTCAACATCGTACTGGAGCAGATGTTCTACATTCAGATCCTGAGCGTGTTTGAAAGGGCCGTCAAGCAGTGTAACCTGACTTAAAGGGAACGTGTTGTCATAAAGTTTGTCCTGAGCCTTTACATTTGTACAAAGCAGCATGGACAAACCAGCCATGAAAAAGTAATTGAATCTGTTCATTTTTTATTCTATTATATTAAAAGACGTTATCTGTATTCCATCGTGAAAGAATATGAATATCCGGAATTTCCAGGCAATGTATATTCTGCCGCTGTTCTTGAGCCCCATCCGTCATTACCGCCTACTCCGTGAATGTTCAAATCCACATTCAGATTCACATAACCGCAATGCCCAATCTGATATGGATGTCCGGCTTCTTCCAGTTGTTGCTCAGTATATGGCCATGCTCTGAAACACAATGGTTGCATACCTTCTACTATCAGACTATGATTGTCTGCCGATGTCAAAACAAAATATCTCACATCTGTTCTGTTTGCATTATCCTGGGGATGTATGTATTCTGTAACAAAATCTTCAAGTGATGACTTATAACTACCGATAAAGTAACCGCTTTTACGGTCGGGATAGTTTTCCCAGGGTCCGCGGCCATACCAACTGATATTGGAGTAAACGGAATCAATTCCCATTCTCACTCCAAACTTTGGCATTTGCGCAATATTGTCTGATTCAGGGACATAACTTGCGTTTACCATAACCTTACCGTTATTGGCAAAACTATATGTCAGGACATAACTTGCACCAACACCTAATTCCATATTGACTGTAACCGTCAATATATTGCCAATAAATTTTGCGCTGGTCAGCGTAACTTTTCTTTCATCACTCTGATTTTTCCAGAGACCCAAACGGGTCAGGTAATTGTTTGCTGTCTGGACATCGGTTGCCGTTTTCCAAAAATAGGGTTCCAGTGGCTTTGCAAGCAATTCTGTACCGTTTGCTTTCCAACTTGACAATGAACCGTTTGTCCTATCAATAACAAAAGTATTATCCCCTGCAACTACAGAATATACACTACCGGTACATGAATACAACACTTTGACATCCGACTCGAATTCCGGTGCTTTCCACTCTTTAAGTATAAACTGTTCTCTTGCCACCACCTGGTTTTTCAAGCAATCCACTATCGGATTTCTCAGACGGGCTGTTATTTCAAGAGTATATTCACTGCCTGCTCCATTCATATCAACACCAGGCAGAATGAGTTCATTACTGTTGTTTAATGAAACATTTCCGCTCTTGATAATGTTACCGTTACAACAATATGCATACGTGTAATCATACTCCGACAAAACGGTAAAGTAATTTGCATTCATAACCTTGACAGCGTTTCTTGTAGCGGAATATTCAAATTTGAGATCCTGATACACGTACTGGACCTGGTAGTACGACGGTTTTGGAGTACGGTCTGCACTTACAAGTCCGTTGATACAATCCGTAGCGTCATTAGGCATATCACCAAAATCACCTCCATATGCAAAATATTCATCAGAATCAAGTTCCAATCTTTTAGGATTGTTATCCCATTCCAATACACCACCATCCTTCTTTGCCGCAAGACCGTGACTTGCCCATTCCCAAATGGCACCTCCAAGATAGCTTGAATCTGCATAGATATAGTGCCAGTATTCATCAAGATTGCCACCTGAATTACCTTCCTGGTAATAATACTCACGCATAAAGAACGGACGGTCAGATATTCTGGCAGCTGTCTGCGCAGAACGTTCAGGACTCAGATAACTGTCGTCATACAAATCTGATACTGAACGGTCTGAATCACTGAAGACCAATCTTGTAGAATCTATTGAACGGACAGCATGGGCCATTGCCTTAAAATTCCTTCCTCTACCGCCTTCGTTTCCCAAAGACCAGATAATCACACATGGATGGTTGAAGTCTCTCATTACAACAGCCAGTGCGCGGTCAACATGTGCATCAGTCCAGTCAGGATTATCGCCAAGGAAAGTATTTCCTATTCCGTATTGATGGCTTTCCTGATTAGCCTCGTCCATAACATAGAAACCATATTCATCACACAACTCGTAAAACAGAGGATCGTCAGGATAGTGGGATGTGCGTATCATATTGATATTGGCTCTTTTCATCAGACTCAAATCAAGACGATAAGTATTTTCATCAGGGGTACGGCCTAACCGCGGGTGAAATTCATGGCGGTTAACACCTTTCAACTTGACAGGCTTGCCATTGAAAAGGAATACTTCTCCGCTCCGTTCTATTGTTCTTACACCAAAATGATTGGAAAAACGTTCCGGTTCAGAAAGAGCCTTACCTGACAGTTCCAACTCTATATCATACAGATTCGGTTTCTCAGGACTCCACAACAATGGGTCAGAAATAACGCCGCTCAGATAGAGTGTATCTGTAGTTCCGGCAGCCAATTTCTTCAGCTGCATTTTCATTGGCACTGTTTTGTCTGACAAATTTGTACCGTGAGCAATAGTGGCCGATACTGTCAGTTTTGACACATTCCTTGCAGATGTATTGCGCAACACAACTTTCAGGTTAACAGTGGTCTGATTGGAAACTGTATCCATATCTGTTGTTATGTTATAGTCTGCAATATGAACGGCTGGTCTTTTCCACAAATATACCGAACGGAATATACCGCTTAAGCGCCACATGTCCTGGTCTTCCAGATAACTGCCATCAGACCATTGAAAAACCTGTACAGCCAAACGGTTACTGCCTTCTACAACATAATCTGTAATATTGAATTCGGCGGGAGCCATCGAGTTCTGGCTATACCCTACCATCTGTCCGTTAATCCAAAGATAGAAAGCGGATTCAACACCGCCGAATTGCAGATACAAAGCCTTGTCTTTCAAGTCATCGGCACTAATCCAAAAAGTAGTAATGTACTGGCCTACAGGGTTTCTATGTTCATAACTGTAATAATCACGTCCCGGCTCATCCATTACATATGGGGCGTTAGCCTTGAACGGATAATTGAAATTGGAATAAATTGGTTTGCCATATCCCTGTAACTGCCACTCACCAGGTACTACAATACTGTCCCAACCTGATGCATCAAAGTCCTGACCGGAAAAATCGGGAACAGCTCCATCGGGATCTTTTGACCAATGGAATTTCCAATAGCCGTCCAGACAAGTAACCTCAGTGCAATCTTTGATTTTTGACGGAAGAGTAAGAGTTGCATGATACGGTTCTTTGTTGACACCTATGATATGGGGATTTTCCCAATCATGCTGCTGTGCGGCAGAAATCTGTACAGATTCAGCCAGAAAGGCACACAGAAATACAGTTCGGCACCAATTATTCATAAAGACACGTGATGATCACTTAAACAGTTTTTGTGCTATTATTTCAAGATAATCACGGCAGTTCATCCATGTATGTCCGCCCTCAGAATAATGAACCTGATGCTTAATGCCCTTATCATTCATAAGTTTTTCAAGTCCGGTTGCAGTATTGTGCAGGAAATCGCTGTTTCCGCAACCCAACCACATGAGTTTGAGTTCTGAGTTAATCTGGTCAACATTTTCGAACCAGCTTTCTTCATAAAAAGCAGGAGCAAAAGCGCAAACGTAATGGAACTTGTCAGGATTGTTTATACCTGTTGCAAGAGTCTGGCGACCGCCCAAAGAGAAGCCTGCAATTGCACGGCTGTCGGCATCGGTCTTAACTCTGTAGTTCTGTTCAACGTATGGAATTATTTCTTCAAGAATTTCCTTTGTATTCACGCTCGGATCCATAAGATTGTAACCGCTCTGACCCTGTTTTGCCATTTCGATGGCAGGGTTGGCGTATGGCATTACAACAATCATCTTCTCACAGAGTCCCTGAGCAATCAGATTGTCAAGAATAAAGTTCATACGGCCTACCTTGAACCATGTTTCGTATGTATCTGTCATGCCATGTATAAGGTACAGAACAGGATACTTTGTTTTCTTGTCAGCAGGATTGTAACCGGCCGGTGTATAGATACACATTGGGCGTTCAAAGCCTAAATTGTCTGAGTGATATGTGCAATAGGCAACCTTTCCGTGCGGTACAGCCTGCATATCCTGCATTGTAGGTTCAGCAGCACGCACGTCAACTAAGCTGTTCTTGAAGCCCTCGTTCGGGAATATGTACATATTGTTCGGGTCAGCAACCTGCAAACCATCCATGATAAAACAGTACGGATAAAGATCCGGAGCCTTTGGAGTAACTGTAACTTCCCAAACTCCGCGAGCATTCTTTGTCATTTCTGCACGTGGATGTTCCTGCAGATCCAGTTCAACTTTCTTTGCATTGGCAGCCTCAAAACGGAATGTAACAGTACCGTCTGCATTGTATTCCGGAGATTTGACGCCCTGCGGGAACATTCTTGCCATGGATGCCATATTAAGACGCTGTTCCTGTTTGGGTTCATCAGCCTTCTTTTCTTTTCCATCAGGGAATGTGCGGAAAATAGGCTCAGCAGGAATTTCAGGGTCTTTTTTCTGGAACAGCAACGGAAGAGTCTCGTTCAGGAAATATCGGGCATTCATCCATGTGTGACCAAATTTTCCGTCTGTATACAGTTCAATATGCTTTATGCCGTATTCATTCAGAGAATTGACGTAGTCTTTCGCATTGTCATAAAGGAAATCATCCAGACCTACACCAAGCCAGAACATGTGGATTTTACCATTGGTTTCGGCAGCATTCTCATACACACTGCGTGGAGCAGCTCCAGTAAATGAACTGTAAGAACACAGATAAGAGAATCTGTCAAGATTGGAAAGTCCAAGACCAAGTCCCTGGTTGCCTCCACGTGAGAAACCGCCTACGGCACGTCCGTCTGGAGTGTTTATTGTGCGGTAGTTTGCTTCAACGTATGGCATAAGGTCATTAAGAAAATCGGCATTGAAATTGGCCATTCCACCACCCTTCACATTATTATACTGCAGATACAATGACGGATTACCATAAGGCAAAACAACAATCATCTCTTTAGCTTTGCCTTCTGCAATAAGGTTATCAAGAATATAGTTAACCTTACCTACTTTGAAGAACACCTCTTCTGAGTCTGTAGTACCGCTTATCAGATAATATACAGGATATTTCTTTTTGCTGTTCTTGTCATAGAAAGGAGGTGTATAGATAACTGCAGGCATATCAATACCCATAGTTTCTGACGGATAGAAAACATAATCTACATTTCCGTGCGGAACATTCTTAGCTTCTTGCGGAACTTCTGCACCGCGCATGTCAAGCAGACTGTTCTTGAATTTTTCATTCGGGAACCATTCAGGATTGCTTGGATCCATTACCTGGACATCATCAACAATAAAGCAATAGGGATAAATGTCAATTGCCGGCGGAGTAAGTGTTACACTCCAGTTTCCGCGCGCATCCTTAGTCATTGCCTGACGTCCGCTGAACTGTGCGTCAACATATACTGACTGCGCATTAGGAGCAGACAGATTAAATGTTACCGTACCATCCTGATTGACTACTGTACCTTGTGAACCGCCACCAAACTGAGCGGAAATACCTGTTGCCCATGCCAATGCAATACAAAGCATTGCCGGGCGACCGTAATTGCTAAAAATATTCATATAATTCGTTTATGTTTGTTATTTGCATTATTGCGGAATTGCAAATTTAGTATTTGCATCCTAATACACAAAAACAAACAGCAAAAAAACGAATTACAGAGAAATATCAGGTTATTTATTCTTTGGCAATGTGATGTTAAGTAATATGGAACCGGCGACAGCAGACAGGATTGTGCCAATCAGAATTCCAAGTTTCGCATTGTTTAACAGCGCAGCTCCGTTCACGGCACCGGAATAAGAAAGGTCTGCCAGAAACATAGAAACCGTAAAACCTATTCCACAAAGCATGCAGACACTGGCAAAAGCCTTCCAAGTAGATTCAGCAGGTTTGTTCACTATACCAATCTTAATGGCCAGCCATGAGAAAGAGAATACTCCAAGGAACTTGCCTGCAAAAAGACCGACAACAACAGCAAGACCCACTCCGTTGAATATGTCAGCAACATGCATTCCTTCAAAACATACACCAGCATTTGCGAAAGCGAACAGAGGAATAATCAGATAGTTGATAGGAGTACGCAAGTTATCTTCCAGATTCTGTAACGGACTTATCAGGTGATTTGATGCAGACTCAATACTTTTAAGAATCTGAAGCTGTTCATTGGACAGAACTATAGTCTTATTCTGTTCAGAGATTTCAAATTTAGGAAACTGGTTTATATTGTTACGGATGCGTTCTATATAATGGCTTGAACCATGTTTCAGCGATGCCGGGACACAGAATGCTACAATTACACCGCTTATTGTGGCATGAATACCTGAGTTCAGCATCAGAAACCACAAAATAAGACCGCCAACAATATAGAATGTACGTGAACGGACGCAGAAATAATTGCCAATCATAAGTCCGGCAATAACCACAAGACTCAATATCAGGAACAGCCAATAAACCTGTTCAGAATAGAATAATGCAATTACAATGATACCACCAAGGTCATCAGCAACAGCAAGTGCAGTAAGAAATACTTTAAGACTCAACGGCACACGTTTGCCAAACATGGAGATTACACCCAGAGAAAATGCTATATCAGTAGCCATAGGTATTGCAACACCACGCAGCATTTCAGGATTACCGGGACATACCAGCCAGAACAACAGCACTGGAACCAACATACCGCCGCAAGCACCGATGATTGGAAGCATGGCCTTCTTTTTTGAGCTTAGCTCTCCTATCAGAAACTCACGTTTTATTTCAAGACCTACAGAAAGAAAGAAAAAAGCCATCAGAAAGTCATTTATAAAACTCATGAAAGAGAGTGCATGACCCTGATGACTGAAAAAGTTATAATTTCCTATTGAAAAGCTTACCGGCAGTTCCCACAATCGCTGATAAATATCTTTAATCTGCGGAACATTTGCGCAAACTAAAGCTAATACAGTGGCAATAATCAACAAAACACTTGAACTGACATACTTCTTGACGGTACTCAACAAACTGTAGTTACTACTCATAATTCTACTACTGATCAAAAGACTGTTGTTTTATAATTTGGCTCAAATTTTTGAGCCGCAAAATTACAACAAATATCACTCAACACAAAATGAAAACCAACAATGTATCTGCCATATATCAGGACTTATGCAAATTCGTAAAGTTCTGAGGGTGTTGTGCGTTTAAGTGCCGTAAGCTTGATATCCTTGTCAACAATAATACCGTATTGAGCCAGTGCCATCTGTACTGTCTTGTATGCAATCTCAGGATGATTATTGTCAGCGCTCAAATGACAAAGCCAGATATGTTTCAAATCGGGATTTACAATATCTATCAGAAACTGAGCTGTATCAGAATTGCACAGATGTCCAACAGGAGATGTAATACGCGCCTTCAAGAATGCAGGATAACGTCCCATATCAAGCATATTCCTGTCATAGTTGGCCTCAATAATCAGGTAATTTGCCTTTGAACCGAAATCTTTGACAACCGGTGTAATGTGACCGATATCAGTTACAAAGCAGAATGTTTTACCGTCAGCCTCAACAAAATAGCCAACATTATCACTACCGTCATGAGGAACCTCAAACGGAGTCAGACTGAATCCGAACAGTTCTGTAGTCTTGAGTTTCTCAACATAATGGACACATGACGACAATTTGGGGTTTATACAATAATTATGGTTAATACCTGCATGCGTATCACGTGTAGCATATATGGGCAGATTGTATTTCTCGCCCAATGACGACAGAGATTTGATATGGTCGGCATGGTCATGAGTTACAAACACAGCCATAATACTCTCAAAGCTTATACCAACATTACTGAGAGCTGACTTAATCTGCCGCACATGAATCCCGGCATCAATCAATATGCCCTTCCCGTTTAATCCCAAATAATAGCAGTTACCGCTACTTCCACTGGCTAATGAAATGAACTTTATCATATTTTATATTACTTCTCAAAAAAATTAGAACGGATATCCTACTGCAATGTGATAAGCAAAATCCCGTCCGAAGTTCGGATTTATTATAGGATAACGGTTGGATCCTGATTCATAGACAGGATTCAATGCTTTCATTGCGGCATCAACACGCAATACAAGAAAATCAAGATCAAGACGCAGACCCAAGCCGTATGATACTGCAATCTGTTTGTAAAACTTGCCAAAGTCAAATTCACCGCCCGGCTGCTCATCATATTTCTTGATAGTCCATATATTACCGGCATCTATAAAGAATGCGCCTTTCAGTTTCCAGAAAATGTGGGCACGGTATTCAAGGCTGGCAAACAGTTTTATATCACCAGATTGCTTGATATAATCAATATGCCGGTCCTGCGATGTCAGATTACCCGGTCCGAGTTCCCTTACCTGCCATCCGCGGACACTGTTTGCTCCACCGGCGAAATATCGTTTTTCAAATGGTAATGACTGGGAATTTCCGTACGGATAGGCAATACCGTAAGCAAAATCAAACAAAAGATGCTGCTTGTTGCTCAAGCGCCAGTCTCCCACAAACTGAAAATCATGTTTGATGTACTGGGCATAAGCGATATTTCCTATCTCATACTGACCATCGGAATTCTTATTGGCTTTAAACAACTTACTTACACCCTGCAACAGATTTCCTGCAGTTTCGGCACTTGTACGGATATAAAACTGGAACGGTCTCATATTGTTATCCCATGCTGAGGTGTAGAAAAATGAATAGCCCCAGTTGAATATAAACAGATCCTCATAGTTGTATCTGATAATTGAATTTGTACTCTTGATAGGATCAAGATACTCATTCTTGAATGTATCGGATATCCATGGAACGGTAAGATAGTTGATTCCCAACAGATCAATATTATGTTTTTGTCCGCCAGTCTGATTCCAACTGTAACTCCAGCCTCCTGAATAGACCTGTTTGTTGAATTCCGGACGCTGTTGCATATTTACCTGCAGGTCAAACCTGGTAGTTGTGATGGAATTTCTGTAAAATTTGTCACTGACAAACGGAATGACCAGTTGCGGAATTTCCAGTTTCGCCTCAATACCATGTTCAAGATAGCTGTTTACATTGTTTGAATATCCAGGCAGATTATTGATTGCTTCGTACGCACCACGCACTGTCACAGTCAAAAGTTCAGAACCGCCAAACAGGTTTCTGTTTGACCAGGACAACAGGGCGGCGGCACCTAAATCACCGGCCGTATTTGTACCTTCAACCTGAAGTTTGACACTATTTGCGGGATTTGTAACCAGATATACTTTTGTATCAAGAACTTTTTCCTGCTCACGTTCAACGACTTCATAATGGGGATACTTAACTATTGACAACTTTGCCAGAGAAGAACGCGTACTCTCCAACGAATCAACATTGTAAATCATTCCACTGCGCAATACTGTATGCTTGTCCAATATTCTTGGTCTGAGTATTCTGCGTTTTCTGTAATATACGGAATAACCATCAAAAGAGTCAGATTTGTACTTTGTCTTATAATCATTGGAAAAAGTGGCATCGTCTGTGAATATGTATTCAATATTTCCCAAAGAATAGATACCATGATTTTTCTCAACCTTGTTAACTTCATCGATATCAGGTTCAACGTACATGGTTACATCAACATCAACAGATCCTGAAAGCGTATCAGCAACAAACCAGACATGATTGCGGTTGAAATGGAAATATCCCTTCTTATGCATCATATCGGCAATACGTGAGCGTTCCTGATCAAGAATTTTGGATGAGAACGGAGTGCCGATGCCGACAAATGAATTGACCGTGTCTTCAAGAATTATATTCTCGATAGACTTGTCACGTACCACACGCTCAATATGCTGGATCTTATATTGTTCGTTCGGAGTAATGAGATATGTTACTTTTACTCTCGGTTTTTTATAATGTTCAACCTTGGGTTCAGCAGTTGCATGCAGATATCCATTGTCAAATAGAGCCTTACTGATATCCTGACAGGACAACTCGGTCATACGTTCGTTATAAATGACCGGCGGCTGCCCGATTTTCTTGAAAACGGATTTGCCATCTTTCTTTTTCTTGCGTTCCCCAAACATTGAATTGAACCTGATTGGGACACGCCAGAAACCGAACCATTTTCTATTGGGTTGCTGATAAACGTATGATTTCATGCTGTTCTTGGAAATAATGGCACTCTCAGAATTTTTTTCAACCGAAACTGCAATTTTATCCAAGAGATAGCTGTCCTGCGGTACATTCTTGTATATGGAGCACCCTGTTGTCAGAATCAGTACCGACAACATACAGAAAAGAATTTTCAGGACACTTTTTACCATATTACCATAAATTGAGCGAAGATACTAAATTTGTCGCAAAATTTATGTTATTTTGCATTCAAATTATCAACAATATGATAAGTAAATCAAAAATAAAACTGATTGGTTCATTAGAGCATAAACGGTTCAGAAACGAAACAGGACTTTTTCTTGCAGAAGGCCCCAAACTTGTGGCTGACTTAATGCAGTCTTTCAAGCCACAATACATTGCAGCAACGCAATCCTGGGCAGAAAACAACCGGAATCTGTTTCATGCTCCGGAAACTGATATTGTAACCCAGGATGAACTTGAGCGTGCCAGTCTGTTACGTACGCCGCAACAGGTATTAGCATTGTTTCACATACCTGATTACAAGCTTGACACTGACATTGCCAATCATAATCTTGTTCTGGTTCTTGATGGCGTACAGGACCCGGGAAATGTTGGAACCATAATCAGAATTGCAGATTGGTTTGGAATAAAAGATATAGTCTGTTCGCAACAGACAGCCGATGCCTACGCCCCCAAAACAGTACAGGCTACAATGGGAGCCCTGGCACGTGTACACATGCACTACTGTGATCTGAATGATTTTTTTGCTGAACTGGATAAAACAACACCTGTTTACGGTACTCTGCTTGACGGCGAAAACATATATTCCACCCCACTGCAAAACAATGGTATCATAGTAATGGGAAATGAAGGTAACGGAATTTCACAACAAATCCGTTCGTATATCAACCAGTCTTTGCTGATACCCTCTTTCCCAGTTGGAGAAACAACATCGGAATCTCTGAATGTAGCTATAGCTACAGCAATAGTCTGCTCAGAATTCCGTAGAAGGACCCACTAGCCGAATCATTTGATTTTTTTAGTTGCCGGAGCGGCCGGAGCAGTATTGTTATGCTTGCGCATAAGATGAATGTCATCCAGAATAAGGAATGATGCTTTGGCATCAGGATCAGGAAGATACTGGACGGCACCTTCAATTCTTGACAGTGAATTGATATCATGCAGTTTGAAACCGAAACAAAGAGAATCAGACACACTGACAAGAGTGTCAAACACTGTTTCCTGATTTCTGTATAATAAATTCAACGACAGATACAAAGATGGAGTGTGCTGTGAATTACAGTTTACAGTATCTCTGTTTTTCACAAACAACGGATTCATTTCCCAAAATATACTGTCACCCAAATAGAATGTTGTGTCTGCTGTAATTGCAAAAGTCATGGTACGCATCAGGTCATGGTTTCCCATAGCATTGGAATGAGGCAGATACCACAAGTCCACATTATCTCCCGATTCTACACGGAAAGAAACCCTGTGCTGTCTTTCAAGTATGGATGCCGAGGAACTCCAATCCTTTTCGGCACGTTTTGACATCCGTTCATAGATTTCATAAAAATCATCAGGATG
Source organism: Bacteroidaceae bacterium (assembly GCA_024398785.1). GTDB lineage: Bacteria > Bacteroidota > Bacteroidia > Bacteroidales > Bacteroidaceae > Colenecus. The sequence continues at coordinate 24,188 of JAKSIO010000017.1, read as the reverse complement.
ACGGGAATACCATTTCAATGAATGATTAAGCTGGGCCTCAGTAATGTTATTATGCTGATATATGTATGAATAATAATAGTCCAGTTCATACTTCTTATCATTTGACACGGAAACTTCCAGAGCCTGTACCATGTGGTATTCATACAGAACCTGTTCCATCACCTTGGGTGAAAGAATATCTTTTGGTCTGGTAGGTTTACAGCCTATGAACAGAAAGGAAACACAGATCAAAAGACCTACCCTTGTCAACGATATGTTATTCTTCATTACTATTGTCCTTCTTTTTGGCAAAATAGTCCTTGATGTGCTGTTTGTCAATATAAGAAAAGGCACGTGTAAGAGACTGCCTGTAGAACAGAAGCAAAAGCAATACACCGCATGTAATACATACATCGGCAAAATTGAAAACAGGACTGAAAAAAATCCGGCCACCCCATATCGGGAACCAGTCCGGGAATGTGAACAATGGGAAATAAAGCATATCCACAACCTTACCGTACAGCATAGGAGCATATCCTTCTCCAATACCAAAGCCTACAAACTTTGAAACACCGCCTGCGTAGATACCGCTCTCATTGAACATGATACCATAGAACAAAGAGTCAAAGATATTACCTGTGGCACCGGCAACAACCAATGCAAGGCATCTCAGGAAACCGGTAGAAAATTCTTTCGTCTTGATAAGTTTGTTGATGGCAACAATAAACAGACTTATGACGGCAATTCGGAACAATGACAGAAACAACTTTCCGCCCAATCCGCCAAGTTCCATACCGAAAGCCATTCCGTTGTTCTCCACAAAACATATCTTGAACCACGGCAATATATCTATCGCATGTTCATTACCAAGAAGCATATGAGTCTTGACAAGAATCTTGGATGCCTGATCAATAATCAAAGCACATATAATGAGCCATGTAACAACTCTATGGTTGTGTTTTATCGGATCTTTGATTTTTTTCTTTCCTGATCCCATGAACAGTCTTATTTACGTTTGTTTTGTGCTTCCTTACACTTTATACACAAGGTTGCATGAGGAACAGCATTAAGACGTTCCTTAGGAATCAGTTCACCGCACTCACGGCAAACACCATATGTCTTGTTTTCAATGCGGACAAGTGCAGCCTGCAATGATTGTATGAACTTCATCTGGCGCTGAGCCAAACGGGTTGTTTCCTCTTTTGACAATGTATTTGCACCTTCTTCAAGAACCTTGTAAGTGGGAGCAGTATCTTCTGCACGATTATTATCAGTGTTCATCAATGATGCTTTCAACACTTCATAATCTCTCAAAGACAAATCCAGTTTTTCTGTTATTACTCTACGGAATTCATCCAACTCTACATCTGAATAATGACGTTTTTCCATAACATTTAGTTTTTTTCAATATTAATCAATACTGATATTTCATCAATTGTTACACTCTCAACGCCTGCCATTTTCTCTACAGGCAATATAGTTAATCTGTCGGCAAGTACTTGTCGTGAAATCCATTCGCTCCACTCTCCAAGAACCTCCTCTATTTTACTGTCAGCACCTATCTCTACGTTAATACGGTCTGTAATTTCAAGTCCTTTCTGCTTGCGCATATCCTGAATACGTTTCTTCAGTTCACGTGCAAGACCTTCGCGTTCAAGTTCCGGTGTGAGCTGAATATCAAGTGCAACAGTAAGAACACCGTCATTGGAAACAACCCAACCCGGAATATCCTGACTGAATATTTCAACTTCGGTTGTATTGACAACAGCCTCAACTCCGTCAATATTGAATGTGAATTCGCCGTTTTCCTGCAGCTGGGCAATGTCTTTCTGAGACATATTCTGAACAGCAGCGGCCACTCCTTTCATAAGAGCTCCAAAACGTTTTCCCAAAAGTTTGAAGTTACATTTTACTTTCTTGACAAGAATACCGTTATCACCTTCTCCCGCAAATTCAATCTCTTTCACATTAACCTCACCGCGAATCAGTTCGCTGACAGGCTCAAGGTGTGAACGCAATACGGCATCGGCAGGAATCAGAATTTTCTGCAAAGGCTTGCGCACATTTATCTTGACATCATCACGCTTGCGCAGCGCAAGAACCATTGATGTGATTTTCTGGGCAAGTTCCATACGGGTTTCAAGTTCCTTGTCAACCATGTCTTTGTCATACTTTGGATACAATGCCAGATGAACGGATTTCTTACCGCCGTCAATGTTTACATGCAAATCGCGATACAGACGGTCGGCATAGAACGGAGCAATAGGGGCCATCAGCAGAGCAACAGTTTCAAGACACTTATACAAAGTCTGATATGCAGCAAGTTTGTCTGTTGAAAGACCGTTACCCCAATAACGCTCACGTGTCAGGTGTACATACCAGTTTGACAGATAGTCATTTACAAAGTCCTGGATAAGACGGCCGGCACGTGTAGGTTCATAATCGTCAAGACTTTCGCTTACACCCTTGACAAGAGTATTGAGTTCGCTCAATATCCAGCGGTCAATAACCTGTAAATCAGATTGTTTAACAGGTGCTTCAAGACTTGTAAAGCCATCAACATTTGCATATTGGGCAAAGAACTTATATGTATTGTGCAATGTTCCGAAGAATTTACGGACACATTCTGTAACACCTTCAGTATCAAACTTAAGGTTATCCCAAGGCTGTGCATTGGTAATCATGTACCAGCGCAGAGCATCGCTGCCGTACTGTTCAATAGCCTGGAACGGTTCCACTGCGTTACCAAGACGCTTGCTCATTTTATTTCCGTTCTTGTCAAGAACAAGACCGTTTGAGATAACAGCCTTATACGCAACACTGTCCTTTATCATAGTTGAAATTGCGTGCAACGTATAGAACCAGCCGCGTGTCTGATCAACACCTTCGGCAATAAAGTCTGCAGGATAAACAGTACCGTTATCAATAATATCTTTATTCTCAAACGGATAGTGCATCTGAGCAAAAGGCATTGCGCCACTGTCAAACCATACATCAATCAGGTCAGTTTCACGTTTTAACTCCTTACCCGATGCCGACACAAGTACAATGTAGTCAACATAAGGACGATGCAGGTCAATCTTATCATAATTTGCAGCACTGTAGTCTCCAGGAACAAAATCCTTCTCCTTGAAAGGATTTGCCTTCATAACACCTGCTGCAACAGATTTCTCAATCTCATTATACAGTTCTTCAACAGAACCTATGCAAATCTCCTCACCATCATCGTTACGCCATATCGGAAGCGGAGTTCCCCAATAGCGTGAGCGGCTCAGATTCCAGTCATTGAGATTCTCAAGCCATTTTCCGAAACGTCCGGTACCTGTAGATTCAGGTTTCCATTTTATGGTTCTGTTCAATTCAGACATACGCTCTTTGGCGCTGCTTGCCTTGATAAACCAGCTGTCAAGCGGATAATAGATTACAGGTTTGTCGGTACGCCAGCAATGAGGATAGTTGTGAACATGTTTCTCTATTTTGAAAGCAGAGCCATCCTGTTTCATCTTAAGACAGATGTAGATATTCAAATCTTCATCTTTCTGGGCAGCATCGGCATCGTATTTACCGTTAACGGTATATTTCGGATTATACGCATTCTTGACATATGCGCCTTCATATTCGGCGTAGGCATCGGTTTTGACACATTCGTTCAGGAACGCCTGGTCAAGATCTTTCTGCAACCAGTATTTACCGGTAAAGTCAACCATAGGACGCGGTTCGCCTTTCTTTGTTACCATGTAAAGTGAAGGTATTCCGGCAGCCTTGGCTACAAAAGCATCGTCGGCACCGAACGTAGGAGCAATATGTACAATACCGGTACCGTCTTCTGTTGTAACATAGTCTCCATGAATTACACGGAAGCCCTTGTCACTGACTTTGAACTGTCCCTTTCCCTGCATATCAACCGGTTTAACCCACGGGAAGAGCTGTTCATACTTTATATCAAGAAGATCTGCGCCAGTGTATTCGGCAATCACACGGTAAGGAACAACCTTGTCGCCTTTCTGGTATGCCTCCATGTCTGCATTTGCACCGTCTGCACTGAAATATGCACCAAGACGGTTCTTTGCAAGAATGACACACTCTTTTTCAGCACTGTAAGGATTGTATGTCTCTACTGCAACATATTCAATTTTTTTACCAACACAGAGAGCTGTATTTGAAGGCAATGTCCATGGAGTTGTTGTCCATGCAAGGAAATAAGCGTTACCCCATTTTGTCCATTCCTGCTTTGGATTCACTATGCGGAACTGAGCGGTGACAGTAGTATCTTTCACATCACGATAACAGCCGGGCTGGTTCAGCTCGTGGCTTGACAGACCTGTTCCGGCAGCCGGTGAATAAGGCTGTATTGTATAACCTTTGTAAAGATATCCTTTCTTATAGAGTTCCTTGAGCAACCACCACAAAGATTCAATGTAACGGTTGTCATAAGTAATGTAAGGATCTTCAAGATCAACCCAATATCCTATCTTGCGTGTAAGGTCGCTCCACTTTTCCTTATATTTCATTACCTCAAGACGGCACTGACGGTTATAATCATCAACAGATATCTTTGTACCGATGTCCTCTTTTGTAATATTCAGGCTCTTTTCCACACCAAGTTCAACAGGAAGTCCGTGAGTATCCCATCCGGCCTTGCGGTTTACCTTGTAACCGCACATAGTTTTATAGCGGCAGAAACTGTCCTTTATTGTACGTGCCATTACGTGGTGAATACCTGGCATGCCGTTTGCCGAAGGAGGTCCTTCATAAAAAACAAACGAAGGGGCACCCTCTCTTTCCTTGATACTGCGTTCAAAAAGGCTTTCCTGCAGCCATTCGCCAAGCACATCTTTGTTGACCTGAGACAGGTCCAACATTCCACGTTCCGTAAACTTTTGGTTCATTATTTATTGCTGTTTAGCTGTTTCTATGTAAAATTTTGCAAATTTAGTCATATTAATTAAAACTCACAACCATTTTTTCTCTTTATTATATATATGAATAATGCCCTATTTTTTGTAACTTTGTGCGCTTTTACAAAATCAGGTATGAACATAGCCATAATCAAGTACAACGCAGGAAACATAAAATCCGTGTACCATGCACTTAAAAGGTTGGGAATAGAAGCTGTTCTGACAGATGACCCGGCCCAGATACAAGCAGCGGATAAAGTAATTTTTCCCGGTGTCGGAGAGGCAGGGACCACAATGGCATATTTGAAAAACCACGGTTTGGATCAGTTGATCAAGTCTTTGCGCCAGCCTGTTCTTGGAATATGCCTTGGACAACAGCTTATGTGTGCGCACAGCCTGGAAGGCAATGTTGACTGTCTTGGTATATTTGACCAGCCTGTACTGAAGTTTGAGTTCAACCCTATGGACAGGGACAAAAAAGTTCCTCACATGGGCTGGAACAACATATCAGATTACAAAAGCACTTTGTTTGACGGTTTGAACAACAACAGTTATGTATATTTTGTACACAGCTACTATGTTCCTGTCTGCAAATGGAGCATAGCAACTACGGATTATATTGAACCGTTCAGTGCAGCCCTGCACAAAGACAATTTTTACGCCACACAGTTTCACCCTGAAAAAAGCGGAACTGTTGGCCAGACCATATTGGAGAACTTTATTAAATTATAACCAATGGAATTGGTTCCTGCTATTGATATTATCGGAGGAGAGTGCGTACGATTGGCAAAAGGTGATTACGCACAGAAGACCACCTACTCGTCAGACCCGCTCAGTATTGCCCGCAATTTTTACGATAACGGCATAAAGCGCCTGCATCTTGTAGATCTGGACGGAGCAAAAAGCAAGCATATTGTCAATTACAAGGTTCTAGAAACAATTGCCTCCAAAACAGGTCTTATTATTGACTTCGGCGGCGGCATCAAGAGCAAGCAGGATATTGAAATTGCATTTGACAGCGGTGCAGCAATGGTAACCGTAGGCAGTATTGCCGTTACTAATCCTGAGCTTGTAGGAACATGGCTTCAGGACTACACTCCAGAAAAGATAATTCTTGGAGCCGATGTCAAAGGAGAAAACATAGCAATCAACGGATGGCTTGAAAGCAGTGACAGCAACCTGTACCCTTTCATTGAGAAATACATGTCTATGGGTATCAGACGCTGTGTCTGCACTGATATCAGCCGTGACGGAATGCTATCCGGCCCTTCGATTGAACTGTATAAGAAAATGCTGAAACGTTTTCCCAACCTGTTCTTGACAGCAAGCGGTGGCGTAAGCTGTTACCAAGACCTTATTGACCTTAAAGAGGCCGGTCTTCCTTCAGCAATTGTTGGCAAAGCCTTTTACGAGGGAAGAATTACAATTGAACAACTGTCTGAACTGGCAAATAACTGAAATTTTAAAAATATAAATATATGTTAGCTAAAAGAATTATTCCTTGTCTTGATATCTGCAACGGTCGTGTTGTAAAGGGTGTTAACTTTGTAAATCTGCGCGATGCCGGAGATCCAGTGGAAATGGGTCGTCTCTACAGTGAGCAAGGTGCCGATGAACTTGTTTTCCTTGACATTACCGCCACAAACGAAGGTCGCAAGACATTTGTAGAACTTGTAGAAAAAGTTGCAGCAGGCGTTTCCATTCCATTCACAGTAGGTGGTGGTATTTATGACATCAACGATGTTGAGCGTCTTCTGCGCGCAGGTGCTGACAAGGTTTCAATCAACTCCGCAGCCATACGCCGTCCTGAATTCATTAACGAGATTGCCAAGAATTTCGGTTCTCAGGTCTGTGTTGTTGCAATTGACGGAAAAGAGACCGCAAACGGTTGGAAATGTATGATTAACGGCGGTCGCATCGAAACTGAATGGAATATGTTTGACTGGGCAAAAGAGGCAGAAAGCCGCGGTGCCGGTGAGATTCTTTTTACCAGTATGGATCATGACGGCGTAAAGCAGGGATATCCAAACCAGGCATTGCGCAAGTTGTATGACACAGTTTCCATTCCTGTTATTGCATCCGGCGGTGCAGGTAACATGCAGCATTTCCTTGACACTTTCAATGAAGGTAAAGCCAGTGCTGCTCTTGCTGCAAGCGTATTCCACTTTGGAACTGTAAAAATTCCCGAATTGAAGGAATTTCTTAAAAAGAACGGAATTGAAGTAAGATAATCTATAAACACATACATCCTATTATGGAATTGGATTTTGAAAAAATGGGAGGTCTTGTTCCCGCCATTGTACAAGACAATGTTACAGCAAAAGTTCTGATGTTGGGCTTTATGAACAAGGAAGCATATCAGAAAACAGTAGAAACAGGTAAAGTTACTTTCTGGAGCCGCACACGTAACGTATTGTGGACAAAAGGAGAAACAAGCGGACATTTTCTGAATGTTGTAAAAATACTTGTTGACTGCGACAACGACACTCTGCTTATCAAGGCTAACCCCGTAGGCCCCGTATGTCATACAGGAGCTGATACATGCTGGGGAGAGACAAACAGTGCCGACATCAACTTCCTTTCATATCTGCAGGACTTTATCTGCAAGCGTTACCAGGAAATGCCAGACGGTTCATATACAACATCACTGTTCAAGAAAGGTATAAACCGCATGGCCCAGAAGGTGGGAGAAGAGGCTGTAGAAACCGTTATCGAAGCTACAAACGGTACCGATGACCGCCTTATCTATGAGGCCAGCGACCTTATCTACCATCTTATTGTTCTGTTGACATCGAAAGGTCACAGAATTGAAGAACTGGCAACAGAACTCAAAAGCCGCCATAAAATTCAATGAGCGTAATACAATACAGGGATATCAATATATGCCAGGATAAGACTCTGATTCTTGCAGGCGTCAACTTTGAACTGGAAGAGGGAGATTTTGCCTATCTGACAGGAAAGGTTGGCTCGGGAAAGAGTTCCCTGCTCAAGACCTTATACGGTGAGCTTGAGATTGAGGGCAGCCTGACATCAAAAGCAAAGGTACTGGGTATCAATATAAAGTACCTGCGCCGCCGCACGTTGCCCAAACTACGCCGTCAGATGGGAATCATATTCCAGGATTTTCAACTTCTGACAGACCGCAGCATATATGACAATCTCTATTTTGTGTTGAGAGCAACCGGCTGGACCAGCCGCAAAGAGATGCGATTGCGTATTGAACAGGTACTGCGCATGGTTGGCATGGAGGCAAAACAATACAAAATGCCACATGAACTGTCAGGTGGAGAAGTTCAGCGTATCTGCATTGCACGTGCTCTGCTCAATAAGCCGGGTCTGATTCTGGCAGACGAACCTACTGCCAATCTCGATGCCGAAACAAGCAGTCAGATTGTTGAGATTCTGCGTCAGGTTGCCGGAACAGGTACAGCAGTACTGATGGCAACACATAATCTGGCTCTGATTGAAAAATATCCGGGACGGGTTTTTGAATGCAAGAACCACACACTCAAAGAGATTACCGTTTCTGTATGTGAACAACCGCAACAGCATGAGACCCAAACTCAGGAATCTGTCCGTTCAGAGGAGTATGACAATGCGGAATAACGGAGATAAATAACAGAATATTAATAACCAACAATAAATAAAACAAATAATCATGAAGGTTTTGAAGTTTGGTGGTACCTCTGTCGGTACACCAGCCCGAATGAAAGATGTAAGCAAATTCATTACAGCAGACGGTGAACGCAAACTGGTAGTACTTTCTGCAATGTCAGGAACAACCAACTCATTGGTAGAGATTTCCAAATACTACTACAACCAGAACGCAGCAGGCGCCGGCGACATAATCAACAAAATGCGCGGCACATACCTGGAACATGTAGATAACCTCTACTCTACAGACAAAGTCAAACAGGAAGTTTCCAAATTCATAAATGAAAAGTTTGACTACCTTCTCACATTTGCAAACATGGAATTCACCGGCAAAGAAGAGAAGATTATCCTTGCACAGGGCGAACTGATTTCAACCTACATGGTTTCTCACTATCTGGTTGAAACAGGCATCAACGCAGTACTTCTGCCCGCTCTCAACTTTATGAAAACCGATGCCGACTCAGAGCCGGATCTCAATTATATCTCTGAACACATTCAGCCGCTCATCACAGACAAGAATGTACAGATTTACATCACACAGGGATTTATCTGCCGCAATGCCAATGGAGATATAGACAACCTGCAGCGCGGTGGTTCAGACTACACAGCATCGCTTGTAGGTGCAGCCATTCAGGCAGAAGAGATTCAAATCTGGACAGACATCGACGGAATGCACAACAACGACCCGCGTGTTGTTGACAAGACATCTCCAGTACGTCAACTGAACTTTGAAGAAGCAGCAGAGCTTGCTTATTTTGGAGCAAAGATTCTGCACCCTACATGTATCCAGCCTGCAAAGTTTGCCAATATTCCTGTCAAACTGCTCAACACAATGCAGCCCGATGCCCCCGGTACAACAATAGACAACCGTATTCAGCACGGCACAATCAAGGCAGTTGCAGCCAAAGAGAACATTACTGCCATCAAAATCAAATCAGGCCGCATGCTGCTTGCATACGGATTCCTGCGCAAGGTATTTGAAATATTCGAAACCTACAAGACTCCTATTGACATGATATGTACATCAGAAGTTGGCGTATCGGTATCAATAGACAACACAGCAAATCTTGAGACAATTCTTCAGGAACTGCGCAAATATGGTACAGTGACAGTAGACAAAGGACTCTGTATTGTATGCGTTGTAGGTGATATGGAATGGGAAAACGTAGGATTCGAAGCTCGCGCTCTGGATGCTCTCAAGGATATTCCTGTACGTATGATTTCATACGGTGGCAGCAACTACAACATATCTTTCCTTATTAACGAATCAGACAAACAGCGTGCACTGCAGAGTTTGTCAGACCACCTTTTTAACGGAAAATAAATTGGAACAGACACCTTATTATAAGTATGACCTTTCACTGCTTGACAGAACATTGCAAGCCGTAAAAGAAGCAGTTGCAGACAGCAGTAACTTTCATGTTCACTATGCCGTCAAAGCCAATTCCAATCCTGTAATACTTGACCGTATCTGTAAAGCTGGTCTCGGCGTGGATTGCGTAAGCGGAGCCGAGGTGGAGGCATCGCTCCAGGCTGGTTTCAAAGCCGACAGCATAGCATTTGCGGGTGTAGGCAAAACCGACCGCGAAATAAATCTTGCTCTCGATGCGGATATTTTCTGTTTCAACGTTGAATCAGTTGAAGAACTGCAGGTTATTCAAAGCCTGGCAGCAAAGAAAAACAAAACCGCACGCATAGCATTCCGCGTTAACCCTAACGTTGATGCCCACACCAATGCCAAGATTACCACAGGTCTTGCAGAAAACAAGTTCGGCATCAACATGGAACTGCTTGACGGAGCAATTGACATGGCTCTTGGCATGAGCAACATTGAACTGCTTGGCATACATTTCCATATAGGTTCACAGATAACCCAAATGGAACCGTTCAGCCAGCTTTGCGCAAAAGCCAGTGCAATCAACGCAAAATATCTTGAATGCGGCATCAGATTCAGTATTCTTGATATGGGCGGCGGACTGGGCATTGACTACACAGACCCAACAGGCAACCCTATTCCTGACTTCAAGGCATACTTTGATGTTTTCCGCAGAGAACTCAAGACTGTACCCGGCCAACAGGTTCACTTTGAACTGGGACGCAGCATAGTGGCACAGTGCGGCAGTCTGATTACACAGGTAACATACGTCAAGAAAGGTACGGTAAAGGAATTCGCCATAGTCGATGCCGGCTTCAACGACCTTATCCGTCCTGCCTTCTACGGCGCACACCACGCAATCCGCAATATCAGCAACACTGACGGCGCAAAACGCAAATACGATGTTGTTGGTCCGATATGCGAATCGAGCGACGTATTTGACAAAGACATACTCCTTACCGAAACCCACCGCGGAGATTATCTTGAAATACTCTCTGCCGGAGCATACGGAGAGGTAATGGCATCGCAATACAATATGCGCAGTCTGCCAAAATCCTATTTTGAAGAATAAGAAACCGTTTTCAAATGAAACATATCCGCAACTTCTGCATAATTGCACATATCGACCACGGAAAGTCAACTCTGGCAGACCGCCTTCTGGAATATACCAAAACCATACAGGTAACAGAGGGTCAGATGCTGGACGACATGGACCTTGAAAAAGAGCGCGGCATTACAATAAAAAGCCACGCAATCCAGATGGAATATCAATATAAAGGCGAAACATACATTCTGAACCTTATTGACACTCCGGGTCACGTTGACTTTTCATACGAGGTATCACGCTCAATAGCAGCATGCGAGGGAGCATTGCTTGTTGTTGACGCATCGCAGGGGGTTCAGGCACAGACAATCAGCAATCTGTACATGGCTATTGAAAATGACCTGGAAATAATCCCTGTCATGAACAAGTGTGATATGGCAAGTGCAATGCCGGAACAGGTTGAAGATGAAATCATAGACCTGTTAGGTTGCAAACGCACGGAAATCATCCGTGCATCGGCCCGCACCGGTATGGGTGTTGAAGAGATTCTCCAGGCTATTGTTGAACGCATCCCGGCTCCTGAAGGAGATCCCGATGCCCCACTCCAGGCCTTGATTTTTGACTCCGTCTTCAACTCTTTCCGCGGAATCATTGCCTACTTCAAAATTATAAACGGCAGTATCAAAACCGGCGATAAAGTAAAATTCTTCAATACAGGCAAAGAGTACGATGCCGACGAAATAGGTGTGCTCAAAATGGACTTTGTGCCAAAGAACACACTCTCTGCAGGTAACGTAGGTTATATAATGTCCGGTATCAAAACCTCTACCGAGGTCAAGGTTGGCGATACCATCACGCACGTTGACCGTCCTTGTTCAAACGCCATTGCCGGATTCCAGGAATCAAAACCTATGGTGTTTGCCGGCGTCTATCCCATAGAGACCGAAGACTTTGAAGACCTGCGTGCATCACTGGAAAAGCTGCAGCTCAACGATGCTTCGCTCAGTTTCATGCCGGAATCATCTCTTGCACTTGGTTTCGGATTCCGCTGCGGTTTTCTTGGACTGCTCCACATGGAGATTGTTCAGGAGCGCCTTGACCGCGAATTCGACATGAGCGTTATCACCACGGTTCCCAACGTACAATACATGGTCTACGATAAACAGGGACATGCCATAGAGGTTCACAACCCAAGCGGTATGCCTGATCTTACGCTTATTGACCACATAGAGGAACCATACATTGATGCCTCAATCATCACAACAACAGAGTACATAGGTCCTATCATGACCCTATGTCTTGACAAACGCGGTGAACTGGTAAAACAGCAGTTCATATCAGGGAACCGTGTGGAACTCTACTTCAAGCTGCCGCTTGGAGAAATTGTAATTGACTTCTACGACAAACTCAAGAGTATATCAAAAGGATACGCCAGCTTTGACTATCATCCATGCGGATTCCGTCCGTCAAAACTCATCAAGCTGGATATACTCCTTAACGGAGAGCCGGTCGATGCCCTCTCTACCCTGACTCACGTGGATAATGCCTATGACCTTGGCCGCCGCATGTGCGAAAAGCTCAAGGAACTCATTCCGCGCCAGCAGTTTGATATAGCCATACAGGCTGCAATCGGAAGCAAGATTATTGCGCGTGAAACCATCAAACAGGTGCGCAAGGATGTTATTGCCAAATGTTATGGCGGCGACGTGTCTCGTAAACGCAAACTGTTGGAGAAACAGAAAAAGGGAAAGAAGCGTATGAAACAGATTGGCAACGTAGAAGTTCCCCAAAAAGCATTCCTTGCCGTCCTCAAACTGGACTAAGAAAGGATTTATTTGGGCTGATACAAAAAGCGCTTGATGCTCTTTTTGGGAGTCTTCTCAAATTCCTTGTCCACAATACGGACGGCAGCAATCTGCTCATAAGAAGAAATCTGGGAATTGACATTCTTACGGTTCTGTTCCATAATTGCCGGAAGTGATGACGGGTCAATCTGCGCTTCTTTCAACGCATCGGCGGCAGGATAAACCAGAGCCACCAGTTTGCCGTCCTTTTCACGGATAACCACAGATTCCTGAACGTATGGCTGCATGTTGAACTTATTCTCAATCTCTTCGGGATATATATTCTGACCGGAAGGGCCCAGAATAAGATTCTTTATACGGCCACGGATAAATATATTTCCATCCTTGTCAATGTAGCCCACATCACCGGTATGCAGCCAACCGTCTGCATCAAGCACAGATGCCGTTGCCTGAGGATTCTTATAATAACCAAGCATCACATTGTCACCCTTTACAAGTATCTCTCCTACCTCACCGCTATCAAACGGTTCAATCCTGACCTGGACACCTGTAATGGCCCTACTGCAAGAACCTTTGACAAACTCATACCAGTGGGAGTATGCTATAAGCGGAGCGCATTCCGTCATGCCGTATCCTACCAGATACGGGAATCTAATATCGTGCAGAAAATCTTCCACTTCGGGATTCAGGGCAGCACCGCCAACAATCACTTCCAGCATATTGCCGCCAAAAGCGTTGACAAGTCTGTTTTTAATCCTATTCTTGATACAACGGCTTATTATCGGAGTCTTGAGAGCAATCCGCATGCTGCGTTTTTCCAACTGTGGGAAAATCATCTTGCAGATTATTTTCTCCAATACCAACGGAACAGTAATGATAAGAGTCGGCTTGAATTCCGCAAATGATTTGAAAATGATATTCGGGCTTGGAACTCTGTTCAAAAAATGGATATGGCATCCAAGAATGATTTCATACAGCAATTCAAACATAAGTCCGAACATGTGGGCAAGCGGAAGTATATTCACCGTACTTGATCCCGGTTTCATTGGAACGGTATTATGCGAATATATGAGTATAGTTCTGATGGCGCGATAAGGAACCATAACACCCTTGGGGGCGCTGGTTGTACCGCTGGTATAGTTCAGTATGGCAAGTTCATGCGCATCTTTCTCTACATAATATGAAAGTGTATCAGGACTTACATTGCCACTTTCATTATATACAAAAGAAGACAGTCCCTGATTGCGGGATACAAGAATCTGCGCATCTTCTATGGAAACAATACCTTCAAGATGCGGCATAAGGTCAGCATTGAGCTTTGTGAATAACGCTTTGCCTACAAATAATAGTTTTGCATCAGAATGCTCAACTATATTGTGTATATAATCCGGTTGGAAGTCATTGAGGACAGGAACAGGAACAGCTCCGTACGTAAATACTGCAAGGAAACTGACAGCCCACATGGAACAGTTCCTGCCGCAAATGGCAACTTTATCCTGCGGTTCAAGGCCCATGGCCCTGAACATGAAATGAAAGCGGTCTACCAGCTTTGCAACATCGCCATATTTCAGAGTTTCACCATTGTAGTCCGTAAAAGCATCAACATTCCAATATTTGGCAAAAGATTCCTGAAAAAAACCGATAACACTGGGATTTTCCAGATCAATTCTGTCTGCACCGGAACAAGTATCACCAAAATAGTTCATATTACAAACGGAAAAGTCAGCCTATTTCTGATACAAAAATCTCTTTATGCTTTTTTTAGGAGTCTTTTCAAATTCCTGATTATATATTCTAACCTTAGCTATCTGTGAATAGGCAGGAAGTTCCTTATTGAGAACAGCACGGTTGTTTTCCATAATTGTCTCAACAGCGTCCGGAGTCAAACCGTTCTTTTGTACAAGGTCCATATCAGGATAAACCAACGCATACAATTTGTCGTTTTCCTGAATTACAATTGACTCACAGACATATTCCATATTATTCAGTTTATCCTCAATCTCTTCGGGATAAATATTCTGACCGGAAGGACCAAGCAACAGGTTTTTACTGCGTCCTTTGATAAACAGATTACCCTTGGCATCGATAATACCCAGGTCACCTGTATACATCCATCCGTCCTTATCGATTGTCTGCTCAGTCTGCTCGGGATTCTTATAATAGCCCAGCATAACATTAGGACCACGGCAGATAATTTCTCCGGCAACATTCTGAGGGTCATTACTCAATACCTTTACCTCCATATTCACTGCAGGTTTACCGCAGGAACCCGGCACATAATTATCACACAGTGTATATGTTATAATAGGGCCACATTCTGTAGCTCCATATCCTACTGTATATGGGAATTTAGCTTTTGCAAGCAACTGTTCTACCTCCTGGTTGAATGCCGCACCACCAATAATGACCTGTCCAAAGTTTCCTCCGAAAGCAGCATACATCTCCTTTCCTATCTTCTTGTAGATTATATCCTTGATGATAGGCAATTTCAACAGGAAACGCATCTTGGGTGTCTGCAATTTTGGCATCACATTCTTGCGGACTATCTTTTCTATTACAAGAGGAACAGATACGATAAGCTTGGGCTTGATTTCCTGAAAAGCCTGGAAAATCACCTTAGGACTGGGCAATCTGGTCAAAAAGTATATATGCATTCCTATTGTAAACTCATAGAAAAATTCAAATGAGAAACCATACATGTGGGCCATTGGAAGAATTGATACAATACTGTCTGCCGTCTTCATGAACGGAACGGCCAGACTGGCAAACAGATGGTTGTTCTCCAACGAACGGTACGGAAGCATGACACCCTTTGAAAAACCGGTAGAACCTGATGTATAGTTAATCATTGCAAGTTCGTCAGCCCCCGGATCTACAAACATCAAATCATTCTGTGAAAGTGCTTGCGGATATTTGTCTGCAAACAGTTTGTCCAAAGAATCAAAGGTAGTTCGGATTGCAGGATCAGAATTATTTACCAGACTGAAATGATCAATTGAAATGACACCAAGCAGATTCGGCATGCTGCCGGCATCGAGCGTGGACCATATATTTTCTCCTACAAAGAACAGTTTGGCTTCTGAATGATTGATAATGTTATGTATATTATCTGCCTTGAATTCATGTAATACGGGGACTACAACAGCGCCGTAAGACATGATGGCCAGACATGAAATAGCCCATTTTGAACTGTTTTTTCCACATATAGCTATTTTATCACCTGCCTTAATTCCGCACGCATCAAAGAATACATGTATCCTTGCTATCTCATGGGCAACCTGTTTGTATGTATAAGTTGTTCCTTTGTAATCGGAAAAAGCAGGTTTGTCCCAATGGGTCTTTAACGCAGTTTCAATGTGCTTGGGTAATGAAATTCTTTCCAATTTATTTTAGAATTAAAATGTGGCCGCTAAGGTACTCATAACTGCAAAGAAAAACAAATATTCACAGTAATTTATGGTAATTTGCTGCTATAATTTCTCTGACCGAAAATAGTTGTACCGATACGGACAATTGTACTGCCCTGCTCTACAGCCAATATATAATCGTGGCTCATGCCTGCAGAGATTTCACAAAAAGAGTCTTCAGATGGGAAGAACTCTGTCTTGATAGCGGAAAAAGTCTGTTTAAGTACAGCAAATTCACCACTTACCTGTTCCATATTACTTGTAAACGATGCCATGCCCATCACTCCGCAAATGCGTACTCCGCTCAACGAACGCCAATCCGTGGAGCGCAGCATTTCCAGACATTCCTGAGGAGAAAATCCGAACTTTGTTTCTTCCGTTGCCACATGTATCTGTAACAGACAATCAATAACGCGATTTTTTTCAACGGCACGACGGCTGACCTCGGCCAATGCTTTATACGAATCAATACCATGAATCATACTGACATATGGAGCCATAAGCTTTATCTTGTTTGTCTGCACATGACCAATGAAATGCCACTCAATATCCTTTGGAAGAGATGCTTGTTTCTCTGTCATTTCCTGAACCTTGTTTTCTGCAAAACAACGTTGCCCTACCGAATAGGCACAGGCAATATACTCCGCCGGATGAGTTTTGGAAACAGCAAGCAGTTTCACACCGGCAGGAAGCTCTGCCTTTAGTCTTGCTATTTCGTTCTTGATCTGCTGTTGCGTCTCAGGTTCCATAATCTGCTTTTTTGAAGGATACAGATGCAAATTTACTAAATATTCCGTACCTTAGCAAGGTTATTCCGGAACAATGGAGAGATTTATTGTACATAGACTGATGCAAAGCACAAGACAGAACTATGGTGCTTCTGCGCCCGCCTTGAGGTTTGCTCTAATCGGCATAGTTGTTGCAGTTACGGTAATGATACTCACAATCTCTATAACGCGCGGTTTCAAAAGTCAGATAACCAATAAGATAACTAATATTTCCGGACATTGGAACATAACAGATCCGCGTCATTCCGACTTGTATGGACAACAGGCTATAGAATATTCAGATTCTTTGATACAGATTCTTGAAAAACCTTTCATTACACATTTCCAACGTTATGTGCAGCATTCGGCAATAATATGCAACGACTCCCTGTTCAACGGCATTCTCCTTAAAGGAATTGCACAGGACTACAATACTGAATATCTGGAAAACTGCATAGTACAAGGTTCAATGCCGTCTTTTACAGACTCAATCCATTCCGGCCAGATTGTAATATCAGAGCACATAGCCAATCTGCTCAACATAAGTATTGACGATAAGATTACGGTCTATTTCATTGACAAGCATGTAAGCCTGAGACAACTGACCGTAAAAGGTATTTACAATTCAAATTTTGAACAGTTTGACAACACATACTGTTTTACGGATCTTACCACCGTGCAAACTGTAAGCGGTTGGAATAGAAACCAGATAAGCGGTATTGAAATTTTTGTTGATAATACTGCTGTGTATGACCGTTATTTGGAAACAGCTATACAACTTGACAATCTTGGGAACAGCAACGGCAGCATCTATTACCTCTCAACACTGCAGGAAAATTTTCCGGATCTGTTCGCATGGCTTGATGTTCTCAATGTAAACGTAATTGTGATTCTGCTGCTGGTTCTTGCAGTTGCAGCATTTACAATGATATCCGGGTTACTGATAATCATCTTTGAAAAAGCGCACACTGTCGGTGTTTTGAAAGCACTTGGTGCGTCCAACAGGGACATCCGCATATTATTCATTCAGATATTCGGAAGAATAGCGTTGCGCGGAATGATAATTGGCAATGCAGCAGGCATACTTTTGCTGTCAGTTCAGAAATGGTTCAACATAATCAAACTTGATCCTGCCACATACTACCTTGATGCCGTACCCGCTCAATTTGAAATCTGGTGGTTTGTACTGCTGAACCTGTCTGTAGGCGCAGTGCTTCTGGCAATTATGCTGCTCCCTGCAGGAATCACAAAACGCATTATGCCCAATACATTGCTCAGGGCAAAGTAATCAGAACAGTTCAAGTTGCTCCGCCTCCGGTTTAAGAAGCGTAAAACTCATTCTGTGATATGGCGTTGTGCCATACTTCTCTATTGCGGCACGGTGTTTTGCAGTTGGATATCCCTTGTTACTGAGCCAGTCGTACTGCGGATAATGCTCCGCAATCCGGTTCATAAAATCATCCCTGTATGTTTTTGCCAGAACCGATGCCGCCGCAATGGACATCATGGTGGCATCGCCTTTTACTATTGTCTTGTGCGGAATATCATGATATGGTTTGAACCGGTTGCCGTCAACCAACAGAAATTCAGGACGCACTTTCAGGGCATCAACAGCACGGTGCATTGCAAGAATAGAAGCGTTCAGGATATTGATTTTGTCAATCTCCATATTGTCTGCCATTCCAACAGCCCAGGCTATTGCGCTCCCCTCAATAATGGGACGCAAAGCATAGCGCTGTTTTTCGGACAACTGCTTTGAATCATTCAGAACCGGATTGCAGAAGTCTGGCGGAAGAATAACGGCGGCGGCAAAAACAGGACCTGCCAGACAACCGCGTCCGGCTTCATCCAGTCCTGCCTCAATTACCCCGCTATTAAGAAACTGCTTTAACACAGCCGTTTATATTAGAACTGATACAAGATATCGCTCTGGCTTGAAAACGAACTGCGGTACGCTTTCGCATCTTTCATGTAATACACTACTGTATTCCCGTCTCCAGGCTTGTATTGGCCGGCAAGAGAAGGATAAGCCTTGAGCATTGATTCCTGGGCTTCAATACGGTTGTCTTCAACCAATTTGCACTCAATACGGATCCACTCCGCACCCTGGTATGCGCAGATTTCCACGTTGTTGTTCTTTGCAATCTGCTTTGCTACGCGCTTTATTTTTCCTGTCTGGATATACAGTTTTCCATCAAAAATATTGATGGTTCCAAACGGACGCACACGCGGTTGTTTCTGGTTCACATCAAGAGTGGCAATAAAATATGTACCGCATTTTTTTACAAAATCATACACCTGCTGCATATCATCACCACCGGTATATGAGACAGACGGTTTGTACTGTGATTCATCTTCATGAGCAGCTGAGACAGCGCTTGAGATAGAACAAGCTAAAGCACACATAATAAACAATTTATAAATTTTCATATTAAGTAAATATTTAATGATTTCCAGTTATTTGAGACATCTGTACAACAACTCCTGCAATGCACGGTCATGACCGTAACGCATCTCACAGCGGTTGTCAAAAATCATTGTTGCACCGTTTTCATTTGTGTATGGTTCCCACTTTGGAAGACCCTTGATTTTCTTTGCGGAAGGATTGCCGGTACGTGCAAAATTGACCCAAGCCTGACTCATCTTCTCAGCAAGAATATGTGCATTTTCATCGCCCTGTGGGATATTGGATTTTTCCAGATCCGGGTTATTGAACACAAACGGAATTTCAAGACTGTGGAAAGACGATGCCTTACCTCCGTCATCAGAGGGAGCATACCAGTTGAACAAAAACATGTAGACCGGTGCAGCAGAATTTGTAGCCTGCCAGTCAGCAGCATATATGGACTGTGCGCGTATGTTGCAATCAAGTCCTACCATATCAAGAATATCATCTTTCTCCTTATAAGGATAAGCCTTGCGGTAAGCGGCAAGGAATTCTTCCAGATTTTCTTCTCCATATTTTTCCTTAAGCAGCTCCAAGCCCTGTTGTTCAGAAAAAGATTTATTGTCATAATATGTTTTGTCAAGTTCATTGAACGTTGAGCCTATAATCAACGGGATATCCTTGCTCAAATCACTGAACCCTGGTGTATAGGCATGTTTTGGCAATGATTCGGTACCTTCTGACGGAACAAAACCCCACATCTTGATTGAACCCGGAGTGCGCGGTCCCATAAGTGCTGCCACACATTTGTTTCCCGCACGCGCAATCTGTGCATATGGCATAGTTTGAATACTGTCCAGAGTCTCTTTTGTAAGACCAAGTTCCTTCACAACCATCTTTGCAAGAGTATCTGACAACTGGGCATTGACAACATTCAGTTTGGCACCGCTTTCAATGATGGCCTTGTGGAACAGGCCCTTGGCGGCAGGCATACACATGAGCGTACCTACCTTTCCGCCACCACCCGATTCTCCGAATATGGTTACATTATCCTTATCGCCGCCGAAAGCATCGGCATTGTCCCTAATCCACTCAAGAGCACGCACAATATCAAGCATACCGGCATTCTGGCTCTCTTTCCACTTGCCTCCAAAACCGGACAGGTCAAGAAAGCCCATTATATCAAGACGGTGATTAAGTGTTGCAATCACAACACCTTTTTGTGCAAGCGCCACACCATCGTTATACTCTGCCATATTGCCTGACCCGGAAGAATAGCCGCCACCATGTATCCACACCATGATAGGGCGTTTCGCACCGTCTTCAAGTCCTTGGGACCAGACATTTATAAGGAAATTGCCGCTTTCGTCATTGCCGCGTCCGCCCTGTATTGCCCACGGTCCGTACAGACGGCACTCAAGCGTATCGGTCCACCTGTCCACTGGTCTTGAGGCAAGAAAACGCTCAGCCTGTGCATACGGGATACCTTTGAATGCATACACATTATCCTCATACTCACCTTCAATGTAACCCGATGTTATTTCCAAAACGGGTTCCCTGTTCATGTTTGCGGCACTGCTGTTGTACACTGTCAAAAGCAACATTCCGGCTACCGCACACACTTTACTTCCAGCAAATTTCACTCTTTCCATTATGTAACAAATATCCGCAAAGTTAGTTTATTCTTGAACATTCCACCAAAGACGTACAAAAAAACATTTAAGACAAATATGCAGATGACACAAAATAATTGATACATCGGCATAAATTCGTATTTTTGTACGCAAAACCGAAAACATTTAGAGTACAATATGAAGAAATTTATTATTTGCGCCATGGCTGCAGCTGTGGCAATGCTGTCTTTCACAGGGTGTGACAAGAGCAGCAAAAATGATTCCGAAGAAGCTCATGAAGTTGAGGTCCTGGTCAGTGCCAAAATTGAAGGCGCACTTACACAGGCTCTGAAACTTTACTGCGAAGTTGTTGATTTTTCCGGAAAGAAAATTGAAGACCGTCTGAATGTTAGTTTTGACGGCACAGGCTGCGAAATATCAGACATTTATTCAAGCAATAAAGTTGGCGATTCAATAATGGTCCGTTTCTGGGCAGAGAAAAACGTAGAACTGGTATCTGCAAAAGGTCCGTGGAATCTGGTATGCGATGTCACCGCCCGTTTCAAAGACAAACCCGAACTTTATAACAACTACAACGCTTCGGACAAAGAGGAAAATGAAATAGATCTTACCGGCATTCCTAATTTCCTGAACCTTATTACAGACAACGTCAATAACATGTTCGGAAACAACTTCATATTGGTAGTCAAAATAACCAAAGATGGTTTTGACATGTACACCATAGAATTGGAATAAACTAAACGTTATGAAAACAAAACACAGCTTTATATCTATCTGCTCTTCAGCGTGCACAATGCTTGCTCTTGCCGCACAACCTGTCATATGCCAGACCACAAGCATTGACATACAGAATTACAGGATAGATGCCTACGAGGCCAGCGTATCGCTGAATATGATTATACTGCACCCCGATGTTATGCCTGCAAGCATACAGCAAGGCGACTTTTCTGTAGAAACCGGCGGTGTAAAACGCAGTGTAGAGGAGGCGTTCCGCTGTGATTCAAAAGGGACACAGGACAGCAACGGCGGTTACATCGGCCTTGAACTGGCATACAGCCGCGGTGGCAGTCCCATGGCATACAACGGACGTACCAACCGCAACGATTGGGTACAAGAATACCCCGTAAAGGTAACATACAAAGACATCAGCTGTACAACAGACAAATTCAGGACAGACTTCCTTTCAGCCTGCGACAATTGGACATTCTCCACATCGAACGGCATGTCCACAGCCGCATACCAGCCTGAAAGCCTGAAAGCTGACAAAGCAAAAAATCCGCTGGTTATCTGGTTGCACGGCATGGGCGAAGGCGGCACTGATGCGCGTATTGTACTTATGGGCAACGAGGCTGTTGCTCTGGCACAGGAACCCATTCAGAGCCACTTCACATCCAGGCGCGGAGCAAACGGGGCATACGTTCTTGCAGTGCAGAGCCCAACCATGTGGATGGACGCAGGAAACGGAAGAATGACTCAGGGAGACGCTGAGTCAATATATCTTGAAAGGCTTAAGGCCGCAATAGATGAATATGTAGCTTCCAACCCAGATGTTGACCGCAAAAGAATTTATGTAGGCGGTTGCTCCAACGGCGGGTACATGACTATGAACCTGCTTATCCACTACCCCGGATTCTTTGCCGCAGGTTATCCCGTATGCCAGGCTTATGCCGATGCCAACATTTCAGATGCGGAAATAAAATCTCTTGCAAAAGAAAACATCTGGTTTGTACAGTCTTTTGACGATACTACAGTACGTCCCGCACAATTCGGAATACCTACATTCAAGCGTCTTGTGCAGGCGGGAGCAAAAAACGTATGGTCCAGCATGTTTGAGAACGTACGCGGCACAGACATGCCGGGAGCACGGTATATGGGACACTTCTCCTGGGTATATGTTTTCAATGACCAGGTTACCGGCTCACAGGCACAATCAGTTGCCGATATGATACCCACAAACAATGGTGGCGGAACAGTTTCACCACAGGGATTCAGCAATCTGTTTGACTGGATGAACGCACAGTAATGCTTACCAGGCAAGAGACGTCTTGTCTATTGTTCCGTCATAGTTGATCCCGAAATTGAGATTACTCTGACACAGTATTGATGCCGATGACATCAATACTGTTTTTATTTGGGGAGATGTGTATTCTTTCTTCATATCTGTTCTGCATTATTCTTTATACATAAGCTTTCCGTCAAGTATTATCAGACCCCTATAGCTCTCATCTACCGGCATACCCTGCAGGTTGTACGGTACTTTGTTCTGTTCTGACTGGGATTCAAAGTACTGTTCTGTTCCGGTTGTGGTGCCATCATCAAATACAAATACGTATGACATTGCCTTAGGTTTTTGGGCAAGGTTCAAATAGGCCTTGTGTGCGCCTATTGTCATACCGCTCCAACTGTAGAAGCCTACTCCGTATTCCGGGCTGCAGGACAGTGCAAAACAGTCATCTTCAAGAACCGTTTCAGTATCTGTTCCTACAAGTGTATTACTGTCACTTGGAAGGACAGAAGATGTTGTCAATGCCAAAGCAATCTGTTTCTGGGTTGCGGCATTGTCTGACGTAGTCAGGCGGAGTATCACGGGCTCGCCAGCCGGTATTACATTCCCTTCTATTGCAGTCAGGTGCAGCACATTACCGTCAGCACGGCCTGTATAGGCAGTCACACTACCCGGCAACTGGTATGCATCAGTACTTGAATAGAATGTGGAATAGTAGTTCTCCGTGTGGTCAGGGTCTTGGTTGGCTGTGATAAGCATACCTTCACCTCCGTTACTGCTGGTGTATTCCAGACAGGCGGCTATGGTGACAGTAGGATTATTACTGTAATAGGATGTAGATTCTTTTTTTATCTCAAATATCACCTTATCGCCAGTCTTCAAATCTGGTAGAAGAATTGCAAACAAACCGCCCAAGTCATTTTCACCCTGATTTATAGAATATACCTGCGTACCGTTTACATATACATTAATGATTAATTTGCCATATCGCCAATCTGGGTTATTCTTTGTCCATTTCACGCGTGCGTTATCAACATCTTTGCCGAATACTGTAAACTCAACGGAACGAGTGTCTTTGTCCAATCTACCATAAGTTGTCTCTGCTGCCCAGTCGAATTGTACGCCACCGTATGCTGCATCCTCCACGAGCGTAAAGCCGTTGTTGGCTGTAACAGGGTTGGAGATTAGTTTTTTGTATGTAATCAACATTTCTGGATTGAGTTCATTCATAAA
>JAKSIO010000016.1 GCA_024398785.1 Bacteroidaceae bacterium | reverse complement strand
TTCAACCACGGGTGCAGGGGTTTCAGGATTGCGCTTGCTGTTTACATACGCTTTGAAAGCGGCTTTCATGTCATCGCCAGCGTAATTCTTCACGAAGTTTACGATTTCACGATTCCAGAACGCCTCTTCCGTTCCGACCTCGATTGCCTCATTGATCGCAGCGTAGTTGTCTGCACCGCTGCAACGGTATCTAGTACCGTGTGCCTTATTGTATGCTCTTGCGAGCTTCTGAATCATATCATCTCTAGTCATTTTATGTACCCTCCGAAAATCATTATGTTTTTGTGCAGCGCGTAAGGTGCTTTTCTGCTCTACCTCGTATGGTCATGGGGTGTTGTGCTTTCCCTCACCCTCTGTATACAGTATACCACTTTTGTGGTACAAAGTCAATGTCAAAAACCAACAAAGTTGAGGACTAATTTTCAATGGGTTTTTGTGCAAAAGAGAAAAGACTGCCGATTTCTCGACAGTCTTTTCTCATATAGAAAGGTTTTAGATATGGGCTTAATACTCATAAACCGCTGACAGAATTACATCGCGGTTTGCAGGATTGGCGTTGTTTGCGGCAAAACCAGTGATTTTATCATTATAGATGTAGACCTGCTTTGCCGTAATAACAAACGTGCCGTCAGTCTTTACCTCACGAGGTAAACAGCACATGAACGAAGAACCATTCCAGTTGCCGCCACTTGCATTCTTTTTAGGAACGCAGAACGTGACTGCATTGTAATTGTTCTTTGTGCTGGTCGCATCATCGTAATCAGACCAGACCAAAACCCAACCATGCTGACATTGGTCAAGCGGCTTGCTTGGAGTTACGGTCTGATTCTCATTCATGAAATATGCACCCTCCCAAAGTGTAGCAGGGTTCTTTTCATAAAGGACTTTCCATCCGAGCCACTCGCCACCATTGCGGTAATTTGAAAAGACCGCTCCTGCACTGGACATTGCGAAGATGTATCCAGTGGTTGCTCCAGTGATATGACCAAAGTATCTGAAAGCTCCAGTTATGGGAGTATCAGCTGCTCCACTTGCGGAATACATAGTATGAAATCCCGTTCCAGCGTTTTCAAAAGCCGTCAGAACAGAAGTGCCGTCCGTAACCTCAATCTGCGCTCCTCCGTTATCAGCGGTGATCTGTGTCGAATTGGTGATTTCTTTCCAACCGCGCCAACGTCCAGCGTCAAGGTAGTTGCCGTACACATTGCCATTGATTGCAATGCCAAACAGCCAACCAACCTCAGAGCCTGCGGATTGCGTTGTCAGGTGTCCGAAATAACGGTACGCACCTGCGGTCGGAGGTACATTAAGCGCACCATTCTGCGAGTACATCGTATGAAATCCGCGACCTGCCGCAACGAATTTTGCAAGAACATCCTCTCCAGAATTGGCACGGAGCTTTGTCGTTCCTGTCGGGTCAGTTACCATTGTACGGTTTACAAGATTCTGCAAATCCACGACCTGAGAAACGACTGTTTCGGCATCGCTGCCGTCAATAGATTTGTAAACGATGAAAGAAACCTGCTGACCTGCCATGAGGTCTTTTTCCAGAGTGATTTGCTCGTTGCTGTCGATAGTGTAATCAATAGTTGGGATCAGTCGCAGACCATTGACAAACACCTGCAAGATGTCAATGTTTTGATTGTACTGCACAATCTGAATCGGAATTTCAGTTTCTCCGTTACTCGATGTAGTGTAACTGGATGTGTACGAGCGAATCAGTGTTGCGGTTGACAGAGTTTCTTTCACGTTTCTGAACCATGCGTCAAATCCAGCTTGCCACTGTTCATAGAGTGTCGAGGTGTCAAGCTGTGTCAGTAGACCAGTGACCCAACCGCAATCAGACAGACCGCGAGTGTCAGTGATATCGGCTTGTGAAATTGCGGTAGTTCTTGATTCAACATAGATATCCGCAAGGCGATACTCCATGATTTCGTCACTTCTAGTGATTTGTGGATGAACGGGAGTTTCGCTTGCAGTACCTTTTTTGATGTAGATGCTTGCCGCTCTTACTTCCTCCGAGCGGTCAACCTGCACGATCACGGAATCAATTCTCGGGAGCGTTACATTAGCTGCCTCAATGGTCAAGAGAATGTCCGTATCAGACAAAAACCACTTATCGCCAAAGATTCCTCGTCCAGTTTTCACACGAACAGTCAAACCGCTTTCTGCATAGACCTGCAAGTAATCAGACGGAGTACCCTCTTGCGTTGCAAAGACACCGTTTGAAACAAGCAGGTTATACGGTTGGTTCATGTCCTCCGCAGGATATAATCTGTCCTCATTGACAGAGTTGAAAAATCCGCATCTGATACTCATTGCTGCACCTCCATAAATTCAAACTTAGGAATGATAGTGTGACCGTTATCGTCGTATGCCTCGATAACCTCGGTCACTCTTGCGTTTATTTGGATTCCGTACTCGTTCCGAACAGTTACGATGTCACCAAGGAAATAGTCAACTCCGAATACATACGATCGGTTAGGTTCAACCTCTCCGTCAAACTCGGTAACAATTCCATACTCGGTGAGCTTTTCAGCTCCGCGTTGCCGCAACAACGGAACATAATCCTCAAATGGAATCTCTCCCTCATTCGTTGACAAATCTCGCGCATCCACATAGATTTCGCATCTGTCAAGACCCTCAACCTCTCCGATTTCATACCCAACAACAATACGACCAGAACCCTCACCCTCGCCTGCTACATATGCTGCATTTGCGACGTTTGTTGCATCCAAGCTGTACGTTGTGGATTTGAGGTTTTCAAAATCAGGAGAGAACAGCACATAATCGTTTTCATCCTGATCTACGGAGCGGTCAATCCCCTTGTACAAATCAAAGACAAAATCCGTTCCGTCAAAAGTAACTTTGAACCCATATCCGTATGTATCGCAGACCGCCTGTACTCTTTCAAGCACAGAATCAAATCGTGCCTGAATGTCGATTGTTTCAGAAAATCCGTGAGAATCTGCTAGCTTGAACTTAGGAACGGTTCGTCTTAGCATTTCGGTTAAGACGTTATCGTTGATTATTTTTCGAATGAAATTTTCCGCAGTTCCTCTAAACGTAACAGGCAAGAAAATGATTCTTTGCGCAAGAATATCCTTGCAATCATATCCTTTGACAATCAGATAGTTTCCTGTTTCAACGTCCGTGTCAATCTCAATGCTTTTGATTCTGCAAATCATGTCGCTGTCTTGACGGAAAATATAATAATCTTTTCGCAAGATTTGGAGCAGCTCTACACTTGCAGGAACGTATATTTCGCAGTCACCAACCTTGGTGTGTCTGGTAGTCCAAATCAGTGACTTGAACGTGTCAACGATTCCGACCTGCTCCAAATCTCGATTTAGAATCCAAAGCTCCATACTCACACCGCCTCGTATTTCGTGCGGAATCGGAATGTCAATTCCATATCATCCGCACCAGATTCCGCACCATATCCGAAACAATTATCACCAGTGGAAAGTTGAAGCCATTCGGATACTTTGTCAAGGTATCGGATTCCGTTGCTTGGTGATTCTCCATTTCGCGTGATAGTGACAGATTTATTTCCTTGGTTTGTGTTGATCGTGAGAACATCGCCAAACTCGAAATCAGTATTCACTCGCATGACTTCTTCGGTTCGGATGTCGTAAATGTACGGATTGCTCACATCACCCGTAAAACGGATTTCTGCAATCACGCCTGTTTCTTCTTCACCCGAATTGACAATTGCAATAGTTTGTGATTTATTGTAGGTCGAGAACTCGATTGCAGGGTCTGTGATTGTTGGGTTTGTTACGCCCTCAGCACCAAACGCAAACGCAAACTCGAAAAGCGGATTGACATCGGAAACTGTTTTGACACTTTCCGCGACAGAATAGAAATAAGGGTCAGGGCAAACAATCGAAATCTGCATTTGCTCGCTGATCGTAAACAAATCGCATTCAATGTTTTCAACATATCCCTCAGCGAATACGTTTCTGCATTCGGTATGGAAATAAATTTTGCAGTATTGTTTTGATTTGAAATAGTGGTATAACTGCAAGCGATTCCGTTCAACATCGTCATTAAGTCGCAACGTAATGACGATGTTTCGAGGATTTAGTTTCGCAGAATTGAATTTCACGCCGTCCATGCCTGCAATTGTCGAGGTTTGCAGGATTGCAGGAACAGGGTTCAAGCCAGTGACCGAAATCACCTGATACTCTTTTTCATTTTGCGTAAGCGTGAGGACTTCTCCACTCTTATTCTCAATTTTGAGCGTATACACTTAAACCCCTCCGTTCCATGCAAGCAGATTCTTTGTATCGCGGTACAATTCCAAGCGACTTGGTTGTTTAGGAGCATTGATAGTTTGGTTGTAGTTGTTGACAACCGTTTTGCTGCCAGTTGCACCTCTGCTACCATTAGGAGCATTGCGCAGGTCATTTGTCTGAATAGAAGATGCAAGACCACCCTTGACACTGTTTACCTTGTCGGCAAAACCGCCTACAAATCCCATGCCAGAGAACGCTCCAAGCTCTGCGAAAACCTTAGACGGAGAGTGAATTTTCAAAGACTTCTTAAACTGCGAAACGATACCGTCCGCAATCTTTTTGACATCCTTGGAAAGACCGCTCGTCTTTGATTTCATGCCGTTTACGAATCCTTTTGCTGTGCTTTCTCCGATTGATTCGATTTTGTCAGGTAAATCCTTGAATGCCTTTGAAATCTTGCTGGAAAACTCGCTCTTGACATCTGCGATTTCGTCAGCATAGAACGCTTTGGAAACTTTCTTGCTTGCCGCCAGTTTATCGGCATAGTCTTTGACATACTGTGCAAGCTCTTTCTGACTAAGCGACAGCAGTTTATTTGTTACCGCAAGACCATCCTCAGCTCCAAGACCGCCGAGCTGTGCAAGCATATTGTCAGATACTTTGCCTTTGAGCTTTTCAAGGTTTTTGCCGAAAGCTTTGATTTCCTTTGTTTCGGCTTTCAGGTCATTCAGAACGACTTTTCCGTCTGTTATTGTGAACAGGTTGCTTTCCTCGGAAAGTTTATCCTGCATACTGTCTCGCTTGGAAATCAAGTTGTCATAGGATTTCTGCGCTGCATCAGTAATCTTTGTAACGGATGCGGAAACCTTGTCAACGGCTTTCTGTGTGCCACTCTGTACGGCATCCGTGAACGCTGTGAGCGTTGCCTCGCCAGCTTTTTTGTACTCCTCGCGGACTTCTTTGCTTTGATTCTTGACCGTGTTGACCTGTTTTGCAATAACAGACTTGACGGCAGACACGGCATCTTTCGATTTGGATTCCAGACCTTTTTTGTAGTCCGAAATTGCATCCGCTCCAACCTTTGTATACTCGCCGTTTTTGTTTGCGGTCTTTGCCTCTGTGAGTGTTGCCTTTCCGAGCTTGGTCATAGACTTGACAACGCTGTCGGTTTGTGATTCGATACCAACACCGACACCCTTTGCAATCATAACGCCGACTTGGTCACGCATGACTTTTGACGGAGATTCGATGTGGAAAAATTTCTTGATACCGCCGAGAACATTATCACCAAATCCCTCGATTTTGCTGATAACCCAACTCGTCATATCGTTGATACCGTTCCAAAGACCCTTGATAAGATTTTTGCCTACATCAAGCAGGGAATCGCCCTTGAAAACGCCCTTGATTTTATCAAGGATTCCAGAGAAAAATTCTTTTACACTTCCAAACGCATTTTTGATGCCATTCCACGCGCCCTTGAAAATATCAGAAAACCAAGAGCCTACGCTCGAAAATACATTCTTGATTCCTGACCAGATATTAGAAAAGAATGATTTTACAGAACTCCAAGCATTTTTTATGCCGTTCCATGCAGCGGAAAACTTATCAGAGAACCAACCTTTAATATTTGAGAAAATAGATTTTATCGCATCCCAAACGTCAGAGAAGAATCCACCGACCGCGCTCCATACAGATTTGATTCCGTTCCACGCAGCTTTGAACTTATCCGAAAACCACGATTTTACAGAAGAAAATGTATTTTTTATGCCAGACCAAAGATTTTTGAAAAATCCTCCTGCCGCGCTCCAAGCTTTTTTGATTCCGTCCCACGCGCCTG
This sequence comes from Bacteroidaceae bacterium, assembly GCA_024398785.1. Lineage (GTDB taxonomy): Bacteria > Bacteroidota > Bacteroidia > Bacteroidales > Bacteroidaceae > Colenecus. Next base: position 39,366 of record JAKSIO010000016.1, on the reverse strand, counting down.
AGAAGAACTTTCCAATGGCATCTATGACTACTTTTGTTGCATTTTTGATGCCCTCCCACAGCCCTTTCCAGAAGTTGCGGAATGCCTCGGATTTATTCCAAAGCACAACAAATGCAGCGACCAGCGCGGCAATAGCAGCTACAACCAGTCCGATAGGGTTTAGGCTCATAACGAGGTTTAACGCCGCTTGCGCAAGCGTCATGCCCTCCATAGCAGTAGTTACGGCTTGTATAAGCGTAACCACCTTGAACGCGAGAAAAGCTGCTGCAATCGCAGCTATGCCAGCCTCAATTCCTGCCCAGTTGTCTTTTATCCACGTAAAACCATCAATTATTTTTGGTAAGTAAGTATCCGTGAATGTTGTGAATCCATTTGAGATTTTTTCAGCAAACGCATCAAAGTCAACGCCGTCTGTCAATTCGAGAATCTTTTTCAGAATATCATTGAACCCGTTCTTTACAGCGGTCGTTACGGGTTCGATTTTCTCACCGATTTTCGCCATACTATCGGTATAATCGGAATTTGCTTTGTTTGCGTCAATGACAGATTTGTTGACTTCGCGGTATTTGTCAGCAGCATCGCCATACAAGCCATTAAGAGTGTTGGTGATAAGCTGTTGACGCTCCTGCTCGGTGGAACAGGTTGCAAGTGCCTCTTTGAAAGCATCCTCTGCATTCATACCCTCCGAGGACGCTTTTGCAAAAGCCTGCTGTGCTTTGCTGCCGTTTCCAAGGACACTATTCCATGTGTCCATGTCACTGGTTGCCCAGTTGATAGCATCGGTCAGAACGCCTGTAAGCTCGCCTGTTTTGGCGGTTTCGTTTGCTGCCTCGGTCAAGCCCTCAATCGGCAAGCTGTCGCCAAATGTACCCCAAACACCCGTACAAATTGTAGTCCATTTATCTAAATCTTCCTGAGTGTCAACAAGTTTTGCAAGGTGGTTGACTGCCTCAACCGACCTGTCCTCCTCACCGAGAACAGCATAAAAATCTTTGTAGACTTTAGTTGCCTGTTCTGCGGAGAAACCGCCCTCCTCGAAACCCGTTTTGAGCTTTGCCATGTCCTCGCGGTATTCTTTGGTTTCTGACGCGAGGTTTGCAATGCTGCTGATTGCATTTTTCGCAGCACCAGCAAGAGCCGTCAATCCGTTTCCGATGAATGTAGAGATTGCACCTTTGGCGATTGTGAAACCGTCCCCTGCATCTTTTGCGGAATCCCCAAGCTTATCCAAACTGTTGTCAAGCTCGTCCGCAGCACGGGAGGCATCACTCATTTTCTTTTTGTTTTCGCTTAGATCAGACGAAAGGCTGTCAATCTGACTTGCTAAGTCTTTCGCCGCTTTGGAATCCTTGCCCTGTTCAAGCACTACATCAGCATATGCTTTTTTGAGTGCTTTCAGGTCCGATTCCTGATCTGAAATTTTCTTTCCAAGCTTACCCGTTGCAGATTCAGCATCGGAAAGCTTAGAACGGTATTTCTCAACTTCAAGTCGCGTCTTATTGATTGCGACCTGTTGGTTGTCCATTTGCTTTTTCAGTGCTTGCGCAGAACGACTGTTTTCGCCCTCTGCTTTGACAACCTTGTCATATTCAGCTTTCATGCCTGCTAGCTTTCGCTGTTGCAGGTCAAGCACCTCATTCAGATTGTCAAGCTTTGCGTTCAGTCCGTCGGTGGTGGACTTCCAATCCTCCATGCCAGACGTTGCGCTTTTGAATTTCGCATTGCTGTTGCTTATCAGTCGATTTGCCTCAGACAGTCCAGCTTTCAGACTGGTAACGTCTAAGTCCATAGCAATACCAATTACATTGTCTGCTTTACCAGCCACTTAATCCACCACCTTAGAACCAGTCGTCACCCGCTTTTCTGCGGATTTTTTGATGCCCGTTTTTATCACGGTTTTTGCTTTCGCGTTTGGTGTAGTCGTTCAGTCGATTTACCAAAACGCAAAACTCGTGCAACCGTTCGCGCCGAATGTCAAACGGTGATAGCGCAGGGAAACGCTCACACAGTCCGACTTCAAGTTCAAACATCATTTGATAAAGGGAGGCGGGTTTGCCGCCCCCCTCGTTTAGTTTTTTGACGGAGTGATTCCGCTGAACAGCTCCGTGATTGTGTACATTACGATCTGCACAACAACACCTGCAACCTCTTTGATTGCGGTTCTGCTGTACTCGTCATCGGTCAAACCGTCAAAAATCTCTTTCATCATCGGCTTGAATTTACCGAAAGACTTGATAACGACTTTCAGGATTTCCATGCCGAGGGATTTCTCGTCAATCGTACCGCCGAATTTGTCAATATCCACGACCTGCAAAATATCCTCGCAAGTTCCAGTCATCAGCATGAAGTCCTCGGCAGTATAGGTCTTTTCGATTTTCTTTCCGTCATAAACATTGAGTTTCAGTTCCATATCCACATATCCTTTCTACTTTTCAGAATGCGACCGACATATTTGTGTCGGTCGCATGATTGAAATTAGCCGCTGATCGTATAGGTGAACGTGCCGACAGAACTGTTGTTCATGCCAGCTTTGATTGCGATTGCCTTGATAGTCGTTCCAGTAGTGATATTGATTGCGCTTGTGTACCGAGTGCTAGCAGAAGTGGGAACAGTTCCGTCCGTGGTGTAGTAAATTGCTGCGCCAGTTGTAGAGCAAGAAAGTGCAACGCTTGTACCGCTTGCGATTGCGCCAGATGCAGGGCTTGCAGTAGGCGTTGCAACCGTTTCAGTCGGAGTTACCGCTTCGAGGTCGTCAGGAGTTGTGACTTCCTCGAAGAAATCGGAAACATCGGCAAGACCAAGACCAACATCGACATTGAGAGCCTTTGCGCCCTTGTTGTTGTTCTTGGTAAACTTGTGCGTGGTCTGAATGCCAGTGAACGTGATTTCCTGACCGTTTGCGTCCGTGCCGTCATCCTCGGTTGCGTGAGTGCTGTCAGGAATCGAGAACGTGCCTTTGTAACGCCAAACATAAACCTCGTCACCATTGGTCTTTTTGGTCTTGTAACCGATTGCAAAATACTGAACGTCACGAGAACCTTCAATCATTGCACCCGTTGTCGGGTCATAAACCTGACCCGTGATATCCGCAAGAACGTCAAGCGGGATTGCAGAACAGGTAATCGTCACCTCGTCCGAACCCGTGGACGAAATAACGACAGCAGGCATATTGTCGTAGTAATGCGCCTCGTTTGATGTTTCGGTCGTTCTGCCAAGCTCTGCGACACCAGCGAGCGACTTAACTTCGCCCGTAACGTATGCGTCAGAACTGTCCTCCGTGACTTTCGCATAAACGAGGTCGGAAATACCACGATACTCAAAGATTTCAGCCATTTTCATTCGCTCCTTTTTGATAAGTTTGGATGTATTTGATTCTTACCGTGCGTCCGACATAATCGGGACGGTCGCACGGTATATCGTAACCTCTGCCATTTGGGATGAATCCAGCGGCTTTTGCAAGCGCAATGAAAGCATCCATTTCAGAATACAGAGTGCTTGGGTCGCTTGTGTAATAGTAGATTTGCCATGTCCAGATTGCGCGGTTTGCCTCGTTGTCGAAGAATCCAGCCTCTGGAGTGTCTATATTGAAGAACGTGAAAAATGAAGCAGGGTAGTCGTCGGATGATTCATAGCTGCCTTGTCTGGAATAGTCCAGTTCAAGAGCCTGAAAAATCGGTTCAAGCTGTTCCCACATTTTCAAATCAGTCCTTTCAAAATATCCTCCAGAGTTTGTTGCTGGATTTTCATTATTTTGTCCATGTTGTTTTCGACCGCGTAATAGACAAAGAATGTCGGTGTGATTCCAGTTATCATTCCAGTGCCGTTTCGTCCAGAATGTGACGGTGTGCCGATATCAAGGAATAGTGCAGGCAGACCGCCTTTTTCTATATCGAAACCTGACTTGATGTTTACAGAATCGCCGTTCCATTTAACCTGACCGTCATCGAAAGCGTCCTCTGTAACACCAGTTTCGCGGTGTGTTCGGATGAACTCTTTCATATCCTGCGTCGCAGGTTCGATGCTTTTCAAGACCGCAGTTTCCACGGCTTTCTTGACATTGCCGTTTGCTTTCTCGATTTTTTTCAGTAAATCAGGCGTTCCGTAGAATCCGACAAGATTTCCTTTTTTCGAGAACTTGCCTTTTTTGCTTGCCATATCAAGCACCGCCTTTGATTCTCTGCACCTTAAACCGCAAATATTGATGCCGTCTGTCGATGTCCTCGGGAGTGTTCAGGATTTCCCAAACGCTGCCGTCATCCAACAGCTTTATGCGGTCTTGACTTTTGATGTCAGGTTGAAACCACGTTTCAATCTGCATCGTGTCCGCGATCACATACTTATCATCGACCACGCGCTCAGTGCCGCCGTATGATTTCGCAGAAACGAAAATCTGATTTGATTCTGCGGTATCAATGACTTGCCCCTCGCTTGCAGTAACTTCGCAAAGAGGTTCTGTCGCGGTTGCGTTCGCGTAAATGCCCACCCAGTACGTTATTCCAGCGGTTGAATAGGTCGTGCGCCATGTACCCGTGATTTCTCTGTCCACGCCGTCTGTCCACGATTGAGCGGCAGGAGCGCGGTATTTGGTCTTAATCCATAACGGCTTGTCGGAAATGTCGCCATTTTTTGAAACCGTTATGATTCGCACACCGTCAAGCACAGAGATTTTCACACTGTAAAAATCGGACTTGACATTCACGCCGTTTACCTTTTTGTAGGTCATCGGCAGGATAAGCGCAGGCACGTTGAACGGAACAGCAGGCTTGAAATCAGCCACTTGAACCGCCGCCTTTCAAGGCGAGCTGTGTTGCTCGTTTCATGAAATAAGGGGACAAGTCCGCACCGCCTGCACCGTAATTCCAAAGGTCGGAAACACCTCGCGTTACGATTCCAGTAATAGCATCGGACTGCATTATCGTTTCGGACACTCCTGCATCCGAAAGAAACTCTTTGACTTCCTTGATATATTCAGTCAAAGCCGCGTCCTGATACGTTCCTGTAATGTTCAACGCCGATTTGACAGCAGCAAGCAGTTGTGCATCAGACATGACTTATCCCCCATTTCAAATTATTCGGTTTCGACTTCCGTCCAGCTTGCCACGCCGTCCGCAACCGTGAGCTGATAAACGCCGTCATCAGTAGGTGCAGTCGGGATTTTCGGCAAATCTTCGGTCTTGGTGTACTTCGTCAGATTGGAAACGGTTTTCGTAATGAAACCGCTGTCGTTTTCAAGCTGACTCACCTTTGTCGGAATGTTTCCCTCGCTCTCATAGTTGGCAGTAATGAACATCAGAACCTCAACAGAGGTTTCACCCGTTACATCTGCAACCTCGGTAGCGCAACCAAGCGCGACCGCAAGCTGTTTCAGAGCTTCAACCTTAGTCATGGATTACTCCCCCTTTTTCAGCAGCCAGATGTACTTAGGATCAAGCACCTTGCCGTCATTGATAACAACAGCGCGGTCAACCCACTGGAGCTTTTCCTCGTCAAAGTAACGCTTGACTGCGAATTCGAGGTTGGTATTGATTGCGTAACCCTGTTCGGGAACCCAGTACATACCGAAGTATTCGCCGTCCGTTGCATCGTCAAAGTTTTCAATGCCGATGCCCTCCTCGATGAACTCAACCAGTCTACCCTTGAATGTTGCACGCTCGTCACCGTCAACGGGATTGTAGGTTTCACCCCAAAGCGGACGGTTGTTGTCGTCATGCAGCGTCTTGATGTTTGCCTCGTAGGTGTTGGCAGTCATCACGAATTCAGGACGGAGCTTGCGCATGGAGAGCGGAATCTTTGCAAACAACTTGGTCTGCCAAGACTTCCAGTCTGCCATTTCTTCCTCTGTAAACTCGATGATGTGGTCGGTAGGAATACGACCGCTTGAACCCTTGTTTGCCTCGGTCAGAATACCAGTCATCTGCTGCTGATACTCGGTCGGATACAGAGTGCTGTCGCCACCAGTCAGAATCTCAACGTCCATTGCCTTGACGTAAGCCTCGACAATGACCTTTGCAAGTTCCTGCTCGAACACGGGAACGGACATAACGCTTGCAAGCAAGGTCTGTGCCAGACGGATTTCACCGAGCTTGTAAGAGAACTCGACATACTCGTCAACAACGCCGCCGTTCTGACGAGCAGTAGGTGCGCCGTTCTCACCGATGCGGTGGAATACGGCAGAGAAAGCACCAATCGGGTACTTGACACCGCCCTTGATGTTGGTCTTTTTGACCTTGCTGTAAAGCAGACCATAGACCTTTTCGGTTTCTTTCATGATCGACTGAATGACGGTTGTCGGCATCAGAACACCGAGGTCGCCGCGTTCGTTCTGGTCGTCACTGTCGCGCTTATAAATCAGAACGTCAGACTTTGCACCAGTCTTGTAGTAATTCATAAACGCGGTACGGTATTCCATAGTGCCGCGAGGGTCAGCGTCACGGGCTTCACCGTTTGCAGGTGTAGCAGGCGCACCGTTCTGACCATAGGACGCGAGAGGGTTCAGAGAACGTGCGTCAGGTGTGGTGTCATGTGCAGGCGCAGGTTCATCGGCAGGAAGTGCGGCAAGCTGTGCCTCTGCGCTGCGGATGTCCTCGACAATAGTATCAATCTGCTTGCCGATAGAACGAACCTCGTTCAGATCGCTGGATTCGTCACTTCTCTTTTTCAGGTTTGCAAGCTCGGCTTTCTTGCGAGCAATCAGATCTTCAAGAAACTTTCTCATGGTTGTTTCCTCCTTAAAATTTCATTCGGATTTCATTTTTGAGTTTTTCAATCTCCAACTGTCCGCTTGACTTCTTTTCGGTTTCCTCCGAAAGTGCTTTTCTTGCTTCCGCAAGTGGTGAATACTCGGTTTCCTCCGAGCTTCGAGCATTTATAGAAGTCTGAGGATAAGCAGGGAAGTTGACCGCGCTCACCTCGTGGACAATGGAAATTTTACGAACAATTCTGGTCGGCATATCGGTGTCAAGACCTTGCCAGTCCTGCTCCGAAATACGGAACATGAAAGACATACCAGAAATGTCACCGCGACCAACGGCAGAGTGCAATGCGCGAGCCTCGCTGTTGTTGTCAATGTCAAGCACTGATTTCATGTGCAGACCGACATCATCAATCGTGAAATTCAGAGTGCCTCTGCCGTTCTTACTCCGTGCAAGCGGAATCTTGCCAGTATCGTGATTGACGAACAGACAAACATCGCGCAAGTCTGCATCATCCAGCGCGTGTGGATCAATGCGCTCCATGTATTCGCCTGCCCAGTCCTGAATTTTCGTGTCCTGATTGAACACAATCGGCGTTCCCTCAATCACACCGCGCTCGTTCTCGTCCTCCGACGCTCTGAATTCAGCCGTATAAGCACGAGTGACAAGCTCAGTGTTTCTGTTTTTGAGTTTAGGCATTTTTATACCTCACTTTCACATTTCTTTTCTTTGCACATCATAGCTGCTCCATTACTCATTTGTATCCTCCTCACTACTCAAATACACAATCGGCTGTGATATAACAAAGGTCATGTAGTTGTCCGAAAAATTGCCGCTCAGCTCAACGTCCTTGAATTTTACGGTGACGGGTTTATTAAACGACAGACTAACCACACAAACAGCATACAGGTTTCCGTCAATACCGTATCGTCTTTGCGTTTTGGTGTCATCATAAGTCGTTGTTAAAAACGGCACAGCCATCTCTTTTCCGTCAACTTCTATAAACCACTTTGATTCGGAAAACGGCGGAGTAGTAGTCGCGCTGCCTCTAGCTAAAACAGCGAAACCAACCTGCAGACCATAGCACTCTTCTATCGTACCGCTAACGTGCGCTTTAATGGTTGTGTGGTCACTGTCGATTGTTGGTGAAATGCCACCCGATTTTCCGTATCCTATCCAAGACGTTGGAAAGATGTACGGGATTTTATCAATCCTGTCAATGCCATACGGATTTGCTGATGCTGTAAAATTCGCCTCGGTGTAGTCAGTACCGTTGTAATATTCTGTGCTGAGCGTTGAAGAAAACACATCCAGTGTTTCGTTGTAGCTCAACATTTTTGGTGTCAGAACTTTCAAATCTCCACCGCCGCCAGACTGCTTGACAACAGGAAAATAGTATTCGTTCAAGGTTCGTGACATAACTGTTGCACCTCCACCTCGCCGTTACCGCTAAGATAGATTGACTTGTGCTTGAATGCCTCTCCGTTCAAATACTCGTTATCGACAACAACCTGTCCCATGCCTGCCGCAATCTTTACGGATTCAGCCTCGGTTGCATCTTCTTCAAATGACACAAACAGGTCGTTTTCAGAAAAATTCTTGACCAGCCACTTTCCGCATTTAGTCGGGAATGTCACTGTCGCTGTCGTTCCCGTCGTCAGTGTTGTTCTCTGTACCTGCATCAGAATCACCCTCCTGTTGTTTTGTTTTATTCAAATCCATATCCTTGACGCTCTCAATCGAGCCGTAGTTCTTCGACATAACGATTGTGTTGCCGCCCTCGTCATCCGTGAACGGAGGATAACCAGTTGCAGCACGAATCTCATTCACACGGATTGCTCCAACACTCGCAGAGAATTGCAAGAACTGGACTTTTTCATTCATGGTCATGAAATCGAGCTGATTGTGATAGAACACGATTTCATTTCCAAAACCGTTGCTTTCTCTGGTCGAGAAAAGTGCTTTCGTGAATGCCTGATTCAGCGACACGATCAGCGGTTCAATGGTTTTCTGGAAGAACGCCTCGTATTGCGCTTTGGTATAGTCGCCTGTCAGGATTGCCAAAGGAACGCCGAAATGTCGAAGAATCTTCTCGTCAATGAATTTCAGAGTGCTAGGGTCAACCATTTGGATTTGTCGCTGGAATGGGATGAACTCGCCTTTCATATCCAACGGCATGAAACCGTTCTCATTTCGGTTCAAGCGTTCGGTCAATTCATTGAGAGCCGCCTCTGTCTTTGCGCCGTCAATCAGCGTGTTGTACTTGACCACGCCATTGATTGCAAAGCTGGATTTCAAAGCTTTTCCCACACCTTGCAGCATGGTGTTGTTCAGCTCCAACGATTTCAAGAGCGCATCGTGGTCTGGTTGTCCGTACTGATTTCCACCCATGAACTCATTGACGCTGAAATTGTATCTAACATGAATCAGGTCAGAATACTTGACCGTTCCCTCGTACATATTGCGGAAACGGAGCTTGACGAAATACTCGCCGCTTGCATCCTGCAAGAACTCGACATTTGTCGGTTGCAGGGGATAAAGCCCTGTCAAAGTGTTCCCGTCCCAAGTCGGGAGAATGAAGCTGTTGTAATTAAAAAACAACTGCCAGATAACTTTCTCGATGAAATCGGTAGTTGTCATCAGCGCGTTTGGTTGTTTCAAAACCGCCTGCACATTGCCAGATACCGTGACCACGTTGTTTCCGTCCCTGCGGACGTGCTGAGGTTGCAGCTTTTTCATTTCACGGACAATGCAATTCACAGCCTGCTGCACCACATCGCTTGCGTAAATATCAGAGCCGAACTGCGAGAAAATCGGAGCGTAACCATTGAGCATTTTCGCCCACTTCATTTTTGTGGTCTTTTGTTTCAGCCAATCAAAAAGCCCCAAAGTTATCTCACCTCCAAATTCTCATGAAATTCTGTTCTGTATCTGCGGTATATCTCATACAGAATGATTGTTGTAACCGCACCATCAATCTTTCTGGAAACCTGCCCGTCAATCTTGACTGCAAGCCCGTTTCCTTGACCGTCAATCTTTATTGCGGTATTCCCAAAGCACCATTTGTCAACCTCGTTATTTCCCACTATCAGCTGACTTTTAAGGTCTGCCTCAACCATTTTCATAGGTTGGGACATAACCTCTGGTCGCTGATAAATCATTTCGCTTTGGAATCCGTACATATCTATTCGTTTCAAGAAATCCGTTGCAAATCTTACGTCATATCCTATGATATACGGTCGCAGACCAAATTCTTTGTAAAGCTCGTAGAACCAGTCCGCAATCACTGAAACATCTATGTAGTTTCCAGCGCAAATTTTAAGCTGCCCAGCGTTTGCCCACTCGATATACTTTGCACCTGCACCACGGTCATCCGATCGTTCCAGTTTCCCCTCTGGAATGAAATACTTTGTGTAGATGTATTTCTTAGGGTCATCTTTACGCATAAGCAGAACCTTTGCGCAAGACAAGTCGGTGGTTTCTGCAATATCTACCGCACCTAAGCAAATCGCGCCTCTGAAATCTTCAATGTCGAAAACTTCTTCGTAGTCAAAGTCCTCACGCATAAGCCAAGCCTCAGAATTGCTCTGCTTTATGTTGAAGTCTTTGGACATTACGAAAGCTCGGTCAGCTTTACTGCTTTTCGCAATGTCAACTTGCTGCTCCAAGTATGTGAACTGTTTCACAATACCGAGCGTAGGATTTGACTTTTTCCAAAGTTTATTTTCACGGTTGCCGTCCCAAACTTCGCTTTCGCTGTCCTGAGTGTATAACCACGGGAGGTATCGTTTAGACGGTATATCGTTGATTTCTCCACGAATAATTGATCGTGCGCGTACTAATTCTTTATCGAGAAAACCGTCATTGACGAATCCCTCGGTAGTAATCAGAATCAGTTTCGGAGTTATCTTCAAAGACTGTGATTGTTCGATTGACTTGACAATTACGTTATCTTTCATTTCGTGAACCTCGTCGATAACCGCAATGTCAATGTTTCGACCCTCTTTGTTACGGGTACGATCTGAAAGCTTGAAAATCTTGTTGTCATTTATGAGGCACTTAATGTTTCGCTGATTGCGCCAAGTGTCCAAGCTTTCAGGATCAATCATCAGCCGCATTGTGTCTACGGCATCGGTCAGGATACTTGCCTGAATGTCATCGTTGCTGCTGCACACAATGTCCAGACCAGAACCTCCGATAATCATTTCTGTGAGTAGCAATGCGGAACACAATTCCGATTTGCCATTCTTACGCGCTATCAGGAACAGCGCACGTTGGAAACGGTCTACATTATCCGATACCAGCTTGAAGCCGTATAAGGCACTAATGAACGCTTTCTGGAACAGGAGAAGCTTCATAGGCTTGCCATAGAACGGAGATTTTGTCAACCTCACACAATTTTCAATGAAATCTATTCTACGGTCAGCGGATGTAGTGTCATAAACATACTCGTCAGATTCCAAGTCATCCATTAGCTTTTCCAGCTCCATGAATAACTCCATGCCGACCATTTCTTCGCCTGATTTGCATTTTTCAAAATAGGTTTCAAGATAACCGTTTGACTTTACAATCATACGCTGAATCGCCTCATGTACTCGCGCAACGGAGAAACTTCATCTGATGAACTGCTATTGCTCAACAGTGAGCAAAGCAGCTTAATCGAGTTGTTGTACTGCTGCAAAGTTTCTTTGTATAGCTTTGAAGCAGGTGTAGGTTTTTGCTTTGTTGGGTCATCAGGTTTTACCATGATAAACGGCAGCTTTCGCAATTCAACAAGACGCGATTCCATATACACCACATCATCAATCAGAGGCAAAACGATTGTACGTTTTCCTGCATCTGCATTATCGAAAATTTTGATAAGTTCTTCGCGTCTGTCCATACTGCACCTCAATATCTGTTGATGTCGTATGCCTTGCTGTATTCGGTAGTACCCTTTGTCATGATTTTAAGGAAATCATCCCGTCCCAAATCGGAAAGTCTGAACACTTCCTCTGGACGCATACCAAGTTCTTTGCAGATTTCCTTGATAGTCTTTCCCTTATCGAAAAGCTGTTTGATAATAGCTTTCATAGGGTCGAGAAGATGTGTTCCTCGCGCTCTGTTGTGAGTGATAGTGCCGTATATATCCTCGGCTTCGTCCTTGTGAGCAACGATTACGACGGGTACTTTGCCGCCGAGTTTTGTTTTCAAAGGTTCACGACCAGAAACAGTCCAGCGGTGAAATCCGTCAATGATTGTGAAATCAGGACGAACTACGATAGGCATTGTCCAGCCATTAGTCAAAATGGATTGAACCAAAAGCTGTAAATTCTGCTCGCTGACCTTATTCGGGTTGTAGTTGTTTGGTTTCAGCAAGTCGCGGTCTACGATTTGCACATTTTTCAGAGGATTCAACAAATCATCCATTACTTAACATCCTCCAGTTTCCTTGTATCACGGAAAAGATTTGAAATGATTGCTCGGTATGACCTGTTTTTAGGGTCACCTCCAACCAATGCATTGTAGATTTCCTTATACATTGTGTTGGTAATAAGAACACCATGCAGGCAAATCATTCGCTGGTAAGTGTCCCTGTTCTTGATTTGACTTGCAGTTGTAAAGCGTGTCGGGTCATTCAAAAGCTCGAACACCTTTGCTTTGTAGTCAATGTCTTCGTCCTCGGATGCCTGCTTGTTTTTCTTCTGCCTGCGGAAAAGCTCGGTGTCAAAATAGAGCATAGCCATGTACGCATTAGGCTCTCTTTTGCAAATCTTATCGAACAATTCAGGGTAAAATTCGCACATCTGAACCAAACTTTTTACAGTATCTACGCTGAAAAACTGACTGATTCTCAGACGGTTAATCGGTATTCCTACCTGATACATATACAAATATGCGTCAGGAAATTCAAGGTTGTTATCCAGAATATACCGCCAAACATCCACATCCAACCAGTCATAGATAGGATATTGATTATTCTGCGCTTTTGCGGCAGATACAACCCCTAATCTTTGCATACTTTCGGAGCATCTGACACCAATCAACTGAACCCTGCCAGAGTTCAGCCTAGGTAAAAACATCTGGTAACTGTCTTTGCGCTTTCTCAAAAGAGGATGATCTGTAATTGCGAAAGACGGCATAGGACGAATCCAAACGTCTTTCTTGTATCTGTCCCAGCAGAAAAAGCTTTCGTCATTTGTGAGCTGATTCAAACAGTTGAAATGTTTGACCTCAATGCACCACCAACGGAACTCTACGCCAAGCATCATCCATTGTGTCCTAAGATGTCTGACCGTTTTTTCAACGCAAGGATAAATTGCCTCCTCGTCGATGAAGTCAATCACCAATTTGGATTTGTCAATTTCACCGCTTTGGCACATCTTGAAAATCAAGTCGTTCAAAACAATGCTATCCTTGCCTCCAGAAATAGAAAGCTGAACAGCAGGTGCAGTATTGAAAATGTTCTTGATTCTCTGCCTTGCAGCGGTTACGACATCAATGTTGGAATAGCTCTTTTTAATCAAGGTAAATCACCTCACCGCAGGACGGGCAAATAATGGTTTTCGGTTCAGTATTTGCAGCGGTTGGAGGTGCAACAGGAACATCTTCGGTATCAGGCGTTGTCTGAGGTGGCTCAGCTGCGCTCTCAGACGTTCTGTTTTCTTCAAGGTTATCCGATACCTTTTCAGGTTGAGCCTCGGAAACAGCGTTCTCGGCAGGCGTTTGAATGACACCATAGTTCATGATATCGGTTTCCACCTCTGAAAGCTCACGGGTCATCTGTTTGATAACATCTTCATCAAAACCAGCGATGTCGAAATCACCGTTATCTGCAATCTCATTGATGAATTCAGTGATTGCATCGTAATCGTCTACACCCAAAGAGAAAACCTTGTTATCAGTGAGAACCAGCTTTTTCTTTTGAGTTTCAGTCAGACCGACTTTTCGCTCGCAATCACACTCGGTATCGCCGCGCTTTTTCAATGCGTAATACAGACCGTTTCCGATAAGTACGTTGTTTTCCTCGTCAATAACGATAGCTCTGGTCTGACCGAACTGATTCAGGGAGCGAATCAGTTCATCAATCTGTTTTTCATTGTGCTTTCGCACGTTCTTTTCAAGCGGTCGCAGGTCCGCGATCTGGATTCTTTCAAGCTTCATTTATTTCACCTCGGAATTGTATTTGTTGCTTACCACATCGTCCACGGTCAAATAATCCGCAGCACCCTCGGTACGCTTCATATATTCCAACCAATATTTAGCATCGGATTCTACGACCATACCGTTTTCTTGGAAATGGTAATCATCAATATACTTTGCCTCAATACCAGTATATTTACTGATAATCTGTTTCGATTCTTCCTGATTATTTTCAATCCACTTAACAGCTTTTACGATGCCGCTTACAAATTTCTTTGTGGATTCCTCATTGTTATCAGCCCATACAGAGTTTACAAAGATTTCGCAGAATTGACGCTCTCCAAAAATATCCGTAGCATCATATAGCATTTCCAAATCAGGGTTTACTCTAGCCTTTGGAGCATACGGTTGCATAAGACCGATTGCATCCACATCGCCGCGCATAAGTGCTGCCTCTTGCTGGTCAAATGACAAGGAAACAAACGTAACATCATCAGCGGTCATTCCTGCATTCTCCAGAGCCATGAGCCAAGTATAATGGAATGAGGATTTCACCAGATTGATCGCGATTTTCTTGCCTTTCAAATCTTCAATGGTTTTGATACCGCTGTCTTTTCTCACATAGAATTCTTCAAGCGGAGCAGCTTCAAAAGCACTCTGAATATCAGCTACTCCCAAGACAGGCAAACCGTTACTCCGAGCGTTTACAAGTGCCATTGTGGAAAGCAACGCACCTTGAACATCGCCACTCGATACCATTTGGACGGCAGTTGCGCCACCTGCAACGGTATCAACAATTTCCACATTCAAACCAACAGCATCGAAAAAGCCTTTGTCTTTTGCGACGTAGACAGGATCGTAAACTTTCAAGCCTACGTACTTGAACGTGTCCGCTTTTGGCTCTTTCTTTGTCATACATCCGAACAGTAAACCGAACGACAGGAAACACATTAACAGCATTGTGATTTTCTTTTTCATAAAACTTTCACCTCATATATTTTTATGATGATATTCATCATAAGATTTACGATTGCACCAACCAAGGCTATAATCAGGATATAAGCATAGGTTTCGGAGTATTTGAATGAATTTGTACTCCACAAAACCATGTATCCTAGACCTCGTGTCGCTCCGAGCATTTCTGCTACTACGATTGCAACAAAACCGCTGCCTATTCCGATTTTGATTCCGTTAAGAATTTCAGGCATTGCCAGCGGTAACTTTATCTGCATCATAATTCTTGCGCTATCTGCCCCTGCACTTTGAGCAGCCTCCACGACATCACGATCAACCATTCGCAGACCGTAAGTAGTAGCCAAAATGATTGCAGGAGAGGCAGTCCAGAAGATTATGAATATACGAGCGGTATCACCTATTCCGTAAATTACAAGCAGGATTGGAAACAACGTAATTGAGGGGATGTTTCGGAACATTTCTACGATTGGACTGAAAATATTTTTAATGCTCTCGTTGATGTCCATGAGTATTCCTGCTGACATACCAAAAACAATAGCAACGATTATTCCAGACAGAACTATTTTCAATGTTGACAGTAAATTTGCGTAAAAACGCTTGTCATTTACGATGTTAACGAGGGAATTAAAAATCTTTTCAATGCTTATGAGTGCAGGGTCTTGTTTTACTGCACAAAGTACTTGCCAAAACACAATAAACGCGATTATTCCAACCGCGCCTTGCGAAAACTTTTTCAATTTTATAATCATCACCTCTTTTGAATCAATTTATTGCAGGTATCGGATTTATATGCACGAATGTTTTTCGCAATTTTCGTAATGGTAGGCATCTTTTGAAAAATTCCAGCAAATCGTTCCAGAAAATTTCAAAAAATGCCATTCGGTGAAAAAACAGCCCACAGTACAGTACTCCCACTTCCACCGAATTCCAAAAGGTGGGGGGAGTACCTATCCTCGGTACTTGCTCCACCAATCCGCAACAAATTTCGGATACTCACCACCGCGACTAGCAGCAACCGCATCACACGTTTCTCTGTCCGTGTCAATATGAATCAGCTCTGCACCAAGCTCCGACGCAAGACGTTCCCTGTCCATTTGCAGCGGAAACCCTCTGATTATCCAAGCATTCACCCAACGTCCATTGCGTGTCTTTACCATGTCAATCAATTGACGATACACCTGCATGACATTGTCATACACTCTATTTGACCTAGAGTTATTGACCGCACTATATATGCGGTCAATATCTATAATCAAATCATCATTAAGTGCATTGTCCTGTACATACTGTTGCTTACCTGAACATGGAGAACCCCACACAATGTATATGTGCCGAGTGTATGTACCGAACCTGTTGTGTATCAGGTTGTGACACCGATGATGCACCAGCGCAATGTTCTCAGGGTTCAACGACACAGCATAGTCATTGACGTTCTGCTCTGTAAGCTCCTTTATGTGGTGTGCTATGCAGTCATACGCCTTTGTTATAGGCTGTCCACACTCAGCACATATCACATACCCTGCACTATCCACACGCTCCAGCATAAGCGCAGACCGTAGCTCCTGCCACTCTCTGCTCCTGTAAAAACTAAACCGTGTCATTAGTCTTTCAGATACCACCCGTCAAGGAGCAGATACTCATCACCATTGATAGTTGCTTTCTTACCCCATACGCCGCTGTACTCCTTAGTGATTCCGAAAAACGCATTAGGTGTATACGATGCCTCACCATTTTCATCGTATGCAGGAAACGATGCCAAAACAGTTGTGGAAAACTGCACTGGATCATTGATTAAAAATGCATCAGGTGCAACTGTAATATTGCCGCGTTTCACAGCACTGAACGAAGTAATACCTTGTGTGTTGGAATCTCTTTGAAGAACAACGATAGTGTTTTCGTTCTGGTCAAGCGTAAAGAGAATACGCCGAACGATGTTGTTTGAAGAAACTGCTGCCACACATACGCCATTTGATGTTGTAAAGCCGTACTGGTCGGCTGTTGAATCGTTTTTCGCAACAGAAACCGTGTCTGAATAGTAGACCGTAGTCTGCATATATTGAGAAACGCCGAAATTGGAAAATTTGCAGATAGTTTTTCCATCTTTTTTTACATACGTATTACCATCGTTTGTTACTTCGTCAGCGTACTTCGGAACGAGTTTTGATGCAAGCCATTCCGCACCATCAGCAGTTGCTAAAAAAGAATAGCTGCTTGAAATCTTTTCCTTTGTGATTGCCATTATTCTACCTCCTCTACATCTTCTGGTTCAGATACATGAGTATTAAACGAACGACCCATTACGGTCAATACTGGTATAACATTTCCAGTAACACTTCCGCTTTGCAGCTTTGTTTCACCCATGTACTGAATGATTTTATTTTCGTCCGTGACGTAGTAGATCGTATCAGGGTCTTTCGTTTCCAGCGCATCAAACTGCGCCTTGGAAAGTTTCAAAAGCGAAAGACCGCCCATTGCAGACGGTTTCAGACTGGACAAATCAATGTTATTGACTTCCGCACCAAATTTCAGACGAAGATTTCCATTCGCAGGATTAAAACTCGACTGGAACGCGCCAAGCTGAATCCAGTCAGACGCTTGTTCCGTCGTTGCGTTATACGTACCGTAATACACAAGCGGTTTTTTGCCTCCGAGTGAGGAATCATCGTCAACCTCGTTGTTCATGATGAAAATTGTGCGATGAATCATCGTGACTTCATCATCACTTCCAGCAAGAACATTCGGTGCTTTTGTGACGAGCATTGTAAATGCAAAAATCGCATCCTCTGGCGTGTTTTGCAGCGTCAATGCGACCGCATCATTCGGGCAAAGATACCAACCCTCAGTTACAATGCTGTTCAAGTCCGTACCCATAGGAATTTCCCGTGCTTCAACAGCCGTATTACTGAGTTTCACGAGGCACTTATTTTCGCAAATTCCGAAAACATTGTCATGCACGAATCACCACTCGCTTTCTTCAAGAGATTGCTTTCTAAGTTCAAGCTCCATTTCTTTGAACTTGTAGCTGATAGCGTCTTTGTCTTTCCATTCAGGATCATAATTTCGTAAGTACATCTGGATAGCATTTGAATCAGGCAATGCTTTTTTCTGCGTAATCTCAACCGTGATAACGTCTTTTCCGTTTTCATCTTTGCGGATAAGCCGCTTTTTTTCTTCATAATCAAAACCAACGGCTTTTTTGAAAAGTGCTTGTCTTACCTCAGCTACACCTTTAATGCGAGCATTCTTCACCGCCTCCGAAAATTCGGAATAGCTATTCAAATATTCGCAAAAACTGCTTACGCTGATACCCAAAGCATCAGCGATTTCTTTGTTAGTACACCCAGCTGATGCCATTTGTTTGATTTCTTCCAAACGTGGCTCAACATGGGTCTGATATTTCGATGGTCTGCCACGCATTCAATCACCCCTGCATACTATGAACCGTTTCTTTTAAGCTTTCGACTTCACTCTCCAGCTTATACGTCCGCTCAACAACAGAATTGTGTTTTTCCACTTTTTCTTCAAGTGATTTCAGACGAAAGTCAACCAGTTTATTGCTTGCAACGATACCGCCGAGTGTTCCGAACAATGTTCCCAACAGACTAATTATTGCAATGATTACTGTGTCGTTCATAATTACTCCTCTTTCGCTTGTTTCACGATCTGGTTGGTGTATACGGACGCTCCAGCATAAAGGATGCCCTGCATGATGCCGTTGAACACGTTTTTCGCATTGAATCCACCCATGATGCAGATATATCCCGTAGCAAGAATAATTCCGATAATACCCAAAATGGTCGGAATATATTTGTCATTCAATTCCGACTTTTTAATCCAAGTTCCAACCGCATACAACAGCGCGGACAAGATTGCAAGCTCAGGATTCAAATACGCATCAAACATACTCCGACCTCCATTCGATATTCAGTTATCAGTTATCAGTTATTTTCTGAATATATTATACCACAATAATTCCCATTTGTCAAGAGTTTTCAGAATATTGCGGAAAACAACGTATTTACGCGATGTTACACATTGTTACACTTGCGTTACACTTGTTACACTTGAAAACAACGTATTTACGCGGTATTACACTTGTTACAGATAAATCCCTCTATATACTATATTTTTCTTATATATAATATATACTGCATACATACTAAGCATAATACATTATGATAATATCTAATATATAAAGAAATTGAAAACAAGTGTAACATCTGTAACGCTCATTCAGAAACCGCGCTCCTACGCACAAAATAAGCGTTACACTTTCCAGAAATCATCTGTAACAAGTGTAACGCTTCAATCATCCAGTAAACCACGCATCAGCTCACATTTCATATAAAAAGAGCGTTACGCTTTAGTTTCCTAAAGTGTAACGCTCTTTGCTCGTTATTCCATGTTGATAGGCGTTCCCACCGTTCCGACACTTCCTGAGCTGTCAGTCGGTTTGAAAAAATCGCCGTCAAGAGGATACTTGTATCTGAACATCAGATAGTTTGCGGCATCCACAATATGCTCTAAGTTATGATCGTGCTTGAAAGCATCAATGCAGAGTTCCGCAGTCGCCAGAGCATCAACACGACCGCTTGCAAAGTTATCGCGTGCAGAGCCGTACTTGTAAAAACTTACTTCCACACGATGCTTTCGTTCATTGTCGAACTGCTCTGAATACTCGTGCTTCAATACATCACCCATTATTTTATACCTCACTCTCTTGAAAAAATCCTTACAGATTTTCCGTCTACTCTCTTAACAGTCACGGTCAGCGCGTAGAATTTCTTGACCTGCTTTGAAAACTCAATATTGCTGATAGGTGAAAAGCCGTTTACGATACAAAACTCATTATACCGAGCGTAAACAGTCTTTGTAGGTTCATTTGCGATATCCGATGCGGTGTTCTCTTTGAAAAACAGCAGGATAGGATTATTGCTCTCCTCGTACTCTTGCAGCTGTTCTACAATCTTTCCGCTAGTAGTGAACGCTCTGTTTTCCAGAACGCGAACAAGCCCCTTTAAGCCCAACTGTATGAGGTATTCCATGACGCTTTCCTCACGGAGCTTATATTTTATGTACGGGTCAAAGTCAGGGTCATCTTTCGTGAATGATGCCTCAAACGGAACGATAATCAGGCGGTCGATTACTGCACCGCTTTTGTCCTTGATACGAGGAATGTTATTTGCAGAGAACAGCTGTTTCGCATAGCTGTTGAAATCAAACGGGTCTTGTCCCTTGCGTTCTGCATTGATACGGTCGCCAGATACCACTTTCTTGAACACCGCAGGATTCGCAATGAACTCGTCACCGATATCATCACCGATGTTCGCCAATTTTCCGAACAGTTCCGCAGTCTTGAAACGGTCGCCAAGCTCTTTCAGATCAAGAGATACCGTGTTCTCCGTTCCAAGCAATGACATTATCATATCCAGAAATGTACTCTTTCCATTGTGTTTGTCGCCAGTCAGGATAAAGGCTTTTCTAAGCTCATTCCTGCGATAGAAACAGTAGCCGATTACTTCTTCCAGCAACGCCCTGATTGCAGGGTCATTACATGAAAGCTTATCGAGTGTTTTATCCGCAACCTGCGAATATGCAGACGGGTTGTAATTGTGATTGATTTTGTTCGTGATGACCAGTGACGGGGAAAAGTCCATAAATTGCCCAGTGTCAAGGTCATACACTCCGTTTGAAAATGCAATGCAGCTCGCAGATGTAGGGATTTTATTTTCCGTAATCAGCAGGTTCAAATAACTCAAAACCTCTTTCCGCTTTTGCTGATTTAGATTTGAGATATGCTTAATCATCTGCGATTCAATTTCATTATATCCAAGCACATAAACTCCGTCTTTGTAGATATGCAGCTGACCGTTAATCTTCACGATGTTATGTGCAGAAATCAGGTATTTTGCGAATACATCGAAAAGGAACGTGCCTTTGTCATTGAAAAATGACGGTTTTGTGAAAGCCTCGTCACGGAGGATTGTTTCCAGCTCCGTTTTCGGGAGCGGTTTTTTCAGGATGTAATCATTTATGATCGTGATGCACTCCCTGATTTCCTCTTTTGTGAAGCCTGCCGATTGCAATGTCAGAATGTAATTGAACAGTGCTTGGTTTCTGCCGTCACCGTCGCCCATCTGCCAGAGGTCTACTCCAGAATTTCCGACAGGGAACAACCAGCGCGGAACAGTCTGGTATTGTTCATCCTCCTCTATATCATACACGACAGGGCGTTCCTTGCCGTCCGTTTTCAGGACGGCATAGGAACACTTTGAACCCACCTTGATGTCCGCAGACAAGCCGAGAGCCAGCTTAACGTGCGTTCCGCATTTATCAATTCCAGCGTTTTTG
Organism: Bacteroidaceae bacterium; assembly: GCA_024398785.1. Lineage (GTDB taxonomy): Bacteria > Bacteroidota > Bacteroidia > Bacteroidales > Bacteroidaceae > Colenecus. Next base: position 18,226 of record JAKSIO010000016.1, on the reverse strand, counting down.
AAATAGAAGTGAAAACCACGAGTAGTTTCGCGCACTTGACAATTCAGTTGCAGTTTATCGACAATATCCAACAGCCGCTCGCCCTGCACCTTATCGTCAATATCAATCAGCACCGCATCAGGAGCGAGCCGTCCTGCAAATTCATCAAGCTGTGAAGCCTGTTCATATGTCATCAGGTCCGCAGCAGGAACACCCTTGAACTTCTGAACACATCTTTTGTGTTTCGTTTTAATATAAGCATCAAAGAAAGTCATAGCTGTATCTCCCAGTAATCAGACTGTTTGCCCGAATTGTTTGATTCTTGTTTCTGCCAAATCAATGTACCACAATTTGTCCAAATAATCAGGACACGGGACACCAATTACAGATTCATTCCAGATAAAGCAACGGTCAGGTGTATTCGCAAACTTTTCAGGTTTAGATACCTCACTCTTGCACTTGCCGATAAACCCGTCCAGCGGTCGCTTGGATGCAAATACTCGAAATGTCTTATCATTCAACCGCTGACCGTTCCACACACCATGCGAATACTTGCTTGACACTCGTACAATTTTCTGAAACTGCATGAGGTCATTGCACTCAGATATTGTTCTATGTGGAACAATGCCATGCACAAAATAGTCTACAATTGCCTTGTTCACGATAGGCAGGTCGTTGTCCAAATCGGAAAGCTCTTTCACATATCCACCCTTGGACTTTATATTGCCGTCCAGATCAACCGCGATGTAGTTATTCACATCTTTCTGCACGATACGCTTGTAAAGGTCGAATGACATATGCAGACCCGTCCGTTCCTCCCACTCATAAACGGCATCGTCAAGTTTATCAAAATCATCCTTTTTGATTTTGATTAAGATACCGTCCGTGTTAGACTGTATCAGCTCGCAGAAACCCTCAATCTTCTCGATAAGGTCTACGATAAGAACCTGTCCGTAGACACACACCAAGCGTCTGTGAAGTGGGTCATACATCGGATTATATGCGTCACCCTCAGCACCGTATGTGATATTGCAGATGTCTTTGTACGGTTGACGTTCTTTCTTTTTCTTCTCGGCTTTCAGACGCAAGGAAGTTGCGAGAATGTTCTCGAATTTCTGGTACTCCTGCACCGCACGGGATAGCAAATGATATCTAACCATGAGTGTCGGGTAAAGCTGGTCTACGTCTGCCATGATCAACAGCTCGTCATCTTTGCAGGTGTAATGATACTCGGATATTGCCCCATGAATACCGCCCCAAGCGACCACATGAGGTACACCTGCAATCATGCAGTCAAGCTTTGCCTCCACATCATGATTTCGCTTATTCAAGAACCATTCCGCAACATGAGCGTACTTGCCAAGCTTCAAAGTTTCAGGCATACGAATATCCCATTCGTCATTATAAGTAACTCTGCGCGTCTTTGCCCCTAGAATGACCGCTGCAAGCTGCGCTTGGGTTTTGGATATGTAGGATAGCGGCAAGCCGAAAGTCTTCACCAACGCCAGTTGAGCGTCAAATCGAGCCTTTCTACGGAAGAACACCTCAATGGTCTGCTCTACATCATGTCTGCAATACTTGATTGTTTCCGCAATCTCCTCTTTTGTCAAAGGTCGGTCAATATTGAACGGTACGGATGTTTCGCGGATGTCATTCCCCATGAATCCCTCCAACTGTTTCAATCCATGAAAACCAGTAGTTACATCATAGTCAATGATTGGGAATTTACGAAACAGACTGCTATACTGGAAACCCTTTTTTCCTTGCACGATGATGAAGTCGTTTACTTCTTTCAGATTGAAACCGCACAATGCCGCTTTCGATATGTACTGGTCATAGTTGCGGCTGTTGTAACCAATCCAGATGTCATTTTTATGATCTTCATAAAACATATGAAATCCATCGGTGTCGTTTACGAAAACCAGTTCTTTTCTATGTTCGGGATCAATGATTACGACAAGATTATCGTACTTGAATACCTCCCAATCATAAAAGAGAAGCGTCATAGGAATCACCTCCGCATCTCGTCAACAATGCGCTGCTTGATATGCACCTTGTATCGAGTGTTATTGATGTGTTCAAGATACCGCTGCTCTGCGTAATGCTCTGCATCCTCATGCAGCTTGTCAGTCAAAGCGATCTGCCAACCCTTTACACAAATATAAATGATAATGACCATTGAAAGTGCAAGAATAATCATTCTAAAAACCTCGCTTTTTCTTCTTCAATTTTTCGATTTCGGCACATTGCCTGTCGATGATCCAGTTGCACGTTGCAAGTTCATCGCGCAGATCCTCGACCATCTTTTCAAGCTGCTTGATGCGGTCGTTTTCCTTGTCCTTTACAGGCGAAACGTAAATCGTTTGCGCATCCTGCAAACAATCAATAGCCGCGCTTACTCCGTCATCGTACCCTTTCGCAAATTCATCTTTTGCATCGCATCCACCGATAGAATGCAATTTACTATATAGCGTATCCGCATCAATCGGTCGCATTCTTCTGCACCTCACTTTCGATACGGTGGAGCTGCCGTGCTAGCTTAAACTCAACCGTATTGAAAAGCTCGCCATCCGAGATACCGTGAATCTGTTGCAACTGCTCAATCATAATCAGGCAGTCGGCAATCTCGCCCTTGACTTCCTCGCGGAAATTCATTTGCTTGCGCTGGTCAGGTCGCTTGGTCAGCAGCAGGTTCAGCTCGGTAAACTCCTGCACCGCCTGAATCTCCTGTTTCTTTTCGCCGTAATGATCAGCGATGAACTTGCATTTCTGTTTCTGGTCAGTATTCAATTAAACACACCTCATTTCTTGTTGTCGTGTGACATCGCAATCGCTGCGATTGTAATACTGGAAATTCCGAGAACATAACCAATAATGAACTGAAACATACTCATTTCCTCCGAAACTTCGAATTGATTTTCTTGCCTTTTTTCAGCAGCTCGCGGTTGCGCTTGTCAAAGCTCTCGTTTTTGAAATGGATATAATCGTTTCTCGTTCTCCAAGCTTTCTCTTTAACAGCGAGCTTTGCATCCTGACCCTTACGATAAAGAGCGTATCTCTCGCAGGAATCGTGACAACCGCAGGAACGATCAGTGCATCCGTAGCACGGGACTTTCTCGCACTTTGCGCAAACCTGCCTACCCTCTGGAATCGGCTCACCGCAGCAAACACAAATATTATCCATTATAACCTCCAATCACTTTGGACAGAAGATGCTCATACATGGTCTTGTACGTATCACGCTCCGCTATAACCCGTACAACATCAACATCATCATTGGTTTGTTCAAGCACTGCTTCAAGCGGTTCACCAAAGTTAATCCCTACACTGACAGCCAGCGCAATGTCAATCATCTGCATTTCCGAATCAGTACATACACCCAAGCAATCTGACACTCGGTCAACTGAAACACTGTGAATCTGTTCACATAAAGCCGTTGAACGTCTGCCAGTGCTGTTGATTGCAACGTGTGTCGGCAGGTCTTTCTTTTCCTGAGTAGTCAAATAGACCACTTCAATCACAGGTGAATGCAGATTAGCTTTATCATTCGATACAACAATTGCAGGACGGCTTGAACGCATTTCGCATCCAGAGTTTTGACTATCCTCTTTGAGTATGTAATAAACCTCACCGCGCTTAATCATCTTATCCCCTCCTTGCGCACTCCTGAGCTATTTCAGAATCAGTCATAGGGCGATCATTGTAAGCCTCCTCCTCGCGGTCGAAAGAATCAGTCTGACGCTTGCGCAATACGGATTCCGCACCTGCCTTGAAACCTGCCTGCCAACCGTCAAGATAAATCTGCTGTGGGTCGGGTGCAGGTTTCTTGTACGCTGGAGAGAAGTGTTCGCATCCGTTCGGAGCGGGAATGCATCGCTCTCCGTAGTGAGTGCAATCAGCGCAGTTTCTCAATTGCAAATTTTCGTGTGCCATAGTTCAAAACCTCCTTAATAAATTTTTGAGTATTTGCTTGAATGGAACAGGCAGGAATCGAACCTGCGACTTTACGGCTTGTACCGACGGCATTACCACTTTGCTACTGTTCCAGATGCTCGTCTTTCCGAGTTGTCACCGCTGTCTGGTAGCCTTTGCGGTCAAGTTCCATGCCGTAGCCAGATTCGTTTGTAGGTCGCGCCCAAACACTCTACAAGACTTCACGCTCCGCGGTGCGTGTGGGCAGCCCATTGGGATGCAGCCGATTCGCTCGACTGCTCAGGAGCGTTATTAAATAATACACATTCCGTGCAGCACAGTGACTGCAAAAGCCAAAAGCCCTGACAGCTTCATGCAGGTTGTAAGCAATGTATTTGCAAACTCGTCGTACTGTTTCATGTTCAGATCCTCACTTTCATGTCGCCATTCGTTGCCGCTTTCATCCGAACTGCTTCCAGAGCTTCCATCCGCTTTTCTCCATAGTCTGGATTGTGATGTCACGCATAGATTTCATCGGCTTCTGCACCATGAGCATTCCTTTCTTTTTGAAAACCAATGTTATTGTGTTTTTCATAATATCCCCACCTCCTTTGTGGTTTCGGGTTTCCTTTACTGTATTTACAGTATACCACAAAAGGGGTATTTTGTCAATAGTTGGAAGTAGAAAATACTGCACAATGTTTGATGCTGTAATTTATCCATATTGCACATATGCTCACCACTCCAAGTTTGTGAAATGGTGAGCATACGAACTCAAACGGAATTACTCCTCAACATCGAATACGTCCGTAATCTTGAATGTGCTGAATCCCTTGCTGGTTTCGCCGTACTCCAGAACATACTCGCAAGAACCGTCAATGTCCTCCATGATATCCATGAGCAGCTCCGCATACTGACGATAGGATTCAAACTTGATTTCCTGTTCGCTTTCCAGACTGCGCAAGAAATCGTTTACGATGTGGAACTGGAACGGCTTTGTGATAACCTGATTCATGAAAATCAGAGAACCCTTATACTCTCCAGCGATAATCTTAAACCAGCACGTAACCATAGGGTCATCTTTGCTGCTCTGCGTGAGTTCAAGCTTCTGAATGCGAACCTCATACGTTCCGCAGGGAACTTCCTTGTAGTCGCCACCGCCGTTCTTCTCGGCTTCTTCAATGTCCTTTCGCAGACCTTCGAGGTCTACCTGCTTATCAAACTTGCTGAAATCAATCATTGTTATTTCCTCCATTAAACATATAATTTACTCGCCAACATATCGGCGGTATGAGTGTACAGGACATTCGGATATTTCTTGATTGCCAAGTCAAATCCGCTCCAGTCATCTTTGACATAAGCACCCATATGATATCGGATGCAAAGCATTTCTTCCTCGGTCAGCGTCATGAACTGCGACAGCAGCATGATTGATTTCTCTCCGTGACCTGCAAGCATTGGCAACCGATTGTACTCGTAACCGTCCTCGGTTTGCTCGTACTGGTCAATCTTGCAGAGGTCATGAAACATTCCTACGATGTACGGAGAATCTTTTCGCTGCCATTTCAAACCGAGATTGTTTGTCAATCGCACAAGCTCCTCAGTAACTTTGCAACAATGCTGATACAAACCGCCATCAAATGCTCCGTGATACTTTGTGCTTGCAGGCGCGGTCTTAAAGCCGTTCTTTACAAGCCACTCGTAAAACTCAGGCGTTATGATTTCAACATCCCGAAAACTTTCAAGGTCAAACTGCATTTTATACACCTCCATTAAAACGGGTATTCTTGATCCGCAAGGATTTCCTCGAAATCATCCTCGGTCAATCCATACGGTAGACCCCTTACCCCACTTCGACATCAGATTCGGAATCAGAATCATCAGTCTTTTTGCGTCTGCGACGTTTGCGCGGTTTATCATCATCCGCAGGAACATCAGCGGTTACAGTTTCACCAGCTGTTTCAGGAACAAGCTCAGTAAGCGGAGTTTCATTTCCAGAATCATCAACCGCAGTAACTTCTTCCGCAGGCACTTCAACAGTACGTCTGGACTTGCGTTTCGGACGCTCCGCAGGTGTTTCAGGAGTTTCACCCGTAGTGTTTACGGTCGCAGTTTCAACCTTTTCAGGTTCAGCAGCAGGAGCAGCTTTCTTTTTGCGCGGATGATTTGCGTCATCATACACCTTGCACAACTCGTCATAGTCGCAAGGAATAGTAGTGGTAGTCATGGTCAGGCGACCGCCGCCAAAGATTACTTCATTGTTCTTGAAAGACAGGGTTCTCTCGCCCTCGTCAGCGATTACGCGAGCAACAAGGTCTACCATACCAGCGATTTTCAAAGCCGCCTTATCGTTGATATTAGGCTTGATTGCCGTAACCTTATCACCAGTCTTTTTGGTGAGGTCTTTGGACATATCCTCATGTGAAATCAGGATGATGTTCTCGTAATCCAGATTCATGAGCCGCTTAATGGTAGACAGGAACTCGGTTCTGACTTTATCCCAAGCGCGGAAACTGTCATCAGATTCATGAGTGATTCCGAGCTGGTCATACATGAACAGGCGGCAATACTCGTATGTATCTTCGAGCAGGTCAACGACAATGGTCTTAAAGTCGTTCTGTTTCTTTTCCAGCTCGGAAATAGCGTCCTTGAATACCTGCCAAGCAAAGGTACGCTTTGTGATACGACCCTCGACCGTAACCTCGTCCTTAATCGGGATGAACGGAGCATCAACGTACTTTACGTTTCCGTCAGTGTTCAGCATGAGCGGATCGGGAAACTCATTTGCGAGATAGGTTTTGCCGCTGAAAGGCGCACCATAAAGCCAGAGCTTTTTCTTTTTGGTCGCCTCAACCGTGCGGCGTTTGTTTTCGGGAAGATTCATAATTTCTAACTCCTCTCCATTTTCACAGAATTTTTGATATTCACACCAGTCACAAAGTCGTGACGGTTGCTTCGGGAATTGTGTAGCACTACGGCACTCGTTGGCACTCCTCATGAAGTCTTTGACCTTTTCAATGTCATACTGCACTTCAACAAGTTGAGGCTCTTTACCGTCCAATTCACTCCGTATTCGTGCGCGGAATTCTTCAAGGGTTTCATCCCTCGGATTGGTCTTGTTCTTGTATTTCATGCGGATTGCGACTTTCGGCGCAAACAGGAAATACATCTTACGGATTCGTTTGTTCGGATTGGTACGCTCAAAATAGAACTTGTACTCATGCAGCTGTCCAGATTCCAAGTAGGTTTTCGTATTGTTGCTGTACTTGAAATCGTACATATCGAACCATTCTATTCCGTTTTTATCTGTTCCACATGGGACAAGCAGGTCGATGTACCCAATAAATTCAGGGCATTGTACTTTCACTTCAAACAATCCGCGAGGTACAACTTCACGACACTTTTTGATAACAGCTTCGAGCTTGATTGCCTCCTCGATGTTCTTATCATCAATCACGGGATAATTCGCGTAATACTCTTTGATAGCGGTCTGCACATCCTTTTCAATTCCAGTATGCAGAGCAGTACCTATTACCAAAGGATTCGCAGGATCATTGTTGAAGTAGGTTTTCAACTTATCCTTATACCGTAGCTGGTACTGATAAGGACATTTCTTGAAGCACTCAATCCGCGAGTGACTTACTTGCATCTTCATCATCCTTAAACAGGATTTTTGCAGATTCGGCTTGCAGAATGCCACAAAGCATAATAACCATCGCTCCAGTTTCGAAATCAGCTTCTGTCTTAATTTCTTCCATGAATTTGCTAGTAGCCTCTGCCATTGCCATTGTGAACTGCTTTTGGGTAATCTCAATCTTGTCTTTCATAAAAACCTCCTACTTATCAAAACTCATTTGTTCTGACCACTGCAAGTGGTCTGGTCGTTCCAGCAGGTCGTCAATCAGCAGTTTGAAGTCCTCCCACTGGTCAGGGTATAAGATTATCGAAATGCCTCCTGAATGCCGTATAGCGTCGCGGTTGTGGATTTGGAGCGGTGCAGGTCTGCCGTTCTGCGCTTTAACCTCAATTGCTACAAAGTAACCGTTTACACAAGCCAGAATATCAGGAACACCGACTTTCGTCATGCGGTTTGCAAAATACTTGACATACCAGATGCCTTTCTCTTGCAGGTGCTTTTTGATTTTGTTCTCGAACAGCTTTTCTTGCGCGATACATACCACCTCAATTCTTGTTGCTGTCCTTAATCTGATTCATAAGCTGCTCCTGCGTTGTTTTCAACTCTGCGAGTAAATCCTCTTTCGTTGTCCGCAGGTCAGTTTTCAGATCGAGAACCGTTTGCTTTTGATTGCTGTTTGATATCGTACTAACCACGATGTAATTCAATGCAGCTTGTGCGACATCCGACCAGAAAAGAGCCATGTCCATACTCTGCCACCGCCTTTGCTGGTTCGGGGTCTTTATATGCAGGTGGGTCAGTAACCGTCATCAGAATCCATAACAAAAAGGTCATCCGTGTAATCCCTCCGCATTTTTAGATTTTCGTATATACGTTCTTCAATGCTGTTCTTACACATAAGCACATGGTAAAAGCAAGTTGACTTTTGACCAATTCTGTGTATGCGCTTTTTGCTCTGCTCGAATAACTCGCTGGACAACGGCAATGTGAAATACACGATTCGATTTGCTTTCTGGAGATTCAGCCCCATTGCACCTGCTTGATATTGGACAGCTGTCACGCTGTTGGAGTATTCCTCATACAGAGAAAGGTCGCGCCCTTGTCCATTCACAATGGATAACGGTTTGTCAATCTCCATGCAGATGTCCTCAATCAATCGCAATTCCTCATTGAAATTGTAGAACACCAAAACCCTGTCATCAGTCGATTCCAAAATATCCTGCAATGCTTCGAGCTTGTCTGCGTTATACTGTCCGCATAACTGCCGCTCATATAGCATCTTAGTCAAAATGGTGTCACCAACCAGCTCGGTTTCTCCTACGGTGATAACCCTGTCTTTTCGGAATCTTCTGTATTCTTTACTAGGTTTGATATCCGTTTCAATGAACGTCTGTGCAGGTAGGTCAAATACCTCGTCCGTTTTCATAAACCTGCATCCGTATTGCCGCATCTTTGATTTCAACCGCTCGATGTTTTTGTACCCTCTGACAACCTTTATCGGGAAACCCTCATTGTCCAGATACTCAACATCCACATACTGTATCCAGAACAAGTCTTTCGATATTTTCCAGCCGAGCAGACGTAATTGCGACCAAAGCTTTTCGTACTTGCCGCCCGTTGGTGTACCTGATAGAAGAATCACGTTTGCAGGATGCAGTTTATCCAGAATAAACTTTGACCGTTTCGCGTTTTCATTTTGAATCAGGGAGCTTTCGTCAAGCAGCAGCGTGAAATTTTTAAGCCTTGCCAAATCAGGTCTGCGGAATGCCAGATCATAATTGATTACCGCAATCATAGGCTTGTCATACTCATGTTCCAAAACGCTCTTGAATGCAGCATAACCAGCTTTATTTGTCAAATCGAACAGGTGAACATCGTAATTCTTCACGAAATGCTCAATCCAGTCTAGCACTTTCGACTTTTGGCAAATAACCAGATTCACACCTACACCAAGTTGTATGAGCTTTTCCGCTCCGACAAACGTCTTGCCAAGTCCCATGCCCCTAATCCAAGTAATACGCGACTTTGTTTTCATTTGTCGTTTCTTTCAGGATTTCAGATTGAAACGGGAAAAGCTGCACATTACTCAATTCAAACCACCTCTTTCCAAATGCGCCGCAGGTGAATTGCACTTACCGTACATTGAGCAATTCCGAATCGCTTTGCAATCTCTTTTGTCGTTTCAATTCCTCGCAGTTCCCGAATTTCTCGAACTTGTTCTTCTGTCAATTTATGTCCGCCGTGATTCTCTCCGAAGCGTTTCAATCCGTTTTCATATGAATGTGTTAGATTATACTTTCTGTCACACCATTCGAGGTTTGAAACATCGTTGTTGTGCTTGTTGCAGTCAATGTGATTTACCTCACGTTTGTTTTCTGGGTTTGGAATGAATGCCATTGCTACAAGCCTGTGAATATAATGGTGTTTCGCTTTACCGTTAAGATAAAGATTCACACTTAAATATCCATTTCTCTTTTCTTGTTTAAGAATTCTGATTCGGTATCCTATACCAGAAATCACGCTTCTGACATTCCCTCGGTCACTTACTTCATAAACTCCGTTGTAGTCTGGAATCGGCAACCATCGTTCTCCGATCATTCCGTCACCTCCACAACTGACTTAATTTCCGATGTATTAGTATGGGACAGTGTGAAATTTACAACTGCTATAATCGCGCTTGCGGCTTCAACCTCCGCTGTCTTGTTGATTACATCGCCCTCCGTATAGGTGATTTTGAATTTTGGCATTTCAATCACCTCCTGCATATTCACGGAACAGTTTTTCGCTGATGTGGTACGACCATCTGTGCGGTGATACCTTTACAGCAGTTCCAAACGGTAAGCGTCCTGTCTGCAATCCCATACGGATGTATTCAGGACTTTTGTTCAGCTTTGCCGCCGCCTCCACAACTTTCATGTCAGAACCTCCTTTGTGAAGATTTGAGCAAACTCCTCGTCACTTAGATTGTATCGCGTCTTGATGATTGACATTTCGCTTTGTGTAAAATCCGCTTGTCCGCGAACTTTCCTAGAAAGCGTTGTGTAACGGATACCAAGTGCATCACCTAAACTTATCAGGTTATCTCCGAAGTAGCCCATTTTGGAGCGCAACAGTCGTTCAGATTCGTTCATCCTATCACCTCCTGCCTATTTTATTGTTGTAGCATCGTGTGTTATGCTATGTACAAAGTATAACATAAATGGCATATTTTGTCAATAGGTTCACGCTACTTTTGTAACATTGCACGATACTAACATAACCATTTATGAAACTTTTTATACACATTGTAATAAAAATATGCTAACATGATACTGAAAGGGATGATTTTAGTTGAAAAAAATAGGTGAGCGCATCAAGAAACTTAGAAAAGAGCGCGGCATGACACAAGAGCAAGTGGGAACGATACTCGGTGTCCAGAAAGCAACCGTACAGAAATATGAAAAGGGAAGTGTTTCCAACATCAAGCCTGAAACAATCGAAAAGATTGCAGAAGTATTCGAAGTATCTCCCTCCTATATAATGGGTTGGGATGACTTTGACACAAAGTATGATTCTGCCGAGATGTCAAAGGAAATAAAATTGATCGAAGAAATCAGCAGGATATTCGGATATGTGGGAGTGGAATTCTATACCCTTATATCCCAAATGAACGATGACGGTCGCCGCAAGGTACTGTTTTATGCAGAGGATATTTTCGATAAATACAAGGGAGAGATTGAACAATGAAGAATCCAAATGGTTTTGGTACAGTAGAAAAGTTATCAGGCAACAGACGCAGACCATATCGCGCCAGAGTTACCGTTGAGCGCACTCCAGAGGGTAAGCAGGTTCGTAATACCATAGGATATTATGAAAGCCGCAAAGAGGCTATGATAGCCCTTGCAGAATTCAATCATCATCCGTGGTACATAGGAAATCAGAAACTAACATTTTACGAGGTATACCAGCAATCCGAGAAATTACGAAATCACGATAACAAGAAAGTAGAATCTCAATTACGTTCGGCTTACAACAAGTATCTTAGTCCGCTTTCCAAAATGCCGATCGTAAATGTCAAACATCCTCAACTGCAAGCAGTCATTGACGGGATGTCAGATAAGGCAATCGGAACTAAACAGCTAGTTAAGCGAATCATGAATCAGGTGTTTAAGTTTGCTATTGACAATGACATTGTGACAAAGAATTACGTCCAGACTTTGAAAGTGGTTGACACGCTGAATAAAGAAAAGCTTCATAAGCCTATGACAAAAGAGCAGTTGCGAGATATGCGGAACGATAACATCTTTGAAAAGGACATCGCTTTTGTTCTCTGCATGACTGGTTTCCGAGTTGACGAGCTTCTTGAATTGGAAACTGCAAATATTGATATGGAAAACAGAGTGATGATTGGTGGTAAGAAAACCAAAGCAGGAACAAATAGAATCGTTCCAATCAGCAGACACATTGCTCCAATCATAAAAGCGTATTACAATCCAGATCAAAAATATCTGTTCGTGAATAAAAACAAAAACAAGATAATCTATTCCAATTACAGAATCAAATTCAAAAAGCATTTTCCAGACAATACCACGCATGATTGCAGACATACTTTCTCCACGATTGCAAGTAATGCGGAATTGAACGCTGTCGCTGTCCAGAAGATAATGGGTCATGTAGGCACGACTATCACGGAAACGGTATACACTCATAAGAATGCGGAGCAGCTGATAAAGGCTATTGATATTTTCGATGATTATGTGGAGAACCTGCTATCGTAAGTGTGGGCAACGTGTGGGCATTTTGTGGGCTATGATGCAGATTTATCGGGGTTTTATAGGGTGTAAATTTATGACAGATGCAGTCATACCGCGCCATGACTGACCTCACAGACGCACATCGTATTTTTGAATGAAATATGATATAGGCTCTGAAAACCGCGCTGTTACTGACTTTCTGATTATTTTTGTGGGCAACTTGTGGGATACGTTCCGTGTCCAACCGTGTGAAAATGTTACACTTCCAAGCAGATGTTACACTTCATGCAGCGTGAAGTGTAACGCATGAAATCACGTAAATTCTATAATTTTCATGTGGTGTTACACTTGTTACAGATAAAACGGCATATATACTATATTTTTTTATATTATATATATATATACTTGTATATCTTCATAATATTTCCTATATAATACTTACATCCTTATATAAAAATAAGTCAAGAGTAAGTGTAACAAGTGTAACGCATATTGAAAAGCGCGTGAATACGAAAGAAAAAAGTGTTACAGATGAACCGCTTGAAGTGTAACATTTGCGGTTATCTGTAACATATCAGGGCATACTATGCAAGTTCAGCTGGACAAATATCCTCTCTAGCTTTTGGTTACACCGCTATTGGAAACCGACAGTCCAAAATTGGACTGTCGTTTTTCTGTCTATTTACTGCGAATACTGCGAATACTAATATCATGAAAAAACAACTTGCTTTATACACGCTCTCTGCCGCCCTAGTCTTTGGTTTTGTATCACCTGCCGCAGCGCAACACTGCGATGTTCGCAAAGGCGATTCTATGTGGATTATAGCCAAACGATACCATGTAAATTTCCATGATGTTCTTCGCCTGAACAAACACTTTAAGAATCAGCATTTGATTCACCCGAAAGATGAAGTCGAGCTTCCAGATGGGAACACTGGAACAGGAACTACTTCTAATTCTGGATCAGACAATATTTCCGAAAGCGATAATGAAGTTGACCGCAGCGAAAAAACAGAGTATGCACAAGAGGTATTGCGCTTAGTCAACGCAGAACGCTCTAAGCAAGGATTGAAAGGCTTACAGCTATCAGATAAGCTTGATGACATTGCCGTCCTGAAAGCAAAGGATATGGCGAATAAAGGGTACTTCGATCATACAAGCCCGACATACGGATCACCGTTTGAAATGCTCCAAAGTTTTGGAGTGCAATATCGTTCCGCAGGTGAAAACATTGCCGCAGGACAAAAGACACCACAAGAGGTCATGACTGCTTGGATGAATAGCTCTGGACATAGGGCAAACATTCTGAATAAGAGTTACACAAAGCTCGGCATCGGAGAAAGCAACGGGGGAAGTTACGGAACGTATTGGTGTCAGTTGTTCATAGAGGATTGATTATCGAATGCGTTTGATCTTGTAATTGTTAAACCTGAATTCAGTTGGTGCTACAAAGTGCGCGTAATACTCTGCCTCCTTTCGAGTGTGGAATCCTTTGCGCCTTACTTCATCACCTGCAACATTTAGGAATCGCACAAGATACCGTTTCACAAATTCACCTCCCGATGTAGATTATATGTATCAAAATCAGGAATAGAACCGATACTAATAACACGGTTATGGTTTATCTCCCTCCATGTAAAAACCCCACTCGCGTTGCTCACGAGTGGGGTTTTGTTATTTGCCTCCAGAATGCGATTTAAGAGGGGTTTCTTTTTAAGGTGTAGTGACACCATATTTCAATTAGACCCTCAAATGCGGTTAGCTCCGTAAGCGACAGAGGGGTTTAATACTCTAAGTCAGTAATCATAGGATATCCAAGAGGATAACTGTTGGTGTATAAGTGTCTGACACGCTGCATTACGTACTGGATATCGTCATCATCCAAGCTTGTGATGTCCTCCTCTCCGTCAAACTTCACGATTAACAGGTTTCCAACCAGTGCAGGTTTATGTGCCTTAGTTATCGCGCTTATTTTCTGCGGTTCATGGAAAAGACCCTCGTCATCGCATACAATGTCAAACTCACGATCACCAATCTTTCGGCTTGTGATGTCAATGCAGGTGCAATCAAGAATCTTGTAGTACGATTCCAAGCTTTTCTCGATTTCTACCACCTCCGCTTTTTCGTTGAATACGTCAATAAGAACGCCTTTAATATTCATATGTATCATCCTTTCTGGTCTGTCATCATCAGATGCAGGCGACCAATCCTGCATGACGGAGCAACCGCTCCGTTTCGACTATTTGCGCTCTCTTGCACTCACATCATCAACCTCATAGGCAAAGTGTTCATTGTCCATAGATTCTAGTTCAATATCAATAGCGGCTAGTTGTGCTGCCTTATCCATTGCCTCCCAAACATCCTTTGCCTCAATTATCATCCTCTGTCTACGTGCAACCTGCATTTCATTTGAGTTCAAATCAATCTTGTTCACGTTGTACCAAACTTCATATTCTTTCATAACTTCCTCCTTATGCGGTCAACCGCCCTGACCGCTGGGCTTATTTGGTTTATTCGATTGCGCCGCGCTTCTTCATGTCGTAGAAGCACCAGCGGTTTACTTCCTTGTCCTCCATGTGCTTGAATTCATCAACCTGATTGTCGAACTCCTGCTTGTAAGCATCAATCATGTTACGCTGTTCCGTGATGCTTTTTCCGAAGTAATTGTAACCAGCTTCAAGGTCTGCTTTCATGTTAGCAAGCATTGTGTTAATCATGGACTGTTTATCGCTGAACCACAGTTCAAACCAATCGTTTCTATCACTAATTCTTGTCATAACCGTTCACCATTCGGAGCTTTGCGCTCCGTCCTTTCCTTTACTGTATCTCTAGTATACCACTTTTGTGGTATAAAGTCAAGGTCTGCGACATAAAATGTTTCACAAAGTTGAGGTACGCTTTTTGTGCAAAATAGAAAAGGGTAACACTTAGAGTGTTACCCTTTTTGCTTTCGATTTGAGTTCTTCATCTTTCAGAATAGCCGTCAGCGGACAATTAAGAGCATCCGCGATGTTAAGCAGCGTATGCAGTTTAGCACCGTCAATGTTCTTTGTTCCCTGCTCATAGTGCTGCAAGGTACGGAGTTTAACCCCTGCCTTTTCTGCGAGTTGGGATTGTGACAAACCTCGTTTGATTCTGATTTCCTGCAATGTCATTTCATATCACCACCCAAGAGCTTTCCGTGTTGCAGGACCGCAAACACCGTCAACAGAAAGATTGTGTTCTTCCTGATAACACATAAGACAACCTTTCGTGATGCGTCCGAAATCTCCGTCAATCTTGTCCGCATAGTAATAGCCAAGGTCTGCGAGTTTCTTCTGCAAGAGCTTAACGTCAGATCCAGTGTCGCCCTTTCGCAAAGTCTTGTTCAAAGTGGATTCCTCCTTTACATTCGGATGATAAATAAATCCGAGAAATTTGTATTGAGAACTTTGTCCCCAATTTCCAGACCCTTTCAAACGGGTCTGTGTCCAGAACGCCTTTTGTGCATTGTAACCGCTTTCAGATGTAATTACGGTTGTGGGGTCAAGAATCTTTTCGACCACGGCAACGTGTCCTGCACCGTCAGCAGCGTTTCCGACTTTACCCTTTGCCCAACACATGACTGCTCCCAATCGCGGCGTTGAGCCTACTTCAAGCCCCTTAGACTTAGCAATGTCAAACCAGTTCTCAGCATTGCGAGGTTCGAGAAGTGACATCTTCGTGTCACCTGCAATCTCGTTCACTCTGCCAAAGGCATATCCGACACAGTTTGCAAGCACATCGCACTCAATGTCAGGTTTTCCATTGGAGCGGAGCTTGCCTTTGATTGCCGTACTGTAACCACCGTTTGATTTTGTGTTGTAGTACGGATTACCCTTTTTGGGCTTGTCAAGTCTAGGTGTAAAAGCCATGATGTACTCCTTTCGTTCAACGGAGGGACACCGTTTCGGGTGTCCCTGATTTCCGAATATATTGTACCACAAAAGAGCGGATTTGTCAAGCCCCTTTAAGTATGTTCTCAATATGCGATGCGCTTTTTCCGCACATCTGCTGACCGTCGAAGTAGTAATAATCTTCACCGAACGCCTCTTTGATAAGTTCATCAACATTACTTACCTCACGGCTTAGGGGTCTGCCTTTTGCTGAACGGCTTTTACCTATTGGGCAAGTGTCCTGCCAGTCGAAACCTACCACTCGGAACATTGCAGGGTGAATCAGCGGAAACATCACGCGCTTCAAATCCATAGGTTGGTTTGCATCTTTGATTTTCAGCATCAGAACGTCCGCGCTGTTATATGGACTGCAACCACCTGCATATGCCTGCATTGCAAGTATCTCACATCTGTAACCGCTGTTCTCCAGATTGATTACCGCCTCGATTACATTCATACCATTCTTCAATATGGTATCGGAAGAAGTACAAGCGTTACATCCGATGTTGTAAATGATTCTGACAACCTTGGATTTAATCGGCTTCATTCGGGTGTCAATCATGCTGTTTGGGAGGTTCATAATTGCAAGCGGTACTACGGGAGCGAAACCAGTTACATTGTTCTGGAAAGTGATTCTCTTTCCGCTACCGTTCGTCTTAACCTTGTTCGCAAGGGTTCTCATTTCATGGAGCTTTTCAGACCAGCCATCATGCAGGAGCTTGTACGCTTCTTCCTTGCTGGAAACTCCGTACCAATCAGATCTGCACTCAACGTCACTTTCACTTGTATCATAGCAATAGGTATCAGGTCTAAGCTTACGGGACTTGTTAACTCTTTCAAGTTCTGCTGCCGAGTTGAAGATTTCTACGTTGAGCGTGTAATCACGGCTCTTTTTTGTTTTGATAATCTGTTGTTTCATGGTGACTACCTCCTTAGTTTGGACATTTCCTGTCCTCTATAACATTGTACCACAAAAGTGGTACAATGTCAAGCGGTTCAGGGAAGTTTGGTTAATCTGCCATATCTCGCACGATTTCCTGCATTGCGGTTGTGTACTTGTTGGAAACTTTACACTCGTTCAGAACCATGTTGATGTCGTCTTTCTGGAGATTCTTGATCAGGCAGGTAGTCAGAACCTCTTTGATGTCCATGAGCTGCTCCATTTTGTGCATTCTTCCGATTGCTCTGTACGAAACGATTGTGCGTACTCCAGCTTTCTCGGCTGCCTTGCGGAAGTCATCGCAGAAGTTCACAAGCTCGTAATCGTTATCACATACGGAAAGCTCGATGTCCTTGTCGTAGTCAACTCGTACCAGTGCGAAACGGTCAAGGCTCGCTGCATCCAGCTGGTTTCTTCCGACATAGTCGTAATCTGCTCCAAGACCGAATGTGTTACCAGCGGCAATCACTCTGAAATCGGGATGTGCCTCTGTGAATCCACCGACCTCGTTTCCGTCAGCGTCTTTACCAGTCGGGAAGTCGAAGTAGCGGTTTGCGATTGCGGCGTTGAGGATTACCAGAACCTCTGGAATGCTCGCGTCCATTTCATCCAGCATGAACAGACCGCCGTTCTTGAATGCCTGATAGAATTGGGTTTCGTGATACACTCCAGACGCATCCGTAAAGCCCGTCAACTTGTACTCCTGTGTCACCGCATTTGTGAAGTAGAAGTCCAGTCCGAGAGCCTTTGCAACCTGCTTGCAGATTACGTTCTTTCCGCAACCAGCTGCTCCAGTCATGAATACAGGTTCGTTCATCTTCACGAATTTCAGGACCGTGTCAAACTTGGCGTGAAGCTTTTCGTCGAACTCCACCTTGGTTTCGTTCACTTCAAGCTCAATCTTGCGCTTAACCGTACCGTAGTTCTCACGGATGTACTCGTCAACCTTGGTGCTGATTTGACCGACTACCTGATTTGCGATTGCAGTTCCCTGCGTCTGAACGATTACCTCTGCGAGTGTCTTTTCGAGCAAGCCCATGTAGTTGTTCACTTGCTGGACGCTCTGGACAGGCTCAACAGGAGCGGCTTCAACTACCACCTGTTCCACAAC